>CAVUCX010000056.1:0-25642 GCA_963739955.1 uncultured Bacteroidota bacterium | reverse complement strand
AAAGTAATAATTAAACATTCTTTTTTGTTTTATAAAAGTCATAACAAGATAGTCTTCCTTTTTTTGTAACTTTATGGTATTATTAATACGTCACTTTTAATTTATTTGGATAAAATATGTCTCAGGATAAAAGCGGGTTATTTTTAACATTGCTGAAAATAAAATCATATTTGGCAAGTATGATAGACGACCGCTCGGAATGTTCGGATGATTTCCATTTTACTGAGGAATACCTCGACAGACGATATCCAGATAAAAAGGAAGAGATCATTTCTATCTTGGAAGATAATCAAATATACAGCGACTGTGATATAGCGTTTAACGAAAAAATTATTCTGCAGTTCCGCAATATAGTAAACCAGATTTCAAGCAATGTTAATCTTCCCGAGATTTTAAAGAAGTTTGAGATCGAGACAAAAGATATTAGAATAATAGACAATTCCAGGGATTCAATTAAATCGGAAAGAGAAAAACATCTAAGCAATATTCTCGATACTTTATTCCAGCTGGCCACCAATTGGGCCGTTCTGAAGGAACTTGAAGATAAAGTTGATGATTATTCAATATTAGACGAAGAAGAAGTTATTAGACCCGATGAAGAGAAAAACCTAAACGCCCTTGACGATACTACGGAAAAAGCATTTACAATTCTATCCAACTTAACTAAAAAGTATATCCATCAACTGACAGATTACTATTTTATTTACGGAGGCGACCTGGCGTTGAAAGATTTTATCGAAGAATTAAACGCTATGCAAAAAATGGTTGCTAAAAAATACTTTGAATTGTTTAGAGAGCACGGGCTGGATACAGGATGGATAACAAAACTAACCGGGGAATAAATCTGTAATTGACTTTATTTCGCCTCCCGTCTCCGTTTAAACGGAAACGGGAAACAAAAAAATGTTTTATCCTAAATATGCTTTTAGATTCTGACTTCTGGAAGGATGTCTTAATGTACGCAGAGCTTTTTCTTTAATCTGCCTAACTCTTTCGCGGGTAAGATTAAATCTTTCGCCAATTTCTTCTAACAGTTGCGGAATGTTCGCTGTTAATTCCGAAATAAAGCCGCAAAACACTTAGCTTCCTTTTCGCTTAATGTTGAAAGTACGCTTTCAACTTCCGCTTTCAGAGATTCCCTGCGTTAATTTTCGTCAGGCGAAGGCTGCTTGATCGTTAGGAAGAATATCAATTAGGCTGTTTTTATCATCATCGCCGGAAAAGGGGGCGTCCATTGAAACGTGCCTTCCATATAACTGTAATGTATCGCTTACTTCGTCGGCTTTCATATCCAATTCTTCGGCTAACTCATCTGCACTAGGTTTTCTTTCATATTCCTGTTCAAGTTTTGAGAATGCTTTTCCTAATTTATTCAAAGTACCTACACGGTTGAGAGGTAGATCTAACAATTCTTGATTGTTCGGCAAGAGCCTGTAAAATTGACTGTCTTATCCACCATACTGCGTAAGAAATAAATTTAAATCCCCTTGTTTCATCAAAAAGTTCTGCTGCTTTTATTAATCCCAGGTTTCCCTCGCTTATCAGGTCAGAAAGCGTAAGTCCCTGATTCTGGATATTGTTTTGCAACGCTTACCACGAATCTTAAATTTGCTTTTGTTAACGATTCAAGCGCGGTTCTATCGCCTTTTTTTATTCTCCTGGCTAATTCAATCTCTTGGTTCGGAGTAATAAGATCAACCTTTCCTATTTCCAACAAATATTGATCTAAAGACTTACTTTCTCGATTCGTAAATTGCTTCGTTATCTTCAATTTATACTATACTCCTAAATGTTATTTAAATAATTAAACCCGAATCAAAATTTTCAAACGGTAAATATAATATATTTTATTGAATAAATGTAAGGGGAAAATATTTATACCTTATATACCTTCTTATAGCATTTTTCAAATGAATTCAAAAAGTTAAATATATGTCCATTTTAAGTTGTTTTCGCATTTTTCAATTAGGATCTTTAACTATACTCAATTATTGTTGTTTCTATACATTTTAATCGCAAAATAGTTCCGTGAGTTTTGTCACACTTTAAAAACAATCAACTTTTTATTGAAAAGATTTTGACCATTTTGACGATAATAATAAAAATAAGTTCTACCTAAAATTGCGTATTTTCCATACAATATAAGTACATAAAGGCAATACTTAATAATTAGCTACAATAATATTGAAAAACAACGAACCGCATGGAAGCTGAATTAATTAAATCATTTAATGAATTGTTTGATTCTTTTGAATATTTTAAAAAAAATCTCAAAAAAGCTAGGGAAAAGCATGAAATTGAGCTTGAAGTACATAGATTTGAATTTATAATTGACAGCTTCTTAAAAAATATAAAAATGTACTTGAATGAAAGGTCTTACAATTACGTATATCCAGCCGATTGTATAAAAGCAGCTGCTAAGTTCGGGATGCTCGTAAGTGAAAATATTTTTCTTGAAATGTTGGATGATAAATACCGAATTTCAAATTTGAAGAATCAAAAAATTCCGGAAGAAATATATCAGAGAATAAAAGTTAGGTATCCGATTATTTTGGGAAGATCTTTTGAAAAGATAAAAAAAAATTATTTGCCGGGTAAATCCGAAATAGTAAAAAACAAAAGAAAATAAGAGCCGTTTAGTGAATATTTTTAAAAGTCGAATAAAGTCTGCTCGATATGATTTTTTTTCTTTTTTACCTTGTTGGTTTTTAAGAATTCACCGAAATCTTCTCTGGATATAATATAAATTTTCCCCACTTGTGTGGCGGTAAGTTTACCGGACTTAATATAATTTAAAACAGTAGACCGGCTGATTTTAAAATTCCGGATACCTCTAAAACACTAAAAAATTCTTTCATTGGGCAGACTCCCAATTTCTTTTCTATTTCAACTGCATTTAAAGATAAACAAAATATTTGCAAATCTCGAAATTAAATTCGAGGGTCACCTTTTAAATCCGTGAAGGGGATGGGTATTCTTAACATTTATGGCTCAGCTGCTTATTCGGAATAATATTTAATCATTCTTATTATTGCAGCTTCACAAACTTTGCAATATGGTTTTTTGCCTTTAGAAAACATTATACAATCCAGCATCGGACGATATAACCCTTTAGATGCATACCCTGCCCCCTCGAACGCGCCCACTTTGCCCAAGTATTTACTGCTTTTAAGCCACTTTGCCATCTCTAAAGTATGCAAACTGTCCAGTTTATTATATTCATTTTGTAAATTGTCGGCAGAATCCGGATCATTATTATTACGTTTTGTTTCCGCAATTTTACCGTTTAACGTACGTCTGTGTGCCTGCCAATGCATATCAAGACTGTCGTATTCCGACTTCTTCCAGGGGGTAGGAATTTTTATTCCCGGCGTCAGAAAATTTTTCCATTTAACATTGCCGGGATCGAGAAGAGCGGTAATATTAGGCTCAACAGGTTCCACGCCTCTCGGATAAAAGTCGTTATATGCTACATCGGATGTATAATACTCATCGGCTAGACCCGCAAACGAATGCCCGAATTCATGGAGCAGTAAATAATCCGTCCACTGGTTATCCGACGTAAAAGTACAATACAAATTATATATGCCGCCGCCGCCGTATCTGTTATGATTAACCATAATAAAAATTGCGTCATAAGGAACCTGAGCAGCGATTTTCCTTAACGCTTTATTATCTTCGGTTAAAAGATATCTCTCCGACCCGAGAGAATTGAATGTGCATGATAGTGCCGTATTCTTAAAAACGCCGTGCGTTGGTTCGTCGACACCGCTTTCTTCGGAAGCTTTGAACACCCCGTAAATATTAAACATGTCTTTATAGGTTTTGTAAGGTTCCTGACTGAAAAAAGCATTTACGAAATTTTTCAGGATCTTTACCGAATTTCTTTTCTTCTTTAGCCGTATAACCTTCCGCAAGTACTGCTATATCAACTTTATTATGGGGATTTCCGTTGATAATTTCTTTAAATACTTTAATAGATTTTTCCGCAAGGTTCTTCTTAATAATACCGACTTCCTTCGGATTTATTTTACATGAAAATATTTTTTCAAGGTTATTTTCCCGGTTCCTTTTTTCAATCTCAAATATAATTTCGTTTTTAGGAAATGGTACTAAGACAGATTCGGAATAAGTGCGTTTAATGCCTTCCTCAGCAGGTGTGCTTGTTATATACTCGCCGAAATAACTATCAAAGCCTTTTGAAAAAATTAATTTCCCCGATACTGAATCATATACCTTAGCGTAATATTTGCCGTCATTAAACGGATCATTCATATTATTAACGCTTCCTGCCCATACTCCGTAGCAATACAGCTGATCAAGAGTAACCGTTTCGGAATTTTTATCACCTATATGATAATAGTCTATTCTTAATGTCTTATTAATAAAATAATCGTCGAACTTAAGATTGTTTTGCGAATATGCAGTCATTGTAGATAATAAAACGATGATAAAAAAGTTGTTCAGAAATTTCATCATTTCCCCGGCAACGTTTTAAAAGTTATAAATTTAAATCTTATGCAAATATAATCTTTACCGGGGAAAATTCCTTTTCGCTAAGCGTTGCTTTTAGCTGTTCTTAATTCTTCGCTTCGCGATTTCAATCCGAACGAAACAAATATCAGAATAACTATTATAATTCCCGTCAGAAGGTACGCATTCTGCAAACCGTTCGCTCCCCCGCCGTGCGACGTTGCAACTGCACCTACTAACGCGCTGCCGAATAATTGCCCTGTCCCTGTAAACAACCTGACAACACCCTGACCGGCAGCCCGTTCGGTCGTTTTAGCCTCGTTGAGCATGATGTATCTTAATGGAGCGCCGACAACGATTCCCATTCCGATTCCGATTAAAATCGCATCAATATAAAAAGCCAGTAGAGTTTCTACTTCAAATGCAAAGCCCAGTAGTCCCAATGCTAAAATCAAGGTGCCGATAATTAAAACAATCTTAGAACCAATTTTATCAAGCATTCTTCCGGCAAGCGGAGATCCTACTGCCATTGCCAGAACAACGGGGAATAACATAAAACTCGCCTGCGAAGTCGTTACACCGAACTTTGCCACAAGCAGCGGCGGAACAAAAACGACCGCGGCCTCACTCACACCGGCTCCTATTGCCAGGGCACAAACCAGCATAACCTGCCTTGATGTCATTAATTGTATTCTCAAAACAGGGTCAATTGCTTTTTTCTCGGTACTTGTAAAATACGGTATTAATAAGATTGCCAGCAGGAAGAACGGCCAGACCTGAAGCGAAGAAATGCTCTGCAGGAAATGCGCGGTATTAATTTGATTGAAACCGAAAGATAATGCGACTAAAATAAAGATTAATGAAATCATTCCGCTCCAGTCGAAAACCTTTTTAGACGGCGGTCGGTTATCCGGCAAAGTACTTAAACTCAAGAAAATGATTGCAATTGCTATCGGAATATTTACTATGAACAACCAGTGCCAACTTAACAGCAGAAGCAGACCAGCTATGGCCGGTCCGATAATAAACGCGATACCGAACACGGCGCCGATTAATCCCAGTGCCCCGCCGCGTTTATCTTCGGGAAAAGTATCACCTATAACCGCGCTGGCTACAGGGAAAATACCGCCCGCACCGAACCCTTGAACGGCCCTTCCGAGTAATAACACACCGAACTTCGGCGACAACGCGACTATTAATGAGCCGACTGCAAATATTGTAATGTCTATTATATATACTTTTTTCCTGCTCATTATATCCGAGAGTTTCGCCATTAGGGGCGTTCCTATCAAATTAAATAAAACATAAACGGTAAATATCCACGCAACTCCTCTTTCATCTATATGAAATTGCTTTTGTATTGCAGGGAGCGCCGGGCCTACAATTGCAATGTCCAGAGCGCCCATTAAAACACCTATGAATAATACTGTCAATATTTTATTGCGTTTTTTGTTATCAGGAATATCCATTGAACAATAATCTCCTTTGTACGGCAGTACCAATACAATTCAAAACAAATATTAAGTTTATTTATTATTATTTATACCGGAAGAATTTGTCCGGTACGTCGGAATAAATCTTATGATTTTATTTTTCCGATAAGTTTTAACAAGTTCTCGAAAGACTCTACAAAAATTTTCTGATCGCTATAACTTAATGTTTCAAGAAGACTCCTATATACGTCTTCCATCGAATCATTTTTTCTCTTTAATATTTTTTTTGCTTTCGGTGTCAGAGTTAATTCGGTAACTCTTTTATCTTTTGCTCCGGTATCTCTTTTGAGCAAACCAAGCTGTTCCATTCGATCAACCAAACCGCTTGCAGAGCTTTGAGCAATGTTAAGATTGTCCTTCAGGTCATTAACCGTCATCTTCCCGAAAAGCTCAAGAAGACTTAAAACACGGTATTGAGCGATGGTAAATTCTCCGGTCTTAGAAACTTCGATCGAGATGCTGTGAAAAAATCTTTGTATCTGCGGAAAGATATTTGCCAGTTCCCGTATGTTTTTTTCGGTATTTCTTGCCATAATTTTTCAGGTTAACTTATATCGTAATACGATATGTATATAAAGGCCGTGTAAAAATCAAACTATGGGAATTTATTGTGCGTAAGGGCAATTATATTAAAATGAGAATGGCGTTTCCCTGTCGGTTTCAAACCCGGGACGGTAAGTGTTCTGGCTTTCCAGTTCCTGCGTCCATCCGTTTTCCAGGCCGTATTTATCCATTAACCTTAAAACCCTATCGTACTCCGATTCTCTTAAGGTCCGGTTTATCAGCATATCACCGCCTGCTTTGTGTGCGGGGAAATATTGGGACATCACCGATATATGAACTTTAGGATTTAGTTCTTCTGCAATAAATTTAAATACCTCTTCGGTTTCCGATAAATCATTCGGAAGGACAAGATGCCTTATGATTAATCCCCTAACAACTACATCGCCGTCGTAAAGAAGTTCATGACCCACCTGACGGTACATTTCTTTTATCGCGGCTTTAGCGGTGGCGAAATAATTTTTTACTTTGGAATAAGTCGTTGCATATTCATCGTTGCCGTATTTAAGATCGGGCAGATATATTTCGGCAACGCCCTCGAACATTTTGATAGTTTCGACGGTATCGTAACCGTTAGTGTTGTATACAATAGGAAGTCTCAATCCTTTTTTTACCGCGAGATAAATTCCATTTAATATTTGTGAGGAAAAATGAGAAGGTGATACCAATCCGATATTATGCACATGTTTATCCTGCAGTTCCAGCATGATATCAGCCAGTCTTTCAAACGACACTTCGTTTTTTCTTTCACTTTTCCAGTTCTGACTTATGGTATAATTCTGACAAAAAACGCATCTAAGATTACAGTTACCGAAAAATATATTTCCGGCCCCGCGTGTTCCGCTAATTACAGGTTCTTCACCGAAATGAGGAGTATATGACGAGACTATAGGCAGAAATCCGCTCAAGCAAAAACCATACTCATCGGAAGATCTGTCTATTAGGCATTCTCTCGGGCAGTTGACACATGCCTTTAAAGACTCAATTGCTTTTCCGGCTCTTTCTTCTAATTCACCGGATTCCAAAAGTTTAATATAAGAAGGCTGATATTTCATATTCATTTCAATAAATTATCGGACAAAATTAATAAAAGTAAATGCAAAGAAATAATCAAAAATAACCCGCTAATATGAAAACAGCCGCATTTCTGCGGCTGTTCATTTTAGGAAAATTCGATTAAAAATCTATTTTCCTTCTTTATCCAATATAGCTTCAATTTGGTCCATTACATCGTTCATTCTTTTCATCGTAAGTTTAAACGGTTCGGATGATAAAGGATCAATCCCTGCTTTCTTAATAAGTTCAATAGGATAATCGGATCCGCCGCCTTTAAGAATGTTATAATATTTATCAACAGCCGGCTGGCCTTCGCTTAATATTTTTTCGGCAAAGGCTGTAGAATAAATCAGTGAAGTTGAATACTGATATACATAATAAGTATAGTTTATAAAATGAGGTATATATTCCCATTCATACGCGATATATGGATCAACTACGCAATATCCTTGATCGTTTCCGTAATATTTTTTCACGATATTATAATACACACTGCTTATTGATTCTCCTGTTAAAGGAATGCCCTTCTCGGCCATATTATGTATATCCAGTTCGAATTCGGCGAATTGAGTCTGACGGAATATAGTCGTCCTTAATAACTCAAGATAACTTCCGAGCAGATACAATTTTTCCTGATCGTTAGGGGCATGCTGAACCATATAATGATTCAAAAGGTTTTCGTTGCATGTCGAAGCAATTTCCGCAACGAATATCGGGTAATCCGATGTAGCGAACGGCTGATTTTTATTGGAGAAATAACTATGCATCGTATGTCCGAGTTCATGAGCAAGAGTAGACACTGATTCGTAATCATCGTTCCAATTGGTCAGGATGTAAGGATGCACATCGTAAGCCGCGCCGGAAGAATAAGCGCCGCTGCGTTTTCCTTCGGTAGGCATGAAATCAATCCATCTGTCGTTCATAGCTTTTTTAACGGTATTTATATAATCGGTGCCAAGAGGCTTTAGCGCATCAAGTATTACTTTCTCTCCCTGATCGATTGTAAAATGCATATCCACTTTTTTAACTATAGGAGTATAGAGGTCATAATAATGAAGTGTATCTACTCCCAGCATCCTTTTTTTCAGGGTTAAAAATCTGTGGAGAGTAGGTAAATTATTATGGATCTGGTCAATGAGGTTTTGATAAACCGAGACGGGAATATTATTGGCATCCAGAGATGCTTCCAGCGCGGAATTATAATTTCTGTCCTTCGCAAATACATAATCCGCCTTTACCTTGCCGCCGAGATTTGCGCCCAGTGTATTTTGAAATTTACCGTATTCACCGAAGAACGCTTTAAATATTTCTTCGCGATCCATTCTATCCGGAACCGATCTATATTTTGTGAATGCGGATGAAGTTAATTTAACTTCATTTCCGTCGGATAATTTTAATTCGGAAAAAGGAAACTCCGCGTTATTAAAAATATTATATACATCGCTGGGAGTCTGAGCAACGGATCCGAAACTGGCTAATATTTTTTCTTCGGATTCAGAAAGAGTATGTTTTCTTAAACGCTGAATGTTGTCGATAAACATTTTGTAAACAGACAATCCTTTTTCTTCTTTCATAAAAGAAGCGATTTTTTCAGGAGAAATTTTTAAAATTTCCGGACTAAGGAAGGCTGTTTTTTCCGAAAATTCGGTTCCGAGGTTGGATATTTCCTGCGTTAATGATTGGTTCTTAGAGATACGCAAATCCTCGTCGCTCAGTCTTTCCGCATAATCCGCAACTCTATAGAACTCTTTTAAAGCCGAGAAATAATTATTTAAAGCGGCATAAAGATTTTCCGCGCTATTTCCAATTGTACTTTTATATTTAACAATATCCTCAATCTTGAGGGAGTCATCTTTTTTAGCGCTGCTCCACGCGTTTAAATCAGGATAAAGATCATTAAGATTCCATTTGTATTTTTCCTGAACGTCTTTCCTTTCAAGGCCTTGAGGATTTGAAGTTATTTGAACCATAGTAATAATAAGAAATGATAAAAAAATGATTTGTTTAAGTTGCATATAAACCCCGTTTTAGATTTTGGAAACTTATTTAAAGTTTAGCAAGATTTTCTTTGTACTAAATTAAAAAGAAATCTTGTGTTTTCCGAAATTTTATGTGGCGAAAAACTAAGGATTTTCGATTGAAGACTGATGATTTTCGATTAAAAATTTTCGATTGAAGATTGACTATAGACGATTTTCGATTGGGTAGTTATAAGCTACTGTTAAAATATCCTTAGTGCTTCTGCGGAGAAATTAACCGCAATAGACTGCTAAGGTATGATTAAATATTCCTTGGCGTTTCATTGCGTTCTTTGCGGTGAGAGACAGATTGCTAATTTCCCGTTCAGCCATGACTGTCGGGCAGGCTGGTCCGCCCACTGTGGCAGATATATTCATTAGCGCCTACTAAAGGATGGGAGTTCATCAAATAATCCATATGCAAACGATAAAACAATTGTAAAATATTTTTTGCCAGAGAATGATTCCACACAGATTGCTAATCTGTGCTCCATGCTTCGATAAAAAAACAATGAATTTTTGATTTATATAAATTATATTTTAGTTCACAAAAAAATTAAATATAAGATGGCAAAAGATTACGATCCGAGAATGCACTCGGCCGAACATATTCTGAATCAAACTATGGTAAGGATGTTTGGTAAAGGACGCTCGTTCAGCAATCATATCGAAAAGAAAAAATCGAAATGTGATTATCACTTCGACAGAAATCTTACCGAAGATGAAATATCCCGGATAGAAAACAAAGTAAACGCAGAGATCGGGAAAAACCACAGAGTATTAGAAGAATTTATGCCGAGAAGTGAGGCTGAAAAATATTTTAATCTTGAAAGGCTTCCCGACACCGCAGGTGAAACATTAAGGATCATCAGGATCGGCGACTATGATTCATGTCCATGCAGCGGTATACATGTGCAATCGACCGGCCAAATCGGATATTTCAAAATAATATCTTCAGGCTATGAAGATGGTGTTTTGCGGGTGAGATTTAAACTTATATAGATTAAGAATATTCGGCTTCGGTTCTTATCAAAGGAAATATCAAAGTTATTTCCGTGCCTTTATTTTTAGTGCTTTGTATATGAAATTTTCCTTGAAGAAGCTGGGTTAATTTATAAGCAATTGTCAAACCGAGTCCGGCGCCTTCATAACTGCGGGTATAACCTTCTTCCTCCTGCGCAAACGGTTCCAGCATTCTGTTTATTTCTGTCTCGTCTATACCGCTTCCTGTATCCGAAATAGTTATCTGGGCCGAGTCATCCACAATTGCCGACGTTACAAGAATATTCCCCTGTGAGGTATACTTTATAGAATTTTCAATAAGCGAGTCTATGATCCTTTCGAACTTTACCCAATCGGTTTCTATATTAATCCACTCGTCCCTCAGATCAATCTTAAAGTCAAGATTTTTCAGAACCGCTTCATCGTACCTTTTATTATAAACAGACCTTAACACCTGGTTACAGTTCAGATTCACTTTATCAAGTTCAACTTCGCCCGCTTCGATTTGAAATACTTCAACGATATTATTGAATAAATTCAAAACTCTTTTCAATACATCTTTTAACGAACCGGCCAGTTCCGAGAGGGTTCCGTAATCTTCCATCTCTACGCTATCGTCTATTATTTCGGAATATCCGATAATAGCATTAAACGGTGTTCTGATCTCGTGCGACATATTTTCAAGAAAGGCGTTTTTCAATTTATTCAGATGATTCTCCTTTTCGTACATTGCCCGCAATTGCCGCTGATAAAGCAGTTCGTCTGTTATATCCTGCATGCTGATGATATAAAGAATTTCCTTCTCTATTTTATCCTCGATGGATGCAATTTTAATGTTGTAATGCTTGGATCTGAAGCCGTCATATTTAAATTCAATTCCGGATGTTTCCAGATCTTTAATCTTTTCAATTTGCGGTATTATAGCATTAAGAAGTTTTTCATCAAGAACCAGTTCTATATTGTTTTTTAATACATTGTTTTTATTTAATCCGAACACTCTGAAGAAATTTTCATTTGCGTTTTCAAGAACAAATTTTTCGTCCTTTTCTTTTATAATCAGGAATAAATCCGAAATGTTGTTTATTATGGATTTAAGCCTGTTTTCGGATTTTTTAACAATCTGGTTTTTCTTAACATAATTTGTAATATCGTTGGCGGTTACAATAAATTTATTATATTCGCTGCCCTCTCTGTATATAGGGTTTAATTTCAGTTCGTAGTATCGCAGATCGTTGTCATCGTTTAATACAATTGTTTTCTGCCATACATTGAAATTAGAAATGGATTCTTCAAGAATTCGAATATCTCCGTGGTCCAGGAAAAATGATAGTACTTCAGGCAGATAATTAAAATATATGTTTTCGAGCTGGGTTTTAAGGATTCTTTCGAACGAATTTGTGGAATAAGTAATTAAGCCTTTTCCGTCTGTTATAATAACCGGAACGTTCCCGTACTCAAGAGCATTGTGAAGATTATTTATTCTTTCTTCAAGCTTTTCTTTTTCCGCGAGTGAATTAAAAATAAGTACAAAATATTCTCTTTCAGAAATATATATTCTTTCAAGCTCTACATTGTATTCATTATTACGTAGATTGTGCTCAGGTGAAAAAGTTACGTCAAATTGGAAGTTATCGTAATTACTTCCGGTTAATGCAAAAAGCAAATAACCGAGATTAGGCTCCGATTCCAGGTCGAAGAATTTCTGCCCTTCAGTAATATTAAACACTATTTTGAATGCTTCATTCGAAAAAACTATGTTGCAGGCAATATCCACAATAATAAGCGGATTACTGTTTTTAGCTTCATAGAAAGATTCGAATTCAGAAATCGATAAATAGTTTTTTCTTTCAAAAGAATTAATTGAATTATTCTGCATTCAAGACTTTTATTTTCTTTATATAATTTAATTCGGCATTTCCGTTAACTTCTTCCCTCTTAACGATTTTAATGCCGGTTAATTTATCAACAAACGTAAATAAAAAGCTGTTAAGATAATTAAATTCGTCATTTATCCCGAATTTTATATCCCTTAACAGTTCTTCTATCAGAAACCTGTCTTTATCGGTTATCTCGTTGAATACGTTAATATCGAAAATTCTCTGAAACAGAAGGTTTAAAGCGGAGAAGTTAATTAAATACGGTTCCTCAGAATATTTAATTTTATCGGGAATAGATACAATATCCAAATAAGTTCTGCTTTTCCAGTTCGTTCCTTTTCTTTCTTTAATAATCCTGTATTCAACGCTATTAATATTTAATATGTTGACTAAATCAATTGTAGTTTGAAACTCAAGATCGGAAACAAGAAATGATAAAGATAGTTTTTCGTTAACTACGTGTTTAAAATCTTTTAGTTTCCAGTTAACCTGGTTTAAGAACTTTAAAGCAGGAGAGATATTTACGGAGTCGTGGGAGCCGATTTTTTTGTTATAAACTCCCCCTATTAAACCGTTGAACGAACCGGTATTAACAGACCGGCCATACTCACTACCTGCCGATATATTGCTTATTTTGTCTAACATATCTGTTTCCTCAACTTATAATCGAAAAAACAGACAGAAAATTGAGTTAGTCCAGTTTTACCATTTTACTATCGGAGGTGTAATTTATCATTTCAGGACTTTTAAGGTGGGTAAGATCATTAACTAAAACCTTTATTCTTTCTATAGATTGATTAATTATAACCAAATCTTCGTCAAATTTGCTATCTTTTCCGGTTTTCAGATCCTCTTCAACATTTTTAATGGAAACTAAAAGACTGCTTAACGGGTTATTAATTTTATGACCAATGGTACATGCCATTTCGACGATAGCCTTATCGTGTTCAATATTACGAAGCTCATTTTGCAGATTATGAATTCTGATACCCGATCTTATCCTAGCCAGTAACTCCTGATTTTGCACTGGTTTAACAAGAAAGTCGTCGGCACCGATATCCAGACCGGCAACACGGTCTTTTAATGAGGCTCTTGCGGTTAAGATAATGAAATAAATATGTTTTAATTTCTCATTTTGTTTTACAATATTACAAAGTTCAAGCCCGTCCATTACCGGCATTGTCCAATCGGCTATAATCACTTCAGGCACATTATTTTCTATGAAGTCGAGTGCTTCTTTACCGTTAACCGCAGTAAACACCTGGTAGTCGTTTTTAGTTAATAATTTATCCAGGATAAAAAGAGTATCCTTTTCATCCTCAACAACTAAAATTTTATTTTTTTCCATTATTTAACCAGCTTATTTACTTTTTCAATTAAAAAATTAAAATCAACAATAGGTTTGGTAATAAAATCTTCAGCATTGCACGTCTTACATAAGTTCTCGCCATTAATATCCTGTGAATAAGCGGTAACTAAAAGAATAGGTATACATGCAAACTTTTCTTCACTCTTAATCTTCTTTGATAATTTAACACCATCCATTTTTTCACCGGAAAGATACGTATTCTTAAGATTTATGTCCATGATAATTAACTGTACTTGGTTTTCCAGTAAATAAGAAAGGATTTGTTCTCCGTCTTCTGATATATAAGTATTATAACCGGCTTTTTTGAAAATGAATTTATAAAAGTCTATTGTAAAGGGATCATCTTCAACAATCAGAATGTTTTTCATTCGTTAAAGTCCGAATATTTAACAATTATGCTTATGCGTCTGTTCAAAAAACTGAACGGGTCGGATGGATCTCTTAATTCTCTGTCGGCATATCCTCTTACTTCAAAAATATGCGATGCTGTTAGATCTCCCGAAATCATAGCTCTTCTGGCTGAATTTGCTCTGTCGGCGCTCAACTCGAAATTCGTATAACCGTTGCCGTCGTTTGAATAAGGTCTGGCATCAGTATGTCCTTCGATAATAATTTTATTCGGGATTTTTTCAAGCTCATCGCCGATCTTTTTCAACAGCAATTCGGCTTCCGAAGTTAGCTTTGCGGTTCCTATCTCGAAAAACAGATCCTTCGAAGAATCAAGTATCTCAATTTTCAATCCTTCTTTTACTATCTGAACCTTTATTTGTCCCATTATATTTTTAAAAGTGGGATCTTTCCTAAGTTCACCAAGGATCTGTTCACCCATTTCTTTAAGGAGTTCCATTTCTTTGACGTGAGCGGCAATCTGGCTTGCCTGATCGGATTTAATTATTGAGGGACTGCTTCCGTTGAAAACAGATTTGCTTTTTGTGGAAAACCCGATCGGATCCTTAAAATAACCGGCAACCGATTCTTTTACCTCGGGTTTTTGCCCCATGACCCAAAGTACGATAAACAAAGCCATCATCGCAGTAACGAAATCGGCGTAAGCAACTTTCCATGCTCCGCCGTGTCCTCCGTGGCCTTTTTTAATTTTCTTTACAATTATCGGTGGTAATTCGCCGTCTGCCATTTAGCTCTTACCTCTTACAAAATTTTCGAGTTCGCTAAAAGTCGGTCTTTCATCGGTAAAAATTGTTCTTCGAGCAATTTCTACCGCGATAATCGGAGGGTTGCCTTTTGCATAGGATACTATACAAGCCTTTATTGTTTCAAAGACTCTAAGCCTGTCTTCCACGTTATGTTCAATATTCGCGGCTAAAGGATTTACAAAACCGTATGCGAGCAGAACTCCGAGGAATGTTCCTACAAGAGCGGCAGCAACATGGTGTCCTACAACTTCGGCACCTTTATCTATCGATGCCATAGTAACGATAATTCCCAAAACTGCTGCTACAATACCGAGGCCGGGTAAAGAATCACCAACTCTCGAAAGCGCGGCCGGAACAGGTTTAAGTTCCATTTCCAATGTTTCTATTTCCGCATCGATAACATTTTCAAGTTCGTGCGGGGGAATTCCGCCGGAAAGCATAACTTTCATAGTGTCACAGAAAAAATTTCTTGTTAAATCGTTTTCGATAAATTTTTTGTTCTTCGAAAGGATATCGCTCTCATTCGGATTTTCAATATGTTTTTCTATTGCAAGAAGTCCGTCCCTTTGAGCAAGCAGAAAAAGATCGTTAAACGATTTTAATAAAATTAAATAATCTTCTTTCGAAAATTGATTCGGACTTATAGTTTTTGGAATTTCCGCAAATATTTTTTTCAATAAGGATATTGGAGCGGAAATAAGAAGGCTGCCTACTGCCGCCCCGCCAATAACAATAATTTCCGACACTTGAATAAGCAACACAAGGTTTCCTCCGGCTATAAGGAATCCCACTACTATCGATACAATAACAACCGCAATACCAACAATTACAAACATATTATGAATTGGTTAGTGAATAATTTTTAATTTCTTCTACAAGAGTAAATATTTGTTCGCACAATAATCTGACGTAAGGCCAGTTAATTTCTGTTTTTAAGATCTGTTCTTCTACCAGTCCGCTTATTAAACTAAGCTTATTGAATCCAATAGTACCGCCGGCCCCTTTGAACTCGTGTACAATATTTTTTATAGTCAGCCCGTCCTTTTTTTCCAAAGCAATTGCGAGGAATTCCTTTTTTTCCGGATAGCTGTCCAGGAACATAATACGCAATCTTTTTCTTATTTCGTCCGAATCGGAGCGTGAAAACATTTTTTTCTTTTTGGACTTGGAAAGGAAATCCGGGCCCAGCAGTTCATTTATATTTTTTATGATAATTTCTTTTTGAAGAGGTTTTGAAATCACTTTATCCGCACCCGCTTCAATTGCGGCAAGAACGTTGGTTCTGTTAGTATTACCGCTGATGACTATTACGGGGATATTCTTCAATCCGTCAAGAACTTTTATAACCTGAAGCATTTTAACGCCGTCCAGATTAGGCATCATGAGGTCGAGAAATATTAAAGCCGGTCTTGTTTCAGCGGCTTTCTGGATGCCTTCAAGTCCATCCTGACATGTAACAACATCAAAGTTATAATCGTTAAAAAAATTTTTTAATGAATTTCTAATTATATCAGAGTCGTCGACAATGAGCAGCGCAATTTTATCTTCATCCATTATTGCCATCGAGTTTTCTAATTTGATTTATATTGAGTTTGGCAACGTCTGCCGGTTTTTCTTTACTGTTTAAAGAAGCTTCAATAGTAACCTGCTTTACTTTTTCGTAAATCTCGCCTCTGAATATTTCAACATTATCCGGAGCAGATATACCTAATTTTATCTGACCTTCTGAGATCGCTAAAATTTTGACGGTTATTTCCGGTCCGATTTTTATTTCTTCATTTATTTTTCTGGTTAGTATTAACATAATATAAAGCACCTATTATTCTTTAAAGAGATTGAAATTAACCGGATACATATCGGTATCCAGAATTTTCTGATAACCTGTTTTATTATCTTGGTTAATATAAACAGGTGCCTTTAAATTAACTGTAATTTTTAAAACATCAGAATTTAAATTAACGATTCCGAAAGCTTCGTGTCCTTTATCTTCGGGATAAGAGTCGTCTATAATTCTTGATCCGATCAGCGGGAAGGCAATTTGCGGATCTTCAACGGAATTAAGCCAGTAGAAAATGCCGTCGTCGGCTTTAATAAGCAGATACTTTTTAAGCTGTTCGAATCCAAGGATACCCGCATTGAAATTAATAATGATATCCTCGTTAAATTCTATTTCACCGAAATTATGTGTTGTTATTTTCATTTAACTTTACTTTTTTATAATTACTATGTCTACTCTTCTGTTAATTGCCCTGCCTTCCGGATTATCGTTGGAGGCAATGGGCCTGTATTCTGAATAACCGACAATCGAAACTTTTCCCGCAACCAATCCTTCGGAGTTTATCAGATAATAAGCCGTGTTCAGTGCTCTTGCCACGGAAAGATGCCAGTTAGAAGGAAATTTTGAAGTATGAATAGGAACATTATCGGTATGTCCCTCAATCCGAATATCGTTCGGAAGTTCTTTCAAAATAGTCGCGATCCTATCCAAAATTTGCAAAGAACCTACATTCAGTACATCGGATCCCGAAGGAAATAGGATATCGTCCAAAATGTGAATTACGATTCCTCTTTTGTTTTGTTCTAGTTTTATCGAATTATCGTAATGATATTTATCGATAATCTTTTGAAGTTCAGCTTTTAAGTTTACTTCTTCGGCCGGGATAACATTTTTTAAGGGTGTTCCGCCGGTATTTACATTAATAACTTTATTGCCGCTGCCGAAAACACTTCCCATAGCTGAAATCATCTTTTCATATTTCTTCGCATCGATATTTGAAATTGCATAAAGAATAATAAACAATCCGAGCAGAAGAGTTATTAAATCGGCATAAGTAATTAAATAACGGTCCTTCTCGCCGTCTTCTTGAAAAAAAGATTCTTCGGGTTCTATGAGCCCATGAGTTTTAGCTGCTCTCCTTGGGGGAGAAGGCTTAGGAGTCTGGCTTTTACTATTGAGGGAATCTCCCCGCTCTGTAGTGCCAGAATGCCTTCCAAAGATATCTCCATCATATGTTTTTCTTCCAAATGGCATTTCTTTAACTTATCCCCGATTGGTAACCATATTATATTAGCACTGAAAACACCCCAGAGCGTTGCTATAAACGCCGAGGCAATATTTTTAATTAATAATCCCGGATCGCTTCCGGCATTTGCCAAAGTCATTATTAAACCCATAACGGTACCGATAATACCCATTGTAGGAGCATAGCCGCCCATTTTTGTAAAAATAAAAATATTTGAAAAATGGCGTTCCTGCATTGCTCTCATTTCCATTGTCGCTATGTTCTGAAGCGAGTCCTGGTCGGTTCCGTCAATTACATGCCGGATTAATTTTCGAGGAAATATATATTCAAGTCTATCAAGTCTCTTCTCAACGGACAGTAAACCTTCCCTCCTTGATATTATCGAAAATTCTACCAAGTTGTTGATTAAATTTTTAACGTTGTATTTTTTCGGAAAATACGCCAGTTTTATAAGGTTTAAAATATTAGCGAACTTTTCTAATCCGAAGCCTATAATTACGGCGGAGAAAGTTCCACCGAAGACAATTATCAAAGGCGGAATAAGGAATAATGCATCAAAAGAACCGCCTTCAATTAAAAATGCTCCGAAAATAGAAAGTATGCCTAATATTAAACCGTTTAGTGATCCGAGTTTTTTAATCATAAATAATTTAACAAAGTATCAGAATTAATAGTGGAAGCAAGTTTGTACGTTAATTGCAATGTATTGCTCTGATTTTGCAGATCGGTAATAGCTTGTGCCAAATCGACATTCTGAGTATTTGCAATAGATGTATTTAATTGAGTTTGTCTGTTTGTAAGCAAATCCTGCGAATCCGTTAGATGATTTATGATGTTGCCGGCGCTTGTAATATTGCTTAATAACCTCGAATTAAAATCCGTAACTGCATTCACTTGTGCTTCTGTGGGTTTTATGCCGTTCTTCAAATTGTCTCTTATTTGGATAAGTGTATTGAAAATATCATTCTGCTGATTTGCTGAATAATTGACAGATGATGAACCGCTCTTCTCTGTTATACCGATTGTATTAAGAGAAAAATTTATTTTACCTGTGCTGTCCTTTATTTGGATCGATGCGGGCGACTTCCCGTCAATTGACTGAATATTTCCCGTAGCCGGATCGAAGACTACCGATTTTGCGGCAGGAGCAGAAGAAAATACGGAAGTACCGCCGCTGTCGGTTACATCGTAGGTCATATTATATGCATCGGTCGCTGTTTTTGTAAAAGTAGTATTAAAAGTATAAGGATTACCCGATGTATCATAAACCGTGGTTGTCTGTGAAACCGTACCGCCTACTGCAGTGCCGGAATCAATATTTCCGTTCATCGAAACAACAGTTCCGAATACTTCTGTTCCTGTCATATTTATTTTCTGCATCGTGCCCTGAGAAACACGAATATTCTGGACTCCTGAAATATCATTCGGCTGAACCGTTACCGAAGATCCGTCCGACGCCAGATTAAACGGCGCTGAAGAAAAATCAGTACCTCCGAACATGTACTTACCATCCGATTTTGTGTTGGCCTGGTTTACTAACGTAGTTATAGCCTGATCAATTTTATCGGCATACGAGCTTAAATTAGGATCATTCGCAACGTTATTTAAATTGGTCAAATCGGTAAGAACATTTGTTACTCCCGACTGCATATTCTCCATGGTATTTGTTGTGTCCTGGAGAAAACTAAGCCCGCTGTCAATATTAGCCGA
The DNA here is from genome assembly GCA_963739955.1 of uncultured Bacteroidota bacterium. GTDB lineage: Bacteria > Bacteroidota > Ignavibacteria > Ignavibacteriales > Ignavibacteriaceae > FEN-1297. Next base: position 5,906 of record CAVUCX010000056.1, on the reverse strand, counting down.
ATATGTATTTACCTGATTTAATTGCGAGTTCCAGTTTAAAATATTTGCCGTTCCTATAGGTGAATCGGACGGATTATTTATTTTAGAACCGGTAGCTATTTGAGTCTGCAGGTTATTCACTTTATTTTTTACCGAGCTCAGATTATTAAGATAATCATTGCTCATTAATAAATCTGATATTCTCATAACTTATGCCATGTTTAATAATGTTTGAAGCATTTCGTCTGCCATAGAAACCATTTTTGCAGAGGCCTCATAAGATCGCTGGTATTTAATGATATTCATCATTTCTTCGTCCACCGATACTCCCGAGTTAGAATCTTTCTGCTGGTTTAACTGCTGTAAAACCAAGTTGTACGAATTTGTAGAATCAGAAGCAGACTTTGTATCGTTACCTACGGTTGTAATCAAAGAAGTGTAGGTATCCTGAAGAGTTTTGCCGTTTGCATCCGGAGATGTTAACAAATTGGAAATATTCAAGGCGATATCGCCGTTACCGGAGGTTCCGTCTTTTGATACGGCAATTTTCTGCGGGTCATTCAGAACCTGCTGATTGATTGATAAAACACCGCTTTTATAACCGGAGAAAAAGTTTATACCGGTTTCGGGAGGATTACCAATTGTGTATCCGCTTGAGTGTTCTGAATTAACCGAGTTCATTAATCGATTTACATAATTATCCAGTCCGCTTTGATATCCCGGAATTTTATTATTATATACATCCAGCAAAGCGCCAGTAGAGCCGCCCGTAATATTCGCGGTAACACTGCCGTCGGAAGACGTTATTTGAAGTTTACCGCCGGTGCTAGTGAGCTTTACCTGAGAATAAGATGATCTGTCGGCTACAAATACTCCGCCGATTGAAACAACCGCGGAATTACCATTGTCGTAAGTAACATTGATATTGGTAAGATTACTGAGGTCAGCAATTGCTTTATCTCTTTGATCCAATAAATCGTTAGGCTGCAAACCGGTAGACTGCGCGGTAAAAATTTGTTTATTTAGTGATTGGATTTGTTTTATATCCGTATTTATAGCATCGACATTGGACTGAACCTGACCGCTGACGCTAGTCTTGATAGTATCCAAACCAGAGTTAATGCTCTGGACCTTATCGCTTAAATTCTGCGCGGCCTGAATTACGTTATTCCTTAAAGATGTAGAATTCGGAGTAACCGATAATTGCTCCCACGCGTTAAAAAAAGTGCTTGATAAATTCGACAGACCGATATCCGAAGGTTCACTGAAAACCGATTGCACCTGTGTCAGCAGATCATTGCTTTTACTGCTGCCGGAATATTTTGAATTGTTTGTTATGATCTGCTGGTCTGTCAGCTGATCTCTGACCCTTTGTATTTGGCCTATCTTAACCCCCGTACCCCATACAAAATTAGCCTGATGCTGAGCTGGGGTAGTCGACAAAATAACTCGCTGCCTGGAATAATCGGGATTCGATGAGTTGGCTATATTATTCGACGTAACGTCGATTGCGCCCTGGTAGGTAGCCAAACTGCTTTGGGCTATATCGAATATCCTGCCTAAACTCATTTAAATTTTCCTATCTAAAATTTGGTTTTTGTTGAGGCTTACAATAGCACTAATTGTTTCTTGCACAAAGCTTCTTGCCTGCTCAATTAATATTTTATTCTGAGCATTAACTTTTGCAATTCTCAGAATATATTTTTTCAACGAATTTTGAATTTTCTCTATGCTTCCTGTTTCCATAATTTTTTTCGCCTTTACGGCCGCCACAAAATCGGAAAGTTTTTTTGAAGGCAAATCTATAGAATACTTTTGCGATAATTCGCAGATTATTTCAAGAACTTTTTTCTCGTGCTGCTCTATATATATCATCAATGAACCTTCGGTTTTAATAGTTTCCTCAAGCCCGGTCATATCATTCTCAATAATCGCCCTTTGCTGAAGCATAATAGTATTTAAAAATGCTTCAAGAAATTGATGCTGATCTTTCAGAGACCTGAATAAATCAATCATTTCCATCTTCTACTCCGCTAAAATGTTTTAAATATCCTTTTACTCTTGTAACATAATTCTGTGTTTCTTCAAACGGAGGAACACCATTATACTTATCTACGTTCTCCGGACCTGCATTGTAAGACGCCAAAGCAAGATTCAAGTCTCCATTATATTTTCGAAGCAAACCGGCTAAATATTTAGTGCCGCCGAAGATATTTTGTTTTGGGTCCCAAATATTCTGCACACCCATGTCACTCGCTGTGGAGTCTATTAACTGCATTAAACCCTTAGCTTTAGCGCCGGACAAAGCCTTATTGTTTGCGGCAGACTCTGTCATAATGACCGACTTAATAATATTCTTATTTACCCCGAATGTTTCTGCCGCTTTGTCTATTATATCATCGTATTTATTTAATCTTTTCTGAGTGGTAGGACTGGGCGTTAATGAGGGAATTCCGTTAGTGTCGCTTTTAATGTTCAGTTTTTCACTGCTTGCGGGCTTTTCTGCGGGTACCGGATTTACATCGCTTTTAATATTTAATTTTTCGTTTACCGCCGGCTTAATTTCCGCGGCAGGCGCACTTTTTAAATCTTCACCTGTCATTTTTTTATAAATAATTCCTGCAACTCCCAAACTTTTTTTCTCCGATATAAACTTCGAGATCTCATTCTGAAAAATCGTGTCATAATAATCACCGCCAAAACTTTTATCGCCGAACATACCTTCCGTTGTCTGGGTCATACTTTTAATCATCATCGAAGTGAGCAGGCTTTCAAACTGCTTAGCCGCGTTTGCGAGCTTTGCCTTATCCGCATTGCTATACCTTGAAGCTAACTCCGGAGTACCGCTTAAATGATTAACCTGATCGGTTATTTTTAAAGGTAAGGTTCCCATTATATAATCACCAGTTCTCCGACTAATGCACCGGCTTTTTGAAGAGCCTGGAAAATTGAAATTATATCCTGCGGTGATACTTTTAAGGAATTCAACGCCGCCGCAACCTGCTGAACCGTAGACGCGCCCTGAATGGCAATTGTATTTGTCGAATCCTGGTTTACATACGGTACCATGTTATTGAATACCTGGGAAGTACCGTTTGAAAATGCATTGGGCTGCGAAATAATCGGATATGATCTTATGGTAATATTCAAACTGCCGTGAGTAATTGTTGCGGGCAAAATCTTTACATTGCTCCCGGCAACAACAGTACCTGTTTTTTCGTCAAGTACAACTTTTGCGGCTTCGTCTTTCTGAACATTTATACCTTCAAGATCGGCAAGAAATCCTATTAAATTTTTTTGTCTGTCTGAAGGCACTTTTACCGAAATTTCTCCTTCATCTTTAGCAAGGGCGATATCACCGCCGAATTTCTGATTTATAGCGTTCGCAACATTACTCGAAGTTGTTATATCCGGTTCTCTTAAATAAACATTAACGGACGAGCTGGAATCTTTAGAGGCTTCAAGTGCTTGCTGAAGTACGCCTCCCATAGGTACGCGCCCGGCTAAGGCATGGTTTTTTGAAACTCTGTTTCCCGTGGAAGTTCTGATATCGTATCCGCCTACTGAAACAGGACCCTGGGCGTACCCGTAAACATTTCCGTTCATGCCCGAAAGCGGCGTCATTAAAAGAGTTCCGCCCAACAAACTTGACGCGTCTCCCATTGATGAAACCGTAACATCGAATTTAGCGCCAGGTTTTAAACCGGAATTTAAAGTTGTTGTTACCATTACCGCGGCAACATTTCTGGTTCTGAGATTATCCTGATTGACGGTTATTCCGAATCGTTTCAGCATACTTGTAATGGATTGAATTGTAAAGGTGGAACGCTGGCTGTCACCGGTTCCCGCTAATCCCACAACCAAACCGTAACCGATAATTTGCTGCGAACCTTCACCGGTAATGTAGGCTATATCCTTAATTCGCTGCCCGAAACTTAATGAGCTTAAAAGGATTAGAATTGACGCTAAAAAATATATTTTCTTCATGATACAGACCTAAAATATCCAGTGTAAGAATTTTGTTAACCAGCCGGGAGATTGCACACGGTTAATCATACCGTCGCCTTTGAAAACTATTTGAGCTTCCGCGATATTGTAAGACATTATTGAATTGTCCGGCATAATGTCGGATGTTCTTACTACCCCCTTGATAAATACTGTCTGGTCTTCGCCGTTTATTGAAATTTTTCTGCTTCCTATAATAACCATATTGCCGTTGGGAAGTACCGAATCAACTGTAGCGCTGATTTTAGTTTGTACCATACCAGTTGTTTTAGTTGAACCTGATCCCTTAAAATCGTTGGTGGTGCCCAGGCTGACGTCTCCTGCTTTTCCTGCCGCAGTTCCCATATCCACCTTGCCTGTTAAACCTAGGCTGCTTGTTCTGCCTGCCGAAGTTTCGGCGTTGTTCGAAGCCTGCGAAGATTCGACTACAATGATGGTTATTGCATCACCCACGCGATTTGCTTTCTGATCCGAAAAAAGAGATGAAAATGAATTTTGCCTCATATTCTGGGCGAACGATAATCCGCCGAATAAAAAGATGCTTATAATTATTATTTTTTTCATCAAATTACTCTAATATTAAAACGTTATGAGAATCAATTACTTTTGCTTTAAAGAGTTTTTTATCTTTAGTTAAAATCTGGATAATATCGCCGGGTCTTCCTTCCTGCCTCGCGATGGCATCCGTGGTAACAAACACATTTCCCGATGTTACGCTTGCATTCACAAGATCGCCTACATTAATAACCGGAATCTGCTCAGCGGCTTCATGAATCAATACATCTCCGGCTTTCATGTTTATCCTGCTGCGCAGCGTTTCAATTCCTTTAAATGATTCTACGGCATTGCCTCTGATCTGTGTAACATCCTTTTTCTCTAATTGGAAGTCGCCTGCAACAAGGTGTTCTCTGAATTTAATAGGCTTTACCGCAACGAGTACATTCTGAAAAAGTTTAAGCCTAATAGTTATAATCGACCTTGTTGTTCGTTCATCTGTAGTTACTACTTTAACGGGAATATAAGCCATATTGCCGTTTATGTTAAATTCGTTGGTTTTAATTATTTCCGCTTTTTTAATATTAGCCGGCATCTGCACAATTTCGTATTGAAAATCTTTATACGACGTAAGATTCTTTTTCAGATATTCGTCCAACTGATTTTTAACGGAATTATCCGAATGCATAAAAACCGACAGCAGTATAAGTAAAACAGAAAACATTTTAATCAGCTTCTCTTAAGGTTATTAGCCATTGTCATCATGTCCTGAACCGTCTGAACGGTCTTGGAGTTTATTTCGTATGCTCTTTGAGCAGTAATCATTGCTATCATTTCCTGAACGATATCGACGTTGGAAGATTCTAGATATCCTTGTTCGATTTCGCCGAACCCGTCGGAGTCGGCCGTGCCTACAATAGGTGTACCGGAAGCATCGGTTTGAGCATACAGATTATTGCCGAGAGCTTTTAACCCGCCGGCGTTCATAAATCTGGCAAGTTCGATATTTCCTAATACATATGATCCGCCGCCAACCTGTTGAACTGTAACGGTACCGTCTTTACCAATATTAACACCTGTTGCATTCGAATCAAGAGTCATCTCAGGTTGAAGTACGTAACCGCCGGAAGTAACTATCTTTCCGTCGGAGTTAACTTTGAAAGATCCGTCACGGGTATAAGCATATGTTCCGTCAGGTTTCATAACCTGGAAGAATCCGTCACCCTGAATTGCGCAATCAAGCTGGTTATTGGTAGCAACAATATCGCCCTGCTGAAATATTTTCTCGGTTGAAGTCGGCTGAACGCCATTACCGATCTGGATTTCGTTTGCAACCTGCCCCACCACTCCGGGAGTTGAGGAATTGACCGGATCAACGTTCACTGTTTGGTACATCAGATCCTGAACTTCTCGCAAAATGGTCCTCT
>CAVUCX010000055.1:0-24353 GCA_963739955.1 uncultured Bacteroidota bacterium | reverse complement strand
AGTATCGTAGAATCTGGCACCCCACAATTTTCAATTTCGAGTGTTTTTATACTTCACGAACAGTCGATAAATTGTATTGCGGTGGATCCGATAAATCAAAAATGGATCGGAACAAATCAGGGGTTGCTGCTTGTCAACTCCGACGGTACAAGGCTTACTTGGTACAATACTGAAAACAGTCCGTTGCTAAGCAACGAAATAGGAAGTATTGCCATTGATAAAAATTCCGGCACCGTATATGTCGGTACTAATCAGGGATTAACATCATTTAAAACTTCTGCCGTTCAGCCTCAGGACAGCTTTACCAAATTATTCTTATATCCGAGTCCTTTTGTACTTTCAAGCGGAATGAACCGTCTTACTATCGACGGTTTAATTAGAGACTGCAACATCAGAATAATTTCCATTGACGGTAAATTAATTAAAGATTTTGCGTCTCCGGGAGGCAAGGTAGCTTATTGGAACGGCACGGATAAAAACGGTAACCTTGTAAACAGCGGTATATACTTAGTTGTAGCATATACCAGCGACGGTAATAATGTTTTTACCGGCAAAATTGCCGTATTAAACAATAAATAGAAATTTTTAATAAATAGGTTTTTGATATCCGATGATTGATCTTTCCAACGTATCATTGCAGTTCAACGGAAAATATTTATTTAAGAATGTAAATTTTAAAGTAAGCTCCGGCGATAGGATATCGCTTGTAGGAGCTAACGGCACAGGCAAATCCTCACTTTTAAAAATAATCAGCGGTACGCTTCAACCCGAATCCGGTAAAATACTCAAGCAAAAAGGAATCAGCATAGGTTATCTTCCACAGGAAAATATAACACACAAAGGGAAAAAGCTTATTGACGAAGCACGTACCGCATTAACTGATATAATTTCCCTTCAGGAAAAAGAGTCCCAATTAACAGACGAATTATGTGATGACAAACTTTCCGATACTGTCAAACTTGATCTGGTGAATCAATTAGGCGAAGTCCACCATCGCCTGGAAGAATTGGATTCTTATAGCGCCTCATCCAGGATCGAAAAAATACTGCTGGGTCTCGGTTTTGAAGAAGCCGATTTCGAAAGATACACCGACGAATTTTCAGGCGGGTGGCAGATGAGAATAGCATTGTCAAAAATATTGATCTCCCAAAATGATCTTCTATTAATGGATGAACCAACAAACCATCTTGATTTAGATTCATTGGAATGGCTTGTTAACTTTTTAAAAAGTTTCAGGGGAGCGTTGTTAATCGTTTCGCACGATAAGCGGTTCGTAAATTCGGTAACGGATAAAACCTTAGAAATATATCTAGGAAATTTTAACACGTTTAACGGTGATTACGACGCCTATTTGAAATATAAAGATGAGCGGGATAAGCAGGCATACAATCAGTTTATTCAACAACAAAAGAAATTAAAGGAAACGGAAAAATTTATTGAGAGATTCAGGTATAAAGCAACAAAAGCAAAACAGGTTCAGAGCAGAATAAAGCAGCTGGGAAAAATTAATATTGTAGAACTGCCTGAACTTAATGACGATATCGAGATTAAATTTCCTTCTCCGCCTTCCAGCGGAAGAATTAATATAGAATTAACCAACCTGAATAAATCATTCGGAGAAAAAGTCATATTTTCAAACCTGGATTTCCGGCTTGAAAGAGGAGATAAAATTGCATTTGTCGGACCTAACGGCGCCGGTAAAACGACTCTTGCAAAAATAATAGCCGGCGTTTCGGACTTTGATAAAGGCGAAAGAAATTTAGGACATAATACTATCATTTCATATTACGCTCAGGATGTCGCAGATAATTTAAATCCGGATCTTGATATTATTGAAACACTTGAAAATGTTGCCGAATCCCAGAGTATAGGTCAACTCCGATCGCTTCTCGGTTCTTTTTTATTTTCGGGAGATGATGTTTTTAAAAAAGTGGGAGTGCTTTCGGGCGGTGAAAAAAGCCGCGTGGCGCTCGCGAAAATTTTATTAACAAAATCAAACTTTATAATACTCGATGAGCCCACGAATCATTTGGACATTTCTTCTAAACAGGTTTTACAAAAGGCATTAATTGAGTTCTCCGGTTCTCTGATCATTGTTTCTCATGATGTGGATTTTCTTTCTCCCATAGTAAATAAAGTTGTAGAAATACGGAAAGGTCAAGTTAAAATATTTCCGGACGGTATAGAATATTATTTAAACAAACGCGAGGAGGAAATCCACGCAGATGACATACCGCTTAAAAACAAAAACGCCTTAGATGATCCCAGAAGCAGAAAGGACCAGAAAAGGATTGAAGCGGAGAAACGCCAAAAGAAATTCAACGCGACCAAAGATATCGTAATGAAGATTGAGCAATTGGAACACGAAATAGAACTTCTGGAAAAAAAAGAAAAAGAATTGGAATCAATTTTAGCTGATCCGGATACTTACAATAATCCTCAAACTGCAAGAGAGAAGAATCTTGAATTTACAAGCATAAAAGAGAGTCTGGAAAAATGCTTTTCAAACTGGGATAAATCTTCTGAAGAACTTGCCGAAATCGAAAAACAATTCAATTAAACTTTTATTTTTAAAAATTCCTCCGCCAGAGCTAAGCCGCCGAATAATGCTGCATCGTCTGCAAGTTTTGTAGACATTATTTTTATTTTTTTTGCTGATCCTTTCATTACATTCTGTCTAAAAGATCCTTTTATTTTAGGCAGCATATAAAAATCCAAAGCTTCCATCAAACCGCCCCCCAAGACTATCATATCCAAATCCATCAGGTTATTAATATTCGCCAGTACTGAGCCTATTGTTGAGCATGCTTTATCAATGTGTTTTAAGGTCAAATTGTCTTTTTGTTTTACAGCCAATGAAAGGGCTTTACTTTTAATGGGCTTGCCTTGCTTTACCATTTTTTTTAATACAGTTCTTTTGTTTGCTTTAATATCCGACTCAATATTTTTAACGATAGCGCTTCTGCTGGCAATCGTCTCAAAACATCCCCTGTTACCGCAGTTGCATTTAGGTCCTTTTGTATCTATAATAATATGACCGATTTCTCCTGCCGCAAAATTTGTCCCCCTATAAATTTTACCGTCAAACATTAATGCCCCGCCTATGCCTGTGCCCAAAAAGACGGTTAACACATTCGCGCCGTCTTTTGAAACGCCGAATTTTTTTATACCAAGAGCACCAAGGTTAACATCGTTTTCAATCAATACCGGATAAGGTATTACTTCTTCAAGCATTTTTTTTATTGGGAAATTTCTAATTTGAAGATTCGGGGCGAAATTGACAATTCCTTCATACGGATCCAATGCTCCGGGAAAACCTATACAAACCGCTTTGATACTATCGTCGGAAACATTTGCTTCTTTTATTGTCTTTTTAATAATTGACGCTAAATGATTTACGTAATATTTTTTAGTTTGACCCGGCCGGGTCGTCTCTTTCACGCTTGCTATAACTCCCTCGGCGGAATTAATCACCGAAGCAAGAATTTTTGTACCTCCCATATCAATACTGATTACATATTGTTTTTTCAGAATAGCCTCCTTCTTTTATGTCACAATTAAACACAAAACGAAATAAATTTATAAATAATTATCATACCTTTCAAAAAACATTTTGACGTTATTCCTAAATATATGATGCAGAAATTCTTAAAATTTAAATTTTACTAAAATAATCTTATTATAAGTTATGGTTCTGAAATATAATAAATAAATAATGCCGACATGTTTGAAAAAAATAATCTTTTATAAAAAAATTTTACATGAATTTTTGGGGAAATCGAATAAATAGTTTTAAATTGATGCAAATTTTTTCAGTAATATTTAAAATATGCAAAATTTCAGACCTCTTAAAAGATTCGGACAAAATTATCTTGTTGATGAAAATATTTTAAATAAAATAGTAAAAGAAATCTCGCCGCAGGAATCAGACAATATTATAGAAATAGGTCCGGGCCGCGGGGCATTGACAAGAAAGCTGATTGGGTTTAATTCAAAACTTACGTCCGTTGAAATAGACTTCAGGGTTATTGAACCTTTAAAGAAAGAGTTTCCGTCTTTAAACATTATCAATGCCGATTTCCTCACATTGGATCTTGAATCAATTTTTCAAAATAATAATCAAAAAATAAGAATTACGGGAAATATTCCTTACAACCTAACTTCCCCTATTATATTTAAGCTGCTGGAAAACAACCGCATAGTAAATGATGCCGTATTAATGGTTCAGTATGAAGTTGCAAGAAGAATGATTTCCGTAAAAGGTACAAAAGATTACGGAATTTTAGCTGTTTTGCTGCAGTTTTTTACAGATGTCAAATTATGTTTTAAAATATCGCCCAATGTATTTTTTCCCCGTCCTAATGTCGATTCTGCACTTATACATATGAAATTTAAGTCTACATCACTTTCGGCTCTGGAAAAGAAGTTATTTATTCAAACCGTAAAAGCATCTTTCGGAAATAGAAGAAAAACTTTAAAAAATTCATTAAGTAATAGTATATTTAAAGAGACTGATTTTTCGGATTCTGGGATTGACCTAAGTTTGCGGGCCGAACAATTAGATCCGGATGATTTTGTTAAGCTTGCAAAATATACCCTCGGTAAGTACCAGCACAGCGGACTGCCGGAAAATAATTCTCAATAAACTCTACTGATCGGTAAATGGAAATTATTCGAACTTTTTTAGTAAAATTAAAACCTTACGATTTAATCGTTGTTGTTTTTTATCTTTTTTTAACAGTTATAAATATAATATTCCACGATAAAGTGGAACATTATTTAATTTGGATCTTCGTTAATCTGGGAATAATAGGCTTAACTTTTTTAATAGCTTATTTCGAGAATAAATACAATAATAAATTCTGGCGCGTTGTTCATTATTGGTATATTGCACCTCTTATTCTTTTAACATTCAAGGAACTGTATTATCAGATTGAACCAATTAGACAACATGATTACGACTGGCTATTTATTAAAATAGACAGGTGGATGTTCGGTACCGATCCTACCCGATTTCTGTACAGAATTTCATTTCCTTTACTAACCGAAATACTTCAGATTATATACAGCATATTTTATTTATTACCTATTTTTCTCGGCTTATTTTTACTTAAAAATAAACGATATGTCGCTTTGGATTTTGCCGTATTCTCAATTATTTACGGTTTTTATTTATCCTACCTGGGATATTTTGCACTGCCCGGTATTGGCCCCAGATTTACTCTTCATAATTTTTCCATGCTGAACCAGCAGCTTCCCGGTTTATTTTTTACACCATACTTGCGAAGTTTTATAGACTTCGGTGAATCTTTACATAAGGGGATGACAGACCCGGCAGCGGTTGTTCAGCGCGATGTTTTCCCGAGCGGACATACTATGATTACCTTAATAGTAATGTATTTGTCAGTCCGGTTGAAAAGCCGCTCAAGATATTTCTTTGTGCCGATCGGAACTTTATTAATATTTGCAACCGTTTATCTCTGGTATCATTATGTGATTGATCTAATTGCCGGATTGCTGTTCATGATGTTTTCAATGTGGTCGGGCAAATATATTTTTAACTGGTGGCGGAAAATTCAAGGAGAGGAAGAATTTGACTATCATAAATATTAATTACAAAAAATTATTTCCAGATTATAAGACATGGCGGATAAAAAGAAACAGGTAAGACAGATATTCGATTCGATTGCTTTCAAATATGATTTTTTAAATCATTTGCTGAGCTTCGGCATAGACCATTACTGGCGGTACAAAGCGTTAAAATTAACCGGAATAAAATCCGGGTCAATTCTGCTTGACGTTGCCTGCGGTACGGGAGATTTTGCAATTGCTGCCAGAAAAATGGGAGCGGATAAAATTTTCGGTGCCGATTTTTCTCATAACATGCTGAAATTATTTAATCGGAAAAGCAACTGGGTTGTGGGAAATAATTTCCAGATGGTTGCCGAGAAGATCCCCGTAAAAAGTGAATCATTTACTAATATAACGGTTGCCTTCGGCGTTAGAAATTTTTATGATGTTCAGGAGGGATTTAATTCTTTTTATGATGTCTTAAAACATAACGGGAAGGCTACCATACTGGAATTTAGATTGCCCTCCAACCCTGTATTTAAGTTCATATACAAATTTTATTTTAAAAGAATATTGCCGGTAATCGGAGGAATAATTTCCGGAGATAAGGAAGCTTACAGTTATCTTCCCCGCTCTGTAGAAGAGTTCGACGAAAAAGTAAATTTGCCCGAACTTTTAAAAAATTCGGGCTTTAATAAAATAGATCGTTATAGTTTATCTTTGGGTATTGTGCAAGTTATTATCGCCACTAAATAATCAGTTTAACCTTACTTAATATTATAAGAAACAAGTGTCTGGGTCATCGTAGACGTTGTGTCCGCAAAGTTTACACCGGCTCCTGTAAATGTATCTAATATGGCCCCGTTACCCTGCCACTTAACTATTCCGATATTATCCACAAGCCAGGCATCAGCTGTAAACGTAGATCCCGAAGTCGGGGCAAGAGGGTTGGTTATTATATGTAATTGATACTGAATTTTTGCGGCCGACTTTGTTACCGTACCGGAACTGAGCGGCAAGGAAATATCTTCCAGGCCCAAATAATTAGCCGTTACCGTGACCACGTTCAAACTTAATCCGGGAATTGTTAAGGCAACTTTAAATACCGACCAGCTTCCTCCGTCCTGAAAAGGAAAATGCAGAGCATTTATCCGGGGATTCAAAGTGATGTAATCTAAATATTGACTTGGTATAGCCGTAGAAAAACCCGTAGTGTCAAGTGCAATAATTACACTGGTATCGCTTCTGGTAAACAATGTAACCGAAGTGGATGTTAAACCTAATACACTTATCGTATCAATTTCGTTTTGATAAACCGTAGATCCTATTGTAGTAGTACCGTTGTATGTAGCTGTTCTTGTACCGGAATACGAATTTCCGGTTGAGTCGGTTTTTTGAACATTATATTTATAAGTTGTTCCGTTGCCGTTCGGGAAAAAATTACCCGAAACTATCCCGGCCGGTGGTTCCGTAGTATTTTTTTTACATGCATTAAACATAAAAGCTAATGATAAAAGTATAACCATAACAATCTTATTTTTCATATGATCTCCAAAGGTTGATAATTAATGTTTTTAGTTGATTGAACGCAATTGCCCTGTGACTTATTTTGTTTTTTTCTTCTAAACTAAGTTCGGCAGTAGTCTGCATATACCCGTCAGGTAAAAAAAGCGGATCATAACCAAAACCGTGATCTCCTTTCGGTTTTTTAATTATCCTGCCTTTTATTTCTCCCGATGCTGTCAGCCATTTTTTCCCGTCGTAATAAACAGCGGAACAAATAAACCGGGCATTATGAGGTTCCGGAAATCCGGTCAATTCGTACAGCAATTTATTATTATTTTCAGTATCGGTTGCGTGTTCTCCCGCATATCTAGCGGAATATACGCCGGGCCGGCCGTCTAATTGATCTACGGATAAACCGGAATCATCACCTATAACCGGAACTCTGAATTCATCATATATAACTTTGCATTTTATTTTTGAATTTTCTTCAAATGTAATTCCGCTTTCGATAATTTCGGGTGCAGATTCTATTCCCAGCAGAGATAATATTTTTATATTATCCTTTTTCATTATGTGTGTAACTTCTTCAATTTTCCCCTGATTTCTTGACGCAAAAACTACTTCTTTCATGCAACCTTCCAATTCGCTTTAAACTTGTAAAAAATATTAATGATCGCTCCGACGGATGTCATCGAATTAAGAACTGAAAAGACAACATCACCAAGATAGATTGCATATATGGTTAACGATACACTGCCGATAAAATTAAGTATTAAAAAATTAGAATTAACTTTGCAATCTTTTTCTTTGATGGTTTGCATGGTTTGCGGTACCCATCCCATTGCAAGCGCGGCTAATCCTATTATTCCCACTATTTCCATTTTTTATCCCGATTATTCTGATTTAGATATATTAATTAAAAATATTTAGTCTATAAATTAAATGATTTACATAATTTCATTTCCGGATTTCTGAATATATTTCATCCATAACTTCAAACGCATATCTCAAATGTGGAATTACTATGGACCCGCCTACTATTAAAGCAATATTAAACGATTCCATTAATTCCTCTCTAGCAGCTCCCTCCTGAATGGAACGATCTATATGATAGAAAATACAATCGTTGCACCTAAGAACCATAGAAGCAACAAGCCCCATAAGCTCTTTATATTTTGCCGGCAATTTGCCTTCAAGATATGCTTTATTATCCAGAGCAAAGAACTTATTAAAGTCCCTAAAACCTGAGTTCAAAATTTTATCATTCATATCTGTTCTGTATTTACGAGTTTCCGTAGTTGTTCTTTTCATAAATATTTCCCAAAAAGAGTTTTTATAAATTAGATTGATATTACGCGATGTGTAATATTTCCGTCAAGCAGGAAGTGAAGTTTATGCTCCGATGTTACTGAAACTGTTGATAACTATTTGAATAGCCCCAGCTAATTCCGGATGAGTCAATTCAAAATTCTGAGCAGACTCTCTTAATCCTTCAATTATATTATGATGTTCAGCCGCCATCTCCTTTTTGATTTCCGATTCTTTAAGTACATCTTGGATATCGTTCATTAGCTTTCGCAGCATTTCAACAGATTCTTGGTCAATCTCTTTAGCATTCTGCAATTCACGGTGAAGTTGTTCTAAAGATTCTTTAATGCTATTCATAATTACCTCTTTTTCTTCGATAATCGAATGTTGTTTAACAGTTAAAATCTGTAAATAAACCCTCCTTCAAAAATAATAAAAAACAACTACATGTAATAACAAAAGGGCTCCGGTATTTTAAGTCACATTTAATTGCGATTATATATACTCACAAGGAACAAAAAAAATAAATATTTATCCAAACGATATATAAAATAATCGTCTGTGTGTAACCCTTATCTTTGTGGTGACAATTATCATAGTGTGACAGCTATAATGGTAATTACAATCGAATGAGTTTAGATTTGAACAGTGTTAATAATATAAATAAGATAAAGGTAAATTAAAAAGATGTTACATAAATATAACCAAACAAGCTTTAGTTTCTTATCCCAGGACAAATATTTTAACCTGTTCGCGGCAATTTTTTCAATAATGATTTATAGACCGTCAATAAAAAACGGCAGCAAGATCAGATAATTTTGCATTTAGGAAAAATCTAACTCTAGTCTTTTACTTTTATCTTTTTTATTTTCTTTATGTTCATTTATCAAGTTGTGGGAAACAAGATGCTTAAATTTTTCACCCGGAAATTTTTTCCTATTTTAACTGCCTCCCTTATTATTTTTGTTTTTGTAAATAACGGGTATGGTCAGTACTTCGGCAGAAATAAAGTCAACTATGACAAGTTTAATTTTAAGATTCTTCACACAGAGCATTTTAATATTTATTATTATCCCGAGGAAAAAAGTGCGGTAGATTATGCGGCAAGGCTGGCCGAGAGATGGTACGCAAGGCACCAGCAGGTACTGGACGATACTTTGTCTGGTAAGCAAATTATCATATTGTACGACGGCTTTCCGCAGTTTTCGGAAACAAATGTTACTTCCGGATTGATCGGCCAGGGCACCGGAGGTTTTACCGAACCAATGAAAAGAAGAATTGTACTTCCTTTTGCAGGACCGCTTCAGGAAACAGATCATGTCATCGGACATGAATTGGTGCATGCTTTTCAGTTCGATATAACCAGCAGGCTGCATGAAAAGGATAACGGCGTACCCGCGGCGGCCCAGATGCCTCTCTGGTTTATTGAAGGTATGGCCGAGTATTTTTCAATTGGTCCGAAGGATCCTAATACCGCGATGTGGATGCGTGAAGCTTCATTAAAAAAACTACCCGACATTTCCGATCTTGAAAATCCTAAATATTTTCCTTACAGGTATGGCCAGTCGCTGCTGGCTTTTATGGGCGGCAAATACGGTAATGATAAAATCGGCCAGTTGCTGCGCGCCGCAGGGAAATCGGGCAGCATAAAAAATTCGATAGACAGCGTCTTCCACATAACCGCCGATTCTCTTTCAAAACAATGGCATCAAGCATTACACGCGGCATACGATTCACTTGCTAAAATTACATCTCACCCGGATAAATACGGGCCTGAGTTAATCTCGGAGAAAAAAGGCGGCGGCGAAATGAATATTTCACCCGTATTAAGCCCCGACGGTAAATATATTATATTCTTTTCGTCAAAGGATCTTTTTTCTATCGATTTATTCCTTGCGGATGCGAAAACGGGAAAAGTGATTAAGAACGTTTTTAAGACCGAATTAAACACCCATCTTCAAAATCTTGAATTTATTAAATTCAGCCGGAGCATGGAATCCGAACGGAAAGGAATTTGTTTTTTCCGGTACTACCAAGGGACGGCCTGTCTTATCAATTTTAAATGTTGATGAAACTAAAGTTACAAGAGAAATTCGTTTTCCTAAACTAGCCGAAATATTTAACCCCACCTGGTCGCCGGACGGCAGATACATTGTGTTTTCCGCTCTTGCAAACGGGTTGTCTAATTTATTTATGTACGATTTGCAGGCAGACAGTATGAAGCAGCTAACCAATGATGCCTACGCAGAGCTTCAACCCGCATGGTCACCCGACGGAAAGGAAATAGCGTTTGTTACAGACCGGTTTACCACAAAATTAACTGACCTGGATTTAGGCAACTATGGTCTGGCGCTATATAATATGCAAAACGATTCCATAAAGGCTTTAAAAGATTTTTCCGACGGCAAGAATATTAATCCGCAATGGGCACCGGACGGGAAATCATTATATTTCATTTCAGATCACAACGGAATTGATAATATTTATAAACTGGCTCTTGATTCCCAAAAGATACATCAAATTACAAATTTATTCGGCGGAGTAAGCGGTATTACTGCTTTAAGTCCGGCACTTTCTGTGGCAAAGAATTCCAACAAGCTAGTATATAGTGTTTATCAAAACGATAAATATAATATTTTTTCCATTGATTCATCTCAAATACTCAACGGAGAAAATCCTAAACCAGAATTCGCTACGGGAGATCCGGCGGACTTGCCGCCCGCAAAAAGAATCGGTCATAAGTTTTACGCGAATCTTACAAATCCTAATATCGGTCTGCCTTCTGATTCCGCAAAATTTAAATCGTCACCATACAGCGCCGGTTTATCTTTAATCGGAGCAGGACAACCCTCTGTAGGCGTAGGGGCCGATCAGTTCGGCACGTACCTGGGAGGAGGAATAGCCTTATTCTGGAGTGATATACTCGGCAATCATAACCTTACAACTGCGCTTCAGCTTCAATACGGTGATAACATGACAAATATTTCCGGGCTTGTCGGTTATATGAATTCGGCCAACAGATGGAATTGGGGCGGAGTAGTTCAGCAGGTCCCGTACATATTAAGTTCTTACAACGTCGGATATGGAACTATAAATAATCAGCCGGCATATATAGAAGATCAATACATCTACAGGGAAACCGACAGAGAAGTAAGAGGTATTCTGGCTTATCCGTTTAATCAATCTTTAAGAGTGGAATTTTCCGGCGGATATACAAATATTAATTTTTATACTCAGTTAACCAGACATGCAATTTCTCTGACGAACGGTTCGGTCCTTGCTAATTACAGCCGGAGCCTCTCCAATATCCCGGATATTAATTTAGGTACGTTCAGCACCGCACTGGTTTATGATAACAGCTATTTCGGAGCCACAAGCCCGATCTTGGGATCTCGATTCAGGTTTGAAGTTTCTCCAAATATCGGAAATCTTAGCTGGTTTGACGTTCTTGCAGATTACAGACAATATTGGATGCCCATCAGACCGGTAACAATAGCCGCAAGAATTCTGCAATACGGGCGTTACGGAAAAAGTGCCGATGATTATAGACTGACACAGGAATTTTTAGGATATCCGGGTTTAGTCAGAGGCTATGAAAGTTCCTCATTTACATCCGGCGAATTCCAAAATGATTCAAGCGCAACAACAAAAACATGGAACGATCTTCTCGGCAGCAAAATGCTTATAGCAAACCTCGAACTGCGTTTTCCTTTATTGGGTATATTCGGATTAGGCGATGGTTTCTACGGATATTTTCCGGTTGAAATGGCTTTCTTTTATGATACCGGAGTCGCATGGAGCAATGATCAGAAAATTTGGCTTTTCGGCGGCAAAAGAGATCCAGTTAGCAGTTTCGGCGCTGCATTAAGAATTAATTTATTCGGTTATGCCGTGGGAGAGGTAGATTATGTAAGACCGTTAAACAGACCGGGGGTAGGATGGCTCTGGCAATTTGATATTATAGAAGGATTTTAATTTATTGAAGTTAAATTTGAGAAATTATATGCTTAATTTTTAAGTTAATTAACTAAATTTGAAATTCTCTTGAGGCTGGAGATTTAATAGAAATTTATTTTTGTAATTTTTTCCCTTTACTTTCATTGGATGGAACTTCGTAACTATTTTTCCTATAAACCGCATCAATTTGATTAACCATTTTTTGCAGTCCCATGCCGTCACCCAGAAAACGTGAATCCGGTAATTTAATTCGAAGATTTTTTTTATCAATTGATTCGTATAATTCTTCAATTTCATCTATTGCAAGTTCGATTGTCATGCCGATATAATGATATATTTCTCCCCGGATTGATTGAAGTTCTTTTCTGGAAGTTAAATTTGATGTAATAACTCTATCTGTTACTTTTAGCGCTTCGCAAATTTCATTCGCCTCGAAACCCTCGGCAAACCTTTTTACGGCTATGTCATCAATCTCTTTCAGAATCAGACTTCTATCCCCGCTTCTAACAGCTGTTAAAATAATGTGATACAAAGAGTTTAGATAATATTTAAAATCAGAGAAATCCATTTTTTTATAATGAATAAATTTTTTGTCTTCCGAAAAACGAATTTCTATAATAATCCACTCAAGAAGTTTTTCTTTTTCTTCGATCATCGCGCGGTAAATCATATAACCAGGCCTGGATGTTACACGTTTAAAGGCCGCCTCATTTTTAATTTTCCATTCAAAAGGATGGCTCCTCATTTTATCCAGCATATATAACATTCGTCTCTGAATAAAATATCTCGGAGTCGGTTTCCATCCCAAAACTTTCTGTGTATAAGTGGAATCGGTATCTAGCCTCATATCTAAATATCTAAGCATCCATAATCTTTCGAATGAATCCTGGTAAGCAATGCGGCATTTTCTTAATAAAGTTCTGAAGATCAGACCGGCATAGGCTATATATTTCGGAAGAAATAAGGGCGCGGTTTCTTTTCCGAAATAATCTCTGGCTGCTGTTTTAAATAATTCCCGATGAGTTATGGATCCGTTCGGACTTGCAATAAAGGTATCAAAAGCTGGTAACGTATCATGTTTAATCAGCAGGACAATGAATAAACGAACAACATCCTGAATATAGATATAAGATATCGCGGAATTACCCTTCCCTCCTAAAAACCTGGAATCCCATTTTCCCGCAAGCCAGGTATTAAGAAACTTATACAGAGGGGCATATTCGCACCAGTCGCTGAATACCGCTGTAAGCCTTAAAATAAAGCAAGGGAAATATTTATTATATTCTTTAACAAGTTGTTCCCCGATTCTTTTTGTATACGAGTAAGGTTCATCGCTGTCCGGAGGAGTTTTCTCATTAACGTAATTACCTTCACCGGGAAATCTGCAGGCGGCAACAGAACTGATAAAAATAAAGCGTTTTACATTCAACGATTTAGCCATATCCAGCATATTTTGAGTCCCGTCAATATTTGTATTCCGGTATTCATCATGCCATTTATTTTCGAAGTCATAATATGCAGCCATATGAAAAATAAAATCCGCACCGCCTTTTTCTATTATATAATGCGTGGTTTCTTTTACCAGATTTTTATTGCTGATATCGCATTGTATCCAGGAAATATTCGGATGATCGGGAATATCGGATTCTTTCTGCGACCGCCGGGCAATAGCATATATTTTATAACTGTTTTTTATCGCGTCGATAAAGTATTTGCCGATAAAACCGGAAGCGCCGGTCAAAACCAGTGTTTGTAATTCCGTTTGCATAAATTTTTTATTTAAATGCTATTTTGAATTTGAACTGTCGGCTTATTTTCTTTTGGATTTATTATTTTTAATAATAGATACAGGACTATCATTCCCATTAAAAAATCGCCGATTCCCGAAAATACAATTAAATTTATATTCGCAACGAAGAAATAATAACCTAATAAAAAAACGGTCGCTATAAATTTTGCCGCAATGCAGAGTATTATCAAAGTTTTATTATTCTTTACATCAACAGCAGCTCCCGCATAAGCAAGACTCATCACAATATGAAATACTCCGCCTTGAAAACGGAAAAAATCACCGGGATAAAAGTTTAAACCGAAGAGCTTAAAAATAGATTCGGGCAGAAAAATAATTCCGATGCCGACAATAAATGAGTGTGCGGCCACAAGCCAAAGAAATAAAGACAAAATTTTAAAGGAGCCGCTTAATTCCTTCATAGTCCCCCCTTTATCAAAAGTATATGTATTAGTGATATTGAAACGTAGTTATACGTATGGTAAGAAACAAGAGCCGGAACGCGGGTATATGCGAGAATGGTATAAGGATATATGGAATAATCAGTTCAATCTTTTTCTGAACCGTAACGCGCTTGCTAACAATATTACAACACCTATTACCAATAAAATTAGAAATTGCGGTAAAAGTTCTATAAATGAAGCACCTTTTAAAATTACTCCCCGCAGAATAACAATAAAGTATCTTACAGGCACAAGGTAGGATATATATTGAAGAATCGTGGGCATATTCTCAATTGGAAAAGCAAAACCGGACAAATACAACATCGGCATTAAAATTCCGAACTGGGCAACCATCATAGCCTGCTGCTGGGTTTTAGAGATTGTTGAAATAAACAGTCCGATACCCAAGGTAGAAAGTATGAAAATAAAAGATGACGCGAGTAAAAATATAAAACTTCCCCTTATTCCGATACCAAACCAGAATACCATAACTCCCAAAACAATAAGAGCATCCAGAAATCCCAAAATAACAAAGGGTATCATTTTCCCTATTATAAGCTGCATCGGCTTTATCGGTGTAACTATTAATTGTTCCAGGGTGCCTACTTCCCTTTCTTTAACAATTGCCATTGACATCAGAATTGTAGTGATGATTGCCAGTATTAAACCGGTGATACTAGGTACCATAAATACTCTGGTCTTTAATTCCGGATTGTACCAAACCCTTACTTCCGGAACCAAACTGCCCGCCACGGGAACTTTTCGTCCGGTCTTGTCCGCGGTTTCAAGCAGAATATTTTTCGAATAGTTGGTGACAATTCCCTGAATATAGCCGAAGGCAATGGAGGCTTTATTTCCGTCTGATCCGTCGAATATTGCTTGGACCGGAGCCGGCTGCATTCTGTAGATCCGCTTCTCAAAATCTTTCGGAATAACTAAAGCCCAAAGAACTTTATTATCGTTAATATCCTGATTTACCTGTCTATAGTTATCTACATAATCATCTACTTTAAAATATCCCGAATGTTCGAATCTTTGAATAAAATTCCGGCTTGAGGCAGTTTTGTCCTGATCAAATACAGCGGTATGAACAGTATTTACATCCATATTTGCGGCGTAACCCAGAATAATAAGCTGAAGCACCGGAGCAATAAATACAATTCCGAATAACCTTGGGTCTCTCTTCAACTGCAGAAACTCTTTTATTATTATACTCAAAATTATTTTCATACTGATTCCATCAAATGTAAAAAGTATATGCCTCGTTAAGCCGTTTGAGCTTTTTTGTTAATTATTACCGATAACAGCACGAGTATTAAAGAAAATATTGTCAGATAAACCAACTGCTGCCAGAAAGCTCCGATACCGACTCCTTTTAAAAGTATATCCCGAAGTATTATCATAAAGAATTTTGCCGGGGTTATATTTGTTATTATTTGAATAAACGGAGGCATACTTTCGATTGGGAATACAAACCCGGAAAGAAGCATTGAAGGAAGCATTGAAACAAGAGTGGAAATCTGGAATGCGACCTGCTGGGTATCGGCTATGCTCGATACCAATATGCCCAGGTTTAATGAAGCAAATATAAAAAGCAGCATTGAAAAGAATAAAAGTATAATGTTTCCCTTAATTGTAATACCGAAAAGTATATAACCGGCCACTAAAATAAATGCCGCTATAATTAAAGAGATGACAACGTACGGCAATGTTTTACCTATCAGCATTTCCAGTGACGAAAGCGGGGACACATTGAGTTGTTCTGCCGTACCTCTTTCTTTTTCCCTAACTATTGATAACGAGATGGAAACAACCGCAGTAATTATTAATATCATAACTATCAGGCCGGGTACCAGGAATACCGACGATTTCAATTCCGGATTGAACCAAAATGACGGATGTATGTCAACGGGCATATAAGGTTTTCTTCCGTTTAACGCCATTACCTTGCTTTGTATGTTTTGAGAATATGAGGCAACAGCAAGAGTCAAATAACTGTTGATAAGCGACGCAGTATTAGCATCAACACCGTCAATTAATATTTGTACCGGGGCATTCTGCCTGGAATACAGTTTTTTCGACATATCTCTCGGGAATACAATTACACATTGAGCCTTCTTTGTATCCAGTATGTCCCGTATCTGGCTGCCGTTATTGATATAACCTACGAGATCAAAATAATCCGAACTGGTTAATGTATGGATTAAATTTCTGCTGTCGGAAGAATGGTCCTGATCGTATACAACCATTTTTATATGATGGACGTCGAAATTTATCGCATATCCGAACAGGACAAGAAGTATTATCGGGAATATAAAAAGCACATACAGCATACGCTTATCGCGTTTAAGCTGTCTTACCTCCTTAATTGCGATTGCTTTTATCCTAGTCAGCATTTTTCTTTATATCCTTTTCAAGCAAATAAATAAAAACATCTTCAAGTGTAGGTATTATTTTATCTATTCTTTTTATTCTGACGGAATTATCTTCCGACAATACTTTATTTAACATTCTTCTGGCTTCATTTTCGTCTTTAACGTTTACATGGATATAATTGCCGAAAATAGAAGTCTCATTTATCCAGTTTTCCTTCGACAGCAAATCGAGTGAATCGACCACGCGGTCGCATTCAACTTCTAGAATAGTACTGGTTAAATATTTAACTTTCAGTTCTTTTGAACTGCCGGCGGCAATAATATTTCCCGCATTAATTAATGTGATTGTATTGCAAAATTCCGCTTCGTCAAGATAATGGGTGGTTACGAATACAGTAACACCGCTTTGAGAAAGCTCACTAATAAGATCCCAGAAATTCCTTCTGGAAATAGGGTCAACTCCGCCGGTCGGCTCGTCGAGAAAGACTATTTTGGGTTCGTGTATAACCGCAATGGCCAATGCTAATCTTTGTTTTATTCCGCCCGGCAGAGAAGCCGTTAAAAGTTTTTCTTTACCTTCAAGGTAAGCAACTTTAAGAACCCACTTTTTTCTTTCTTTAAGTTTTAGGTTGTACAGACCGTAAACGCCTCCGAAGAAATTTATGTTTTCCTCTACCGTCAGATCATTATACAGAGAAAATTTTTGCGACATATAGCCTATATTAGTCTTTACTTTATCCGGTTCATTCATAACGCTGTAGCCTCCCACAAAAGCATCGCCGGAAGTAGGCTCTAATATTCCGCACAGCATTTTTATCGCAGTGGATTTACCGGCGCCGTTTGCTCCCAAGAATCCGAAGATTTCACCTTGTTTTACATCGAACGATATTCCGTTAACCGCGGTGAAGTTGCCGAATTTCTTAGTTAGTTCATTTACTTCTATTGAGTTCATTATAAATATTATCGTTAATTTGATTTTTGTTTAACCGGATTAATAACGAGTTTCGCTTTAAGCAATTAAACAATTTTATATTAATAAATTTTCCGGCCCAGGGATTTATTCAATCTTACTTTTGCCATTTCATAATCCACGAGAGCATTATTATAATTAGTCTTTGCTTGAAGAAGAGAAGTCTCGGCATCTATCAAATCGGTGCTGGATGCTACTTGAGAATTATATTTTTCCTGGATTATTCTATAATTTTCTTCTGCCTGTTGAACACCAAGCTTAGCAACGTTTATCCTGTCGAAAGCTCTTTTCAAAGTAAGATAATTCTGATATACTTCGATATCAACCGCATCCTTCAATTGAGACAAAGAAGTTTCCGTTTGAACCTTATTTTGTTCCGCAATTATAGCCTGCGACGAAGTATATCCCCAGTTCCAGAGAGTCCAGTTTAACTGTACTCCGACGTCCCATGTATTTTTAAATTCATCTACTGCCGGCAGGTATCTTTGATTGGGCTTACTGTAGTAATAATCGCCCACTAAAAATATTGAGGGAAGCCAGCCGGACTTCGCCGCAGTAATATTTTTGTCGCTGGCATACAGTCTCTGCTCCAAAGCTTTAATTTCATTTCTTTTATTCTTAGCTTCGGACAGCAATTCATCGAGATTATAATTGGATCTGGACACTTTATCTATTTCCGAAGAATCGACAAGGATATCAGTTGGTGCTTCAAGAGGAAGACCGATTGTCTGGTTAAATGCGGCTCGCGCAACATCAAGATTATTATCCGCCTCTATTTTTTGAAGCTCAACGCTCGAATACTGTACTTCAATTTTTAACAGATCATTTCTAGTAGCCAATCCGTTCTTCTCAAAGTTCTTTGTATCTTCAAGATGCTGCTTAAGCTGCTGCAGATTTTCGACAATGGCGCTGTCATTGAGCTTTGCTTTATAATAATTCCAGAATGAATTTTGAATCTTTAATGCGGTCTCGTTCATGTTGCCGTTATAATCGAACTCGGAAGCTTCATAATTTGATTTTGCGGCGCTGCGCATCGAAACCAATCTTAATCCCGTAAATATCGGCTGCTGTAATGTAAGCTTCATTGTGTAATTATTAAGGATAACCGGAGAGATTACCACCGGCTTTGGAAGTATTGCAGGTAATGCTATCGAAAACGCGGGAATATTACTTAACCTCATATAACTGGCGCTGAAACTCAATTGTGGAAGAAGCTGCGAGGTTGCGGCGGTGATTTGCGCTTCCGAGCTTTTTAACTTTGCTTGAGATATTTTCATATCCTTGCTGTTTTCCAATCCCATTTTTACACTTTCCGAAAGAGTGAGCTTTTGTTTTTGACCGCCGGTTTGAAAACCCTGACCGAAAACAACCGAACATGTCAGAAATATTATAATCGCTATTTTTCTCATATATTTTCCTTCCATAAAACTTAGTACTCCGAAAACGGAATGAGTAAATCGTTATTTTGAATACCGAAATTATATCCGGGCTTGCTGTGCTTCGTTAATCAAATGTATAAAAACATTTTCCAGAGAAGTCGGAATTATTCTGTGGTCAATCATTTGAGCGCCCGCGTTCCGGATCAGTGTTTCTACGGTGTTATATTCTTTGTCATAATTATCCACGGCAACATTTAATCTGTCAC
The DNA here is from genome assembly GCA_963739955.1 of uncultured Bacteroidota bacterium. Lineage (GTDB taxonomy): Bacteria > Bacteroidota > Ignavibacteria > Ignavibacteriales > Ignavibacteriaceae > FEN-1297. Next base: position 4,789 of record CAVUCX010000055.1, on the reverse strand, counting down.
CGAACATCTGCACTTCAAATTCACTATTCTCCTTGATATACTTATATGCCTTGATGATCGGCGTGCAGACAATTTCAATAATATTCTTCTTAAGTGATTCTTTAATATTTTTCGGTGTATCAAAACTCATTACTTTTCCGTCGTTCAATAAAGCAACCCGGTTGCACCGTTCGGCCTCGTCCAAGTAAGGAGTAGACATAAATATTGTAACATTATCTTTCAGGAGGTTGGATAGAATTTTCCAGAAATCTCTTCTTGAAACCGGATCAACACCTGTCGTCGGTTCATCGAGAAAAATAATTTTGGGTTTATGAATTAAGGTACAGGCTAATGCAAGTTTCTGCTTCATTCCGCCGGAAAGATTATCTGCCAGCCTGTCTCTGAATTTTGTAAGTCTGGTAAATTCAAGCAGTTCATTTCTTCTTTCCTGATAATTTTTCACCCCGTGCAGGTCGGCAAAAAATTCGATGTTTTCATCGATAGTCAAATCGCCGTACAAACTGAATTTTTGAGACAGGTACCCTATTTGTCTTTGAATTTTAATTTTGTCTTTTTCTAAATTCAGTCCGAATAATTCCGCATCGCCGCCGGATGGGATCAGCAAGCCGCACAAAAGTCTTATCGTAGTTGTTTTACCGGCACCGTCCGGACCGACGAGTCCGAACATTTCGCCTTCTTTTACATCCAAGGTAACGCCTTTGAGAGCTTCTACATTGCCGTAGTTTTTTCTGATATCATTTAATTTTATTGCAAGCATAGGATTTTCTTTTATTTCAGAACAAATACATTTATATAAGTCGATTCATTTCACGTAGACGACTGCGTCGGCGGGCATTCCGTCTTTCAAATCAAAATTAGGATTGGGCACATGAATTTTAACCGCATATACTAATTTTGTTCGCTCGTCTTTAGTTTGAATATTTTTTGGTGTAAACTCGGCTTGCGGCGATATATAAATTACTTTTCCCTTGAATTCTTTGTTTTTAAAAGAATCAACCGTTAAATCGGCTTCCTGACCTAGCTGCACTCGTCCTAATTCGGTTTCCGGCACGTATATTACTAGGTCAACATAGCTTAAATCGGTAAGCATCATCAGTGAGGACATTGGTACAACGCTTTCTCCTGCTTCAACAAATTTTTTAGTTATAAATCCGCTTATAGGAGCCGTTACATAAGAATCGCTTATATTCTTCTTAATAAGATTTACAGCTGCAATCTGACGGTCTAGATTTGCTTTTGCCTGTTTCAATTCCTCAGGTCTTGCAAAGTTCTTTATCTTCTTAAGATTTTCCTGGGCCGAATTATACTGTGCTTTGGCAATATCAAATTTTGCGGTAATATTATCGAATTGCTGCTTGGTTATGGAATTTGAATTAAATAATTTTTCATTTCTTCCGTAGTCGGATTGAGCAAGTTCATAATTTGCCTTTGCCTGAACAAGACCATCCTCGGCTTGTTTTATATCTTCGCTTCTGGCGCCTTGAACAAGCAGCTTGTACTGAGCGTCCGCAGCCTCAGCGGCTGCTTCGGCCTGCTGACGTTGAATGGCAAGTAAATCGTGATCAATGGTTATTAAGGTATCGCCTGCTTTAACAAGGGCGCCTTCACTATAATTTAGCTTTAATATCTGTCCGTTTACTTTTGAACTTAGAGTAACATTTGTAGCCTCAATATCTCCGGAAGCTTCAATAGTATTTTTACTATTGCCGTTTCCGCATCCCCAAAGAAGGAGCGAGGCAACCGCGATCATGGAAAGAACAATCTTTTTCATTTACTGGCTCCGTAATTAAGTTTCTTAAAAATCTTTTTCCCCTTTTCGGTTAAAATTCCGTTCATTAAAATTTCTATAGTACCTTTTAAAGCTTCTGTCAGCGAGAATCCGTTGTTTATAACAAATTCAGGCGTAACAACCGATCTTACCGATGCGATAAAAACAGAGATTAATATTTCGGATTTTATATTTAGGAAATAACCTTCTTTTTGACCCTGATTAATAATGTCGGTTAAGAATGACGTCATTTTTTTTGTTCTGTAATCGTCAATTTCCTTCCATTGCTCCGGCGAATAGCGATGAATATCCTTCAGCATATTGTCGTTTACTTTTGATAGTATTTTCCCGACCGTCTCAAAAATCCTAACAAGTTTTTCAACGGCATTGCTTTTTATTTTGATTACGTCCTCTATCATACACGCATTCTGGTTAAGAAATCTTTTCGCAACAATTTTTACAAGTTCTTCTTTTGAGGAAAAATTCTTATAAATAGTTTTTTTGCTCATATGCATATCCGCAGCAATCTCGTCCATAGTTGTTCTGAAGAACCCCTCCTGCAGAAACTTTTGAGAAGCGAAATCAATAATTTTTTCTTTTTCTTCATTCATTGAGAGTACCTTGGAAACTTTTATTGTACTTATCGTTTCCAAATTTATATAACGGGAACTATTTTGTCAAGCTTAAGTTTCCGATATTTTAAAAATATTTTTTACAGGTGCGGTAAGTCATCAACGTAGTGTAATTATGATCGACGGGCGGAACGGATAATTTCGATTAAGGGAACAGAACTTTCCTCATCGAACCAGTCCTGTATGAGTTTAAATGAAACCGAAATAAAGGGCGGGAAACCGATAATACCCTTTCTTATATTTTCAATTATTTCATCTCGGGAAAACCATTTCGCTTCTTCAAGTTCGTTATCGCCAAGTTTAATTTCCTCTGTATCTGCCACGGCTCTGAACCCGAGCATTATAGAAGCCGGGAAAGGCCAGGGCTGCGAGGAATGATATTCAATTTGATTTACATAAACGCCCGTTTCCTCAAGGACTTCTCTTTGAACGGCCTGCTCAAGGCTTTCGCCAGGCTCTACAAACCCGGCAATAGTAGAATAGCGATCTTTCGGCCATTTGGGCTGCCGGGCCAGCAAACTTCGGCCGTCCTTTTCCACCAGCATAATAACAGCCGGATCCGTACGCGGGAAATTTTCAGACGCGCAACCGGTATTTGAACAAATAAGTTTATGTCCTGAGTCTTTAACTTTTAAAATACTGCCGCACCTTCCGCAGTATTTATGGTTGTTTTGCCAATATATAAGCGCTCTCGCATAAGCCAGTACAGCAGCATCCTCGCTGTTCAAAAAAGCAGCGATAGTTCTCAATTCCCTTAATTGACCTTTTTTCAGCATAGAATCATTTATACCGGGATATCCGGTTATATCTATACAGAAATAATGAAAATTGTTTTTCTCGCCTAGGTATATGAACTTCTCGGCCGGTATTTTCGAATTCTTAAAATCGACGAAGCTGCATAACACAGTTTCCGTTTCATGTTCGGCATTAAAAAAGAATTTCATATCGCTAGAGGCAATTATTTTTGAATATTTATCCCGAAGCTTTTCGTTTATCCACTCTGTTTCAAGTCTTTTCTCCGATGATCTTTTAAAACTCGAAGAAGTAAAGAAATTAAAAGTAGGAGGTCTGTATTTATTCATTTGTCCGACTTGATAAAAAGATTAAGTAAACAACTTTGTTAATTGATCATAACTGTAAAAGAATACGTCTTATAAGATTTGGATCCGTCTTCCCATGAAGGAACGTATTTAAATTCAATTTTAGTAACGCCTTTTTTCTTTGCCGTAAAAAACCACAATTCCTTTCCGGGTGCATTCGGCAGTGTTTCGTGAGCTATCGTAAAATCCGTTCCTTGCAAAGATATTAATGAAGTATCAATTTTTTCGGAAAGCCGCCACTGAAACCCTTTCGAATGATTCGAAATTAAGGAGATGGTAAAATTATCTCCGGCAGAAACATCAATCGGCCTATCCGGATCGCTGAAATATTGAGAGGGGTTCCGATTAAACATAACTGTGTTATTTTCATTATCAGCTATTTTTAAATTCAAAAAATCTGCTCCGGTAAACTTACCCGTACTGTCGAAATCAAAACCGAATTCGGCAAAACCGACCAGCTGACAAGAAGTACAACCGTTTCTTAACGCATAAGTTGAAACAATGCGTGTTACTTTATGCGGCATATCTAGTTTATAAGGGTAATCGGTACCCCTTAAGTCTTCAGAATAAATTGAAAGATGCGGATATTTTTTTTCAAGCTCAATATAATCGGTATTTTCTTCCATCTTCTGAAGTGGCAGCAATCCAATATCTCCAAGATTTAAAACTAAAGGTCTGCCGTTTACCAACAAGCATCCTTCCCTGTTGCTGTTCCGCAAGGGATAAAATATAAATGCTGCATCTATCTTTCCGAGTTCCTTAAAACCGTTCATGTAAACTTCGGTTCCCATCATTTGAGTAAACGCAATAGCTTTGGGGGATGCACCGGAATTTTCCATTATGCCGGTTAAGCATGTGGGGGTAAGGTTTGCCTCCAAAGAGCCGCACTTATCGGCTATCTGTTTCATTACTTCTATACTCGGATTCCAGATTGAGCTTGCCGTGACGGTATCGGATTGTTGAAAAGCATTTGCAGTCTTTATATAAAGCAACGATAAAAATATTACAAAAAACACCGGATTAAAATGTTTGATCTTCATCTTCCCCCCTTCTTTAATAATATATACCTCATGTTGAAATTTTTCGTTATTCGTAATTACCAATTTGATCTAAAATAAAGGCATATTCAAGAGCAATCAATTTAAATCTCTCAAAGCGTCCGGAAGCGCCGCCGTGACCTGCCGACATATTCGTATAAAGTAATAAAACATTATTATCGGTTTTCATTTCCCTTAATTTCGCTACCCATTTGGCAGGTTCCCCATGAATTCTATTCAAGCAATGCGTTC
>CAVUCX010000054.1:0-56522 GCA_963739955.1 uncultured Bacteroidota bacterium | reverse complement strand
CTGACCTTTCATTTGAATTCTTTTAATCACGTCAAACGTGAAAGCAATTTCACCTTTTTCCGATTTTTTATCCGAGAATTGGACATTGGTAATAAGTGTGTTATCACCACTCCTGAAAAATGAATTACTGCCGTTTATACCGAAGAAAAGGTATCCGGCAAAAAAGCCGACGAACAGAGAAAATGCTCCTGCTAACACCGGGGCTTTATGCAGCCAGATAAATTTCTTAACTGCATTAGCTGCTTTCTCGATTATTGATTGTTTCGAAAGTTCATAATTAAAAGAATTTCGAAACCTGCTCCTTGCGTCCCTCAACATCTGATCATCCGGTTCGGGAAATTTATTATTGTTCACTAAAGAATGAAATTCGTTTAACTTATCGTATTCTTTCTGACATTCGGGGCATTCGATCAGATGATCGTGCAGGGATTTCATTTCATCGTCGTCCAGTTCGTTTAACAAGGCGAGTTGAATCATTTCTAAATATTTATCATGTGCCATAACAACTCCTAATCCTTATTCAGGATATCTTTTAAATAAGTTCTCATTCTTTGTGTACCGGTAAAAAGATAATTTTTTATTGTGCCTTCGGTACAGTTCATTACGGATGCAATTTCTCTAATTTTATAACCTTGATAATGTCTAAGCGTAAAAACAAGTTTTTGCTGCGGAGATAACTTTTCAAGTCCTTTAACAATATGCTCGGAAACATCCGAACCGATAGTTCCGTCATCCGTATTTGATTCGCCGGCAATAGTATCTGCCAATGTCTGAGAGTCTCCTTCATCTGAGAAAATTTCTTCGTCGAGCGATGCGACGGCATATTTCTTTTTCTGAGTCCGGTATGTTAAACACACATTGGCGGTTATTCTATAAAGCCAGGTAGAGAATTCGCTTCTGAACTCAAATTTTTTTATTCCTTTAAATACTCTCAGAAAAACTTCCTGGTAAATATCCTTTGCGTCTTCACTGCTGTTTATAAAAGAATAAGCTATACCAAGAACGTTCCGGTCGTATTTATAAATCAATTGTTCAAATGCGCCGGAGTCTCCTTTCTGAGCCGCCAGAATTAAATTGTTTTCATCTGTTGTCATTATTTCTCTCTTCGTCTGTTAAATTAGACTTTAGAAATATTAAAAGGTTGGGATAGTCAGATTTAATTATTCAATTTTAAATTAATCAAATATGTTAATATTCACTATCATAAATTATGACATTATGACTATTTAACTAATCAAATGTTTTTATTATTGTTAAATCTGCCGTTCGCTTAAGCGAACGGGAATTGATAATTTTAAATTTTAGGGGAGTTTAAATTATGAGTTGGGTAAGTATTTGGGTTCATCTTGTTTTTTCTACAAAATATAGATATCCGTTTTTGAGCACAAAAGAAATCAGGCAAAAATTATTCTTGCATATAAAAGAAAATGCAAAGAAAAAAGAAATATGGCTCGACTCCGTAAATGGTTATTCAGAGCATGCCCATTGTTTAATATCTTTAAGCAGAGAACAATCAATAAGTAATGTTGCTCAGCTTATAAAAGGTGAATCGTCCTATTGGATTAACAATAATAATTTATTGCCTAAAAAATTTGTATGGCAGGATGATTATTGGGCGGTCGGAATCAGCGAAAGTCATGTCGCAAGAGTAAGAAGATATATCTTTAATCAGGAGAAGCACCATCAGAAAATCGAATTTAATGCTGAAGTTGATAAATTTATGAAAAAATACGGCTGGCGGTTGATTACTGCGAAATAATTCATCCGGATTAAATTGTATGCTTTGTTCCCATATCATGTCATATTATTAGTGATTTGTATATAACTAATAAAATATTATTTTATTTACCGTAGTTGTAAAGGAATTTATTCTGTTTATAATTTGGTATTATAAAAACATAAATTATTTTAGTTCCGTAAAACCGGAAAGTTTGAAGAATCTTGTTTTATGATTTATTCATTATATTGCTGCTTTAAGCAAAATAAGAAGAAAGTAATATTATGGAAATGAAAAATTTTGCTAAATCAAACGATAAAATATCCCGGCTTGGATTCGGCTGCTGGGGAATCGGAAAAGCGATGTGGGTCGGAGCAGACGATTCGGAATCTAAAAAAGCACTTCACAAAGCAATTGACAAAGGGATAAATTTTTTCGACACAGCCTTGGCATACGGTAACGGGCATAGCGAAAAACTCGTAGGTGAATCCGAAAGAGAAAGCAGGAAGGAATTGTTTATCGCCTCCAAGATACCCTCTAAAAAATACGAATGGCCGGCATCGGAGTATTCAACGCTTGAAGAATCATTCCCCGCGAATCATATAATTAAGATGACGGAAAACAGTCTGAGAAATTTAAAAGAGATTACGTTGACTTGATGCAGTTCCACGTCTGGAACGATAAATGGGCAGGCATCGATGAATGGAAAGAGGCGGTAAAAAAATTAAAAGATCAAGGCAAGGTAAGATTCTGGGGAATTTCAATTAACGATTATCAGCCTAACAATGCAATAGAAGCAGGGAAAACCGGATTGATCGACAGCTTCCAGGTAATATTTAATATATTCGATCAGAAACCGGCAGACAGACTGCTTCCGTTCTGTAAGGAAAACGGAATCGCTGTAATTGCACGGGTACCGTTCGATGAAGGAGCTCTTACAGGAAACGTCGACCCTTCAACCGAATTCCCGGTGGGCGATTTCAGAAACGATTACTTCAGGGGCAAAAGAAAAGTAGAGGTAAAGCTGCGGGTAGACAAGATATGGAATGACGTTAAAGAAGAAACCGATTCTCTGGCGGAAGCGGCGCTCAGATTTATTATAAGCTTCGATGCCGTTACTTCTGTTATACCCGGAATGCGTAAAGAAAAAAATCTTATGGCTAATATTGCCAGCGAACAGAAAGGAAGATTATCTCCTAAGCTGCTTGAGGAATTAAAAGTTCACAGGTGGGAAAAAAACTATTACGAATAATTTTGATTGAGATATAGTTCGCTCTAGAATTCCGCCCCTCGAATTTTGCTGAAAAAAGAATCGCGGCTCATCGTTAATATTAATTTTAGAAAGCAATTCTTTTAGTATTTATTTAACCATACCTGCTCAGGGAATTATTCCTTTTCTCGATTCGATGTTCAGCAGTTTGCAGAACATTGCCGGTAAGACGGCAACCGGCATATCAGCGCGAAAAAGATATGCAATAAAGCGTTGAATTTCATAAACTGTCAATAGCAATTCAGATTTCATACAGGAATAATTCGATATTATTTTTGACGTCGTTGGCGAAAGGAAACTAAGGGGAGAAGTAGGTTTACCAGAATGAGTTTAAATTTCTCCAATCTTAACATGCCTATTTATACCGTATAATTTTATTGATATTGCTTGCTCAGTAATAAAATATTTAAATCAAAGATTTCAATTTTTCTTTATCGATGTTCTCGTGTTTTAAGTCCATTATAACACATTTTTGTTCGGCAATTGTATGAATGCTTTTACCGTTAGTGATATTGACTTTCAATAGCATCATATTATGCCGGATATTTTCCACCCAGATTTGTCCGGTTGGTCTTTTACCGTACTTAAGCTGCTTTTTATATATAATATTGGTCGAAATTACAACCGGATATAAATCATCTTCGAGCAGCATATTTACGGAGAACATCTGATCGAATAATTTAGTGCGCAAATCTTCAAGCCACTTAACATAAACAATGTTGTTCACATGTCCCGCTATGTCTATTTCATAAGTTTTGATTTCAAAAACTATAGACGTTTTGTATTTTGCATTTTCATAATTCATAATTTTTACGGTAAAAGTATTGCCGCGGCAATAACCGTCGTCCATAACCCGTTCTTATCGCCTTCGGCGGTCTGGGTTATATTAAAAGTCTTTACAATCTTACTTGACATCTTGAATACTTCCTCTCTTTCGTACCAATCGGTATCGGGATCGAATTCGATTCCGAGAGTAGTGGCAAGCATTTGGGCAGCAAGGTCTTCGGCATAATCTCCGGCGAGTTTTTCCTTGATCCCGTACGGATGGTACTCGGAAAGATAACCGTACTGACTGCCTTCGGCAGGGATTGCTGCTCCTATTGATGACGCAACCAAACGGTTCGGTTCGTTAGTTGAATTCCTTGCCATTACGGCAAAAGTAATTTGCCCTGGTTGTAATTCTTTTAGTCCTTCTTCACGAGATATCCTTTTGCAGCCGGGAGGGAAAATACTGCTGACAGTTACAAGATTGCAGATCTCAATTCCGGCATTTCGAAGAGCCGCTTCAAAAGAACTGAGGTAATCTTTGTGCCTGCCGACCCCTTTTGTGAAAAAAATTTTTGTCGGTATATACATTTTTTTCCTCTATTATTGATTCAAATTTCTTGTTTGGGAGAACGTATTTTAAGACTGTTTAATTTGCCTTTAATAAACAAATCTAATGCTTCATCATATAGAAGTCCGGGTGCATTTATAACGTCAATGCCGAATTCAAGAAAATGAGCGACCGCCTTTTCTCCCATTCCGCCCGCAATAATCGTCCCGACATTGTACTGATTAACATACGCAGGCAGCTGGCATGAATTGCCGTGTTCGCCGGCAAGCGGGTTAAATATTAATTCCTTATTTAAAATATTATTTTGACTATCCAACTCGCAAATATTAAATCTTGTGCACTTCCCGAAATGATCGGCAATTATTTCCTTATCACCGGTTTCATTAATTGCCGCGGCTAAACGATAATTCATTTCTTCTCCTTTATATTGAATTATTTTTCCGGAAATGTTTCCCCTTGTAGTTTGTAAAGTTCGAACGGTGCCTATTATTTCATCAACATTTATATCGCTATTCAGACAATAAATTATCAATCTGATGAGCCCTTCATCATCAATTACCGAAACATTAAAAAATTTCTTAGAAGCATGGAGCAGTTCGTATATGCTCCCTTTTTCTTCAAAACAATCCGTAATTACAGGAATATGAATTTTCTTCCTCAGTTGCTGATTTATCCATCTGATACATTTTTTTTTATCTAAGGCTTTATCATCGGCAAAAGCGATCAGCTCTGTTTTTAGTTTTATAAATTCGTCGATTTTTGTTGTAAAGGCATAAAATTTCTCGAGACATGTCAAATTAAAATCTCCCGGATGACATAAAAGTATGATCCAGTTTCCTTTATAGCCATCCGGAATTTTTTTTGTACCTTGCGTTGTTTGAACTTTCATGCTATTCAACTTTTTTCCGATAAACGGAGATATGGAATTAACTTCTGTCTTTCCCATTTATTCCTCCTTTGTCTGGAATGAGTTATTATTATTAAATACTAAACGAAAGTTCAATTTATAATTGTTACAGTTCTTTGTAAGAAAACCACCAGTCATAGCTGTTGGACAGATTTTTTCTTTTATATGCTTCGACAATGTCCTTAGGCGGCGGAATGATTACTTTGTCATTTATCAATTCATTATTAGGCCAATTTTCGGGCATGGCAACTTTATTTTTGTCCGCTATCTGTAAAGCCTTCAAAGCTCGCAATACTTCATCAACCTGTCTTCCTATTTCCTGCGGATAATAGATCATCAATCGAATTATTCCTTCGGGATCAACAACAAAAACTGCTCGAACCGTATTTGTCCCTTTCCCCGGATGAATCATACCTAATTTTGAAGCAACCCGCCCCATATCATCGGCAATTATAGGGAACGGGATCTCTATTTTCAATTTTTCTTCTATCCATTCAATCCATTTTATATGAGAGAAAACCTGATCGATAGAAAGACCGATTAACTCTGCATTTAGTTTTTTAAATTCATCATTTCTTTTTGCGAAAGCATAAAACTCTGTTGTACACACCGGCGTAAAGTCCCCGGGATGACTAAACAATACAAACCACTTTCCTTTGTAATCTTCAGGGATTGTTTTAATACCATGAGTTGTTTGAACCTCCATACCAGGCATCTTTTCTCCGATTAACGGAATTCCGGAAGTTGATACTGTTTCCATAATTTTCTCCTTTGTATTAGTTTCTTGTTATTTTTCTTTAATCGTAAATAATAATCCTTTTTTTTTCACATTTTCAATCAGAAGGAATTTCATCCTGTTGTTTATACTCATGTAATTTGTTCTCGAAATAATCCTTTACAATTTCGATTACCGGTTTCTTTTGACATAGAAATACTTTTATATCTGCAGATTGAAGTAAACGAAAAGTATTTAATCCTACATCACAGGTAATTAAAGCTTCAACATTCTTTTCAATTATTAATTGCGATATTTGTATCCCGGCACCTCCTAATAATTTTGAGTATGGATTATGGAAAGATTCGAATTTATTTTTCCCATGATCATAAATAATTATGAAGGGCGCCTTTCCGAATATATTCGCAACCAATGAACTTGGTTCTGATCCTTCTGAGGTAATTGCGATTAACATTGTATTGATTTCATTTTATCTGTTTTTTAATCCTCTTCCGCGGCCTCTGCCCAGTCCTTGTCCGAAGCCTCCGCCGAAGCGGTTTCCTAAACCACCGCCGCCACGCGGTATCCCACCGCGTCCAAGTCCGAAAAATACATCTTTAGATTCGGCACTTTGGTTTTCCGATTTTTCAACTTGTGTTTTTTGCTCATCACTGCAGCGACCGCTTCTTCTGCCGGTCATTGCACCTTGTCCCATTGGACCTGTTCCGTCAAAGTTTGGCATAATTGCTTCCTATTGTATTATTAAAGATTTTGTATGAATTAAACTATTAGAACAGAATTATTAGAATTTCCAAACTGAGTTAATACTTGTTTATCTGCTTCCGGTTCGTTTAACCAAGTTTGCCCATCGCATAGATATCTGAATTGATACTCATTACCGGCTTGAAAGACTATTTCAATAGAAGAAGAACCATCAGAATGCTTGTGTGAAAATTTATGTTTATCAGGGTCCCAATTATTAAAGTCCCCGACAACACTTATTTCATTAAAGCTATCACACATTTCTTTTAAAAACGTAAAAGTAACTTGGCATACTTTTTTGTCCTTCGAATATTTTTTTATAATAGCCACAACTCACCTCGTAATGTTTTTAATAATAAAAGTATTGTTCGAATACTTTACTTTTTTCAAGAGATTATTTTTAATCAAATCATCAACCAAACTCCATGATGTTTTTGATCGAGATAAAAATTCTTCTACGGCATCTTTCCGCATCGGATGAACTGCAAGAATACTTAGCAATTCTTTTTCCGCATCGGAAGAATAGCTGAAGTTTGTCCCTTCACTATAAACTAAAAGCTCTACGCTATTTATTAAATCACGAAATGTTTGATAAGCAATATTTAAATTATCTTCAGATGGCGACTCAACAAATATTTCTGCAGGCGGACGAGTAGGAATCAAGATATACGCTTTATACGGATTTAATTCACTTATTACTTGAGCGGTTTTTCTTAATGATTCTATATTATCATTCATATCTTTCACAAGCATTGTTTCCGTTACCAGCATTCCTTTGAAAGAAGATGCAAAAGTTTTTATACCGGATATTATTTCCTCTAGTTCAAGTTTACCAGTAGGCCTATCAATCTTATGCCATATTTTTTCATCTACAGTATCAACTTTTACAGAAACCCAATCGGCTTTCAACAAATCTTTTTGAACTTCTTCGTCCCAAAGCAAAGACGAATTACTTATAACTGCGATTTTAATTCCAAGTGGTTTTAGCAAGTCAATTGTTTTGCCAAGATTTATATCGAGAGTCGGTTCGCCATCCGGTACAAAAGTCAAGTAGTCAATGCGTTCTCCTGTACTTTGCAACTGCTTAACTTTTTCAGAAACTTCTAAGAAGATATCTTCCGGTGAAAAGTATTCTTTCCTTTTGATAGACATAGAATCAGTAGCGCCAATCTGACAGTAAATACACGAATAGCTGCATACTTTTGGAGGGATATTATTTACTCCCAAGCTCCGTCCCAGTCTTCTTGAAGGAATCGGCCCAAAAACTATCATTTTTGTTCTGCCCTTAGATACGTTCTTTATTTATTTACTTTTCTGTGCTTTTAACAGCATGTTTAATTGATCCTTCGTTAAAGGCGTACCGTAATTAACGTATTGAACTTTTGGCGGCTCAGGATTTTCAATCGGCACCCATTTACTGTTTTCATAATTCTGATAAACCGTATTATATTTAACTTGATCTACAACAGGTATTACACCTTTTATCTGCTCTACTTTTCCGTTTTCAAGCCAGGTAAGATTAATTACGCCCTTTTCAATATTTTTATCATTTTCGGTACTATGACATTCTTCGCATTTCTTCCCTTCTTTTGAAACCGAGTGACTGAATTGAGGTGCGAAAATCATAAACGTCTTGTTACCGGGTACTACAAACGTCTGCATATTTGCAGAGGTAACTTTCCCTTTAAAATTCATTAGAAACATCCAGTTTGATACAGGAATCGCAACTCTTTTACCTTCCTTTACCATTGTCTCGAAATGGCAGTTTGTACAGCTAACAACATGCTGAACATGACATGCTTTACAATCGAGTTTAGAACCGTGAATTGTATGAGATTTACTATTGGTAATTTTTTCATGGCATTGTTCGCAATTTACATCCATTGCTCCCGGTTGTTTCATAGAAGTATATCTCATACCGTCGCCATGCATTTCCCTGGCAGTATGGCAGTCAACGCATTTCATTCCGGAAAGGAAGTGAACATCCTCAGTATTATTTTTCTTGTCGATTTTCATCATGGATGCTTCGCGCGCGTGGCACTTAATACACATATCCTGGTTTTTTGCAGCGGCGGTTGAATAAACAGCTTTGCCGTCTTTCTCCGTTTTATGGCAAACATCGCAATTTGGAGTATGACAGTTCTTGCAGTTAAGTTTATCGTAAGGTACGCCGGTAATAGATTCCAGTCCGCCCTGCGATTTATCGTACCAGTAAGCCATTCCATTTACAGTATAATGAAGACTTGATTTGAACATGCATTCTTCCTCATTCTGTTGAGGAAAAACTGCAGCAGTTAGTGCAAAACTTATCAAGACGGCAAAGAATATTAAAGAGAAAGTACGCATTGATGAACTCCTTTCATTTGTTTTTGTTAATCAACAATTACCGGAGCATTCAATTTCTATTAAGCTTTAAATATTTCGCCGATCCGGCGATTTTATTATCAGGCATTTACACTATCTTTAATATTTTCAAATTGATTTATGATTTTGTCAGTTATGTATGTAAAAGTATTTGTAACCTCACAATCAGGCTTTTCCAGAGTTATCGGATTACCTTTATCTCCCAATATTCGCGCATCTATATCAATAGGTATTGCACCAAGGAAATCGATGCCGTAATCATCGGCTAATTTTTTACCGCCGCCCTCGCCGAATATATTCAGCACCGCGCTGCAATGCGGACATACAAAACCGGCCATGTTTTCAACTACGCCGATAAAAGGTATTTCAAGCTGCTTAGCCATATTTATCGCGCGTTCAGCATCCATTACGGAAACTTCCTGCGGTGTTGTTACAATTACGGCGCAATCAGGTTTCATTTGCTGTGCAACGGTTAATATCTCATCACCGGTTCCCGGCGGTAAATCGGCTATTAAGTAATCGAGCTCGCCCCAATCAACATCGGCTAAAAATTGATTTATCAATTTAGATCTTAACGGCCCGCGCCATATTACCGGCTGCCCTGGTTTTATCAGTGAGGCTACCGATATCATTTTTACCCCGTTTTTCTCAAACGGAACAAGAGATTCGTTTACCTGAATTATTTCGCTGTTAATCCCAAGCATTTTGGCAACATTAGGCCCGGTAATATCCGCATCAAGAATTCCGGTGCTGAATCCTTTAGCCTGAAATGAAAATGCCAGATTAACGCTAACCGTGGTTTTTCCCACACCGCCTTTTCCGCTGAAGACCGCAATACGATGTTTAATCTTTGAGACGGTTTCGCCTATTCTTTTTTCTTCTTCATCAAATAATTTTTGTTTTTCTTGTTCGTTCATTTTTTTTCACTTATTAATTTTTATCAATTTATTTAATTGTATTTATTGTTTAGTAAAAGGTTCTTAAAGCTTTAGTTTTCTAATCCTTTTAAATATTTACTTACTACCGATTTAACAGTGCCGGTTGATGCTAAAAGATGAATCTCAATATGTTCTTTTAATAAAACCGAATAAGCTTTGCGCCCGATTTCCAAAGTTAAAAGGACATCAACATTATTATTGATTAACGCATCCGCAGCTTTATGTCCGGAACCATCAGAAACATTTGCCCCGGTATTTTCATAAACACTGTAGTCCTTCTTTTTTACATCATAAAAAATGAAAAACGGAGAGCGGCCAAAACTTTTACTAATTTTACTATCAGCTGTATCACCCATTGAAGGCACAGCTATTTTACCGGTTTTCATTTCCGTGCTCATGCCTTTCATGATCAACGCTTTTTTTTGCCGTTGGTTCCGATAATTCTTTAAGACTTCCGCTAATAAAAGATTCAATAGAATCATTCACAGTCATTTTACGGGCTAAATAAATTTTACTATTTCCTTCTTTTAATATCTCAAACGCGTGAGGACCAATATTACCAACGATAAAAGCCCGAACTCCTTTATCTAAATATTCCTGAAGATTATCGTGGTTGTGCCCTTCATTATTATTTATAAACGACTCGAAACTCTTTGTTTCCGTGTTGAACAAGATTAGATAATTTGCGTGCCCGAATCTTTTGGCTACCTGGCTTTCCAAATTATTTCCGTCTGAACCAATACATATCAACATTTGTATTTCCTTTATAATTATTTATTTCTTCTACTACTCCAAACCGGATAGCCGTTTTTATCTCTAAGCTTAATTACTTCATTTCCTTCTTTTAGCTCGGCAGCTATAATAGCAGGCTTTCCGTCAAATGTAATTCTCGAACCTCGAATTTCAATTTTGTCTTTTGCTTTTATTACGAAGTTTTGTTTGTCAAAATACCACGCCGGTCCAACATGAATAGAAATAGTTTCCTTATCGGTCTTCACCATCAGGTGAATGCCGTACGACATTCCTTTCATTGGCGTTATCTTATCTATACTGACGACTTCGCCTTTAATAGTCTCAACAGTTTTTGGGTTATACATTTTATTAAAAGCAGACTTCTGCTCCCGGCCGTTGTTTCCTTTTTGCCTCAGACCTCTTTGCGAGAAAATCTCCGTAGTAAATATTAAGCTCATGATTGAAATCATTACGAGCGAAATCCGGATTTTTTTCATTGTTTGTTTCTCATCATTTTATTGGCATTTATCATTTAAACCATTTTACAATTGCATTTATAGTTGCATTTATAACCGGATAAACTACCGGCGAAGGAGTTAGCAGCGGATGTGTTCCTATTTGCAGGGTGTTTATATCCGTGTCGGTCATTCTATTTTGAATCATAACGGAAACCATATTGATAAGTTCCCCGACCGAATCGCCGCCGTAAATTTGCGCGCCGAGCAGAGTGTGCGAATAAGTAGAAAAGATTAACTTTACATATACTTCTGAAACGCCGGGAAGTTTTCCGGGATGGCGGTCAACTGCTTTTGCAACACCGACAGTATATTCCATTCCTTTTTCTTTTGCTCTGTTTTCAGTTAATCCGCTTACGGCAAATGCCGTGCTGCCGATTTTAGTTGAGAAGGTCCCGAGCACTCCTTGATATTGTCTTATGACTTTAATGGAAAAAAGATTTGAGCCGACAAGCCTTCCCTCAGCCATGGCAGTTGAGGCAAGCATAATGTTTGAGAAATCACCAGTAAAGAAATCATATTTTACTGCGCAGTCACCAACCGCAAAAATGTCTTTTTCAGATGTTCGCAGGTAATTATCAACAAGAACTCCCCTTCCTTCAAGGTAGTTTAGTCCAAACTTTTTCACTAATTCAAGATTCGGTTTATAACCAACGGATATTATAACCAGGTCGCAATTAATTATTGAGCCGTCGCTTAATTCAACGCCGCTAACAGAACTGTTGCCTAATATTTTTTGGATGCTCTTTCCGGTAACAACATTTCCGCCCCGGCTGGTTAGAATATCTTTAACCTTCTCGCTAAATTCATTGTCCATAGTCGGCAAAAGTTCCGGCATCATTTCTACAATTGTTATATCTTTTCCTCCTTTAATCAATTCGTCGGCAACTTCCACCCCGATATAACCGCCGCCAAGGATTACAATTTTTGATGCACTGTGAACTGCTGTTCTTAATTTTTCTAAATAACTTTTTCTTTTTCTAACAAGAAAGACGCCTTCTTTTTTATTCCCTTCAATTTGCGGCAGCACTGCGCTAGAGCCTGTAGCCAAAACAAGTTTTTCATATTTTATTTCTTCACCGTTATCAAGACTCAAAATATGATCTTTTCTATCAACGGCTTCGCTGTTAATAATATCAATTTTATTTGCAGTTAAGGGCGCATCCCCCAGAATATTTTCATCAGCATTATTAAGAGTAAATAATGTGTACGGAATGCCGCACGGTATCATAGGCTTTGAATCTTTACGGATCAAAGCGATATTTTTATTCGGATAAGAATTTTTTGCGGATAAAGCCGCAGTTACTCCGGCTGGCCCTCCACCAATAATAACCACATCGTAATCCTTCATTTTTTCCCTCTATATTTTTTTAAGTACAATAATCCAGTTCCCGTAGGATAACCGCATATTTCAGAAATAACTTCACATTTAACTTTAAATAAAAAATAAATCGAGCGCGCCGCATTTAGAAGCGTTTCAAAATTTCCTTGCCCTTTCGCAATTACCATATCCGCGTTTTCAAATAAATCTAAAAACTCAGTAGAACACTCTTTTAAATCTGTTCCGGCAATTCTACTTCCGCTTTCAATTATTTTACAAAGTTTGTTTATGCCCAACCTTTTAGCGTCTTCCAAAGTTATATCGTTTAAAATTTCATTTGACTTTACCGCAAATACAACTTCTTTGGGCTTTAATTGTTCTATCAAGAATTTATCGAACAGCGCTTCTTCGTAGTTGTCTGCAATAAAAAGAATCCGGTTTGCTCTATTAAAATCTTTCTTGAATTTGCCGATTGAATCAACATTTATCCGGTTTGAAGTAATAATGTTAATTTCTTTTTCAAGATTGAAATTGGGATTTGCACCAAGATCGATAGTATTGCCGGTTATGGAAATTCTCACAGCCATTTCTAATTTATCTTCTGAGGCTTCAATCATTGTTTCAAGATATTTTAAATATCCTTCTGCATTCAGTCGGTTTTTCTCTTTAATTATTTTGAATGAACTTTGTCCGTTTAAATTTTTATTCAATATCGATTGCAGCATAATTGAGAAATGGGGTGCCGATAGCATTTCTTTATTATCTACTAATAAATTTATAGTATCGTAAATAATTTGCCTTTGTTTGTTTTTATCTTCTACGCCTAGCAGCCGGCTTAGAGTATAAGATTGTTTTACGACGCATGGAATACAGCCGGGGGAAATCAACATTTATATCACCTTTATGTTTCACAATTAGCGCTTTAGAACATGGAAGTGTTCTTGTTATTTTTTTGTTTATTAATCAATAATTTGAACGATTTTATATTAATGCTCAATTGTAATGCCGAAATAAAAATT
This sequence comes from uncultured Bacteroidota bacterium, assembly GCA_963739955.1. Lineage (GTDB taxonomy): Bacteria > Bacteroidota > Ignavibacteria > Ignavibacteriales > Ignavibacteriaceae > FEN-1297. The sequence goes on along the minus strand of CAVUCX010000054.1, from coordinate 42,926 downwards.
CGTTTTCTTAGGATATTGATAACATTTCATCTTGCGCTTATTGCAAACACGCAATATATTATTGCATGCATTGTTATAGTGCAATATTATTGCAATCTTTGTAAAGCAAAGAATTTCGAAAGATCTTAAATGAAAGACGTCCAGAGTATAATTGATCGGCAAAAAGAGAATTTGATAATTCCGGACGGAATTGTTGTGATTGGAAAAGACTTAAATATTATTGTGTTCAACGAGGCGGCTTCGCGCATTACCGGCTTTTCCGAAGATGAAACTATTGGTAAACAATGCTCGTTACTTTTTAAAGATAGTAGTGAAGAATTAAAATATATTTCCGAAACGATTTCCGAAAACCGGGTTTATTCTAATCTTCCTTTTAAGATAAAAATGAAAAACGGAAATTTAATTGATGTGCTTGCATCGATTACTCCGGTTCTAAAAGATAACAATGTAATTAGCGTGGTTTTGGTTTTCCGGAACACAAAAGAAATGCTTTTAATGGCCGAAGAATTAGAGATAAAAACTTCAGAGCTTATCGACCAAAGGAATAAACTTGATGCAATCTTTAACAGCAATATTGAAGGAACCTTTACAATAGACCGCGATTGGAACGTAACTTCCTTTAATAACTCAGCAGCCAAAATAACCGGTTATAAAAAGTCAGAGGCCGTTGGTAAAAAATGCTGGGAAATATTTAGCTCATCTTTGTGCAGAAACGGATGCCATATGGAAGAGACAATGCACAAAGGAAAATCTACTATCGGGAACGAATTGGAAATTGTACATAAATCAGGAAAGATTATTCCGATCAGAGTTAACTCGGCAATCTTAAAGGACAGTAAGGGCGAAATGAAAGGTGCGGTTGAAACCTTTATTGATATTTCCGAAATTAAAAACTTATCGGCGCATCTTGAAAAGGTTTTTAAGTATGAAAATATAATAGGCAAGAACAAAGAGATTAAACAAATTATTTCCGTACTTGAAAGCGTTGCTCAAACCGACAGCTCGGTTTTAATTACCGGTGAGAGCGGCACCGGCAAAGAGCTGGCCGCCAGAGCAATTCATTTAAATAGCTCCAGACGCGGGGGGCCGTTTGTTGCCGTTAACTGCAGCGCTTTTGTAGAGTCTTTAATCGAAAGCGAATTGTTCGGACATGAAAAGGGTGCTTTCACAGGAGCAATTAGGACAAAGATAGGGAGATTCGAACTTGCACAAACCGGCACACTGTTCCTTGACGAAATAGGTGACCTCTCAACAGCATTGCAGACAAAATTGTTAAGAGTTTTGGAGACCCGGGCATTTGAGAGAGTAGGCGGAAATAAATCCATTAAAATGAACACAAGAATTATCGCAGCTACAAATAAAAATCTCTCCGAGGAAATGGCTTCCGGAAGATTCAGGGAGGATTTGTTTTATAGAATAAATGTCATCAATATTCATCTGCCCCCGCTGAGAGACAGAAAGGATGATTTGCCCCTGCTGGTTAACCATTTTTTTGAACAGTTTAACAGCAAATTCAATAAAAATATAAAACAATTTTCTTCCGCTGCTTTTGAAATTATATCCGACTACGGCTGGCCGGGAAATATCCGTGAACTTGAAAATGTGATTGAGCACTGTTATATACTTTGTAGTGAAAGCATAATTCAAGAAGAGCATCTGCCAAGGAAACTAAGAAGTGCAAAAAACAGTAAACACATCGGTCAAACAGGTAAACTGACAAAAGTATCGGAAACGGAAAAAGAGATAATATTATCCGCACTTCAAAACAACAAATGGAACAGAGCATTAACCGCCGAAGAATTAAAAATAAATCCGTCTACATTATGGCGCAAGATGAAAAGACTGAAAATTACCTAGTCTCAATTATTATTAAATTGAAAGTCTTGGCTAAAATAATAAATTTGATCTTAACTAAAAGCTGTTTTTGGGGCGGCTCACTAATTTTGAGATATAAAATAATATGAAAAAAACAATTACTGTATTCGGAAGTTCTCTGCCGTGCAGCGGGGACGAAGAATACGAAACGGCTTACAAGCTTGGCGGACTTCTTGGAGCAAGTAATTTTAATGTCTGCACCGGCGGTTATCAGGGCATTATGGATGCCGTGTCAAAAGGCGCTGCCGGAAACGGGGCCGAAGCAATAGGAATTACTCTGAGCGGCAGGCGATCGAATATTAGCAGGTACCTTACGAAAGAAGAACAATACGGTACTTTGTTTGAAAGGTTAACAAAGCTCATTGAGTACGGTGACGGCTTTGCGGTGCTGCAGGAGGGACCGGAACAATGCTTGAGCTTGCTGCAATCTGGGAATTGATGAACAAAGGAATAATTCCGCTAAAACCCGCCGCATGTTATTCCGAAATGTGGAATAAGATTGTTGCGATAATGGAAAAACAAATCGAAAAGGAAAATCGGGAAACGGGTCTGATTAAAATTTTTCATGGTATAAACGAAATTGCGGATTATTTCGTAAGAGTTCTGCATAACTCTATTTAAACGATTTCGAAAATTAATATAGTTATAAGAACCGGATTTAATTTAAAAATTTAAAACTGCCGAATAAACCATATCGGTATTTAATTCTTTTATGCATTTAAATTTAATGTCGGTTCTGGTGCAAATTAATGGCCGGGGTGAATAAATAAAACATGGAGAACAGTCCAGATTAAGAGTTACAATGCTGTACTGAGTATGCCATGGGTGTATATAATTCTGGTTTGTCGGGCCGATAATAGCGACAGTTTTCCTCTGCATAGCCGCGGCAACGTGCATCAGGCTTGAATCGTTTGAAACGAACACATCGCATTTCTTTATTAGTGCGGCGCTTTCGGCCAGATTTTTGGAATCAACAAAGAATGCGCTTTCAGAATTAATTTCGTTTAATATTTTATTTTTAAGATCCTTTTCTTCCGGACCTCCGAAGATTAAAATATTAGCTTTATTTTTTTCGATCAGACGCTTGCCCAGCTCCGCAAATTTTTCCGGCTCCCATCTTCTTTTAATATGATTTTTCAGCGATGCGCAGCCCGGATGGAAACCGATGATAGCGTCGCTCGGGGAAATATTGTTGGCGGTTAAAAACTTCGAACTAAATTTTTCATCGACTTCGATAAGCGGAAAATTGAGCGCCGGTTCGCCGGTAAAATCATCTCCTGTTAATGCGGCTGCTAATTTTATATTAGTAATAACATTATGAACCGAATCGCTTTCGGTTATTCTAACATTATTTAAAAAACCAAGCTCCCTGAAATCACGACGTAGATATTTCGCGCCGGCCCTTTTTTTTGCTCCTATCAGAAAATTAATTAGGTTGTATTCTTTTCTGTTGGCCGGATAAACATTTATTGATGCATCGTATCTGCCCCTAAGTTTAAGTACAAATTTTAATGCTGCGAACATTCCGCCGTTAAGGAAATCAAAATGAATAACATTATTTATATTTTCGTTTCGCTCGTAAATATCCTTCACACCTCCGAACATTACAAGAGCGTCTATTTCCGCATCCGGATGCGCTTTACGGACAAACTGCAATGCAGGGGTAAACATCAATGCATCGCCGATTCCGGAAAGTGCTAATATTAATATCTTCATTAATCACTTTATATTTGAAAAAGTAAATTTAGAAAAATCACTTCTTAATTTCTAATTAACGGTATCCTTTTGGGAAGCATACTGCCGATACCGTTCAACATTTGCCTTTACATTAGGATCATTCGGATACATGATAAGGATTTTATTCCATATCTCCGCCAGATTCTTATAATCCTTATTCCTTTCGTAAATAGATAAAAGCACCCGGTAAGGATTGTAGTAAGATTGTAAATCAGTCGGGTTCTTTTCAAGCTGGCGTAAAGCTAATTGTTCTGATATCTTCGCTATCGTTTTATATTTTTCCGCTGCATCCACTTTATAATAAAGGCTGCCTACTTCAAATAACGGGGCTGCCGGCGGTTGAATAACGTTTAGCGGAATTATTTTCATAAGAGTATCCAAAGTCATTTCCGCTTTTTCTTTCATGTTGTTGTCCAAATAGAATATCGATAAATTAATAAAAGCATTATAATAATTGCCCATCATTCTGGTGTGTACTTCATCGTAAAATATATCAGGGTTATCAAGCCCCCTGAAAAGAAAACCCGGTTTGTATTCCTTACTAATACCGTTATTCTTTTCAAAAAGCATTTTCACCATTATTTTTTCATTTATGGATGTTTTACCCGAATTATTTTTTTGCGGTACAAGTCTTTGTGCCAGTCCCTCAAGCCTTAAATAATTATTCAAACCTATTTTTCCATTGTCAGGGGTAGTAAGAGAAAAATAGATCGGTCTTTTCCAGACATTATTTTCCACGATTTCCTTTGTAAGAATATCCTGAACGCGCAGCCCGGTAACGTCGCCGTACTTAATGGTGCTATTCATTCTGAACGTTATTCCTTTCGTCGAAAAAACATTTGTATCTTCAATACCGAATTGATTAATAAAATCATTTCTTTCATTTCGACTCATGTTTACTGGAAACGGAATAGTAATATCGGAAGACTTCCAGGCCATCGGGTGTATATTTTCAATCTGTTCATCCGACAATCTCATTTCGACTTTACCTGTTTTATACGGATCGTCGTTTTTTAACTGCTGAATATACCAGGAAGTATTAAGAAGACTAAGATTTACAATTTTAATATCCCTCCGGATTCCCTCTACGTCCTGCAAATACCATAAAGGAAAAGTATCGTTATCGCCGTTGGTAAACAAAACGGCATTGGGTGCGCAGCTTTGTAAAAGGTTGTATGAAATATCCCACGGGAACCAGTTTTTCGATCTGTCGTGAGTATAATAGTTTGCCTGCAGCATTCTAACCGGAACAAAAAGGAAGGCTATCGCAAGAACGGCAAAAACCGCAGCTTTGTTCCGAAATTTTTCATTAATTTTATTATGAACAAGAGAAGCCGCCCAGTGAACTCCGACAGCAATCCAAACCGAAAAAATAAAGAAGGCGCCGACGTAGAAATAATCGCGTTCCCTCGGTTGCGGCTGTTGCTGATTCTGATAAAACGCCGTTAGATAGCCCATAAAAATAAAGAGAATCATAAATATCAGACCGGTTTTCCAATCTCTTTTAAAGTGATAAAATATTCCCAGCAGTCCCATCAGGAAAGGGATACCGAAAAGAGAGTCCTTTGCTTCGCCTGCAAAGTAAATATTAAAATATTTTCCGATTAAATTTCCGATTGAGTTAAAAGGCGCAATATCAACACCGGCGTCCTGATCCCAGCTTTCTCTTCCCGCATAATTCCACAGCAGATATCTTGACATCATATGATTCATTTGATACCGCCAGAAGAAATCGAGGTCGCTGGTGTAGTTTGTAAAAACTCCTCGCTTCTGCATTTCGCTCGCAAATCTTCTTTTGAAGATGGGGAAGTCGCCGTACTGTTCACGGTTAAGATATGATACCAGCTGGGAAAATTCTTTCGGACGGTTCTCGTTCATGGGCGGATTCTGGTTTGATCTGATTATGGTTGTTACATAAGTCGTAAACCCGAGTACAATAAAGATTATTGACATAAATATAAGATGAAGAACCGGTTTATTCTGCTTAACCGAATAAAAAATAAAAGCCCCCAGGATCGCAAAAATAACCGTCATAATTAACAGCGCGGTAAATATACTATCGCCGGATATTTCCGCCATTGCGCCCGGAAGTAATTTTACTATTCCCGGATAAGTAATAAATAAAGCAGCCCCGCCTATCATTAAAGGCAGATAAACAGAATTTTTGCTGAAGACTTTCTTCCACATAAAGCCCATTATCACGGCGCTTACTGCCGCGGCAACCAGTTTAAAATTGGTGTCGAAAGCGGCATATTCCTCGGGCACCGGGGGAGCGATCGATTTCTGCCCCCCCCACATAATAAAAGCGATAATTAATATAACCCCGGTATGAAACAGCAGGATGTAGCCTGTTTTTTTCAGGGCCTTATCGTCGGAAACATATTTTTTAAATACAACCGTCATTACCACCGCAACAATTGCAAGCACGCTCATAAGATGCACCCCGGTGGACAGGCCTATCAGATAAGCAATCATGAGTATATATTTCTCATTATCCTTACTATCGGCTTTCTCGTTCCAAAGCATCATAAGATATACTATAGCCGCAAACAAAAATGTACTTGACGCATAGACTTCCGCCTCTACTCCGTTAAACCAGAAAGTATCGCTGAACGAAAAAGATAGAGCTCCGATTGCCGCCGGGACATAAACCGTTAACGCTTGAATAAAGTTTTCGGGTTTTCTTTTTTTAAAATTATTTATAATCTTAACCGCTATTAAGTACAGAAACAGTACCGAAAACGCGCTCGCGAAAACCGATATTAAGTTCACTTTGTAAGCCGTATTCGACGCGAACGGAAGCATTGAAAAAACCCTGCCGATCATAGAGAACAATGGTGTTCCGGGGGGATGCGGTACCTGCATCGAAAATGCCGCAGCCGTGAATTCGCCGCAGTCCCAAAAAGAAACCGACGGCTGAACCGTCATAAGCAGCACGGTTAACGAAAATATAAAAACTATGGCGCCGATAAGCCTGTGCAGTGTTTTGTCGTTCATTACAATCCTCTGATTTGTACTAAAGTGCAATCATAATTAACCGGTTAACCGGCATTAGGAATTTTCTGACTATCTTGTACTAATATTGCTTTATTGAATTTTTCGAAAGAGATATAATAAAGACTCAAGATTTGGGTAAGTTGAGCTGCCCCTTTTATTCTTCTTTCTTTTTAAAAAGGAATCGTATTTACTTTTATCAACGGGAGCGTTGTATTTATCATAAAGCTCCTTTAAACGCTTAAATGAAACAGAGTCGAAATCCTCATCATCTTTCTGGCGCTTCAAAAACATTTTTAATTCTTCCGCCTCTTTAGGAGACATTTTCCGTTCGTATTTCTTTAAAGCTTCTATATATTTTTGCTGATCCCTATAGGACATACAAACCCCGCTTTAAGAAAAAGAATTAATTAAATTTATATACTCTGTTTCATTTGCTGATAAAACTCTCGTAAAAATAAACAACTCACGCCTAATTTAAAGGGAAAGTTCGCGGGATTTTTATCTCATGTTTAATTAAATATATTGCGAATACAATTTCTCCGTATTATTAAAAATTTAGGTACATATTGTTTTGAAAGAAAAATTATCTGCACCTTGCGTTTCTATAATACTGACGGCTTATAACAGAGAAGTCTATTTAAAACGATGCCTGGATTCCGTTTTAAACCAGTCCTTCGTCGATTGGGAGGTTATTGCTATTGACGACGGCAGTACGGATAACACCCTCGCAATACTCCGCAGTTACGAAAAGAGATTTCCCGGAATAAGAGTTTTCTCTCAGAAAAACATAAAATTACCGCTTAGCAGAAACAGAGGCATTAAAGAATCAAAAGGAAAATATCTAACCTTTTTAGACAGCGATGACAGGTATACCGAAACCCACCTCGAACAACGAGTTAACTTTATGAGCAGCAATCCGGACGTTGATTTAATACACGGCGGAATTAAGATTATCGGTAGTGAGTATGTTAGAGATAAAAATAACCCTTCCCAACTTATCCATTTATCCGATTGCACCGTAGGCGCTACGTTTTTCGGTAAAAGGTTAGTTTTCATTAACTTAAAAGGATTCAAAAATATCGAATACAGTGAAGACTCGGAATTTCTCGAGAGGGCAGAAAAAATATTTAATGTTCAAACCGTAGATTTTAAAACCTATATCTATCACCGCGATATCCCGGACAGTATAACAAATTCTTATGCGCCGTAACGAGTTGAAATATTTTGCGGTTTATAAACCGTTCGGAATGCTTTCTCAATTTACCGATGTCGAAGGAAGAGATACACTTGCCGGACTCTATGACTTTCCGAATGATGTTTATCCGGTGGGAAGACTGGATTCCGACAGCGAGGGACTGCTTCTGCTTACGAACGACAAAAAACTTACAGATTATCTATTGAATCCCCGCAACAAACACGAACGCGAATATTTAGTCCAAGTAGAAGGTATGCCCTCAGAAAATGAGTTGCGTCAACTACAATCCGGTTTGAGGATAAAGGAATACACAACTCTGCAGGCAAAAGCAAAAATAGTCGATGAACCTGAGCTTCCGCCGAGGATTCCCCCGATCAGAGTAAGAAAATCGATTCCGGATACCTGGTTAAGTATTTGTCTGATTGAAGGCAAGAACAGACAGGTTAGAAGAATGACCGCCGCAATAAACCATCCTACACTAAGACTGGTCAGAATCAGAATCAAAAACATTTTGTTGAAGAATATGCTGCCCGGAGATGTCCGGTTGTTAACTTCCGGTGAGATTTTTGATCTGACAAGTGAATTTTAAAGCCTCATAAAAATCCGATAAACCTATTTACAAAAAAGTTAAAACCTTGTGTTTTTATTAACTTTTCAACAATACATTCGATTATGAAGATGAGAAAATACGGGCAAATTACTGCGTTTCCCCATCTATTCTCTCGATTATTAAAAACTAGTTTATTTTTATTCCAGATCCAATAATTCCGGATAAAATGAAGAATGCACTTAAAGTCTGCTAAAATAATATTACTTATATCGCTCTTTCTCAGCTCTATTGCCACGGCTTACGGCAATATCGATAGTTTTAATAAGGCCGACAGTTCTTTTAAAGAAATTAAAAATTGCTCACCGTCCGGAAAACAAGAAATCATTTTACCGGCTTTTAAATTAGATTCTCTGATTTTTACAGATTCGCTAAAATTACATGAAAGCCTCATAAAGGGTAATAGTTTTCCGAAGGCTGAGTTATTATTCAAGATCGGCAAGAATTTATATTTACTGGGGGAGAATCAAAAGTCATTGGAGATTTTCAAACAGGCACTGTCCGTTTATAAAAACTTAAGTGATAAAAGCGGCATGGCCAAAACACTTAACCTAATCGGGGTCATAAATCAAAATTTCGGAGATTACGAAAAAGCTTTGATCTCACATCTCGCCGCTTTGAACAATTATGAAGAATTAAAAAATTACCGCGGTGTTGTTTTAACGTATAATTATTTGGGTGTGTTCTATAAAAATCTGGATGAATTTTCAAAGTCGGGCGATTATTATAATAATGCATTGGATATACTCAAGAACAATCCTGACAGCGCGTTGCTTGCCCGGACCTATAATTACATAGCCGATCTGGATATAGCGAAAGGCGATTTAAAGAATGCGCTGAATTACAGTCTTCAATCCTTATCCATAAAAAAAGAAATACATGCCGATCGCGCAGAAATGGTCAATTCCTATTTAAACATAGGAACGGTTTTAAGGAATCTTAAACAATACAGAGCATCTGCGGCGCAATATAATCTTGGTGTTAACATTGCAGTCACAACCGGTAATAAAAATCAACTTGCGTTGCTGCTTAATAATCTGGGCGCGCTTTACGGATTAACAGGACAATATCAAAAAGCAATTCTGTACTACGGGAAAAGTATAAAACTTGCGCGTGAAATTAATTTCAACAGGATAATTCTCGATGATCTTTACGGACTATCGGTGTCATATAAAAAAACCGGAAATTTTAATCCCGCTTTTCAGTATTATAAAAAATACCGGCATTTAAAAGACTCCTTTTTCAACAGGAACCTGAAATTTAAATTAAGTAAATACCGCAACCAGTATGAGTCCGAAAAAAAAGCAAAAGAAATTCAACTGTTAAGATCCTCCCGGCAAAGTACTGTTTTTTTTCTCGTCCGCCGCCATTATTCTTATTTTAATTATTATAATCGTAATACTAAACCGTTACCGCACAAAAACTAAATCCAATCTAAATTTAGTTAATAAAAATAAAGAGGTTGCTGAATTATTCGATAGGTTAAATGAATTAAATAAAAACCTAGCGGACTCGGAATATACATACAGGTATCTTTTTGAGAATAACCCGGTAGCAATGCTTATTCTGGATGAACGAACTTTAAAAATTATTTCGGCAAATAAAGCGGCGCTAAGTCTTTACGGTTTTTCCGAAGATGAATTTAACGCTCTTACTTTCGAAAATTTATGGGATCAGAAAAACAAAAAAAGCTTTTCCGATTTTAATGAAAACATAAATTATTTTCCCGGAAAACATATAAATGCTTTTCACCTAAAAAAAGACGGCAATATAATGTCCGTCGATATAGTGGGAAGTCATTTGATTTTTGACGGGATGAAGACGATTTATGTTATGATTGCGGACGAAACCGAGAGAAAATTAATTGAACAAATTGTCCATGAAAGCGAACAAAGATTCAGAATACTTTTTGAAGGCGCGCCCGACGCTGTTATTCTTATTAATTCGGGCGGTGATAAAATATTGGATTCAAATCCCGCGGCCCTAAAATTATTTCAGAGGTCTGCTAATGAATTATCGAAGTTATGCCATTGGGATATTTATGCCGAAGACCGGCGCGAATCTATCGCGGATAACATAAAAGTATTATTTTCAGAAAAAAATTCGGTTCAGGAAAAGAAAGCTGTTGAATCGGAAATTGTTCTTCCCGGCGGAACACGCATCCCGGTTGAAATATCTTTAAAACTTACGGCTATTGGTAATCGTCCCGTTTTACAATGTATTTTCAGAGAAATCTCATTAAGAAAATCCGCGGAAGAAGCTCTTAAGAAAAGCGAGGACAGATTAAAAAGAGCTCAGAAAATTTCCAATATCGGCAGCTGGGAATTGAATTTGAGAACCGGAATAATATTCGGTAATGAAGTTTCATCGTTAATTTACGGATTTGAAGATTACATTAATTCGGTACATTTCGATGAGATAAAAGCGCTTGCCCATCCTGATGACAGAAAATATTTGGACGAAGCAATGCAGTCGCTTATCTATAACAACGGCGATTTTGATGTTAAGTTCAGGATTTACAAAAAGAATAGCGGAGAGTTAAGAACACTCGAATCAAAAGCCGAATTAATAAGAGATTTAAACCGGAAACCCGTAAAAATTTTAGGAATAATCAGAGATATAACCGAAATAAGCAATTATCAGGAACAATTAATCTTTGAAAGAGAAGCCGCTGAAAAATCGGATAAATTAAAATCGGAATTTCTGGCACAAATGTCTCATGAAATCAGAAGTCCAGTTAATATAATAATGAGCTATGCTACTTTAGTAAAGGATGAATTGAGCAATAACGCCGACGAAGATATAAGGTCGTGTTTTAACGCCATAGACAACGGCGGGAAGCGATTAATAAGAACTATTGATTTGATTTTAAACATGGCGGATATTCAATCCGGAAAATACGAAACTTTTATGGAGCATACCGATCTTGAAAATGATATTCTGCAGAACCTTATCTCGGAATATTCAAATGCGGTTAAAGAAAAAGGATTGAAGATCGTTTTTCAAAACGAATTAGGATATAAGAAAATTTTAGTCGACCGGTATACGATATCTCAGATATTTTCTAATTTGATAGATAATGCAATTAAATACACAAACGAGGGCGAAATTTCCGTTAAAATCAAAGAGGAAAACGATTTGATAAAGGTAATAGTAAGTGATACCGGAATCGGAATTTCAAAAGAGTATATACCCCATATCTTCGATCCTTTCAGTCAGGAAGATCATGGTTATACAAGACGGTTTGAAGGTACCGGACTCGGTTTAAGTCTTGTGAAAAAATACTGCGATTTAAACGGCGCCGAAATTGGGTTAGAAAGCATAAAAGGAAAAGGCACCGTATTTACCGTCAGCCTTAGAATAAATACTGAGAATCAATTATTAGCGGCTTATTCAAATATTTAGGAATCTAAGAATTATTCATTTTAAAATTCACATAGGCGTCAGCCTAAAGCTTAAGAGATAAATGAGATTAAAGTTTTTCATAATAATATTGTTGTTTATTGAACCGACGGTATCCGGTAAATTAAATAATAAACAGGATCTCAACGGGTTGGATGCTTTTCTAATGAAGAAGGATAGTCTTTCAATCAATTTAAATAAGGCATCTTACTTTGGAATATCAAATTCCGATTCCTGCGAAAAATATTTAAAATTATCTTTAGAATTAGCACGGCAAATAAACGATTATAAAAGCCAGACGACGGTATTATCAAAATTAATTTCACTTTATAAAGAAGAGGGCGAAATAAAGAAGGTCTCCGAAAATGAAGAAGCATTAATATCCGTTAATAAATATCTTCTACCCAGCTCCGGTGAGATAGATAAAATAAAAATACTCTCCGAAATCGCTTCCGGTTATGAAGACTCAAATACAGACAGCGCACTGTATTATTACAATGAAATAATTTCCGTGAGTAAAAAATACGGCGAATGGAAACAAGAAGCTTATGCTCATCTAAATACCGGGTTCATTTTCTCGCATATAGAAGATAATTCAAAGGCGCTGGACGAATTCCGGGAAGCTTTGAATTTGTTTGAAAAAAAACACGATAAAGAGGGTATGGCTCAGGCCTATCAGGCTATAAGCAAAGTTTTCTCATTCTTCGGCGACAGACAAAATGCTCTTGATTTTGAAAAAGAAGCCGCGAAAAATTACGCCGCGGTAAATGACAGAGCCGGATTCTTCAAAGCAACAAGGCATCTTGGTGAAATTTACCTGGCACTGGGCGACAGTCTGAAAAGTCTTAGTATCTTAAATAGCGCAGTGGAAAGCGCTCTTGCAAAAAAAGAATTTAAAATAGCATCTTCCTTATACCAGAGTATCGGATATTATTACATAGTCACAAAAAATTATGCTAAAGCTATCGAGGCATTAAATAAAGGACTATACTTAAGAACTTCTCGTAAGGAAGCGGTAATCAGTATTATCAATAATTACAACAGCTTGGGTGATGCCTACTTTAGTATGAAGGATTACCGCAATTCATTAGAAAATTATAAAAAGGCTCTTGAACTGTTAAATAATCCGGGCAGCCTATTAGCTCTGGCAAGAACACAAGAAAATATAGGAGTTGTGTATTCCCGGATGGGAAATAACATCAAAAGTTTAACCTACCTCCGTAAAAGTATTACCAATTACGAAGCGATCGGCAATCGTTACGGCTTACTGAGCAGCTATTCGGAATTAATTAACGTATACGAAAATTTAAAAAACTATAAAAGCGCGCTTCAATATTTTGAACAATATACCGCACTGAAAGATTCGATAGAAGGTTCGGCAAACCAGAATAAGATCTCTCAATTCAGAAATATTTATGAGAGAGAGAAAAAGGCCAAAGAAATTGAAGAATTAAAAACCGAAAACCAAAAATTTGTTATGGTATCAACGGTAGCGATTACCTTGCTTTTACTTATCGTGCTTCTGGTATTGCTCAGCAGATATAAAATAAAAAACTCTTCAAATAAAATACTTATCGGCAAGAACAATGAAATAGACGGAATGCTTTCTGAAGTGAACGAATTGAACAGCGCCCTAAAAATATCCGAAGCTACTTACAGGAATTTATTCGAAAGAAATCCAATGCCCATGATGATATGGGAGGATTCAACGAGAAATATTATTGCGGTAAATACCTCATTAATTAATCATTACGATTACTCAAAAGAAGAGTTCCTATCGATGAGAATTAATGATATGCGTCCCGCTGAATATATGCCTCAACTTGAAAAACGATTCGAAAATAATCCGTTTGATCTTTCCAGAATACCGAATATAAAACATAAGAAGAAAAGCAATGAACTTATAGACGTGGAAATTATGTCGCATTCTTTTCTGTTTGAAGGTAAGAAGGCTCACAGCGTTATGATACAGGATGTAACTAATAGAAAGGAAGTAGAACAGGCGGTTATGGACAGCGAAGAAAGATACCGTAGTCTTTTCGAAGGTTCGCCTGATGCTATAATATTAATCGATTACAAACTAAATGTTATAAAAGACGCTAATCCTGCGGCAATTAAATTATTCTGCAGAACATGGGCTGACTTGGTAGGGACAGAATATTGGGATTTGTTTCCGACTGCGTTTGCCGGAAAAGTAAAAGAATTCTTCTCAATAATAAGCCAAAATATTACTCCGGAAATACTTGAGACAGAAATAAATTTAGGCGATTCGACGAAATCTTATGTTGAAATTTCGGGAATATTAGTCAGCCTATCCGATTATCCTGTTTATCAAATTTATATAAGAGATATATCTGCCAGAAAAGAAACGGAAAGGGCGCTTCGTGAAAGCGAAATTAAATTGATAAAAATTCAGAATATTGTTCAACTCGGAAATTGGGAGCTGGATTTGGAGTTAAAGACGGCCTGGATATCCGAGGAAGCATGTTCGATCATGGGGATCGAGAAGCCGGGGAATTATTTTCCTTTCAATGACATAATGAATATGGTTGTGAATGAAGATTATGACAGAGTTAAATTGGCATTTGAAATGCTTGTCAGCAGAGGAACGGAATTAAATATGGATTTCGGATGGTTCGGTACTGAAGATAACAAAGTAAAATTTCTGCATTCAAACGCCGAACTAGTGCTGGATAAAAACGGCATACCTGTTAAAATCCTGGGAACCTTAAAGGATATTACGTTATTGAAACAATATCAAGATGAATTGCTTCGCGCCAAGGAAAAGGCGGAATTATCGAACAGGCGCAAATCCGATTTTCTGGCGCAAATGTCACACGAAATTCGCAGCCCAGTTAACACAATCTTAAGCTTTGCCTCACTGGTAAGGGATGAACTAAGCGACAAAGCCAGCTGCGATATGAAAATGTGTTTTAACGCCATAGATAACGGCGGAAGAAGACTTATCAGAACCATCGATCTTGTATTAAACGTTGCTGATATCCAAACCGGAAAACTAGATATCAAAAAAGAAAAGATCAATCTGGCAAAGGATATAATGGAAACTTTGATGTTGGAATTTATTTCTGCCGCAAATAGTAAAAGTATCAAACTTGAACTGGTGAACAAGTTAGGCGAAAAAAAATTATTCGTTGACAGATATACGGTTACTCAAATTTTTGCAAATTTAATAGATAACGCAATAAAATATACCGGACAGGGCGTCGTTACTATCGAATTATCGGGAGACAGTCAATTTATAAACGTTAGCGTAGCCGATACCGGCAAAGGAATTTCACAGGAATATTTACCCAGGCTTTTCGATCCGTTTACACAGGAAGAACAGGGAAATTCCAAACGGCTTGAAGGCACCGGACTGGGACTGTCGCTTGTAAAAAAATATTGTGAATTGAACGAAGCTGAAATTAAAGTCGAAAGTACGAAAGGCATCGGCACAAAGTTTATCGTCGTCTTTCGGGCACACAAACAATGCTTGAATTAAATGCCGGAAAAGCCCGAATTAATTAAAATTCGACGGTGTGTCCTTCGATTATAAATAAAAAGTTCATTTTTTTAACTCATCGTTGATAACAATGACTCGTTTCAGATCTGATTTAGCTGCAGTATTTTTTATAATATTTTTGTTTGCCTGCTTTGAGAATTCGCCCGGTAAGGAAAATGAAAATAATGCTTCTCTTAATAGAGACAGTTTAAAAATATTTATTCAGCTTGCTTCGGAAAATGAAAAAAACAATCCCGAGAAGAGCATTGAATATTATCTTGCCGCTCTTAAATTGGCCGATACTCCGGGCTATTATGACGAAAAGATCACTATACTAACCGGCTTAGCAGATCAATATGAAGCGGCGGAACAGCCGGAAGAGGCCGCCGAATATGAACGTAAAATAATCAGCACATATGATATTTTGTTGTCAAAAAAAAACGGACCTGATAAGATCCGGATTTTGCTTGCCCTGGGAACCGAACTTTTAAAACAACAGACCGACAGTTCGCTTTTTTATAACAACAAGGCCTACGAATTAAGCAGAGCATTAAACCTTCCCGGTTATATCGCAATGTCACAGGAAAACCTTGGCGATACATACGCTCAACTAAATAATCAGTCAAAATCACTGGAATATTATAACAACGCTCTGAAAATATTTAACTCACTGCGAGATTCTTTATCCGTTGCCGGCTTGAATTGGAAAATCGGAAAGATCTTCATAGGATTTAAGTTGTATAACCAGGCGTTGGAATATGAATTAAACAGTCTGAAAATTTCACGTAAAATAAAAAATAAGACGTGGATTTATAATTCATTAAGATTATTAATAAGCATATATTACCAAAAGAATGAAACCGCCAAAGCAAAAGAATATTCAAATAAATTAATTTCTATTGCTAAAAAAAACGGTGACTACCCGGTAATTTCACTTTATTATTTTACGCTAGGTAAATATTATTACGGTAAGCGGGATTATGAAAATGCTATTAATAATTTCGATATTTCCGCAAAACTCAGGTCAGAGAATAAAGAGCCTTACGACAAGATCATTATTTCTTATGAAAATCTCGGAGAATCCTACCGAAAGCTAAAGGACTATAATAAAGCATTATCATATTTTAATAAAGCTTATTCTTTAAGTAAAAATTTAAACTACCGCATATTAAACCAAAGGGTTCAGAAAGAATTGGGGATAACTTATAAATATCTGGGTGATTATGAAAGCTCTGTTTATTATCTTCAGGAAAGTATAAAGACCGCCCGGGAGATTAATTACCCCAAGAACATTGCTTCCGGCTATGAGGAGCTCAGCCTTGTTTACTCGGCAAAAAAAGACTATAAAAATGCTTATAAAATATTAAAAAAATATTTATCCGTTCAGGATTCACTCTGGTCGGTTAATTATGAAAAAAGCGTAGACCAATACAAGAATATTTACATAATGGAAAAGAATGCAAAAGAATATGAAGCTCTGAAAACACAGAGCAAAAACGAACTTCTCATTGCAATGGTAATCATTTTTATTCTTTCGTTATTATTATCTGTTATATTATACGGCCGATACCGGTACAAAGTCCGATCAAATAAATTGCTTAAGAACAATGCGGCAGAAATTTCAAAAGCTCTTGAAGAAGTAAACAACCTGAACGAAGTTTTACGAATCTCTGAAACAACTTACCGTTACCTTTTCGAGAATAACCCGATGCCGATGATTATTTGGGATTATGATACCCTTAAGATCAAATCTGCTAACTTTGCCGCAATGGGTTTATACGGATACATGTACGAAGAATTTTTACTTATGTCGATAAACGATGTTCTTGAAAAAGGGAAAAGGGAAAAAACTAATTTCGGAAGAATGTCTAAATATTTAACTAAACTTGAAAACATTAAACACGTTAAAAAGGACGGAACCGAAATTGACGTTGAAATGATTATTCACCCTTTGATCTTCGACGGGAAGAGATCCTATAACGCTATGATAAACGATGTTACCGAGAAGAAGCATGTGGAAAACGCCATAATTGAAAGTGAAAGGCGGCTTGCAAGGGCTCAGAAAATCGCTCATGTCGGTAATTGGGAAATTGATCTAACGTCAAAGCTGGTATGGGGCTCGGAAGAGGCTTTTATTATTTACGGCTTCGACCGCAGGAAAGCTTGTTTTGTTAGTTACGATGAAATAATGGCTATTCCTTGCGACGAAGACAGGGAAAAGCTGGATAATGCTATGCTTGGACTTTTAGATCATGATGAGGAATACAACGTTGAATTCAGAATAAAGAAAAAAGATATCGGAGAAGAGAGGGTAGTCAAATCAACCGCCGAAGTTATCCGGGACGAAAGCGGCAAACCGCTAAAGATAATCGGCGTAATTAGAGATATAACCGAAATTAAAAATTATCAGAAAGAATTGATCGAGGCAAAAGAGCGGGCCGAAAGATCGGATAAACTAAAATCCGATTTCCTTGCACAAATGTCACATGAAATCCGAAGCCCCGTTAATACCATCCTTAGTTTTACCTCTCTTCTTAAGGAAGAACTTAAGGGTAACATAAATGACGATATAAATATATGTTTTAATTCCATCGACAGCGGCGGAAGAAGGCTCATCAGAACTATAGATTTAATATTAAATATGGCTGATATTCAGTCCGGAAAATATGAGCCGTATATGGAGAAGACGGATATTGCCGACGATATCGTAAAAAACCTTACAATGGAGTTTGCTTCGGCGGTTAACGCGAAAGGATTGAAAATTAATTTCAACTGCAAACTTACTCATAAAAAATTGTATATAGACAGGTATACGGTAACTCAAATATTCGCGAACCTTATAGACAATGCAATTAAATACACTAAATCCGGAAGTATAGATATAGAAATTAATGAGGTCGAAGACGGTGTTTTCGTTAACATCTCGGATACGGGTATCGGAATTTCAAAAGATTATTTGCCGCACCTGTTCGATCCTTTCAGTCAGGAAGAACAGGGCTACGCAAGACGTTTTGAGGGTACCGGGCTGGGGCTTTCTCTGGTAAAGAAATATTGCGCGCTTAATAATGCCGAAATAAAAGTGGAAAGCGTAAAAGGAAAGGGCACAACATTTACCGTTATTTTTCCACCTTCGGTTAAAGCATAATAAAAACTATTTATCACAGAGTATTGAATTTATTTAGAATCATATTACTACAGGCCCAGCGACTTGGCAATCCCCACTTCCAGGCCGCGCAGTTCCGCAAGCCCTCTCATTCTGCCGAACAATGAATAGCCGGGATAGATGTCCCGTCTATGTTGATCAGGCAGCATCAAATGTCCGTGGTCAGGACGCAAAGGCATTCTTGCATTTTTTTCTCCGGAATCGGCACGACGCTTTTGTTCGATGAGAAGAGTTTTCATTACGTCATATATATCAATATCGCCGTCGAGATGGTTTTCTTCCATGAAGTCGCCGTTAGCATTTCTAATAACATTTCGCAGATGAACAAAATTTATTTTGTCCGCAAAACTCTCGGCAATGTCATTCAGATTGTTCTCAAGGCCGGCTCCCAGCGAGCCCGTACATAATGTAATGCCGTTGGAAATCGAATTTACTGTCTTTACGATCTGCGAGAGATCGTCTTTATTGCTTACAACCCTTGGCAATCCCAGCAGTGAAAAGGGTGGATCATCGGGATGAATTGCCATAAGCACGCCGGATTTTTCGGCAACAGGAATTATTTCCATTAAGAATTCTTGGAGATTTTCCATTAATTCTTTAGAACCGATATTTTCATATTCACTTAATGCTTTTCTGAATTCTTCAAGTGTATAAGCCTCGAGTGATCCGGGCAATCCTAGCAATACAGTGTCTTTTAATTTCTTTTTCTGTTCATCATCCAGGCTGCCGAAATATTTTTTTGCTTCGTCAATTTTTTCTTTGGGGTAGTCTTGTTCGGCACCATCCCGCTCAAGTATAAATAAATCGAATGCCGCGAATACTTTTGATTCGAACCTTGATGTAATCGAACCGTCGCGGAATTCAACATTAAGATCAGTGCGGGACCAGTCGAGAACCGGCATAAAGTTGTAGCAAATTATATCAATTCCGCAGTTGCCCAGGTTCTTTATTGATTCTTTATAATTCTCGATAAGTTGAAGATAATTGCCCTTTTTCTTTTTTATATTTTCATGAACTGGAAGACTTTCGACAACGGACCAGGTCATCCCTTCGGCTTCAATCATTTTTTTTCTTGCAGTAATCTCGTCTTCCGCCCATATTTCACCCACAGGAATCTGGTGCAGGGCCGTAACTATTCCTGTTGCGCCGGTTTGTTTTATTTCTTTCAGAGTAACCCCGTCGTTAGGACCAAACCATCTCCACGTTTGTTCAAAGGCCATTTTAGTAAATCCTATTCAATATATTATTAAAATTTAAACACCGCTGAAAGAGCTGAATCCGCCGTCAATCGGTATGACCGCGCCGGTAACAAAACCAGCCGCATCACTTGAAAGATAAAGGACAGTACCGACAAGCTCTTCCGGTTCGCCGAATCTTTTAAAAGGGGTTAAGTTCATTATCGTTTTTCCTCTGTCGGTAAGCGAACCGTCGGGGTTTGTAAGAAGCGTTCTGTTCTGATCGGTAAGTAAAAAACCCGGAGCAATCGCGTTTACTCTTAATCCGCTGCCGAATTTACTTGCCAGTTCCACCGCCATCCATTTTGTGAAATTATCTATTGCCGCCTTTGCCGCCGAGTACCCGACTACGCGTGTGATAGCCCTTGAAACAGCCATTGAAGAAATATTTATAACCGAGCCTTTTTTCTGCCCGGCCATTGTCTTACCAAATACCAGCGTGGGAAGAACCGTACCGTTAAGATTTAAATCTGTTACCTTTTTGAACTGTTCAAATTCAAGATCAAATACGGTCTGATCCAATCCGATTGTAGCACCCGGCATATTACCGCCCGCCGCGTTTACAAGCACATCAATTCTCTTGAATTTTGAGATTATAGAATTATTAACCTCAAGAATATTTTCCTTATCGAGAACATTGCATTTTAATCCGATTAACTCATCATCCGGTTTACCGAAACCGTTAACTCTCTCTTTAAGATTTTTTTCGTTTATATCAAGAAGGACTACCTTTGCGCCTGCATTTAAAAACCCTTTTGCCATTTCACCGGCAAGTATACCCGCACCGCCTGTAAGAACGGCAACCTTGCCCTGAAGATTGAAAAGTTTGTTAATATAATCCATGAAATTTCCTTTTTAGAGAGTAAAATCGCTTTTAGTTCAATTGTTATTAAACGTTTTCAACATTATATATTATTAAATTTAATGTCAATAATACGATTTTTTTAATATAATACTTATATCTAAGAGCACCGGGCGGGATTGTTGATTGACGATTTTCTATTTTCGACGAATGATAAAGGAGGATTGAGGGCAATTGAAGATTTGAAGTTAATTATTTTCTGCCGGCTTAAAATGAATTAAAAAAATTTTACCGCAATAAATAAGAATCGATAAAAAACTTTGAGTCGCGCAAAACTCCCTTCAGTGAAGGGTCGAACGGACAGCGGATCCAATATTCAATCATAAATAATAGAAAATCCGATCGTCCGTTACTCAACACCGAAGACAGTAACAAGCTTATCATTATTTTATTCTTCATTTTAGCGCCTCTTTTTGTCTACAAAGTTATTTCTCCTCTGTGTGACTCTCATAAGCGTCAACTTAATTTGGGACATGATGTTGTAAGTTAAGTGAATAACTACGAGGATTTGCTGTTTTGGTTCGTGTATTTTCTACAATTCTTTAGCCTCTACAAGGCTAAAGACAAAAAGTAATAGTTAGTTTACTAATAATTAAAAAGAAATATTTAACTAATTGAATTGAGCCAAAAACATCGTAGATGTTTAAGAATTGTAGTAAAGATTCATATTTCAAAACCGGATCCTCGTAGAGGATCAACAAGTAAATCGATGTTAAACAGATTTATAAAACTGGAAGGTTAAATATTCAACATCAATAATTGAACTATTTTTTTAATTAAGCTGTTTTAATTCGAAATAAAGGAAGGTGTCATTTATTATTTTTATTGAAATTAAGTTGACGCCTATGAGAGTTTCACCGACAACGCTGCATCATTCACAGTTAGTTAGCTAAACTGCTCCGGTCCCTGAAATGACATTTCTCCTTTAAAGATTATGCCCGTTTCACTAATTTGGTTTTAAATATTTATCTTAGCATTCTGATTTTTTAATTTTAATTCGATTGACACTATGACAAACAATGTAACGCCCGCAATTCTAACCGCCCTTGAGCTTGAAGTTCATTACGGCGATCAGATTATTCTTAACAAAGCATCGCTTACCTTGCACGAAGAGGACAGAATAGGACTTGTCGGCAGAAACGGTGCCGGTAAATCCACTTTCCTTAAAATTATTTCCGGTATCATGCCTCCCGACTCCGGTGAGGTTGCCAGAAGAAAGGATCTCGTAACCGGATACCTGTCGCAAGATTTTACTCTTGATAATTCGAAGAACGTGCGGGAAAATATTCTTGACGGTGCCGCATCTGTTCTAAAACTTATCGAAGAATATAATAAGACACCGTTCGATTCACCGAATAAAATTATTCTTGAACATAAAATACTGGAAGCGGATGCATGGAATCTTGACCGCCATATAGAGAACCTGACGGTTAAGCTGGGTGTGCCTAATCTAGACCGTGAAATCGACACACTGTCCGGCGGAGAAAAACGACGGGTTGCGCTCTGCCGTGCTTTAATCTCCAACCCCGGTCTTCTTATACTCGACGAACCAACAAACCACCTCGATACTGTTTCAATTGAATGGATGGAGAATTTTTTAGCGGGTTATAAAGGTACATGTATCTTTGTTACGCACGACAGATATTTCCTTGACCGCATCGCCAATCGGATTGTAGAACTTTCCGCCGGTACGTTTTTTTCTCATCAGGGCAATTATACGGATTATCTTCAAAACAAAACCGAGAGAATTGCAATACAGGAAACCGAAGAACGAAAACTGCAGAATTTCTTAAAGCATGAGCTTGAGTGGATAAGACGAGGTCCAAGGGCCCGCAGAACAAAATCCAAAAGCAGGCAGGATAACTTCATCGAACTTTCGAACCGCGAAACGCCTCCCGAAGAACTGGATCCGGATTTAATAATTCCGGAACCGGAAAAGCTCGGTAAAAAAATTGCCGAGTTTACCGGTGTAGGCTTTGCGGTTAACGGAAGAAAATTATTCGAAGGCTTCGATTTTATTTTCGAACCAGGCAGAAAGCTCGGCATAATAGGCAACAACGGCGCCGGAAAAACTACTCTTCTTAAAATTATACTCGGAGAATTGTATCCCACGGACGGCAAGATCGAGATCGGGGAAAGAACACAATTCAACTATATAGATCAGCACCGGCTACTGCTGAACGATGAGGATACGGTCTTCAAAGCGATCGGCGAGGGAAACGAATCCGTTAGATTCGGCAAAAGACAAATAAATATATGGACGTACCTTCGAAAATTTCTTTTTACCGATGATAGAATTAATACTAAAGTTGGCAAGCTTTCCGGCGGTGAGAAAAGCAGACTTACTCTGGCTAAGATATTACTGAACGGCGGAAACTTCCTGCTGCTTGACGAACCTACAAACGATCTCGATCTTCCCACCCTGAGAATTCTCGAAGAGGCTCTTATTTCATTCGAGGGCTGCCTTGTTATAGTGAGTCACGACAGATATTTCTTAAACCGCGTGTGCAACGGTATACTGGCTTTTGAAGATGAAGGAAAGCTGTATTTCAGCGAAGGCGATTACGATTATTATATCGCCAAAAAGAAAACAAGGATTAAAGAAGAAAAAATCGCGGTGCCGCCGGCAAAAAAAGAAGATACCCGAGTAAAGTCTTCGATAAGAAAATTAACCTGGAAAGAGAAAAAAGAACTTGAGACGATAGAAGGAGATATTATAAAAGCCGAAAAGGAAATACAGAGGATAGAAGATATATTCTCTTCTCCCGATTATTATGAAAAATACGCCGCGCAAACAAACGAATTAAATGTACTTAGAGTTGAAGCCCAGCAAAAAGTACTTGCGTTATACGAACGCTGGGAAGAGCTTGAGAATATAAAGAATGGAAATAACTCTTAGCGTCCTTGCGCCTTCGCGGTGATAGAATTTTTTTCCTCAAAGGCGCGGAGACGCAAAGATCACCATGTAATTGATTAACCAAACCGCAATAAATGAAATACCCGGAGCAGCCTTAGAGTTATGTACCCGGCTGAATGTACGGTGCATTCTCGAAAAATTTTCTTTCGGCACCTCTCGGATCGTCAACCACTTTGGGTTTTAAATCAAATATCATTGTTGGCCGGTTCTTCAAATTGAACCCCGGCCAGTGCGGTATAGCCGGGTTATCCGGGCTGCCGGTTTTAGCAAAGGCCAGAATTGTGCTGCTAATAATGTCCGCCATTTTTTGTGCATCCGCACCGGTTCCCGTCATCGACGATCCGTATTTTATATTATCGAAAGCAAGCGGGATATCGAGAGTATGAGGAGTTTTAAATATTCCGCCCAGCACCGGAGTCTGCCAGTCAAGTTCGTAAACATATGACGGCGCGCCGTTTTGTTTAGTTCTTATATCTTCCTCAACCACCAGACTCTTCCACGATCGCGCCGCCGTGGTAGCCGCAAAGAACACATCACTTGCGGAATATTTGGGATATAGATGCCTGTAAAAGGCAACTATCGAATCTGGTTTAATATTCCCGATAAATTTCTTGATGTAATGATCTATCTTGCCAGGTAACTCCTGCCATGTAAGGTGAAACAATGTAGTATCTCCGGCACCGATAAGCAGTGTGGTTTCGTCGTGCGTATTACCGAGCATCATCGGGATGTCTTTTGAGATAGGCGACGCAGCCGGAAAGAAAGGATCATTAGAAAGAACTATACCGTCAATAACCGGGGCAAATTGCTCTCCGCGCATTGCGTTAATAATTTTCTCCATAGGCACTTTATTTAACTCATCAATATTGTTACGGCTTATATTTAATTTTTTTAAAATATCTAGTGCCGTATTTGTTGCGTGTTCTTCTGTTCTTCCGGTAATCTGCTGACCGCTCATGGTAATTACTTTCTGAAAGAGACCGTGCGCCGAAGGCATTCCCATAAGTGTTGCGCATTTTGCGCCGCCGCCGGATTGACCGAAAATAGTTACGTTACCCGGATCGCCGCCGAATTCTTTAATGTTGTTTTTTACCCACTTAAGGGCAAGTACAAGATCTAGCATTCCGGCATTGCTAGATTCCGAATATTTTTTTCCGCCTAGTTTACCTAGGTAAAGAAATCCGAAAGCATTTAACCTATGATTTACGGTAACAACAACAACGTTTCCTTTGCGGCAGAGATTTACTCCATCGTAGAGAGCTATGTTTTCCGATCCGCTGCTGTACGCGCCTCCGTGAAAATAAACCAATACCGCCCGGTTTACACTGTCTTTTAGGCCGGGGGTCCAGACGTTTAGATTTAAACAATCTTCGCTTAATTTGGGATTTTCAGGTTCGGGAAAGAATATTACACTGCGGCCGTTATAAACAGGCTGCGGCGCCATATCCCCGAACCTCGTAGCATTGAGGATGCCTTTCCATGGCTTAGGCGGAACCGGCGGGAGGAAGCGTCTGTTTCTGGTATCGGCTCCGTAGGGTATATCTTTAAACACATTAATCCCGTTATCGATATATCCTTGAACCTTGCCGGCCCTTGTCTCCGCGATAGGTGAATTAGGTTTCTCAGCTTGCGGAAATATTGCGACAGCAGTAACTAATGTTAAGGCGGATAATAAAACCCAAGCAGCATAAGTTCTTTTTAATATGTTTATAATTTTTTTCGCTTTCATAATTAAAACCTTCATGAATCGGCAAAAACAATTAAACCGGATTATTTTAATTGCGGAATACTGAAAAGACAGAGCACTTGTATTCCGCCGAAAATAGTCGGATACTTCTTTTTACATTCTTCGTTATATTGAATCATTAACCGGAGCGGTTTCAATGATAATATCTCCTTATTTTAACAATTGGGTACTAAGTCAAATCTAATTTGTAGTCCCCATTTTATTATTAAGCTTTTTAAGGTAATCAATTAATATCCCCATATTGTAAGAATATACCGCGGTGGAAATATATTTTTGTTCACTCGTATCGCGATAAGGAGAAGTATCGTATTTATCACCGACGTATGTTGTCATATATTTTTTTGTTAAACTGTCTTCGTTCTGCGGTTCTCCAATATAAGGATTTGATGTCTGCTGTCCCTTTACCAGCCACCTCCCTTCTTCGTCCAGTGAAGAAATAATTTTGCCTACCGTTTTTTCCGCGAAGTAAAAATTTCCCATCAGCGTTTCGGGTAATTTTAAATAATCCATCATTTCGTCGTATCTGTCACTAAGAAATTTAAAATTAATTTTCGCAGGAATAAGAGGAGAATTTACTGTTGCCTCGGAAGGACTTTCGGCGGATATTTTTTTATAATCATTTTCAACTTCTCCAAGATTAATTTTTCTGAAGTTGCGGTAATGCCCGACAGTATTAGTACTGTCGCCGTTTACATAATAATGTCCGAATACTACATCGGATCCTATTCTATGTGTATACAGGGGTTTCCCCGTCTTCGGATCAATAAATTTCGCATAAACGTAAACACCTTTTTCATCTGTGTTTTTTAATGCAATTTTTTTAAGCCAATCAATTGCGTCGGGTAAACATTCCAGATATCTCCTGTCACCGGTCATCTCATAGCATTTAAGGAGGATCTCTATATTTCCGGCGGTATATTGGGGATCGAGAGATGCCGGTTCATATGTGCGTGCACCTGCTGGGGTTAAATCCATCCTGTACTGCTGTCCCCATCCGGCAAACGGTTTAGGCTGCTGTGCAAGCAAGATAAAATTCATTCCTCTTCTTATTGCGTCCAGAATACGGCTGTCTCCACCTTGATAATATTTGTCGTGAAAATTCAAAGTGGCATAGCAGGCAACCAGGAATTTTACATTCTGCCAGATAACATTATCATTGAAAGTATAAAAAGATGTATAATCCTGATCGCCGTCCTTATTGAAATCGTGCCTCAAAGGATAACGCTGCGGCCAGCCTCCCAGGGGATACTGACTTTTCAAAACAAAGTCTATTACCTTTTCAAGAGGGGTTTTATATGCAGGATCCAGTTTAGTAAGATAGAACCTCAATAAAAAGAATGCGACACCGCTGGTAGTTTCGTCATCGAAGGTTGCGTTGCCGTAATAATGCTGGAATTCCTCCAGGCGCCATCCGTTTTTACCGATTGTATTATACCAGTTTAACGTTGAGTTTTCGCCTGCAAAGTTAATTAAGTAATTCCATCCTCCGCAGGGCAGCTGCCCCCATATCAGTGCATTGGCAGTTCTTTTAGCCTGTTCATAATAAAATTCGTTATGAGTTGCGAAGTATGCATCCAGAAAAGTATTGCCCATACTAACCGTACCGGGATCCTGCACCCAGATCATTGTAGGATATGCTTCCATTTCCCCCCATCTGCGTGAAAGGTCGGGCAAATAATGTGAAAGATATCCGCCGTTCTCGCTTACGCTGACGGCAAAGAACCTGGTGGCTTTCATCATTGTCGAAGTTATTTGTTCTTTTAATTCCGAATTTGACTGGGACTTTAATTCAGGACAAAAAGAGGAAATAAATAATAGAAGGAATATAGACCAAATTAAAGCTTGGCGGCATATTAACATTATATGTGCTTTCAACTTCTACCTCCAAAACAGTGACTGAACTCCGGTATACATTTAAAAGAAATAAACAATATAAAATAGAAAAGCTCCAAACAGTAAAAACATTATAGGCAATGATATTTTTCTCCGTATAAAACAGAACCCCGAAATGTTATCGGGGTTCTCAATTTAAAAAGTACTACCGAGTTTAAATTGACAATTCTTAATACAGCAAACTCCAGATAATGCTTTTTTTATATTTTTAATTTAACCTATAAAAATAACACCTATAAAACATGAACATTACTTAAGCAGCATCATCTTCTTTGTTAATGTCATGTTATTTGTTCTTAATTGATAGAAATAAATTCCGCTAGATAACGATCTGCCGAAGGAATCTTTCGCGTTCCATTGGTAGTCGTATTTACCCGATGCCTGATTTTCGTTATTTATTATTCTTGCAACTTCCTGTCCCAGCGCGTTATAAATGATGAGTGACACTTGCGACGATTTGGGAAGAGCGTAACTGATAACGGTTGACGGATTAAAAGGATTCGGATAATTTTGATTTAGCTGATAATCTTTTACAATAGCACTCGAATTATATTTCTTAACCGCAGTAGGATTGGCGATCCATTCGGCATGCTTTGACGGGAACCAGTTCAAGTCGCCGGCAGGATATGTTCCCATTGCGCCGATATAGGCAGGACTGGAAGTCAAGTAGGAACAATCCAAAGTGTCTGTCCAGTATTTTATCGGTTTACGATCCATATCATCTTTTTTAGCATCCCACAACGTAGTTGGAGTATTTTTGGTTTTATTGCCGCCGTTGGGACTTAAATACCAGCGCATCAAATTTGTCATCAGCATTTGGGTTTTAGCCAGTATCGGGTCATCAATCATTTTAAATGCGGTAACCGAATCGGCGCCCAGCCGGGCATTTATATGCCATGAAAGAGGTGAACCGACAGTAATTGGTTCCGCAGTATTCGCATCAAAGAATGCCTGGCCGGAATCGGAAACGGCATAATAGTTATTGCTTACAACCCACTGAGTAGTGTCGTTCGGTGAACAGAAAATCCACGACATTCTGTTAAGTCCATTCGGATACAATTCACCGGTATTTGCCCACTCAGCGGTTCTGGTAGCATCGGTAGAATCATCGCCGGCGGCAAATGCATCTTTAAACAGGTTGTTTGTAATTATAACTTTACTGCCGACATTACCCAGATTTATCAGACCATGAAAGCCCATGCCGTCATAAATAGTATTATGATCTATAAGGGTATACGCTATATTTCCGGTTCCCTGAGTTGGATTGCTATAATTATAATGTCGTATTACACGATCCTGATAATTAGTAACAGTATTATTTTGAAATATAAGAGTATCAAGAGATGCCGCACGCAAATCGATACCTTTTCCGGCGCCGAAGTTTGATGTGCTTAATGCGCCAAGGTTGGTAAAAATACAATTCGTTATTTTAATCGTCTCCGCAGAGGATTCGGTTCGGATAACTTGTCCGTTGATATTAGTGAAAATACAACTGTCAAGAGTAATATCCGAACCTTCGTTATCGGTTCTGATCATTCCGCCCTGTATGTTATTGAAATTAGAATCAACAGGTTCAAAATATCCCGAGAGAGCAATATTATTCATATTCAAGTTTCCGCCTCTTAATCTAACAAAATATCCCGGAGGATTCTGCGGCGACGAACCTGTTCCTGTGGGGTAAAGATAAATAACCGCCTTACTGCTGTTATCCGATTCCAACCTTAATGTAGACGCACTATCCACATAAAAAACCTGCTGACAAATATAGAGACCGCTTCCTTGCAGTTGATAAACGCGATTCGGTAAAAGTCCGTGATTCGCCGTTGTATCTGCAACAATCTGTGTTATCAGCTCTGTCTCCTGATGTCCGTTATAAGGCAGAAGCTTAACAATGTCTTGCCCCATTACGAAGTCGGAAAGAAAAATGACAAGAGCGAGAGAAAACATTACGTAAAGTTTTCGAAACATGACACCTCCTGTTTTTAGTGATCTTGTTTTATCTGTTATTATGAGAAAAAGAACTAACACCTTTTATTCAATAATTCTATTAAATAATACAATACTAAGGATGTATTTTTAAAATTTTTGTTTTTATTAAAGGCTAACCATAACCCCAAAATCGGCAGTTATACCGTAATTCTGAGTTGAACTCGGGAGTCTATACTGGTTAACCCGGTTATATAAAATATTTACGTCTTTATGATTTGTTAAATTATTCACATCAAGCAACAATGAGACATTGTCCGTTATTTTCTGTTTTAAGGCCAAATCAATGCGATTATAACCGGATATTATCCTGTCGCTTCTTTGACTCGGTGAAAAAGATGAATAATATTCGGATTGATGAAACAGCGAAATTCTTCCCGAAAATCCGGCTATATCATATCCGAGAGATATATTTCCGAAAAACCTTGGTTGATCTTCCAACTCTTGTTTATATATATACGCATGTGTGGGATAGGATGGGAAAGGAATACCTCCTATTTCAGTATAAATCGTATCAGTTTTTGAGCCGATTAAAAAAGTTAACGAACGCACAATGGACAGGTTGTAACTCAAAACAATATTTTTTAGCAGGCCGGGGAGATACGCAAAATTTATTTGATGCTCGAGTTCAAATCCCCATACTTTGGTCGGGCTCTGTGAATTATAAGGCACCGTTAATTGATAAGTGCCGTCATGTATCGTTCTGGTTGCAAGTCCCAGCTCATCAAATATTACGTTGCCTGATGTGTTGATTTGATTCAGCATATGATACATATTTTTTATTTCTTTGTAGAAGGCGGAGATAGTGAACAAACCGATTTTATTTCCGAAAAAGGAAGTGTTAACTTCAAAGTTCCAGGCTTCAGCAGTTTTCAATTCCGGATTCCCGACTATTAATCGTCTGACCCCTCCCACCGCAGCCGGCCTCCAGGCGAAGTAAGTATTTAGTCTCATATTAAAATCCGGTCGTGCAAGTGCCTTATACGCGGCAAGACGTACATTCAAGAAGTCGGTGGGTTTTATGCTGAATTGAAAGTTAGGCAGTACTGCAGTCTGCGTATATTTAGATGTAGTGTCACTTATCGGAAGTGAAATATACGGGAAACCACTCGCCATTATTTTGGAATAGGTATTCTTATAATGATTATTTTCCTGTTCTACTCTAATGCCGGCAATAAAAGTTATGTTCTGTCCGAACTTGAAAGTATTCATAACATAACCGGCGGATACAGCTTCCGTAATATCATAGTAGTATGCCTGAAAAGTAGGATCGTTATTATACTCATATGTTCTGCCTGTCTTGTCGACACCGTATTTATTTAGATCATACCATTGGCGCAATCTATCTCTGATTATCAGTGGATAAAGATTGTATATACCTTCAACTAGTCTTGATTCGGGAGGAGTATTCAAAAATTCATTGAATGAAATATTCTTAGCATTGCTTTGGAAGAAATCCTGGAAATAGGAACCGTCGAAATTCTTTTCCTGTATTGTTCCGTTCGGCAGTTTTTGGTACCGCTGCCACAAGAGCAAATAATAGTATGCGGAATTCTGTGTTTGGTTATTGTATCTGCTTTTCGATTTATACTTGCCGCCGAATTTCAGTTCGCCGGAAAATAATTTACCGACCGTATAGACCTTTGATAAATTTAGAAATACTGATTGATCTTTATCAAAATTATCCTGGGTGGAATTATATGCACCGGCTAAGGAAGCTGCCAGAAAGTTATTATACGCGTATGAAACAAGCTGCTCCGGATGGTCTTTGATCTGCGGGGCATCGCGCATTCCGGCATTTCCCTTATCGGATGCTTCGCTAAAGTCCAACTGATAATCGTAAGGATAGTTAGCGCTTGATTGAGCAAACGATAGTCCCCAGACTGTAGCAAAGCCTAAGAGAATATTCTTACCTTCAAGGGCGCTGCTGTAAGTTTTAATTGTTTGATTTCTGTCCCTGAATGAATAAGTTACACCGCCGAGATATTGAGTATTACCGCCGCCGTTCGGATAATCTCTTGAATGAGTAATATAATTTCTTTTAGTCTGATAAAAAGAGCCGCTTAATTTTATATTACCTTCATCGGGAGTATTAAAATCCAGAATCAAATTTAAACCGTCTCTTTTCCTAATTTCATCCGTAAAGTTTAAAGTAAAGTTATCTATATAATAACTGGTTTGATTCTGTATTGCCTGATCATAACTTATATTGGACGATTCCGCACTTCTGATCTTGTTTTCAATATTCCCGCTGACCTGCACTCCTAACAAATTACGAAAAAATCTTTCGCCGTATTTTAACGAAAAATCATACTGTTTAGCCGATTTCATCAAATTGTTATAACCGCCTTTTAAAATAGCTCTTATTTCTCTTTGTTCAGGAGCTTTTTTAGTTACAAGGTTTACGCTGCCGGCAATTGCGTCACCGTCCTGATCGGATAATAAAGCTTTATATACTTCTATTCCGGCCAATGAACTCTGGGAAATCATACTTAAGTCAATCCCCCTGTCTAATGCATCGGTTGAGGGAATTCTTACGCCGTCTATTGTTACGTTTGTATATCTCGCATTAAGGCCGCGAAGTACAATTTGAGTGGCCTCCCCGCCGGATCTGGTCACAGATACACCCGGAAGCCGGCCTATTGTCTGCGCCGCATTTGCATCGGGCAGTTCCTGTATTTTCTGTTCGGAAACAACGTTGACAATGGTGTTGGAACTTAGTTGTTGGTTTATCGCGGCAACCTGGCCCTGCGCTTGTCCGGTTACTATAACCGTTTTACCTTCAATAACAGCCGTCGACAATGCAATATCCAACTGCAGCGTTTTATTGTCTTGAACAGTTACATTTACAATTTTGAATTTATAACCTATATATGAAACCTTAACATTATAAGAACCGGCCGGAATCCCCATTATTCGGTAATGTCCTTCAATATTCGCAGCTCTTCCCAGTGATGTGCCGAGAATTATAACATTGGCTCCTATCAATGGCTGCGTTGTCAGCGAATCGGTAATATATCCTTGAATAGTCCCCTGTCCGAATACAATTGAAGATGAGAAGAATACAAAAAATAATATTAACAAATGCTTAGTAAACAATTTTTTCATAGAACTTCCTTTTAGTTTAATTAAGCCTAAAGAATAACAATAGAAGCAAAAACCAATAAATTCTATTTAGCGTTTTAGCAATTAAGAAGTCTTGTCGAAAACAAATTCAAGTTGCCCGTAAAAGAATTAAATGAGTGTCTTTTTCTGCGTGTATGTAATTTTCGGTAATCGAGCCAATCCTTTTCCCTTTAATATTCTTCCCTTGGAATTCATAAATGCTCATTTTCTGAATTCGTAAATACTAAATTTATCTTTGAAGATCGCTGCGATAAAAAGAATAGTGTAGAAATAATTTATCGATAAAGTAACTGTTTACTTTAATGCTAACTTAAATTCAGTAATTAATTTCAAAAAGTCAACAAAAATTATCGGGTTTAGTGCTTAAAATTAAAAATTGATTCCGTAATGCATTATATTATAACACCTTACGAGAGTTTTTAAAAATTCGCAATAAAAGAAACCTCCGTTTTTTCAATAAGCAATCCGCTCTATTATAAAAATATCTTGTTCTAGATTAACAACTTTATTCAGAAGATTTTTTAATTCACACAGCGGTATTATTTAGAAATTAATTGTTCCGACAAAGTTTTTTGTAAGTTGTTTTTTCCATCCGTTCATATTTGTAATTGTCTATTTAATTGATTTTTTGACTACATAGAATTACTTTTGTATCATATTTCAAATAATTAACAACAGCGGGTTATATTGGATTTAAACATGCCGACGTCCGATTTAGAACTGATGCAGCGTGTTGCATCTTACGATTCCAAGGCTTTGGAAATTTTATATAACCGCTATTCGTCACTTCTATATACCCTTGTCAAAAAAATAGTCACCGACGAAAATCTCGCCGAAGAAGTTCTTTCCGACATCTTTGTAATTATTTGGAAGAAAATTAAGTTGTTTGAAATTAAAACCGGAAATGCCTATACGTGGCTTATATTACTTGCAAGAAATAAAGCGGTTGATACATTAAAAAGAAAAAAAGATTCCGGAACTTTGCCTCCCTATACAGATGAATACGAGGATGAGGTTATTATTCCTCATCTTTCTAAAGAAATTGACGTAATAGATCTCCAAACCGCGTTAAGTATAAAAGATAACTTTGAAACCGCGTTAAATAACTTAACCGACGCTCAGCAATATGTTTTATACCTTGCTTTTTATGAAGGTTTATCTCAAAGTGAAATTGCAAAAAAGTTAAATATTCCCCTGCCCACGGTCAGATCCAAAATAGAAGTCGCTCTTTCAAAGCTGAGAGTAAATTTAATCAAGGGGGAATCCTGATGAGCGTTCAAAGTAAATATAAAGACTTACTGTATGCCTATTCTCTGGGATGCCTTGATGCTTCTGATCTTACAGAGTTAAAAGAATATTTATTATCGGAAAACGATTTCCCTTGGCTTGAACTGGGCGAATATCAAAATCTAATTTCTCTGTTTCCGACAATTCTGGAATTAGAAAAACC
The DNA here is from genome assembly GCA_963739955.1 of uncultured Bacteroidota bacterium. Taxonomy (GTDB): domain Bacteria; phylum Bacteroidota; class Ignavibacteria; order Ignavibacteriales; family Ignavibacteriaceae; genus FEN-1297. The sequence continues at coordinate 9,232 of CAVUCX010000054.1, read as the reverse complement.
CGACCCGCATTTAAAAAATAAAGTTGCAAGAAAACTTTATCGATTGAGACCTGAAAAATCTGCCAAAGAAAAAGAGATAAAGATAGAGCCGGAACCCGAAGTCTCCAACGAGAAAGAAGAGAATCCCGGAATTAATAACGAAATCTCTCCCGAAACCAGGCAGGAAGAAACCGATATAGAACCGGTTCCGGAATCAAATGCACCGGAGGAACCTGTAATAAATAATTCCGATTTTGAGGAAGTAAAATCAAAAATACAAACAAGCGATCTGCTGTCCGGAATTCCCGGATTAGATTTAGCAGATCCGAATCTCGAAGACGATGTCCGGGATCGTTTAGATGATATGATTCATGATTCAAACGAAACAATTATTTCACCTGCTGAAAGCCATAATGGATCTCAACGCAGGGAAGCTTCAAAATATTCAAGTCTTGACACATCAAATGAAGAAAAGTCCCTGAATAAAAAGAAACTAAATCCGTGGTTAACCATCATTTCCGTACTCTTTGTTATTATAGCGGCAGGTCTCTTCCTTCTTTATATGAATGTTTCCTCTGAAGTGAAAGAATATAAAAGCGGTATTGATAATCTTAACGAAAAAATTCAAAATTTGTCTTCAAAATTAAACGAGAATCACGATCTTCAAATGATTCTTCAGACAAAAGATATTGAAGTATTTAATTTAAGAGGATCAGGTATAAGTCCGGATAGCTTCGGAAAACTTATTATTGGCACTTTGAACAGAAACACCATTTTACAATTATCAAACCTTCCTCAATTATCGGGCGACGAAGTTTATCGGTTATGGATGAACAATAGCGGACAGTATATTCCTATCGGTACCTTCAATCCGAAAAAAAACGTGGATTATTTTCATTTTACTCTGCCCGAACTTCCAATTTCAAACCAAACTTCCTTTATTTTAACTCAAGAAATGTCCGACGGAGCTTCAAAACCCGGGCAAATCTATTTAAGCAGCGCCGCAAAATAATAAGTTAATTGTTTTTTCTACGTCTGGAAAAAAGATAAATTACTATAGCCACCACCAATATTATAAGCCAGTACTCCGAGGCTAATTCATATAACGAACGAAAGAAAGTTCCGGCATTTAATGAACCAGATATTGATGTATAAAGAATACCAAGCAGAATAAAAACACCGGAGACGATCAGCAAAGACTTATCTGACGTATTGTCAAAAAACAACATAAGACATCCGATTCCCAGAATAAACAATACCGAAGGGAACAGAATGGCCGAAGAATTGAAAATCTGCTGCTTACCGATTAGGAAAAAAACAATACCTACTAAAAACGCCGCAGTTCCCACAAACAAACTGAATTTTTTATTTTTACCGAATGTACTATAGACAGTACCCGAACCGTAAGCGGCAAAAACAACTGCCAGCAGTTCGTAGTTATCAAAGTAAGCAAAGCCGAAGTATTTAAAAGCAAAAGCTAAAAAAATAAACAGAATTAAAAATATCAATATGTAATGGTTTCTATTCATATTAATGCCGGATAATTTGCCCTTATTTTCTTCGGATTGAATTTTATTTTTCTGCCGGGAAAACCAACATTTTATTAGAGAATTCTTTGCCCCATTATAGATGCAATAACTTCGGTAGCGAATTCGGCGCTCTTGTTATGATTATCCAGAATAGGATTCACTTCGGTAACTTCCAGCGAAGAGAAGCTCTTGGATTCTGCAATTGCTTCCATTATAAGATGAGCCTCCCTGTAGCTTAATCCCCCGGGGATGGGTGTACCTACACCGGGCGCAACGGAAGGATCGACGCTGTCCAGATCGAAACTCACGTGTATATGATCTACCTTGTCCTTCATCTGCTTCAGCACTTTTGATATAATTTTATGAATCCCTAACTTGTCGATATCGGTCATAGTGTAAACGGACGGCTTTAATTCCTTAATAATCAGTTTTTCATAAGTATCAATGCTCCTTATCCCGATCAACGCAACATTCTGCGGATCTACTTTTGGATAGAAACCGTAGAGCTGAACTAATTTTTCATTGCCTTTACCCATAGCAACCGCAAGCGGCATTCCGTGTATATTTCCGGATGGCGTAGTCTCTTCGGTATTCATGTCCGCGTGGGCATCTATCCAGATTACTCCCAGTTTTAATTTCTTTTTCCTGCAGTAGGAGGATATACCCGCGATGCTTCCGATAGCCATTGAATGATCGCCGCCGATGCAGAGCGGAAACTGTCCCTTCTCAAGTACCTTTTCCACTTTTGCCGCGAAAGATTTTGAGGTTCGAAGAATTTCATTAAGGTATTTCATCTTTGGGTTGGAAATTTTTTGTTTTTCCATAATCTGAATGAACAAATCGCCGCTGTCGACAACAGAATAACCCAGTTTTTCTAATTTTTCTTTAAGTCCAGCAATTCTCAAAGCCGATGGCCCCATATCAACTCCTCTTCTGTCCGCGCCGAGATCCATGGGAAAACCAATAATGTTAACAAATTTGGATTGATGTTGTTTCATAAATTTATTCTTTTGCATAAAAGGATTATAAACTATTACAAATTAAAAAGTTTATACCTAATAAACCAATCCGGGCGGTTGTTGAATATCGTACTTTTTATATATTGTATTGCGTATATTTTGGGTCAAAAAAAAACTTCTTTTAATTTATTATAATACTGTAGTATAGCTGATGATAAATATTAACCGGGAACCGGAAGTAAGCGTCGGTATTCTCACACAGGAAAAAATTATTTTTGAGCTTCACGGTGATTTTAACGCGTACGGATTAAAGCAAACGTTCAGCGGTAGATTTTTAGCCGAGTCGATAAACGACCGGATAATATGCCACAAAGGAAACGAACGTATAGAAATATCCGACGAGATAATTTTCATTCCGCATGATGCGGAAACCGAATCATTTCTTCTAAGGGACGTTACAATAGGTAAAAACTTTCACTGGCAGAGAAAAGAAAAACAACGGTTTACCGGTTCTTTGAAGCTTTTAAAGAACGGAAATAAAATTGTAGCTATAAATATTTTACCTGCCGAGGATTACCTTGTTAGCGTCATCTCCTCGGAAATGAGCGCGAGAAGTTCGCTGCAGCTTTTAAAGAGCCATGCAATAATCTCAAGAAGCTGGCTGTATGCTCATATGGAAAGAGCAAATATTCCTAAACCTCCCAAAGGAACAATTCCGGGAAACAAAAACCCGGACGAAATTATAAGTTGGTACGGTCATGAGGATCACGAGCTGTTTGACGTCTGCTCGGATGATCACTGCCAGCGGTACCAGGGAATAACTAAAATATTTGCCGAAGGAGCCAGAAATGCGGTTAAGCAAACCGAAGGCGTAGTTCTGGTGAATGATAATAAAATATGCGACACGAGATATTCTAAAGCCTGCGGCGGTATTACCGAGTCGTTTGAGAATGTATGGGAACCGGTAAAACATTCTTATCTGAAATCTGTTATCGATTATAAATTCGAACCGGATAACTTCTCTATGGATTTTTCAAACGAATTAAACGCCGTCAAATGGATAAAAAGCTCACCGCCTTCTTACTGCAATACTCGCGATAAAAAAATTCTATCCCATGTTCTTATGGACTACGACCAGGAAACATCAGATTTTTTCAGATGGAAGATTGAGTACTATCAGAGGGATCTTGAAAAAATTATCAGAACTAAGACCGGTATAGATTTCGGAGATATTCTCGATCTGGTGCCCGTTCAGCGAGGTAATTCGGCACGACTTATAAAATTGAAAATCGTAGGATCAAAGCGTTCTTTGGTTATCGGAAAAGAACTTGAGATCAGAAGAGTTCTTTCTAAAAGTCACTTATACAGCTCGGCCATAGTAATTGATAAAGAAAATATCCGGGAAGGAATTCCTCAGAAATTTATTATATCCGGCGCCGGGTGGGGCCACGGTGTGGGCTTCTGCCAGATAGGCGCTGCGGTAATGGCTTCAAGGGGTTTTCAGTTCGATGAAATCCTGCTTCATTATTTCTCAAATGCCCGTTTAAAAAAGATTTATTAAGTATATGAAAGTTCTTTACTCTTGTCTCTCGAAAAGCTGGGGCGGAATGGAAATGTTTACTATCACCGCCGTAAAGCAGCTTATGAAAAGAAATATTTCCGTTGAGCTGTTGTGTATTAATGAGTCCAGGCTTCATGTTGAGGCCGCAAACGCTGGTTTGTTTACCAGACCAGTTAAAGCCTCGGGCTATTTCCGTCCGTTTACAATCTTGAAAATTTTTAACATCATCAGAAGGAATTCTTTTGATGTAATTCATACTCAAGCATCGAAAGATTTATGGCTTTTAGTTCCCGCTTTAAAGATGGGCAAATTGCAGACTCCCTTGATAATGACAAAACAGGTAGGTTCTTTTATTGTTAAAAAAGATGCGCTTCACAAATGGATATACGGAAGGCTAAATTTTGCCCTGGCAATAAGCAGTGTAATCAAAAAAAATCTGCGTGATACTTGTCCTTTGCCCGATGAAAAAATTTTACTTCTTCATAACGGCATAGATACATCGGTATTCGATCCTTCAAAAGCTGACGGCACTAAAATAAGAGCCGAATTCGGAATAAGTGAAGCAGAAATTTTAATCGGCATGATGGCCAGGTTCAGCCCGGGCAAAGGTCATGAGGAGTTTTTATCTGCAGCCTCCGAATTGAATAAAAAACAAAAGAATCTGAAATTCTTCGTCGTAGGCGAAGCCAGCAGGGGAGAGAATGATTACGAGCAACGCATAAAGCGTATTGCCGCTGAGAAAAAAATCGATAATCTCATTTTCACAGGTTATCGGGGCGATACCCCCGATATACTTTCGGCAATGGACATTTTTGTCTTTCCCTCGCATAACGAAGCATTCGGAATTGCACTTGCCGAAGCAATGTCCATGGGAATACCTTCTGTTTGCTCAAATTCCGACGGTATACTTGATCTTGCGGTTGACGGCGAGACATCACTGCTTTTTGAAGTTAAGAATTATCGAGACCTGATCGTAAAACTAGAAAAGTTAATCGGCTCACCTGAATTAAGAAACCGGCTGGGTACCGCGGCAAGAGTCCGCGCGCAGAATAATTTTGATATTGAACTGCTTTCCGACAAAGTGATTAATATTTATAAGAACGCCGCGGTAATATGATATTTTACTTTTGAGTTGGAAAATTTTTAATTATTCTTTTCCTGCGACGAAAATATTTTCATTACCTTCATTTTAAAATATTTTCGGCTTAATTTTGAATAATATTATTTGAAGAAAATGCCTCAAAAAGTAACTATAATAATTCCAGGCTCGAACAACAATGAAAATTCAGAAGAGTTTTTAAAGAAGAATCCTCTTGTCGGCGAATATTATTTCCTTGTGCCCGAAGAAAACGGGGAAAAAAATAACTCCCTTGTTTCGACCGGTCTGAATTCCACCGGTACTCTTAAAAGAATTTGCGATAAAAATATTGACGACTATATCCTGCTGTTTAACGGGAGCGGCGATATAATACCCGGCCAGTTTGCGCTCGAAAGGTTTCTTAATGTAGCGGCATCCACAAATGCCGGATTAATATATTCGGATTATTTTGAGAATATCAACGGAACGAAAATTCCTCATGAAACAATAGATTACCAATTCGGCAGTATCAGGGATGATTTTAACTTCGGCGCTGTTATACTTATAAAAAGCAGGGCCTTATCCGATTACTGCAGACAGCAAAAAGCTAATTACAATTTTGCCGGCCTGTATGATTTAAGGCTCTACATTTCAAGACATTACCCGATTATTAGAATTCCGGAGATGCTTTATACAAAAACAGGTTTCGACGGCAGAAAATCCGGTGAGAAAAATTTTGATTATGTCGATCCGAAAAATAGAAATGTTCAACTTGAATATGAGGCGGCGGCTTCCGAACATCTGAAGGCAATCGGCGCCTGGCTGAAACCTGAGTTTGATAATCTGCCCGCGGAAACAGTTGAATTCCGGTTCGAGGCTTCGGTAATTATTCCGGTTAAGAACAGGGAAAAAACTATCGGCGACTCTGTAAAATCGGCATTGAATCAAAAAACTAATTTTGATTTTAATATTATCGTGGTAAACAATTATTCAACCGATAATACTGGGGCATTACTGGAAAAACTCTCCGGCGATGACGACAGAGTTGTTGTTCATGTTCCCGCAAGAAAAGATTTAAATATTGGCGGATGCTGGAATGAGGCAATACTTCACGAAAGCTGCGGAAGATATGCCGTTCAGCTCGACAGCGATGATATTTACTCTAATGAGTTTACGCTGCAAAAAATAATTGATAAATTTAAATCCGACAAGTCGGCAATGATAATAGGATCCTATAAGCTGACTGATTTCAATTTAAATGAACTGCCCCCCGGAGTTATAGATCATAAAGAATGGACCGATGAGAACGGAAGGAACAACGCCTTGAGAATAAACGGTCTGGGAGCGCCTAGAGCGTTTTATACTCCTGTTATAAAAGAAATAAAATTTCCGAATGTCAGCTACGGAGAGGATTATTCGGCAGTCCTGGCAGTCTCAAGAAATTACAAAATAAGCCGTATTTACGAGCCGGTTTATATTTGCAGGCGTTGGGAAGGAAACACTGATTCAGATTTAACTATCGATCAGATTAACTCCAACAATATCTATAAGGACAGAATACGTACTTTTGAAATATTAACCAGGCAGCTCCGGAATTTAAACAAATAATAGCCTGATAACCTGAGTAAAATAATCATCATGCAGAGATCAAACAAAGGAAAAAGCTTCGAGAATATTCTTTTTGATAATAAAGAAATAAAGGCTCTTGTTGATAACAATAAATTCGGTGAGGCGGCCGATCTTTTACTTATAAATCAGAAAGAGGATTGGCGGCTTTTAAATTCCGGTTATGAAGCCTTAAAACATCTGAAAATCAGAGAAGTTTCTTTTAGCGGTTTTAATATTACACTTCAATTTAATCCCAACAGAATTGCTTCATCATCTGCTCAAGTAGATCCGGGTTCAATAAAAGAAAGACCATGCTTTCTATGTTATTCCGGTCTTCCGCCGGAACAAAAAGGCATATTATATGAAGGCGATTATCTTATTTTATGCAACCCCTACCCGATTTTTCCTGAGCATTTTACAATCCCCAATATTAATCACTTTCCTCAGGCAATAAAAAGATCGTTCAAAACTCTGCTGAATTTAAGCCGGGATCTTTCATTGTATTACAGCGTAATTTACAACGGTCCGCAATGCGGTGCTTCGGCACCCGATCATCTCCATTTTCAAGCCGTTACTAAAATGTTTCTTCCGGTTGAAAAAAATTTCTATGAATTAAAAACTATGTACGGCGAAGAAATTGTAAAAAGCAATTCATATGAAATATTCGGCTTGGATGACGGGTTGAGACGCTTTATATCTGTTGAGAGTAAAAGTCATCATACGACATTAAAAATTTTTAACAGGCTGTATAATATTCTAGAGAAAATATCTACCGGTAACGAACCGCCGATTAATATTATTGCAGGTTATTCGGAAGAATACGGTTGGAGGATTTTGTTTTTTCTTAGAAGTAAACACCGCTCTTCTCATTATTATAAAGAAGCCGGTCAAAATATATTGCTTAGTCCCGGCGCCGTTGATATGGGTGGAATTTGCATACTTCCGCTGGAAAAGGATTTTATAAAACTTGATAAAACTACTCTTAAGGAAATATTTAACGAAGTTTCGATAGGCAAAGAATATTTCGATTATGTAAAATCCAGTTTAAAGAAGAAAGTTCTTTCCTTGTCTAACTTTGGCTCATAAGATCCGATAAAAAACCCATATTCTTTGAATCGGAATTGGATATTATTATTTTGATTATAGCCGTTAGCGGCACTGCCAGCAGCATGCCGACTATTCCCCAGATGTAACCCCAGATTAGGACCGACATTAATATCAGTAACGGATTTAGGTTTAATCTTTTTCCGACTATGCTGGTTTCTAATAAGTTGAAGAAAAGCGTCTGTATGGCTCCGATAACCAGCGCGGTAACCAGAGCGAATGAAACGGACTCATATTGCAGAAGCGACATAACAACAGGAAGTATCAGAGCGGCCGCCGAACCGATCGTCGGAATAAAGTTGAAAAGAAAAACAAGCAGTCCCCAGATAATGGGAAAATCAATTCCTAAAATCCATAAGAAAAACGAAACGACAACCCCTGCGCTCAGATTAATAAATATTTTTAAGATTATATACCTTTGAATCTGCTCCGTAATTGCTTTAAAAGTATTTGCCAGTTTTGTTTCTTTCTGTTCTCTTTCGAATTTAAGTTTTTCTTCCGTCCATTCCCGGTTTCGGGTACCGCCTTCATCTGCGGAAGTCTGATATTTATTTTTCAGTTTTTTTAATTCAGGTTTTACTTTTTTATGTACAAACCTGTTTTTAACCGCTTCGAAAACAGTGCTGTGCCCGGTCGTTATAAAAATGAAAAAGAAAAGTACAAATAAGACGTTTCCAATAAAGGTAAATGTAGAAGTAAAAACTCCGCCGGCGAGGTTTTTATAATCAATTTTGGCAATTATTTTCTGAATTGAAAAGTATCTTAAATAAGGATCGCGTATCTTTAATGAAACTGCCGCGCTGCTTATTATATGGTTCAGTTTGTTAAAATATTCAGGAGCTTCCTCGCCGAACCTTATAAATGATCCGACAATAAAAGACGATATTCCCCACATGAATAAAATCATTAGGAAAATATCGATTATTACGATTACATAAAGCGGCAGACGGCGTTTTTCCAAAAACAAATTAAAAGGTGAAAACACAAAGAAAAGGAAATACGCGATGACAAAAGGAATGAAAATATGACTCAATTCCTTTAGCACGGCTGCTATTACGACTAATCCTATGACCGATATAAAAAATTTTTCGGACGGGTCCGCGAATATTTTTTTAGCCATAAAACCTTTTATTTCATAACGTGCCGTTTAATTTAAAATGACGATCCGTTAATTTAATCCGGACGGTGTTTGCGGGGTTGTTAATAAATATTTAAACAACTCCCATCTTTTTTCAGGGTTGCTAACCGTGCCCCCGTGCTTAACTATAAAATTTTCGATCATATCCTGCCCGAGATTGTAGTTAATTACATAGCTTCTGTATGTGTTTATAAACCTGATTCTGTGAGCAGCCGTTTCCGGAGTCATTAATAAATATTTTACAAGCCACTTTACTGTTTTTGACTTTGTCCATTT
>CAVUCX010000053.1:0-11727 GCA_963739955.1 uncultured Bacteroidota bacterium | reverse complement strand
TGTCCAAAATAAATTAGAAATAGAGAAAAAGATTTCTGTATAACGTTTTTTGGACAGATTCACTTAATTCTTGAAAATAATCCCTCCTCAAAATAAACTTTGTTGTCTGTTTTCCATAGAAAAATCCTCAGGAGGCTTAAAAGGATTATCAAGCCATTCACTAAGTTGAATCTTTACAAAGAGATTCATCCTTAAAAATGCAATTAAATTTGACAGACTCCATCCATATTTTGAAATTTCTTTTAGGTATTTCATTAGCAGCAGAGTAATCAATGCTGTCCAAATCTGTATCCACATTGCATTCTCATTTGTCCCTAGAAATGATTTGATTTTTAGATGTTGCTTTAGCTCCTTAAAGAAAGTTTCTACCTGCCAGCGCTGTTTATAAAGCTCTGCTATTGTCGATGCTGTCCAAGAAAAATTGTTTGTTATTATCTCTACATCCGACTTCTCTGTTTCAGAATATACTACAACCCGTCTGAGGTAATCCGGATAAAGATCCTTAGTATCATTACCAGTTAATTTGATTTTTTCATCTTTGATTATGTGCTGATCTTTTCCCTCCGGCAAAGCAAATTCCTCTACTTGTTCATATTTGATGGCATCCTTTAGTCTGATTACAAATATTATCTTTTCTTTCATCCATCTATAGAGCATCTTAAAATCTATGTATCCTCTGTCGGCAACAATTACCGAACCCGACGGCATCAGCATATAATTAGCGTGTTTTACGTCTGCTCTCTTCCCTTCGGTCATATATACATATTTTGGCATACATCCATCATAATCAAGAAGAGTATGAAGCTTTATCGCTCCTTTTTCTTTTTTATACTTCGCCCAATCGAATACTTTTATGCATACGCTGATTATGGTACTATCCAGCATAAATATTTTTCTCTTGATCCCCTTGAACTTCTTCCTTTTGAAGTATCCTCTCCTTTGAAAGTCTTCATATAACAGAAAGAACATTTCTCTGAACATCTGCCAATCTCTGGTAGCATTTATATATGATAACGATGATTTGCTCGGTGATTTCCTTTGTATTCCTAAATGATTCAGATTCCCGGATATTGATAACAATCCATTTGTCGTTTCTCTTATCGACTGGCACTTGGCGAACTGACTGAACAACATTGTTACCAAATGTGTCCAACTGTTTATTCCTTTGTTGTGTTTGTCTGTTGAATATTCATCTACTACTTTGTTAAAAATATTTCTGTCTATATGCTGTAATATCTGACTAAATAGAGTTACATTTACCATTGAATCCCTCTGTAAAGTTTGATTGTTTTTTTTGTCAAATCAAATTTATCAACTTTATTTGAGGGATTCCTTGTTTTTTATTTCATCGTTTTGGACAGATATGCTAGGGCCCAATAATTTTAACAATTACGGGTGAATAAAGGAAAGAAATATTATCTTTACTGGGTAAATAATTTTCAGTTTACCCAAAATTTAAATATGCCGGCGGTATTTGCCGACGGCATTTTGCCAAATGAAATTAAAAAATATTTTATTCTTTTCTTTTATTCTTACCGTACGGATTTTCGCGCAGAGTAATACTTATAATTTTGATTTATTCAATGTCTCTCTTCAAAAATCCGTATTGAAAGTATGGGATAAAAAAGACAACTTAATTTATACCCGCACGTTTACCAATCCTTCCGCAGACACCATAGATTATGACGATGACGGCATCGACGAACTTTCAATAATTAATTCAAGAATCGAGAACAATAAAGAGTATTTTGAACTGTATATATTTAATACAATAGATTCGTTTTATCTGGCGGACTCAATCGATTCGGGACTGCTTAAGCCTTTTTATATTTATTCCGATGAGATTAATGGGATAATGCAGATAACAGGCAATTCGGAATTTGATTTTTTTAATACTGATTCGGAATATGTTTGTTTGCCATTGAATTGCTGGAAATACGAAAGCGGAAAAATTTATAACATCAATAACAAAATATATGATTTCTTTATTGCCGAAAACGATACATTAATCGAGAATATCGATTCTTACCTTGAAAATAACAGGAAAGATTGCAATACTACCGGGGTCTTAAAAGCCTTACTAGCTTCGGTTTACGCTAACTATTTAAATGCAGGGGAAAAAATTCTTGCAAAGCAATTCCTGCAAAAATATTATTTCTGTAAAGATTTAGAATCATTTAAACAAAAAATTATTTCGCTACTATAAGAGGAAAAAATGAAATTGGATTGGGGTAAATATCTCGGAAGAACTTTGCATATTACAATGCACGAAAATTTCGGTTTGGCAATGGATACTAAATCCAATTCTCCCATTTTCGAAATAGTCTTCAAATCAGGCAGTTTAAAAGAAGTATATGACGACGGATTGCTGTTGGAAACAGTTAGAGAAAAAGAAATTATAAATATTTATATCCCGTATGGATCCATTAAATGCGCTGAAATATTTAACTTTTAATCGCGGAGCCTGATTTGAAAATATCCGTTCTTGTAATTGCGATATTGCTTTTTTACTCTTCTGCACTATTTCCGCAGAATATTAAAATTAAAAGTCTGAAAGATTATGCCGGAAACGATCAAACATCCTTTCCCGTAATTTTAACTGGCGCAAGGGCGGCTAACTACCTTACCATAGATTTTGACATTAAGTCGAATTTTAATCCGAATCTTGTTGTAATATTCCGATTCTGCGACAGAAATTGGACTCCTTATAAAAATATATTCCTGATGGATCCCAATAAATTCGTAGACCGTAATATGAGTTACAGCGTTCTGCCCCAGACAGTAAAGGAAGCTAATTACCACTTTAGAGGAAGTTATCCTAACAGCAGCGGTATTGAATTTCCCTATTCAGGCAAATGGATGTTTTATATAACGGATTCGTACGATACTTCATCGGTTTACGCTTATGGCCAATTTTATGTAGTGCATCAAGATATGGGCGTTAATGACACTCTGAAAAGAGAAAAACTGGAAGATGGTGTATACTTTCCTGCCGATATGGCTAAAATATTTAATATCACCACAAATTTTAATCTTCCGGACAGACTATTCCCATCCAATGTTGATCATGTTGAAATTGTTTCAAACTTCGAGATTGGTTATCCCGTAATAGTGGATAGAAACGGCAACACCAACAGGCGGCAATATTACTGGGACGGGAACATGAAATTTTCGTTTATTGCCAGAGATATTTTACCGGGCAATGAATACAGGCAGGTTGATTTAAGGAACACGGATAAATTTATGGGACCCGATGTTAATGCCCATTTGGACGGCCTTGAATATTCACGTTTTTTTACTTTGGGTGCTCCCGATTTAAACGGCGCTTCAATTATTAATAAGTATTCCGATATTTACTCAACTTATCTTAATGTTACATTTTCAATAAGACCCCCTAACGAAATTTCAGATGGAATTTATTTAGTCGGCGCTTTCAATAACTGGGAAGTGAGCCCTGATTACAAATTAAACAATAATTACGGTGTATATTCAATTACCGTTCAGTTGAAGAGGGGTGTTTATGATTATCAATATGTTATCGGACAGGAAAGCGGCGGGAGAATAATTAAACAGGATTGGCAGACTTTGGAAGGGAACAATTGGAATACTTCAAACATCTATCATATTTTTGTTTATTATAATGATCCGGATTTCGGGGGATATGATAGAATAATCGGTTATCAACAAATAAAGAGCAACTAATATGGAAAATTTAAAAATCGGAGTTATAGGCACCGGTCATCTCGGTAAACTGCATATTAAAATGTTAAAGCAAATTGACGGATGCAATTTAATAGGAATATACGACAGCAATAAAAACGCCGCCAAAGACGCAGGCGAAGAATATGGGGTAAAAGTATTCGATAATTTGAATGAGCTCCTGGAACAGATAAATGCTGTTTCAATTTCCGCGACTACAAGCGCACATTATGAGCTGGCTAAAAAATGTCTTGAAAAAAATATACATGTTTTCGTGGAAAAACCTATCACGGTTACAATTCCCGAAGCGGTAGAAATCGTAGAGATCGCGAAAAGAAATTCCCTTAACCTGCAGGTCGGACATATTGAAAGATTCAATCCGGCATTGATATCTCTCGAAAAATATATTCTTGATCCTAAGTTTATACAGACCGACAGACTGGCTCAATTTAATCCCCGGGGAACCGACGTTGCCGTTGTATTGGATTTAATGATACATGACATCGATATAATTCTTAGTCTTGTTAAAAGTGAAGTAGTTAACGTTGAAGCAAGCGGTGTGGCGGTGGTTTCCAATAGTCTGGATATTGCGAACGCGCGCATCCAGTTTGAAAATGGAGCGGTAGCCAATGTTACCGCGAGCAGAATATCGCAGAAAAAAATGAGGAAGATGAGAATTTTCCAGCGCGATAATTATATCTCCCTGGACTTTATTACCGGTGTTTCCGAGGTATACAGACTTATACCGCCTGATGAAAAACCTGATTCGGCTTTTATATCATTCGGTGAAATTGGTCTCGGTGAAAAAAAGAAGCAGGTAGTTTATGAACAGCCGGTAATTAAAGAAGTAAACGCATTAAGATACGAACTTGAGCTTTTTGTTAATTCGGTATTAGAAAATAAACGACCGGTTGTTTCCGGTGAAGACGGATTACGTGCTCTAAAGGTTGCCGAAATGATAATCAGTAAAATAAATGAATCGCAAAAAAAATTAAAATAAATCGGAATTTTTATGCCCAAAAAAGAAAAATACGCGATCGGAGTTGATCTGGGAGGAACCAACATAAAAATAGGAATTGTATCCCAATCCGGTAAAATTGCTGAAAAAACATCGCTGGAAACCAAAGCGGACGGCGGACCCAAAAGTGTGATTTCGCAAATTAAAAAAGGTGTAAACGAAATCCTTTCAAAAAATAAGTATAAAATAAGCGGAATCGGGATCGGCTCTCCTGGAATCATATCTGTGAAAAAAGGAACGGTAGAAAATCCCCCGAATCTTCCTGGCTGGCAGAAGGTAAATTTGGGAAAAATCATCGAAAAAGAATTTAAAATAAAAACCCACATAGAAAATGACGCGAACGTTGCCGCGATTGGCGAATTAATGTTCGGCGCCGGAAAAAAGCTTGATTCGTTCATAATGGTTACTTTAGGCACCGGAGTCGGCGGAGGAATTATTTTTAATAAAAAATTATTCCGGGGCGAAGTTGGGGCTGCAGGAGAGATCGGGCATATTTCAATAAGCTTCGATGGGCAGCAATGCAACTGCGGTTCATACGGCTGCATAGAAACATTTCTGGGCAATCACTATATAGTAAAGAGTGTGCAAAAAGAATTGCCCCGTCATAAAGACTCACTCATCTGGCAACTGATCCACAACGACCTAAATAAACTGACTCCGGAAATTATTGACCAGGCACTGCAGAAAAACGATGAGTATGCTAAACAAATAGTAACCAAACTGGGATTGTATCTGGGAACCGCTTTGGCATCGGTCGCGAATGCTTTCGATATCGGGACCTTTATTATCGGAGGCGGAGTTGCCGGTTTCGGTGAACCTTTGTTTGATGAAGTTGCGGAAACCGCCATTTCGAGAGTTATGAAACCATTGAAAAAAAGGATTAAAATAAAACCCGCTAAACTGAAAAACGATGCCGGAATAAAAGGAGCTTCCGCACTGGTATTTTACAAATCCTGATCATCGAAATTATGGGAAACGACAGGCATAAAAGTATATCATGAAGTATTTCTTAATAATATCCATATTTATCCTGAATTTTGATATCCTTTTGGCTCAGACGAATGACTCTGTCCGAATCGGTAAAAGAGATTCGCTTGTAACAATGCCCGCCGATTCACTTGCCCGACGCGATACAACTTCCAAAGGCAGCAGCAGCGACATCGATACTGTAATATACGCAAATTCCTCCGATTCACTTTTCTTCTATATAAACAAAAAGAAAATGGATCTGTTCGGCAACAGCGATCTTAAGTATAAAGATACGGAGTTGAAAAGCGCCGAAATCAACGTGGATTTTCAGACCGATAATATTTTTGCCAAAGGGATACCAAACGATTCTACACCCGGAACCTTCAAAAATACTCCTGTGCTTTCGCAGGGCGGGGAAGTATACGACGGACAGTCGATGATCTATAATTTTAAAACTACAAGGGGCTATATAACTTCGGCGAAGACTAAAAACGAAGGTGCCTATTATACCGGCGACGCAATAAAAAAAATTAATAAATCGACATATTTCATTAAGGACGGAATGTATACTACCTGCGACGCAATTCCTCCGCATTATTATTTCTATTCTCCCGAAATGAAGGTGATCAACAAAAAGGAACTTATTGCAAAGTGGATATGGATATATTTCGGCGGTGTTCCTTTTCCGATTCCGCTGCCGTTCGCCGTATTCCCTCTTGAATCTGGAAGGCGGTCCGGTATTATCCCGCCGGCCTTCGGCAATGACGCAACCTACGGTTATTATTTTTCCCACTTTGGCTATTTCTGGGCGATAAATGACTACTACGATATTAATTTAACCGCGGATTATTATACGCGCGGCAGCTTCGGATTAAACAGCAGATTCCGCTATGCACAACGATACGACTTTAACGGAAATCTAGAAGGTGGATACAGACTTTTTAAATCCGAAGATCCTAACACCGGTGCGATTGGCAGGGATAAAGAATGGAGCATCAGCTGGATGCATCACCAGACGTTTACTCCAACTATGCGCCTTGATGCCAATATGCGGTTTGTATCCGGCCAGAGATATATTCAAAAAACCACATTCGATGTAAACGAAGCCCTTCAAAATACTATTTATTCAAATATTAATCTGAATAAATCATGGGAGGAATCCGGCAATAGTATGTCGCTAAGCTATACAAGAAGTCAGGATCTGCAGTCAGGCAATACTACTGAATATCTGCCGAATTTAACTTTCAGTATGCCGCAGAAATATCCTTTCCGTACCGGGACATCCACACTTAATCAGAAATGGTACGAAATGATAGGCTTTAATTACAACGGACAATTTGAAAACCAGAGGATCAAAAACGGCGGGCATATTACTGTACACGGAGGAATACAGCATAATTTCAGCGCATCCGCGTCTCCGAAAATAGGATATTTTAATATTTCACCGAGTATCAGCTACCAGGAAGACTGGTACAATAAAAGGATCCTCGAAAGTTATGCCGGACAGACCGTAAGTAATACCGATTCGATTGTAACAAAAGAAATAAACCAGATAAATATGGTAAGAACCTTCAGCGTAGGCGCTTCAATGTCGACAAAATTTTACGGCATTTTTCAGCCCGATGTTTTCGGAATAAGCGCAGTCC
Source organism: uncultured Bacteroidota bacterium (assembly GCA_963739955.1). Taxonomy (GTDB): domain Bacteria; phylum Bacteroidota; class Ignavibacteria; order Ignavibacteriales; family Ignavibacteriaceae; genus FEN-1297. Next base: position 4,395 of record CAVUCX010000053.1, on the reverse strand, counting down.
GCCAGATTGTTACTCCCACCGTTTCTTATTCATACATACCCGATTTTTCGGCACCGTTCTGGGGGTACTACGATTACTATTTAAACTCAAAAGGACAAAAAATAAAGTACGATAAATTTCAGCATGAAATTTTCGGCGGCGCTTCTTCCGGCCAACAGCAGAATATTTCTTTCTCTTTGGGAAATGTTTTTGAAATGAAAACAAAAGCCGATCCTACCGATACAACTTCCAAAGAACAGAAATACAGACTGCTGAATTTAAACGCCAGTATCGGATATAATTTTGCGGCGGACAGCATGAGACTCTCCGATATTAATTTAAGAGCAGATACTAAAATAGGAAATGCTTTTAGCTTTAATTCTTCGGCTTTACTCTCACCTTATGAATTAGGTCCGCAAGGCTATAAGATAAATAAGTTCCTTGTAAATGAAGGAAGAGGACTGCTTGATCTACGTGCGTTTTCATTTTCAATTTCGACAAGTTTATCGGCGGAAAAATTAAAATCCGGCCCGAAAAAAAGTCAGGATGAGCAGCAAACTCAGCAGAGTGAATCGTTTCAGAATCCTAATAACATTTATCAGGGATTATATAATACCAAAGAACCCGACTTTTCAATTCCGTGGAACCTTTCTCTCGGATATAATTATTCTTACTCAAAATCCAGTCTGTTGCTTATTACATCCACTTTAAGTACCAGTCTGGATTTTAACCTGACACGCAACTGGAAATTTACAATAACAGGCGGTTACGATTTTCAGCAAAAGCAGGTTACCGCTCCTCAGATACGAATATCGAGGGACCTGCACGCGTGGATAATGAATTTTACGTGGAACCCTTCCGGTATATTCAGCGGATATTATCTTGAGATCAGAATTAAAGCTCCTCAGCTCCAGGATCTTAAAATTACAAAGAGCGGACAATTTTATAACGGTAAGTAAAATGAAAATCTTTATTATAGACGGCAATAATGTTATTGGCAAAGACAAAATGCTCATGAAAATCCAGAAAAAAGACAGGCAGATGTCAAGGGAGAAACTTGCTATGATGCTTGATAATTACTATCAGACATCGCGTAACAAAATATTTTTGCATTTCGACGGTTTTGAAAATCTGCCTATTAAGACATCGAAAATTAAAATTGTTTACAGCAATAAAAAACCGGCCGATGATAAAATAAGACAGCAAATTGAGAATTCGGATAACCCTAAAAATATCACTTTAATAACTTCCGACGCAAGTCTGGCTGAGTTTGCAAAAGCTTGCCGCAGTAATGTTGTCTTAAGCGAGGATTATTTATCCGGGTTGAATCATAGTAAAGAAGATGAGGAAAAAAAACGTATTGATTCAATGAAATCGGATATCGAAGAATTTAAAAAGATTTATGGAGTTAAGTGATCCGGCAGGTCAGCTGTTAACGGGCATAATAATATAAAATTCGGTAAGATCGCCCGGTATTGAATTAACGAATATCTCTCCGTTGTGCCAGTTTACGATTGCTTTTACCACCGAAAGCCCCAGACCCACACCGCCGTTGCCCCGGTTTCTTGATGAATCAACTCTGTAAAAACGTTCGAAGATTTTCGGTATGGAATCCTGCGGTATTCCTTTACCTTTATTCGTAACGGTTATCTTAATTTTATTGCCCGTTATTATTTCGCTTTTCAAATTAATTACATTATTTTCGTCGCCGTATTTAATAGCGTTGTCGATTAAATTAGTAAGGGCCTGAGTCATTAATTCCTTATCTATCTCGGCAAATATTTCCTCGTTTGAATCCACTTTTATCTGAATGTTTTTCTCGACGCCCAGAATGCGGAGATTTTCCTCAATAGTCTTTAAAAATTCATTAATATTTTCTTTTGTCTTTTGAATTTCAATCATAGAATGATCGAGTTTTGTAATAAAGAAAAGGTTGTCGATTATCTTGGTAAGCCTGATTGTTTCTTCATAGTTGCTTTTCAGAACTTCAATATATTGTTCGGGAGTTTTCGGTGATTTTAAAGCAAGCTCGGTCTCCCCTCGAAGAATGGTCAAAGGCGTCTTCAACTCGTGCGCGGCGGAGATAGAGAACTGGTTCATATAATCAATCGATGTTTTTATCCTGCTGATCATCTCGTTCATCTTTTTTACCAGACGTCCGTATTCGTCGCTGTATTTCTCGCTTCCCTTTATTTCAAGCAGATTCTGAATATCTATCTCTTCCGTTCTTTTTATTATTGCGTCTATCCTTGATAATGCTTTGTAAGAAATAACTGTTCCTCCCGCAAGCGATACTAGAAAAAAGAAAGGCGCGAGCACTATAAAAATGTGAGCAAGACTGTTCAGCGTCTGACTTATATGCTGAAGCGGAAAGGCAACCAGTATTTTATATTTCGGCGAGTTCAGCAGTACGCATCTTATTTGTTTTTGGGAAAGAGAGGTATCTACAAAATTGAACAGATTTATTTCTGCTGTCATTTTCGGAAAGTACAGCGAATCCTGGTTAAGATTTGCCGACTTAAAAATTGTACGGTTTTTAAAATAAATTTGTATGTAATTATTTCTAAGATTAAAAGCCACCTCGTTATAAATAACATCCCATACAAGGTCCTCCGGGGCAGAATAAATAGAGTCAGGCACAAAATGATCTATGTCGATATGTTTTTCGGTTACCAGTCTCTGAATGGCTTTGGCCTGGCTTTTAAGGCTGAGATCTAGATTATCCATCAAAGTATTGTAAAGATAGAAATAAATTGAAATGCCGAGTAAAATTTCAAGGATTAAAAATAATGAGGAATACCATAGTGTAGTTTTAAAACAGTGGATTTTAAATATAAATTCGGTTTATTGAACATGGTTATTCACATAATTGCAATAATCGCTAAGTTTGGTCTTTGATAATATATCCGATACCCCGTATTGTATGGATCGTCTGGCCATCGAAATTCGTGTCAACTTTCGTGCGTACTTTATTTATGTATACATCTATAATATTTGTTTCCGTATCAAAGTGATAATCATAAACATGCTCAATTAGTTTTGTACGTGATACTACTTTATTAACATTCCTCATTAAGTATTCAAGAATCGAATATTCTTTCGGAGTAAGTATTATTTCTTTACCGCCGCGGGAAACCCGGTGCGACTGCAGATCTAATTCAAGATCCGCAACGGTTAGTTTTGTAGATTTAGCCGAACCTGACCGTCTGAGCAAAGATCTTACTCTCGCCAGCAGTTCCTCGAAAGCAAACGGTTTAGTAAGATAATCGTCTGCACCGGCATCAAGCCCTTCTATTTTATCTTTTACACTATCCCTTACGGTCAGCATTAAAACAGGAGTTAACACGTCTCTTTTACGGATTTCTTTAACCAGGGTTATACCGTCAATAAAGGGAATCATCACATCCATAACGACCAGATCATATTCTTCGGATGTAATTAACTTCATACCTTCCTTGCCGTCCAGCGCAACATCCACGGAGTAATATTCCTCTTCCAATCCTTTTTTAATAAAGGATGCTACTTTCTTTTCGTCTTCAACTATTAAAATTCTCATGCACGAAAATAAACAAAAAAAGGAGAGTTAAAAAACTCTCCTTTAAATAGACAAGAGGGCAAAGGAGCTTAGTTAACTTTGGATGTTTCTGTCTTCTCAGTTTTCTTCTCAGTTTTCTTTTCAGCTTTCTTTGCTGATTTTTCTTTCTTTGCGGCTTTCTTGTGAACTTTCTTTACGGGAGCTTTGGTTTCGGTTTTTGCTTCTGTTTTAACTTCTTTCTTTTCTTTCTTTGCAGTCATTACATGTTCTTTTTTCTCGACTTTTTTGTGTTTAGGTTTTGCAGACATAGACCCCTGCGAAAAAGCTGTTCCTAAACCGAATGAAAAAACAAAAGCCAAAACCATAGCCAATGATAAAATACGTGATTTCATTAAAGTACCTCTCATCCTTATTATTATAAAAATAATTATTATTAAGTTCAGTAAACTCACTTTGAATTTACATCGTTAAATTATTGTTTAATTATTAATATTATCTTAATGAAAGATTAATAAAAATTAATCTTGCGGCTGATGACGGTTCGGGTAAGGTTTGGTTGTTTTACTTTTAGCCGTTTTCTAAATCCGGGTATTTCACCACTTTTTTATCCGTAACGAAGACGGGGGATGAACGGGTTGCCGTGAAGAGCAAATGTTTTAGAAATTCGTTTGAAAGTTAAAATTTACCTGAGAAGGACGTGTTTCAAAATTCTGAATTCCAACCGAAACATTCCAGCTTGTTTCCGAACTAATACTTTTATTATAAGCAGCGACCATTCTTACCGCATCTATTGCGCTTATAATTCTGTTAAGTATTAGAGCACCTACAACAAAACGCAGGTTATTATGAGTCTGTTCTCCGGAGGTCCAAAGTTTTCTGTA
>CAVUCX010000052.1:0-12100 GCA_963739955.1 uncultured Bacteroidota bacterium | reverse complement strand
CAATTTGATCTAAAATAAAGGCATATTCAAGAGCAATCAATTTAAATCTCTCAAAGCGTCCGGAAGCGCCGCCGTGGCCTGCCGACATATTCGTATAAAGTAATAAAACATTATTATCGGTTTTCATTTCCCTTAATTTCGCTACCCATTTGGCAGGTTCCCAGTATTGAACCTGGGAATCGTGAAGTCCGGTTGTAACAAGCATAGCCGGATAGTTCTGGGATTTGACATTGTCGTACGGGGAATAGGAAAGCATATATTCATAAAATTCTTCTTTATTTGGATTACCCCATTCATCGTATTCTCCGGTAGTCAAAGGAACAGATTCGTCGAACATTGTTGTTATTATATCAACAAAAGGTACGGCCGCAATTACTCCCTTAAATAAATCCGGACGCATATTAACCACCGTTCCCATCAACATCCCGCCAGCGCTTCCGCCGATTGCAAATAATTTGTCCGGCGCAGTATATTTTCTTTCAATTAAATATTCGGCGCAGGCAATAAAATCCGTAAAAGTATTTTTCTTCTTAAGCAATTTACCGTCATCGTACCATTGCCTTCCGAATTCCTGGCCTCCTCTAATATGCGCAATTGCAAATATAAATCCTCTGTCCAATAGACTTAGCCTTGCATAATTAAAATCAGGGTCAGAGCAGATGCCATAAGAACCGTAGCCGTATAATAACAAAGGATTTGAAGAATTTCTTTTTAAGTTCTTCTTGTAAACAAGCGAAATGGGTACCTTAATACCGTCAGGTGCATTTGCAAAAATTCTTTCCGTTGAATAATTATCCGGATCATAATTCCCAAGCACTTCGTCTCTTTTCAACAGATTTTTTTCTTTTGTTACCATATCTATCTCATAAACGGAATGCGGTGTTGTCATCGATTCATAATAGAAACGGAATTTCTGCGACTGAAAATCTTTATTGACAGAAATACCGGTATTATAAGTTTCTTCGTTAAATTCTATAAAGTATTGTGAATTATCTTTGGAATTTATGATGTTTAATTTTTTCAATCCGTCTTCTCTTTCGGAAATAACCAGAAAGTCTTTAAATAATTCTATGGATTCAAGAAAAGTATTTTTTTTATGAGGGATTATTTCTTCCCAATTGTCTTTGCCGGTAATACTTCCCGAAATACTCATTAACCTGAAATTTTTCGCATTCCAATTTGTAATTATAAAGAATTTATCCTCACCGTGATCTGCATAATATTCGTGTCCTTTTTCCCTCGGATGAATAATTTTAAATTCGTCTTCCGGATGATCGGCGGATAAATATCTGAATTCGGTGGACATCGTACTGTAAGAGCCGATCATTATAAATTTTTTTGATTTTGATTTAAATACATGGACCGCATATGTTTTATCTTTTTCGTGAAATATTTCCTTATCACTTTGAGAGTCGGTATTCAAGGTATGTTTAAAAACTTTAAATGATCTTAAAGAATCATCTTTCTTTGAATAAAAAACGGTCCGGCTGTCGTTAGCCCAAATTGCAAGTCCGGTTGTATTATCTATTTTATCAGGAAATATCTTACCTGTTTTGATATCCTTAAAGAAAATTTCATAAGTTCTCATGCCTGTAATATCAACTCCGAATGCAAGAATATTATTCTCCGGATTAATTGAAAGTCCGGTAACATTATAATAATCATATCCGGCAGCCATTACATTTACATTAAGTAAAATTTCTTCTTTTATTTGATCATCGCCCTTTCGCCGGCAATAAACAGGATATTCTTTTCCGTCCTCAAATCTGGCATAATAATAATAACCGTTTTCAAAATAAGGAACAGTCTCATCTTTCTGCTTTATTCTGGCAATCATTTCATCGTACAGTTTTCCGCGTAAACCTGAAACGGATTTCAATTTATTTTCAGTATAAGAATTCTCAGCATTTAAATAATTCAATACTTCGGGATTGTCTCTTTGGTTCATCCAAAAATAATTGTCAATCCTGGCCTTACCGTGTTCGATAAATTCTTTTTTTATTTTTTTTGCTGATGGAGGTGTTATAATATTTGCCATTAAATTTTACTCTAAAAGATACGGTTATATTATGGAGATTTTGATGAAAAATTATAGTGACTTTCGTCAATAAAATTTCAATCTATTATGCAAGTTACATTAAAGAGATGCCAAAATTACTTTCAAAGTTTAACCGTCTGATTTTTTACCTGATTTCTTAGCCTAGGTCACAAGTTTTGTACGCAATGAAGAGCTGTATAAAATTATAGTTTTCTTCAAATTATAGGAAATTCAAAATAATATTTACAGACGGTCAACTTCAGTCACATCGTCGTGTTTGATGATTATATTCATTTCAGAAGAATCATCTTACGAAAAGCGCTATGTGTACCGGCAGTAAGGCCATAAATATATATGCCGCTGGTAAGATGAAAATCTTGTGAATTAAAATGAACTTCATATGTACCCGGAGACTTTAACCTGTTTTCAAGCACTGCTATTTCTCTTCCCAAAACATCATATATGGCTAAATGAACAAAAGTTTTATTAAGACTACCCTGATCCAGTTGCGGTAATGAATATTCAATAGTTGTCGAAGGGTTAAAAGGATTAGGATAATTTTGTCCAAGCATAAATTTCTCTGGCTTTGAATTTTCTTCTTCAACGCCCGAAGGATATTTTTCAATTAAGCCTTTTTCAGAAAGATCTTTTCCGGCCAAACCGGGATATTGCGAAGAGTAGCGGTAAATTTTGAAAACCAGATTAAACTGCGGCTGACTTCCTTGTGTTAGAATTCCGTCACGCGAAACCGGGTTTACATATTCCCACACAATATTGAATGAATTGTTCACTTCAAAAAACCTTCCGGCAGTACCATCGCAAATCAAAGTGTTGCCGTTTGGTAGTCTGTCTGCGCCTGAAATATTTCGAGCATAAAATGATGACGGTGGTTGCGCCTTGTAAATCCATGATAGAAAATCAGGACCGAATTTTCCGGAAGCTTCGGCATAATAATTACCGTTAGAATCAATAGGCGGAGTTATTTCATCAACCGAAGAATAATTTCCGCCTGGCCTTTTTTGTCCGTTGTTGAAAATTAAAATATCCCCTTGCCCCGGAAGACCCGGGTCAATCCAGCGTACATCATGCTGCAAAAAAAGCTTTTGGTCAGCCGCGGTTCCGGCGCGATAAGCTTGCGGATTCCCCCACCGGTAAATTAAGTCTCCCCCTTTTCCTCTTTTACCGCCGGTATGGCCTGCCGCCTGAGCTGTTGTAGTAGAGTGATCGATAACCCATATCTCGTTGAAATTATGAGCACTGATCAGTATCTCGTCCCTTTGTGCATTGTACCTAACAGAATTTACATGAAGCCAGTCAATTCCGTTAATTCCGAAATTTACATCAATCAATTCAGGATGTGCAGCTACATTTCCGTAGTTTTCTTTTGTAGAATCAAAATCTTGAATAAGATGATCCCACGAATGCCACTCCCACACAATGTCTCCGGTTGTAGGTCCGGTCGGTTTAACTTCAACAATTTTATCGGCCCATAGTACCGAATCTAGGGGGGCAGGATTTCTACCTGCAGCAACTGCGGAATCATGACTTATCTTTTCCCATGCAATTATTAATACGTTCCCGTTTGGAAGATATTCAACATCATGATGAGTACAATACTGATCTGACATATAACTAAAAGACCATGTAAGGTTTCCGTCCCAATCATATTTTTCTATTACACCGCCTGCTCCGCCGGCATTAAATGAATTTCCGCTTTCAACAAAACCTGGCCTTAATATGCTTCCGTCTGGCAGCAGCATAACCGATTGCGCAGGCCTGTAATGGCTGCTCCATGAATGAATAAGATAACCTCGATTATCTATAAGATATGTATTCTGGGAGGCGATCGGGGAAAACAGGGTATAGCCTTTGTATGATAATGCCGAATCATAGGTAATAAGTCCGACAGTCTTTGTTTGAGCTTGGATTCCGGCAGAAATTAAAAGAATAATAATTAGAGCTAACAATGTAGATTTATAATTCATTTAAAAGTTCTCCTTACTTCAGATAAATGGTCTTCAAAATTCTCATGAAACCGGCTAACCGGAGAAGCAATGGACCGTCCCAGTATATCCAACATAATATAACCGAGACAAACAAAAGTATATTTTTCTTTCTACATTCGCCATTTTTTTCATCGAGGAACTCATTTAAATGAACTCATTTTTCTGCATGATACTAAAAAAAAGTTAAACATTTGCATTCCAAGCCAATAAAACAGTACATATAGCTCTTTTAATGATGTGATAAAATTTTGGGAACATTTTTGAGATATAAAAATATTTATACTGTCAGGCGGATTATTTTTAGTATCCGGCTGACAGTCTACTTTTATATTCTTAAACGAAATAAATATAACAATTATTTTAGTATTACGTTCCCCCGGAATAATTTTTAGTAGGACTTTTGCGCGTGCAAACTGAAGGCTGGGCAGTAATTTGTGCATAATCCGCATTCGGTGCATAATTCATCTTGTATTTTCGGTGCCGTAAACGGACTCTCTTGAGAAATTGCTTCGACAGGACATACATTTACCACCGGGCACGGGTGGTTTTGCGGACAATATTCCGTAATAACATCTACCATTTTTTTATCTCCGTATTTTTACATTAATTCTACTTTTATAAGGATGTGAAATACTCTCTCCTTTATTTCATATCCAAAATTTTAAGCGGTTTGATGATTAATTTTCTGAAAAGATTCTCTAAAACCAATTTTTATTATAGCAGAAAAAAAATCGGAAATAAATTTTAGGTGGTGGGCTACTTTGCCTACATGTCATAGTGAGCGGACCAGCCTACCGGACAGGCAGGATCGAACTATGACATTTTTTATCACCCCCCACCCCCATCTGCCCTCAGGCAATTCCACTCTGCATGACGATAATTATTTTTAAGAAAGATTCAAGCAAATAAGCTCGCTGCTAATTTTTACTGATTTTGTCTATTAATTTTCTAAATTGTATCGTTAAATAATTAAAAATAAGGAATAGGGGAATTAATAAAGGGAATATTTCATAAAACATAAGTCGGGGATAATATGGAAAGAAGAGAATTTTTGAAGAAAAGCGCCGCTGCCGCATTGGCTGCAGGTGCTGCCGCATCTTTCGGAGGTTTTTCCAAAATATTTGCGTCGAATTACGTTAGCCCTCATCCGTATGATTTAGTAGCAGTAAAAGGAGGCAGCCCGGATTCTATGTTCGATAAAGCCATTGAATCGATGGGCGGAATGAAAAGCTTTGTTAAAAAGGGACAGACTGTCTGCGTAAAACCAAACATTGGCTGGGATTCGACTCCTGAACTTGCCGCCGATACAAATCCGGCTTTAGTAAAACAAATAATAAAACATTGTTTGGAAGCCGGGGCAAAAGAAGTGTATGTATTCGATCATACTTGCGATAACTGGAACCGCAGTTATAAAAACAGTGGCATAGAATCAGCAGTTAAAGATGCGGGCGGTAAGATTGTATCCGGCGCCAGCGAGGGATATTATCAAAATGTTTCGTTTACTACCGGAAAGAATTTGAAAAGATTGCAAAAGTACATGAGATTTTATTAAGCGCGGATGTTTTAATAAATGTTCCGGTTCTTAAACATCACGGAGGCGGAAGAATTACCGCGGGGATGAAAAATATGATGGGCGTTATCTGGGACAGAGGCTACTGGCATAGAAATAATCTGCATCAATGTATAGCAGATTTTTCCACGTACTGCAAGCCGGCTCTGGTTGTTGTAGATGCATATAATGTCATGCTTCAAAACGGTCCTAAAGGCGGATCGCTATCGGATGTGGCAAATATGAAATCGCTCCTGTTGTCAACGGATATAGTTGCTGCGGATACGGCAGCAGCAAAACTATTCGGTATAAATCCTGACGATGTACCTTACATTAAATACGCTGACGAATTAAAAATCGGTACAATGGATTTGAGTAAATTGAAAATAAATAGAATTAAGATGTAAACACAGCCGGTATTGTAAATATGAAGCTATCGCACCTAAAAAAAATACGAATTGGTGTATCCTTATTGTTCTTTGCGGCGTTGTCGATAATGTTCCTGGATTTTACGGGAACATTAACGCCTGCATTTGCAGGATATTTAACATTCCTTCAGTTTATACCCTCATTATTGAAGTTTACATTTATTTTAAGCTTGACCGCGACCGGTTTCATTTTTGTGCTGCTACTTACCGCGCTATTCGGAAGAATATATTGCTCGAGCATTTGCCCGCTGGGTACTTTTCAGGATATGGTTTCGTTTATCAATAAAAAATTGCATAAGAAGAAATATTACAAATTATCAAGGCCTAATAATCTTCTGAGATATTTTTTTCTTACGCTTGCGGTACTATTCTTTTTAAGCGGAAGCATGTTCGGCCTGACATTACTTGATCCGTACAGCAATTTCGGTAGAATCTTTACGCAGCTATTTAAACCTGTTCTGGCGGCAGGCAATAATCTGCTTGTTTCGATATTAGAGCACTTTAAAATATATTCGGTATTTCCCGTAGAAAACGGGATCCCGCATACAGGATTAATCTTATTCCCTCTTTTATTTTTATTTTTGGTTTTATGGCTTTCATACAAGTATGGCAGACTATTTTGCAATACTGTTTGTCCGGTCGGTACTTTTTTAGGTCTTCTTTCAAAATTATCATTGTTAAAAATTAAAATTGACGAAGAGAATTGTATAAGCTGCAATCTTTGCGAACGCGTTTGCAAATCGGGTTGTATTGATAAAAAGGAAAAAGAAATCGACTTCAGCCGGTGCGTCAGCTGTTATAATTGTTTTTCTGTGTGCCCAACCGGAGGTATAAAGTTTTCCGTAAATTTTAATAAAAAGCCGGAAATACACGAAGAAGTCGATTATAAAAAAAGAGAATTTGTTGCCGGCATTGTTGCTTTCATAATTGGTTCGAAAGGAATTACCTTCGCTCAGGAAAAGATTATCCCTAAAAAACTCAGTACCGTTCCCGACTTAAAAAAATTCCCGGTTACTCCTCCCGGATCTATAAGCATTGATCATTTCACATCATCATGCACAGCATGCAATTTATGTATAAGCGCGTGCCCTACGAAAGTTTTACAGCCTTCATTTCTGGAATACGGATTTCTTGGTATACTTCAGCCGAGAATGGACTATCACACTAACTTCTGCAACTTCGATTGTACAATATGCGGGGATGTATGTCCCACCGGAGCAATTTTACCGGTTTCCAAAAATAAAAAGCAGCTTACCCAGATAGGGAAGGTTAAATTTGTAAAAGAAAATTGCGTGGTACATACAGAGAAAACCGATTGCGGCGCTTGCGCAGAACATTGTCCAACCAAAGCTGTAACCATGGTTCCGTTCGAAAACATTAAATCGCCGGAAATTAAAAATGAATACTGTATCGGCTGCGGCGCTTGCGAACATGCATGTCCTACAAAACCGTATAAAGCAATATTTGTCGAAGGAAACGAGGTTCATCTTACCGCAAAGAAAAAAGAAGTTAAACAAATCGAACTTAAAACTAATCCGGAAGAGGATTTCCCTTTTTGAGCAGGTATTCTATAGCAGTCTAAGGAATAAAGAAATAAGGGCAGATATTTACATAGGTAACAACACTCTTATAGCCGAATAGGGTACAACCGTACGAAATAATATCCTACTGAATAGGGGTACGGAATTATCGATACCCGTAAATTTAAACGGTTATATTAATTTACGTTCTTTCTTTACTTACGGTCTACCTGTATATCAGAATATAAACATTCAGCAGAATACTACGGATTCATATATAGAAAACGTAAACACCGATATCCTGGGTAGATATTTTCTGCTTTCCTTTATTTACAGAATAAGAGTGTTCTGATACTATTATTTGTTGCAGCTTCTGACGTCTCTACAGATCTACCGTATATGCAAAACACATTTCGCATTATAACATATTTCCTTAAAAATGTTAGATTAGAGAAACAAATAAATATTCTTAGCAGATGAGTATAAAATACAAACTTCTCGGAAAGCCCGGTAAAGATAATGCTTTAATGGTATGGATTAATAGCGGCACCAAAATGTACCGGATATTATTCGACTGCGGTGAAAACACCGTAAGCGAATTAAAATATTCGGATGTTTCAGCCATAGATTATTTATTCTTTTCTCATTTTCATCTCGATCATGCAGCCGGATTCGACTATTTTTTGAGGAGGAACTACGATAGAAGAAATAAACCCGTCTCTATTTACGGCCCGGAAGATACAATAAAAATTATTCAGAACCGGTTAACAGGTTATACATGGAACCTTACAAAAGGCGTACCCGGCAAATGGATTATAACGGAAATTAAAGAAGACTCGTTGAGAACAATTACTCTACATGCTTCCGAATCATTCGCAAGAAAACATGCGGCCGGGGAAAAATTATTTAACAGGACATTATTCGATAACGGCGACTTCCGCATCGACTCAGTCTTATTAAATCACATTATTCCTTCTGCAGGATATAGGATAACGGAAAAAGAATCAATTAATGTCGATAAAGAAAAATTATCCGCATTAAATATTGCCCCTGGGCCGTGGCTTGAGACCGTAAAAGATTTTTCGATATCGGACAGCACTTTGCTTACTCTTAATAACAAAAGGTTCACATTAAAGAAACTTCGTAAATTGCTTACGTCAAAAAAGAACGGCGAAAGCGTGGCTTATATTACTGATTTCATTTACGACAGTAAATCGGTAAAAAGAGCTGCCGACTTAATAAAAAATTGCGGAACAGTTTTTTGCGAAAGCCAATATACTCCGGATGATTTTAAACTTGCAAAAAAAAATTACCATTTAACCTCAAGTCAATCCGGCATGCTTGCGCAAAAAGCAAATGCGGAAAAGCTTATACTGTTTCACATATCCGACAGATATAACTCGAAAGAAGAATTTAAAAAGTTACTGAATGATGCCCGAGAAAAATTCCCTAAAACTTTTTTCCCGAATGAATGGAGTCTCGGCTAAAATTAAGGACATACCGAATAAGAATTATCTTTAATAAAGTAATTCCTAATTAAAAAATGTCTTTTATTTTAACCTTCATGATCACAAAATCTAGTTTTTTTAAAATTTATTAAAATTATCCGCTTATAGAATAAAATTACCTTAAATTTTCAATTCAATCCGGAAATGGATTATGTATTCTGCCAGAATCATTGCTTACGCATCCGTATTTATTTGGCTTTTGCCGCCAATTCGTCAATACAGGGGGAATTATTTTTATTTTTTCCTTGTATTAGGCTTACTTGATCCTTTGGTATATTTAGTTAGTTTTATATATCTCTTGGATCCTTTGAAGCTTTATGCTTCGTGTACGATTTTTTTAATATTCGTTTTAATTAAAATCGACCAAAATAAGTTTAATCATTTTTATGTAACCGTTCTTACATTAGTAAATATTTATCTCTCATTTTCATTTAGCTATGATATTTTAAAATTATATCTGATCCTTCAACTTGCGTTAGTTTTCTTTTTGGTTTTAAGAATATCAATACTAGATACGTTTAGCAAAGGACAAATAAATATATTCTTTTTTGTTCTTGTATTATATTTATTATCCTTAATTACTAAGTTTCTTATAACATTTTCATCGATAAATTTAGGCGTATATTATTTTTATATCACTACAGCATTTGAAATATTAATAGCGCTTTACTTTATATTTTTTAACGACGTAAACAGTCCGAAAATAAAATTAAACTAACAATTACTTATATTTCTTTACCATTTATTCCAAGCCGGTTATTTGAACAATGACCTTTCGGTTTCTTGGCCTTATATCAAATTCTATTAGAACGATTTGTTGCCATGTTCCCAATAGCATATTTTTATCGACAAACGGCACCGTATATGACGCTCCCTGCAGAGAGGCCCTGATATGAGAATGCCCGTTGCCGTCATGCCACGTTTCATCATGTTTGTATCTTACGCCTGATGGAATAATCTTTTCGAAAAAATCCGGGTAATCGGAAATTAATCCCGGTTCATATTCAATTGTAGTTATTCCCGCGGTAGAACCGCCGATAAAGATAAGAGCATTACCTTCCCTAATTTTTGATTTCCTAATTTGTTCCTCGACTTTCGCAGTAATATTCAGCAGCTCGGTATTTCCGTTGGTTTTTATGTCGAACGAAAGTGTTTTTATTGAAAACATAGCAGCTTTCCTTTCTTTTTGAGTAATATCTCTTAGCGCGGATAAATTTAACAATTATCATAACAATAATTTTTAAGATATTGTCAGACGACAAATTAAAGTATATGCAATTTCTAATCTCATAAAATTTAATTAAATTTGAGACAAATTTTAATTCAACCACAAAATCGGTGTAATATTATATGCTTACAAAGGACTATATAGAACTCGAGACAAACTACGGGGCCCACAATTACCATCCTTTGGATGTGGTAATTAGTAAAGCCGAAGGAGTATGGGTTTATGATGTTGAAGGTAACAAATACCTTGATTGTCTTGCTGCATATTCTGCTGTAAATCAAGGTCATTGTCATCCCAGAATATTAAATGTTTTGAAAAACCAGGCTGAAAAGGTTACTTTAACTTCTCGCGCGTTCAGAAACGATCAGCTGCCTCAATTATATAAAGAAGTTTGTGAACTGACCGGTTATCAAATGTTCCTTCCCATGAACTCTGGTGCCGAAGCCGTAGAAACGGCTCTTAAAGCCGCTAGAAAATGGGGATATAAGGTTAAAGGAGTTGAAGAAAATAAAGCGGAAATTATAACTTGCACAAATAACTTTGCCGGAAGAACCATAAGTATTATCAGCTTTTCAACAGAAGAGCAGTACCGGGACGGTTTCGGGCCGTTTACTCCCGGATTCAAAGTTGTGCCTTACGGTGACGCGGAAGCCATAGAGAAAGCCGTAACTAAAAATACAGTTGCACTTTTAGTCGAACCGATTCAAGGCGAAGGCGGCGTTATAGTTCCTCCTGAAGGATATTTGAAAAAGGCTTTTGATATTTGCAAAAAGAATAATGTTCTTTTTATGGCAGATGAGATTCAATCGGGATTGGGACGAAGCGGAAAGCTCTTCGCCTTCGAATATGAAGATATCAAACCGGATGTTGTAATTATAGGAAAGGCGTTGTCAGGCGGTTTTTATCCCGTTTCCGGAGTTTTATCGGATAAGGAAGTCTTAGGGGTTTTCAATCCCGGCGATCACGGTTCCACATTCGGCGGTAATCCGCTTGGAGCAGCCGTAGCGCGTGAAAGTTTAAAAGTTCTAGTTGAAGAGAAACTAGTCGAGAAATCATTTGAATTAGGTAATTACTTCAGAGACAAACTGAAAGCAATTAAATCTAAATATGTAAAAGAAATCCGCGGTAAAGGACTGTTTATCGGCGTAGAATTAGAACCCGGTGCCGGCGGAGCCAGAAGATTTTGCGAGGCTTTGATGAAAAAGGGTATCTTGTGCAAAGAAACTCATGAAAATGTTATCCGGTTTGCGCCGCCACTTGTAATTAAAAAGGAAGAGATCGATTGGGCTGTTAAGAATGTTGAGGAAGTACTGACGAATAATTAGGAACTTAATTAAGTAATTCAATATGCACGGATTTCACGTCGTGCATATTGAAATTTACTTTGAAGGTTTAGTTAAGAAAACTGTTTAAAACCACCTTAGTTTCTTCAATAGCTTTATTCAAAACACCTATTCTGCCGAAAATATTATCCAAATCATTTTGTTTTCCGGACAACTCTATACCAAAGGCTTCGTCGCCTATTTTTTTTGCTCCTACGGAATAGCTCGCTCCTTTTATGGTATGAGCTTCGTTTGTTACTTTAACAATGTTTTTTTCTCTAACAAATGTATCAAGTTTCTGAAAGCGTTCGTTCATATCGTTGATATAGCTCGTTAATAATTCCTTCTGGAATTCTTTATCCCCCATGCTCATTTTTTCCAGAACTAAAAAATCAAATACCGGTTCTTCCTTTTCCTCAGTTTCTGCAAGTTCAGGTTCCTCCTGCAATTCGATCTTAAGCCATTTATCTATTACGGATATTAATTGTTCAGATATAATAG
>CAVUCX010000051.1:0-15670 GCA_963739955.1 uncultured Bacteroidota bacterium | reverse complement strand
GGAATAAACCAGCACATCGGCATCCTCTAAATTTTTGGGGGAATGCCCCTCATAAATTTTTATACCGAGGCTGCTTAATCTATTTGTTATTTCCGATAAAGATCTATCCGAGCCGGATATTTCAAAGCCTTGACTAAACAATATCTCCGCGATACCGCTCATACCGATCCCACCGATTCCAACGAAATGCACTTTTTTAATATTCTTAAACATTTACTTCCTACCTACCTTCTCCTGAATTTCATGAAATTTACCCAGCAGCTCAACTTCATTTTCATAATCATAGGGTCTTACAAGCACCGGGCGTCTTCTGTGTTTTAATTTAATTCTTATGAGTTTAAATGCTCCTGATTTTGATTTCCTTCTGGACCGGGAAATTTTTATTTCGGAAATTTGATCGAGCATAAAAATTTTTGTCTTAAATCTGTTTGAAAAAGATATGCTTTCTTCGCTTATTTCCAGGTATCTGTTCTTATACAAATTATACAACAGACTTACAAGCGATATAAGTACGATAATTCCGAAAAAATATATGATCGGGTCCTTAGTAATTAGTTTAAAAGAATTTTCAACAAACTCGCCTCTAATAATTACGTATATAATGAATACAATAAAATATATTATCGTCGACTGATAATAAAAGGACATATTGTATTTGAAATACGGAATTATTTTTTCTATCGTTCATCTTACAGCTTTCGCATACTTAATTGCATTTTGAGCTATTATTTCCGCTGCCTCTGGTTTAGCTAATTTAAGCGCATTTTTTTTCAGTGCTTCCAAAGTATTTTCATCACCGAATAATAAATTAATTCTATCTTCCAATTCCGATTTTAGATTTTTATCTTCAATTAATACTGCGGCGTTGTTGTCCGATAATGATTTTGCGTTATAGTACTGATGATTTTCCGCAACATTCGGAGAAGGAATTAATACGGCCGGTATGCCAAAAACCAGCAGTTCGGCAATTGTAGTTGCCCCGGCTCTTGCAATTAGCAAATCGCAAATTGAATAAGCATAATTCATTTCATCAATAAAAGGATATATCTTCACTTCCTTTGCAGCCAGGTGTTTATACTGTTCGAAATAATTTTTACCTGTCTGCCATACAATCTGAATTCCTTTACTTGTAATTTCGCTTAACGCGGAAGCAACAGCATCGTTTATTGTTCCGGCACCAAGACTTCCGCCCAGAATCAAAATAGTTTTTTTTGAAGCAGAAAGATTAAAATGTTTAGCCGCATCTTCTTTATTAATTTTTGCCAAGTTTTCCCTTACCGGATTACCCGTTACAAACAGTTTTTCTTTATTCTTAAAATATTTTTTAGAATCTTCAAAACTTATGTGAACTTCGTCGGCATATTTTTCCAGTAATCGTGTGGTAACTCCCGGATAGCTGTTCTGCTCAATAAGAATAATATGAGCTCCGTTTTTTGCGGCTCCGAAAATCGCCGGTCCGGATACATAGCCGCCGGAACCGATGGCTACTGCCGGTTTAAATTTCAGGTTAATAAAATATGATTGTATAATTGAAACCAATAACTTTACCGGGAATAATAAATTTTCAAATTTTAATTTTCTGGAAAATCCTTTAATCCAAATCGCGCTGAAACCGTAACCGAGCTTCGGAACAATCTTTCCTTCAATTTTCGATTTAGTTCCGATAAATAAAATTTCCGCCTCCGGCATTAATAATCTGATCTTATCTGCCACTGCAACGGCAGGAAATAAATGCCCTCCTGTACCTCCGCCCGCGAATAAAAATCTGTGCCGTATTTCCTTAACTCTCATGCTTCTATGGTCTCCGTCGCGACTTTATTAACGGTATTTTCGGTAATCGAATTTGCAAGAGCAATGTTTATTAAAATACCAACGGAGATGCATAAAAACGTTAATGAAGTTCCTCCGTAGCTAATGAACGGAAGCGGCAAGCCTGTAGTAGGCACCAGACCGGAGGCAACGGCAACATTAACAAAAGTATAAATAATAATGGAAAACGTTATTCCGAAAGCTAATATTTGTCCAAACGTGTCTTTTGCTTTCTTAGCAATGATAATCCCGGATAAAAATAGAATTAAAAATCCGGCTAAGACTATTACAGAGCCGATAAAACCTAACTCTTCCCCTAAAATTGCAAATATAAAGTCACCGTATGCTTCGGGCAAAAATAAATTACTTTGCAGACTGTGTCCCATTCCTACGCCGAAAATACCTCCGCTTCCAAGTCCAAGCAGAGCCTGTTTCACCTGAATATTAGGCGCACCGCCGTGCTGTGTGCTGTTTAGGAACGTCATTATCCTTATTCTGGAATGAGGCATAATCATAGCGGCCGCTGCTCCGACAACAAGACAAGCCAATGATGACAACAGAATATGCTTCAGATTTGCGCCGCCTACATAAAGCATGGCTAAAGAAACGACTACTAATAACACACCGTTACTTACATTAGGCTGAACTAATATTAATGCAGCTATTATAATCACCCAGAAGAATAGGTAAAAAAATCCTTCTTTAAAATTGCCCAATACTTCCTTTTTGGACTCTATCAAAGCAGCCAGATGAATAAATAATACCAGTTTTGCAACATCTGCGGGCTGGAAGGAAAAGAATCCTACACGTATCCATCTGTCGGCGCCTTTGATTGACGGCGCAACAATTAAAGTAATTATAAGAACAAAAGTAATTCCGAATATCATAGGTTTACTGAAATCTTTATAAATCTCATACGGTACGAAACTGAATACCGTCATTAAAAGAATTCCAAACAATACTTTAAATAAATGCGAGTTAAACAAATGAAATAAACTGTCGAATTTAAATTCGCTATACGTGCTGCTGGCACTCATGACTATAATCAGTCCCAAAAGCATCAGGATAAAAGCATCTAAAAATATAATGACTGCGAGTTTTTTCATCTTATAAGTTATTTACCGCTTCTTTAAAAACTTTTCCTCTGTGTTCGTAATTATCAAACATATCGAAGCTTGCGCATGCCGGCGAAAGAAGAACAATTTCATTCTGTCTGGCTTCTTTGTTTGCCGAAAGAACAACTTCCTGCAAACTGGGTTTTATCTCTACTTTTACAAACGAATGAAAGTAATTAAAAATCTTATCGGCGGATGAACCTATCGCATAAATTTTAACAACATTCTTCATCACCAGATCTTTTATTTTGTCATAATCGTTTCCTTTATCCTGACCGCCTAATATTAAAAAGATCGGTTCGTCGAAACTTTTTAACGCATACCATACGGAATCAACGTTAGTAGCCTTGGAATCGTTAATAAACCTTACTCCGTCAATCTCTCTCACAAATTCCAGGCGATGTTCAACTCCCTGGAAGTAGGATAATGCGTTAATTATTTTTTTGTTCTCTCCTCCGAAAATTTTAGCGACAGATATGGAAGCCATTGCATTCGCAATATTGTGCTCGCCTTTTAAATTTATATCATTGAAAGCACACTGAAATTCGCGCTTGCCATTTCTGGAATAAATTACTTTGTCGTCTTCGGCGTAGCATCCGTTCTTTTGTTCATTACTTAGTGAGAAAAAAAGATCTGTACTTTTATGTCCGGTTATTGCGCCTGTTAAAACACTGTCGTCCGCATTAAAAATAAGGTAATCTTCTTCGGTCTGATTTTTATAGATTCTCAGTTTTGAGCTGATATAATTTTCAAATTTATTTTCATACCTATTTAAATGATCCGGAGTAATATTAAGTATCATTGCCACTTTAGGCTCGAAATTATTTATAAGATCGAGCTGAAAACTTGAAACCTCCAGCGATACGAATTCATCTTCTTTAACGTCAAGTACTATTTCAGAAAACGCCAGTCCGATATTACCTGCAAGATATGTTTTAAATCCGCACGAATTCATAATGTGACCGCATAAATTCGTAGTGGTAGTTTTACCGTTAGTTCCGGTTATGGCAATAATATTACCCTTGCAGAACGACGCGGCAAGTTCAATCTCGCTGATTAGTTGAATTCCCTTTTGGGAAGCTTTTTTCAATATTTCGGCACTAGAGGGAACTCCGGGACTGACTACCATAATTTCGCAATCATACACTCTGTCTGAATGAGCACCTATTTCATATTCGATTCCGGCTTCTTTCAATTTCTCTATGGAACTTGCCAGTTTTAACTCGGCTCCCGAATCACTTACGAACGGTATACCGTCAAGCTTTTTTATAAGCTTCGCCGCTCCGACACCGCTCTTCACGGCTCCTACCACAGTTATTTTTTTACCTTTGATTTCCATTATCTTACCTTAAATGACGCCAGGCTAACGATGGCTAAAATAATTGCTATTATATAAAATCTCATAACTATCTTGGGCTCCGGCCATCCAAGCATTTCAAAATGATGATGCATGGGCGCCATTTTAAAAACCCTTCTTCCCTCTCCGTATTTTTTCTTAGTATACTTGAAATACAATCTTTGAATGATTACAGAAATTGTTTCCATAAAAAAAACACCGCCGAGTATCGGGATTAGCAATTCTTTTTTAATCAAGACAGCAAGAATTCCGAACGCGCCTCCCAGAGCAAGTGATCCGGTGTCTCCCATAAATACCTGTGCCGGATAAGAATTAAACCATAAGAAACCGAGCGAAGCCCCGATCAGCGCCGCAATGAAAACCGTAAGTTCTCCGGAACCGGGCAAATAAATTATATTAAGATAATTTGCATAAATTGCGTTCCCGGATACATAACTTATCACCGCCAGCGCCAGCATTACAATTATGGTCACTCCGATTGCCAGTCCGTCAAGACCGTCTGTTAAATTAACTGCATTAGAAGTGGCGGTTACAATAAAAACAACGGCCGGTATATACATAAAAGAAAAATCAAAATTTACGTTTTTCAAAAACGGAACTGTTGTTATCGTACCGACACCGTAAAATTGGGGTGAAAAATAAATTACGGCTCCAACAACCAATCCGATTATTACCTGTCCAAGCAATTTATACCTGGCTATTAAACCGTTAGGCAGCTTTTTCACAACTTTAAGATAGTCGTCTAGAAATCCTACCGCGCTTAACCAAACCGTGCCGGTCAGAATTAAAATTATATAAATACTTTCAACATCGGCCCAAAGGAGAACCGGAATTATGACTGAAAGAATGATAATCAAACCGCCCATTGTCGGAGTACCTGCTTTCGACCAATGAGATTTCGGGCCGTCTGCTTTTTTCGCTTCGCCTATCTGGTTCTTCTGCAATATTTTTATCAACTTCGGGCCAACATACAATGACAAAAATAATCCCGTAATAGCGGCAATAGCTGATCTGAAAGTAAGATACCTGAATATCTTAAATCCGGGAGGGCTGAAAACTTTATTTATATATTCAAATAAATAATAAAGCATTAATTAACAACCTCCGAATCAACCACCTTAACAAATTCCTCCATCCTCATTCCTCTGGAGCCCTTAAATAAAATAACCGAATCAATTAAACAAAGTTTTCTTAAATGCTCTTTTAATTTATCGCGGTTTCTAAAATGTTTGTGAAAAATTTTTCCGGATTTAAGCTCTTCATCCGCTTTTTTCATGAACTTCCCGAGCGTAAAAACTTTATCCACTTTATTTTTCAATAATACTTTAGCAATATTTTTATGCTGCTTTTCGGACTCTTCTCCTAATTCAAACATATCGCCAAGCACGGCAATCTTCAAATCATATTTGTTTATCTTGTTCAGCAATTCAATAGAGTATTTCATCGATTCAGGGTTTGCATTATATGTATCGTCAATTATTAAATAATTTTTCCCTTCTTTAACATTCAGTCTTTTATCGTAAGCCTTAATTTTATTTGTTGCCGACTGAATTTCTTTTTTACCGACTCCTAATTTATAAGCTACCGCAAAGGCGGCAAGGTAATTTTTTGCGCTTTGCTCTCCGTAAACCGGAATCATTTGTTTTATGATTTTGCTTCCGAATTTTATTTCTACAATCGGATTACCGTAATCACCGAAACCCAGAATTCTGCCTTCGACATCGGATTTATTCTTAAATCCATAGCTGAATTTTTTCTTGTATTCAGGCAAAGATCCGGCAAGTAAAGGATCATCGTTATTAATAAATATAAAATTATTGTTTGATGCGGTTATATTGAACAACTCTATTTTTTCTTTATATACGCCTTTTTTATTTTTTAAGAATTCCAAATGCGAGTTGCCGATATTTGTGATTAAAGCATAATCAGGTTGTGCTATTTTAGCAGAATATGCAACTTCACCGAAATGGTTTGTACCGATTTCCAATATCAAAATATCATGACTGTTATTTGTACTTAAAATTGTCAGCGGTACCCCGATATTGTTATTATTATTTGCCGCTGTTCTGTTGACCGAAAATTTTTCACTTAAAAGGACAGATAACATTTCTTTAGTTGTAGTTTTTCCGGCGCTTCCCGTTAAAGCAATTATTTTAGTATTTAATTTCTTTCTCCATACAAACGCTATATCACCAAACGCTTCAACAGTATTTTTAACGGTTATAAAAGGCAATTTCAGATTTTTAAATTCATTATATTTTACATCATTAATCATTATTGCCGAAGCGCCTTTTTTAATTGCCTCCTTAACAAAATCATGTCCGTCAAAACGATCGCCTTTCAAAGCAATAAATAAAGAACCTTCCTTTACATTTCTTGAATCTATCGATACCGAAGTTGCAGGAATATATCCGTCAGGATTATATATTTCCGCGGAGGGCAATTCAAACAAATCTTGTAAAGTAATAGATATTTTTTTCATTAATTCAAATACTTTTCTGCTATTTCTTTATCCGAAAAATGATTCCGGACGCCTTTAACTTCCTGATAAGTTTCATGACCTTTTCCGGCAATCAGTATTACAGCTTCCCGCGGCGAGTCTTCAATAATTTGTTTTATTGCCTGTTCCCTGTTTTCGATTACCATATAATTATCTTTTTTAATTCCCTTTTTGATATCCTCAATTATATCAAACGGATCTTCAAATCTTGGATTATCGGAAGTAACGATGACATGGTTGCTCATTTCAGTCGCGATTTTCCCCATCACCGGTCTTTTTGTTTTATCCCGGTTTCCACCGCAGCCGAATACGGTATAAATCGGAATCGACTTGTCGGATATTTTTCTCAATGCGATTAATGCTTTTTCCAGACTGTCGGATGTATGCGAGTAATCTAAGATAACTTTCTTTTTTCCGTGACCTATTACTTCAAATCGTCCGGGTACCTGCTTTGTATTCTTTATTCCAGCGGCTGCGGTTTCAGTTTTAATTCCCAGCAATACCGCAGCAGCAAATGATGCGCAAGCATTGTAGGCGTTAAATTCACCTATCAAAGAAGTTTCTATTGCGTAATCGTTTTCATTATACTCAATGAGGAATCTTGTTCCGTTCAGATCGTAATTCACATTTTTAATTTTAAAGTCGGATCCTTCGGATTCACCGAAAGAGAATAATTTTGCTTTGCTGTCCTGAATAATAACCTTACTGTTTTTATCGTCAATATTATATATGCCGAAAGAATTTGCAGCAAGATTATCGAAAAGGATTTTTTTCGCTTTAAGATAATTCTCAAGGTTCTCGTGAAAGTCCATGTGATCTGAGGTTATATTTGTAAAAATGCCCGCGGCAAATTTTAGTCCGTATACTCTATTTAAAACAAGCGAATGAGACGAAACTTCCATAACCGCATAGCCGCAGTTTTCGTTATTCATCTCGAAGAGAATTTCGTTCAAATCGTTTGATTCGGGAGTGGTCATAAGCGATTTGATCTCTCTGTCGCCCACATAATTTGCAATAGTGCCTACGAGTCCGGTTTTCGTGCCCGATGTTTCAAATATTGACTTTAAATAATAACTCGTTGTTGTCTTTCCTTTTGTACCGGTAATACCTACGGTTTTAAGTTTTGAGGACGGATCTTTATAAAAGCTTCCTGAGATTTCCGCGAGAGCTACTCTGCTCTCTCGTACAAGAATTTTGGCAACTTTCCCGTGGATAAATATATCGTCGGGTACTACATTATTGTCCTCAAGAATAACACCGATTGCGCCTTTGTTTATTGCATCCAGTATATACCTGTGCCCGTCGGTATTGAATCCTTTAATTGCAACGAAGATAGAATTCTTTATTACTTTGCGCGAATCGTGAAAAATACCAGAGACATCCTGCCTCTGTACTTCTCCGATTACCTGTACGGTTTTTACGCTATTTATTAATTGTGTTAATTCCATCAGTATACCGATGTCCCTAAAACTTCATGTTCTTTACAAGTCAATACGCAGGTATTTCCTTTACTAATCTGCCTGCCCGGTTGAATGCTTTGCGCAACAATTTTTCCCGAGCCGTTGACTTTATATTTAATTCCGAGTTTTGATAAAACCAAAATCGCCTCTCTTAAGGAATATTCTGACAGATCGGGCATTGTATTTTTATTTAAAGGATTCAGGTTAACAACCTTATTTACCGAAGGTTTATTCGGCAATAAGTTTTTATTTTTCCCTTGTCTGTTTTTGGTAAACATTACCTTTAGTTCCTGTCTATTTCCCTTATTCTGTTTCAATGAATCCCGGAACATTTCCATATCGGTGCCGATTATCTTTTCAGCCACGTTTTTAAACATCGGAGCTGCAACCGATCCGCCGTACCTGCCGATGCTTGGTGCGTTAACCAAAATCAGGCAAACAATTTTGGGATTTTCCGCAGGAAAAAATCCCACAAACGACGAATTGTAATCTTCCTTGGAATATTTTCCGTTAATCAGTTTCTGTGAGGTTCCAGTTTTTCCTCCTGCTGTAACAAAATTCAGTTGGGCATTTACACCGGTGCCGTTCTTAACAACATCAACCAGCAGTTCTTTCATTCTTCTTGAAGTTGCTTCAGAAATAACGCGCCGTACTTTTATAGGACTCTGCTGAAACACGACATCGCCGTTCATCTTAAATTCTTTAATAACAATTTCCGGCTGATACAGAATACCGCCGTTTACGACCGCACAATAAGCAGCCGCTAATTGAATAGGAGTTACAGTTACGCCGTACCCAAAAGACATGAAGGCTTTTGTAACCTGCGACCATTCGTTGGGTTTCTTTAAAGTACCTTTAACTTCGCCCGGCAAATCGATCGAAGTATAATTGCCGAAACCGAAAGCTCTTAAATATTTATAGAACGAGTCATCATCTAACCTCTGAACCAGTTTGGACATGCCAATATTGCTCGACTCTTCTATAACGCCTCTTACCGTCAGCCATTCGTTTTTATGAGTATCCGTTATATTGACATTTTTAAATTTATATTTTCCGTTGTTCACGTATACTTTCTCGTTCTCGTTGCAAAGATGCCTGTCGAGAAGAGCGGACATAGTAAAAGTTTTAAAAGTTGAACCAGGTTCATAGGTATCGGTTACAGCCCTGTCCCTTCTATCGTCGTTATTATATTTCCAGTACTGATTCGGATCAAAGTCGTTTGTATTTGCCAGAGCAAGCACCTGGCCGTTATTAGGGTCCATAATAATTCCTACGGCAGATGACGCATCATATTTCTTGACACCGTCTTTCAATTCCTGTTCAAGAATTGCCTGATATGTCTTATTAATAGTAAGAACGACGTTTAGTCCGGGTACAGCTTGTTTTGTTTGTTCTTCCGAAACAGTAATCATATCTCCTATTGCATCCCGTAACACTACCATTGAGCCGTCTTCACCCGCAAGCTGACCGTCAAGCGATTTCGCAACACCGTTTACACCGTGATAATCTCCTCCCACATAACCAAGTATATGCGATGCCAGATCTTTATAATAGTAAACTCTGGAAGGATCATCGCGATGAAACAATCCGGTCACTTTAAAATTCTTCAGTAAAATGGCTTTATCGCTCGGCACTTTCTTTTCAATACAGATTGTTTTATTCCCCGATTTCATTAATTGCAAATAATGGTCGCGTCCTTCACCGAAAACTGATGAAAATTTATCCGCAATTTTTCTTTTATCTTTTGCGGAAGCCATTCTAAGATCCAGATAAAAAGAAACATCGTTTCGGTTGTAAACTAAAAGAACATTATTCCTGTCGTAAATTAAACCTCGTTCCGCCTCAATTTTTTCAGTAACAATTTGCTGACGTTTTGCAAAATATTTCAATTCATCGCTTTTTAGTATTTGAATATCGAACAGCCTCACTATTAAAGCTATAAAGACTAGAAATACAACTAATATTATCAGTATCGCTCTTGAATTATTCATGCTCTTTGTTTATGGCTTCGGATATTTTTTCAATCTTTTCTTTGCTAACAGTCATCAACACCGGATTTTCAGAGTCTCTTACCATTCCCATCTCGTTTTGTGCTATGGCAACAATTCGTTCTTCCGCCGAAAGCGCCTGGTTTTGAGCAATCAGATTTGTAGTCCAGTTTTTTAAGTCGCCAAGCTTTTCCTGAGTTATCACTTTTTCCCTGGTAAGTTTTCCGCATTCCAGCTTAACACTTACATAAACCAGGGTCAGAAACGCAAACACAACGAAAATAAAAACGCTGAAAGCGATAAAAGGTTTTATACTTTTTTTCATACTCTTTCCGCAGCTCTTAATTTTGCGCTTCTTGCTCTGAAATTTTCTTTCACTTCCTCATCGGACGGAACGACAGGTTTCTTTGTTAAAATTTTCAACCGCTGCTCCTTATCGCACATACAAACAGGATATTCTTTGGGGCAAATGCAATCCAAAGTTTCGAACTTAAAGATATCCTTTACTATTCTGTCCTCAAGCGAATGATAAGTTAATATAACAATTCTTCCACCGGGAGCTAACAGATCCACGGCTTTATTTAAGAACACTTTTAAATTTTCAAGTTCGCCGTTAACATAAATTCTAAGAGCTTGAAATACTCTCGATAAAGTTTTAATCCGGTATTTGTAATTAGTTATATCTGAAATAATATTGTTTAAATCTAAAGTAGATTCAATTCTTTTTTCTTTTCTTATCTGACAAATTTTTCTGGCTATTGCTCTAGAATTTTTTTCTTCCCCGAATTCATAAATTATATTTGCAATATCTTCTTCGGGAAAAGTATTAACCACATCTGCGGCGTTAACTTTAATAGACTTGTCCATTCTTAAATCCAGTTTGGCGTCTTCTCTATAAGTAAAACCTGAATCAGGATTATCCAGTTGAAAGGACGAGACTCCCAAATCAGCAAACACTCCATTAAGAAAAGGAACGGATTCTATCTTAGAAATAATATCAATTTTTGAAAAATTGAAATTATAGGTCTTCAACCTTTTATCGTTTTCAAATTTCTTTTTTGAATAATCGAATGCGTCTTTGTCAACATCTGTTGCAATCAGTTTAGCATCCTTATTCAGGACATTTAAAAATCCTCCGGAATGACCGCCAAATCCGAGTGTTCCGTCAAAATAAACTCCGGACTTGTCGGTGATCAGGTATTCCAAAGATTCTTTTAATAAAACTGGCGTATGATGACTTTCCATCATGGAGCCATTACTTCCGCTGCAATTTGTTCATAAGTTTCGGGAGTCTGTTTCAAATATTCGGCATAAACATCGGGATTCCAGATTTCAATCTTTTTCAAAGCACCCAGAATTAAAACTTCCTTCTCAATTTTAGCGTATTCCAGAAGCGATTGTGGAATTAAAATTCTTGATTGCGAATCTAACGTATCTTCCGTTGCGTGCTGAAGTATAAGTCTGATGAATTTAGCATCATTCGGTTTGAAAGGGTTTAACCCCAATAATTTCTCTTCGAATTGAGACCACTGATCGAGGGGATATACGTCGATACAAGAGGCGGTTCCTTGGGTCATGATAAATGAATCATTAGCATCGGGAGATACATGTTTGCGTAATTTGGCAGGGATGCTAATTCTGCCTTTTGAATCTACCGAATATTTAAATTGTCCTCTAAACAATTAATTTTAACCTTTTGGAAATTTTCACCACTTTTCCCCACTACTCCCCAAAATAAGTTAATTTTTTCTGTAAAGTCAAGGAATTTTTACCATTTTTTCCATATCCGGGTATAAACCTTAATAGAAGAAGATTTTAATAATTGTAATTTGTTGTGGTTAGGAAAGAATATTGATATGCAGTTAATGTGAGTATTTAAAAGTAAAAGAGCCATCTGCCGGAATCGAACCGGCGACCTACGCATTACGAATGCGTTGCTCTACCAGCTGAGCTAAGATTTTAGCTTCCGTTGATTACCTTTT
Source organism: uncultured Bacteroidota bacterium (assembly GCA_963739955.1). Taxonomy (GTDB): domain Bacteria; phylum Bacteroidota; class Ignavibacteria; order Ignavibacteriales; family Ignavibacteriaceae; genus FEN-1297. The sequence continues at coordinate 3,459 of CAVUCX010000051.1, read as the reverse complement.
TGATTAAAGATAGTTCATTCAAAGAGCCGAATAACGAAAAACCCTAATCGGAAAATTCAAGGCTGACCAAAGCCTACTTTAAACCGATTAGGGTAAATTTCGTATTGAAAAAATTTTGTGCACTTTTGGTCATTCTGAATTTTTTTTCTAATATAATCCTTAATTATCTATTGTCAATATCTACAAAGATAGACAGTGATCTAATTAGTTTAAAATTAATGAGTTATCGGCATAAAAATATTTTTTTAGTTTGATTAAACTATCCTATTTATGTAATTTAACTCATAAATCAATTCAATTAATTTGTCATTATTTCAACATAAACTAATAAGGGGGCCTTTCATGGATACAGAAGAAACCATTTCATGGTATGCATTTCAAGTTATGGACGTTTACGTTTTGGCTAGATTGAGACAAAACGTAAAATCAATTATTTCGGATACCGAATCAGTCCAACCTATCAGAAATGATTTATATATTTCCAATAATTTCGAAGTGCAAAACCCTCTGACGATATACTTATCTATACTAGAAGAAGACCGAACGTATTTTAATGATATAATAGATAAATTTGAGGGCAAATCATGTATTCAACCAAATAATATTCAGAAATTTCTTTAAGTTTTTTCATACTGTTTTTTGATCTTATCTTTTACCATTAAGATATAGATAAAAGCATTATTATATACAGCAAAATCTTCTGTTATTCTACCCGTTAATTGGGGTTCGCCTAACAAGAATTGTTTTATAATGCCGACATATTTTTTATTTTCTTTAAAAACAATTTCATATAATGGATATTCATTTTTTCCTACTTTGTCATAATCCACTACTTCATGAACAGCTTGAATTTTGTTATAAATATTTAATTCTTCCTTGTCCTTTTCCATTTTTACCTCGTTTTATGGTATAATACCGAATTTTAATTTAATATGGTTTTTTGATTTTAAAAATTAGGCAATCAATGCGGAACACTGTTCTGCAGTTCATGGATTCCCGATGTTGGTGCCGGCCCAGAATAGACCTGAACTTTAATTCCCTTATCAAGATTATCGTTCAATTTATTCATCACGGTATTTATTGTATCTACAGCCATGCTAAATTTCGTGAGTTGATCCGTCAAGGCTGCAGGTGTAAAATTCCCCGAGTTCTCCATAAGTCCATAAGGATTAAATTCTGCGGCTTTCTTGGAATATATTCCCGTTCCATTTTTTAACAGTTCGGCATTTCTCCGATCTTTCTCAGTGTAAATACCGTGATCATTGAAGACTTTCCATAACCCGTTAAGGGCATCTGTTTCTGCGTTTATAAATTCTTTACTTAATTTTTCTCTATTCTCATTATCCATGCTTATTTTCTTGAATACATCTAACCAATCATTCTGCATACCATATACTAATTTTCTCCATGCGTCCGCAATCTCATTCTGTTTGCTTCTTATTTCCGACATCATCTTGGAAGTTTCCGACATTGCTCCATGTGCCTGTTTGGTCCAACCTAATAGGATTTCTTGACTTTCTTTTAACTTTTTGGCCTTTTCTTCCTCTGTTAAATTACTATCATTGATTGCCTTTGTCTTGGCTTTTAATTCATTTTCAAATTTATCCAGAGTCATCCATACTGACTCCGTAACTGGTTTTCCCTTATCCATTACCAAATTACCGCGTTCGTCCGTTTTATTCCGTGTAATATACCTTCCACCCGTCATGATATCCCTAATTTCGGGGATCATACCTTGAGGAGCATTAGGCATCAATGAGTTTAATTCCCAATAAGCTATGTTTTTATCTCCCCCAGTATCCCTTCTGATTTGATCCAATATTTTTATAAAGTTATCACCGCTGAAGGTTCCTCCCTTCATCATTTCATTGAAATGTGAAATGTTATTCGTCCCCATCGCCTGGAAAAGAAAAGCTAATTGCGCATCGCTCCGCGGGTTCATCATATCTTGCAAATTATTGATTGTCACGCCTCCCAAATCCGAAATTCTACCATAGGGAGATTTATTGCCAAAAATCAATTCTGGAATAGCCGCTATCACTCCACCATTTCGAGCATCAGCATTTTCATTTAATTGCAATTGCTTCTCATTGATGGTTTTAATAGCATTCAGGACATCGATTATTCTTTCCGGATTAACATCCTTTCCATAAAGTTCTTGTGTAAACTGTTGCGCCTTACTCAACCCCCTAATGCCATAATCTGCGCCCGTCACTCTGCCGCTAACATTTAGTTGATAAATCTCTCGTGGAGAAAGCCCTAGAGCTGTGGCAAAGGTTGTTTGCGTCCCGTATAAACCGCGATCAAAATGGCCGAGAGTATCGGCAAAACCCATTCTCATCTGCATTTCTTCTTCGGGAGAATATCCATACCCAAGACTTCCCCCTATACCTCGACCTAGTCGCGCATGTAATCGAGCCCTAAGAATATCATAATTGGCTGCGGGTCCAACCGCATTTCCGAATGTGCCATACATTTGGTTTAAATATTTTAATTGCCCTTCTGTTTCGGAAGTCTGTGTCATTCCCAATATATTTGCTATTTCAGATCCAAAATAATTACCCGCAGCCCCACCGGCCGCCGCTCCTGCTGGACCTCCTCCAAAGGCAAATCCCAAGGCGGTTCCTACCGCCATTCCTACTATTTGATAAATACGATCTCTATTTTGGACCGAAGCAAAGGTTTCCTGTCGCGCTCCTTCGCTAAACATCCCCATTGGTGAGGATAGATCAAACGCAGTCATTCCCCTGGCTTCTATAACGGCACCCGTTCTAATGAAGCTTAATATTGAGTTGGCCCCTTCCATACCTACCGTAAATATGCCGGCTTTTCTTAATGTATCATAAAAGCCTTGGGCCTGAGTTCCGGTTTTTTTAAAACCAGCAGCAATATCATGAAGTTTATTTTTTAGAAAATCTATATTATCGTTTAACTCTCCCCGGCTCTCCTGGACCGTTGCCCGAATCATATCAAGATGTTCTTTATTTAACTTAAAGAAGTCAGAGGCATCACTTACCACATCTTGCCCGGCCTCAGCTCCCATCAACTTCATGCGCTCGAATTTACGCGTGTATTTGTCTAGCTGCCCCTTGGAAAGTTTACCGGTTGATAGATCAACATTCATATCGTCCACGAGGTCTTTCATGGCCGTATTGAAGTTTTCGAATACTCCTTCGTTATATTTAGTCCACTCCGGAATAAGTTGTCTTTGCTGCGGCGTTAGACCTTCTTGGAATCCGGGACTTCCGACAACATTGTTAACTTGTTGGATAACAGGATTGGTTGAATTCTGGAGGTTTTGAGCAAATTCATTGATTCCCTCAATCTGCGGTAAGATTCTTGCTCTAATATCAAATGCTAAATTATTTGTTTCATCCATTTTTTAAGACTTTCTTATAAATTAATTTCTAGAATTGTCATGAAACTTACGTATCTGAAGAATTTGTCTCTGTAACGTGA
>CAVUCX010000050.1:0-26041 GCA_963739955.1 uncultured Bacteroidota bacterium | reverse complement strand
GCGGAATCACGGCAATAACTGAAAAACGGGCAGCGAAGGAAGAATCGTGAGCACAATAAAAAGGTTCCTGCTGATTGCCTGTGGGTCCATCCTGGCTTCGGTCGTCGCCGGTGGACAGGCTTCGGGACAATCGAACCTGACGCTTGGCCATCAGGTGTTGTTGCAGAACGGGCTGCAACTGAAGGCGGTCGCGATGCCTGTAAAAGTAGGCCACAATTTTAGCGTAGACTTGTACAGGGAGGCCGGGTTCAGCACGATCAATCTCTGGGGCCTCAATTATACCTATGACTACCATGTGGAACGCGGCTATTTGCCAGGCGGCGACGACGCGCTGGCGTTTGCGCGAGGTGACAGACAGCACATCACCCGACGTGGCCGGCGCGACCTACCTTCCCAATCTGGTCAGCATTCAATACGGAGACGAGCAGGACCTCACCGAATCGGCCTATTCTGGCTGGGCCACGGAGATAACGGCCCTGAAGGCAAAGTATCCGCATTTTCAAAAAAGCTGATTAAACTTGTAAAGGATAAAATGAAAGAGCAAATTCAAATAAGATTCAGAAGAATAAATAATAAATTCGTAGATATAGCATTGCCTTCTTACACTACTTCCGGAGCTTCGGGAATGGATATCAGGGCAGCGGTAGATAGCGAGTTTGTCGTTAAAAACGGAGAAGTTGTTCTGGTTCCTACGAATATTTCAGTAGAAATACCGGAAGGGTTTGAGATCCAGGTTAGGCCCAGAAGCGGGCTGGCAGCCAAATATGGTATCGGCATTCTAAATTCGCCGGGTACCATAGATGCCGATTACCGTGGCGAGGTGAAAATTATAATGATAAATTTCGGTAAAGAAGAGTTTAAGATATCAAGAGGCGATAGGATTGCTCAACTTGTCGTATCTAAAGTTTATCACGCGGATTTGATCGAATCGAATGAACTCGCCGAAAGCGAAAGAGGCGAAGGCGGATTCGGTCATACCGGTCATAAATAATTTATTTTCTGTATTGTTTGAATACGGTCAAAATTAGAGCGCAACAATTAAATTATTCTCTTGCTTTTTCAGTGGCAATTTAGGAAACTGTACTACTTCAAAATTATTTTAACAGCGTTAAGATTTTATTATATATATGAGATCATTAATGTCGTCCTGAGCGGAGTCGAAGGGTTGATATGAAAGTTTTTATACTTGAAATCTGCTTCTTATATTGATCAAATGCGTTTTATATGCAAAGTTTTTCAGTGATTATTTAACCGGGAATTTTATTCATGTCGGATTTTGTCCATCTTCATAATCATACACACTATAGTTTACAGGACGGGGCCTGCACCGTCGACAGTCTCATCAAAGCAGCTAAAAAACATAATATGCACTCGGTTGCCCTAACGGATCACGGCGTAATGTACGGTATAGCCGAGTTCTATAAGAAAGCAAAGAAAGAAGGCATCAAACCAATTGTAGGCATGGAAGCCTATATTGTTACCGAGGGTAGCCGCTTTGATAAAGGAAAGAACACCGACACTTCGGAAGGAGCCGGAACAAGCAGCAGAAAAAGATCAAAACATTATAATCATCTAATACTTCTGGCAAAAAATAAAGAAGGTTATAAAAATCTTTCCAAGCTGTCAACATTAGGACATACCGAAGGATTTTATTATAAACCGAGAATCGATCTTGAACTATTAAAGAAATACAGAGACGGACTGATCTGTACATCAGCCTGCGCAGGCGGCGTAGTAGCGGCTCACCTGGTTAATAACGATTACGAAAAAGCAAAACAAATTGCTAAAATCTACAAAGATATTTTTGAAGAAGATTTTTATCTTGAGATTCAAGATCACAACATGGAGGTTGAGCAGCCCATTCTTGCCGCTATGCCTAAGCTTGCCAAAGAACTTGGAATTAAATTAGTCGCAACTAACGATTGTCACTACATCGAGCAGGAACATGCCATTGCGCATAATATCCTTCTTCTGTTATCGGACAAAAACGGTACCGATTACAGGCAACTTCGTTACGGTACGGATCAGGTTCATTTTAAATCAACCGACGAAATGAAAAATCTCTTTAAAAATTACCAGGGTGCAATCGAAAACACTTTGGAAATTGAAGAGAAGACGGACATCAATCTTGATTTCGAAGGGCATTATTATCCTGTATTCCCGATTCCGGAAGATTCTCCAGCCAAAACCCTCGATGATTATTTCGAATTACTGGCCAGGGAAGGATTTCAGGAAAAAATAAAAAACATTACTCCGGAATACGAAGACCGTTTCAACTTTGAAATTAATACCATCAAGAAGATGGGGTTCTCGGGTTACTTTTTGATTGTTCAGGATTTTATAAATTCATCTAAAAAAATGAATATCCCCGTCGGACCGGGTAGAGGAAGCGCCGCAGGCAGTCTGGTAGCTTATTCTTTGGGAATTACAAATATAAACCCGATAACTTACAATTTGCTTTTTGAACGTTTCTTGAACCCCGCAAGAAAGTCGATGCCCGATATTGACGTTGACTTTGCGGACGATAAACGCGGTGACGCAATAGATTATGTTCGTCAAAAATACGGTGCTAAATGCGTCAGTCAGATTATTACTTTCAACAGGCTTTCCTCCAAAGCCGTATTAAGGGATGTTGCGCGAGTATTAAAAATTCCTATACCCGTTGTAAATAAAATTACAAAGTATATTCCGTCTAAGTTCGGAAAAGTATACAGTATTGATCAGGCGATTAGCGAAGTACCTGAACTAAAATGGGTCAAGGAATCTAAAGATCCTGAGATATTGAATCTCATCAAATACGCTAAAGTTCTGGAAGGCATGAACCGCAACTCTTCTAAGCATGCGGCCGGCGTTGTAATTACTCCAAGCGATGTCAGTAATTATGTCCCACTTGCTACCGCGGTCTCTCAGAACGAAGTTGTAACCCAATACAACATGAAAGAGATCGAAGGACAGGGACTCCTTAAAATGGACTTTCTCGGGTTAAGGACTCTGACAATTATTCAAAACGCTCTTGAGCTTATAAAGAAAAATCATGGTATAGATATCGACATAGACAATGTTCCGCTGGACGATGAAAAAACTTACCAGCTTTTTTCGCGCGGACAAACGACCGGAGTGTTCCAGTTTGAATCTGCCCCGATGAGAGAGTATCTCAAGAAACTGCGTCCAAACAGCTTGAGTGAATTATCGGCTATGAACGCTCTTTACCGGCCCGGTCCGATGGAATTTATTGATGACTTTATCGATAGAAAATTCGGTTTAAAGGAGGTTGAATACCTTCATCCTGTGCTTGAATCGATTCTGAATGAAACCTACGGCGTAATAGTTTACCAGGAGCAGGTAATTCAAATTGCAAATAAAGCCGGCGGAATGAGTCTTGCCGAAGCCGATATCCTCAGAAGAGCGATGGGTAAAAAAGATCTTGCTGCGATGGCCGAACAAAAAGTTAAATTTGTCGATGGTGCCGTGGCTCAGGGAATTCCCAAAAAAGCCGCGACGGAAATTTTCGAAGCCATAGACAAATTTGCAAATTACGGATTTAATAAAAGTCATGCCGTTGCCTACAGTTTCGTTGCTTACCAGACGGCATACTTAAAAGCGCATTATGCGTCTGAGTTTTTAGCAGCCAACCTTACAAACGAATTCGGCAATACCGCAAAGGTTACAACTTTTCTGGAAGACTGCCGTAAATTAAAAATTGAAGTAATGCCTCCTGATGTAAATAATCCTTCCGTATATTTTGATGTTGAAGACGGAAAGATCAGGTTCGGTATGTCGGCAATTAAGAACGTAGGTATCCCCGCGGTTGAAGAAATAAAAAGAGCCAGACATGAATTGAATCGGAATTTTACCAGTATATTTGATTTCTCTACAAACGTCGATACGCGTATCGTTAATAAAAGAGCTTTGGAAGGACTTGTTGTTGCGGGTGCATTCGATTCGATAGACAAAAACAGAGCTAAGTTGTTTGAAGCAATTGAATCGGTTATAGAATTCGGGCATAAGATTAAGCACTCGGTATTAGTTGCAGAGGACAGTTTATTCGGAGATGTTGAGGAAGAGGTGAAAATCTCGGAGCCGGCATTAAACGAAGTTACTCCCTGGAACGATGAGGAAAGACTGGCACGGGAAAGACAGGTAATAGGATTTTATGTAACCGGTCATCCGCTCAGAAAATATGAAGTAGACTATAAGTCTTTTGCCACCATTCATATGGGTGAAACTGATCAGCTTGAGGAAACTGCAGTGGTAAAAGCATGCGGAGTTATTACCGCTCTAAAAACCAAAATCGACAAAGCCGGTAAAACAATGGCTTTCTTTACGCTCGATGATTTTTCAGGTTCGTGTGAAAGCCTTATGTTTTCGAAAATATACGAGAAATGCGGACAGTACCTTCAGGAAGAAAGATGTGTTTTCATTATAGGCAGGCCGGAAAGCAGCGGTGATGCGATAAAGCTTCATATCGACGAAGTTATTCCTCTAGAAGATGCGCGTGCCAGGTTTACCCAAAGCGTAAAAATTAATTTTGATACCGAAAAGAACGCCCCGGAAAAAATACATCAAATGAAAAAAGTGATGGATAAGTATAAAGGAAATTTTCCTGTTTATCTTCACCTGTTCAATGGCGCTCAGAGAGCAAGATTGTTTTTTCTTAGGGATTACCGAGTTGATATAACCGATTATTTCCTTAGTGAATTAAATGATTTGCTGGGGGAAGACTCAGTCATTCTTTCTAAAAAATAATCCGCCGTTTGATATTTGAAGAGAAAAATGGATAATAATTCATAGATTAAAACAATATCCCGCTTTTTCTATTGATATTTTTCACATTGTAAAATATTGAGCTTAAAAGGCATTTAATATTATTCCGTTTTAGTTGTTTAACTTTCGTCATTTTAGTAATTTTATCTTCTTAATTTTCAGGTAAAACAATAAAGGATTTTGACCAAATGAAAAGGGAAGAGAACCAAAAATACTGGGCTTTGGTGCTCGGAGCATCATCCGGATTTGGTGCGGCTTCTGCAATTAAGCTTGCCGAAGATGGTTATAACGTATTCGGTATGCATTTAGACCGTCAGGCAACAATGCCGAATGTTGAGAAGATAATTGAGAAAATAAAATCTTTCGGTTCTCAAGCCATATTCTATAATGTAAATGCGGCCGATGCTGTTAAAAGAGATGAAATTATCAAGGACATAAAAGAATTTTCAAAAGGCGAAGCTATTGTTAAAGTCTTGATTCATTCACTTGCGTTCGGTTCGTTAAAGCCTTTTATCGCCGCCTCGGATGAACAAGCAATTACGAAAGCTCAGATGGAAATGACCCTGGATGTAATGGCTCATTCATTAGTTTACTGGGCTCAGGCTTTGGTTGCTAATAATTTATTTGAAAGGAAAGGCAGAATATTTGCGATGACAAGTTCCGGCGGGCATGCGACAATACCGTTTTACGGCGCGGTTTCCGCGGCGAAGGCTGCTCTGGAATCCCACATTCGACAACTTTCTATGGAATTAGGACATTTGGAAATTGCGGCAAACGCTATAATGGCAGGAGTGACCGACACTCCGGCTCTTCGAAAAATTCCCGGTAACATTCCGATGATCGAAGTTGCAAGAAGAAAAAACCCGCGAAACCGCTTAACCACTCCCGAGGATGTTGCAAAAGTTATTTCAATACTTTGTCAGGACGGCGGAGAATGGGTTTCCGGAGGAATAATACATGCCGACGGCGGTGAGGATACGATAAGTTTTGTCGGTCAAGGCGAACAAGATAAAAATTCTAATATTAAAATTTATAAAGGGTAAAAGATGAAACCAGTTACTATAACCGACAACAATTTCAACGATGAGGTTGTAAAATCAACCGTTCCGGTAATTATTGATTTCTGGGCCGCCTGGTGCGGACCCTGCAAAATGATTGCTCCTATTGTTGAAGAACTAGCCAGCGAATACGAGGGTAAGTTAAAAGTAGGTAAATTGGATGTTGATGAGAATCAGGAAACTTCAATAAAATTCGGGGTAAGAAGCATACCGACTCTGCTTATATTCAAAGACGGTCAACTGAAAGATACAATTATTGGAGCCGTGCCAAAAAATCATATCGTACAAAGGTTAAGTGCAGTAATGTAATGTTTCCTGTGCGTTAGTAATAAAACAATTTTTCTAATTTATTTAGGAGAAAGATGAAAAGAATTATTATAACAGACGCTGTAGATAAAAAGTGCGCAAAAATTTTAGAAGATGCAGGTTTTGAAGTTACTTACAAACCCGGGATGCCTAAAGATGAGATTAAAAAAATTATCAAAGATTATAACGGACTAATTGTAAGAAGCGATACCCAGGTAACTCCGGACATTATCGAACTTATGGATAACATGGAAGTTATCGGAAGAGCTGGAGCCGGCGTAGATAATATTAATTTAGAAGCCGCTACCAGAAAAGGTATTATTGTTATGAATACCCCCGGCGGAAATACGGTTTCCACCGCAGAACATACTATGGCTTTGATGCTTTCAATGTGCAGAAACATTGCTCAGGCAAATCAATCTTTACGCAACGGTAAATGGGACAGGAAAAAATACAAAGGAACCGAATTACAAGGGAAAACTTTGGGCGTTATCGGTTTGGGTAAAATCGGAAGGGAAGTAGGTACAAGATCAAAAGCTTTCGGAATGAATGTTATCGGTTATGATCCTGTTTTATCCGAAGAAGTTGCTACAAAGTTAGGCGTTAATCTTGTTAATCTTGACCAGATATTCATTCAGTCTGATATAATAACTGTTCATGTACCTTTGAATGAAGAAACCAAGGGATTAATTTCCGATGAAACTTTAGCTAAATGCAAAGACGGCGTGAAAATTATTAATTGTGCCAGAGGCGGGATAGTTGATGAAGCTGCTTTGCTAAAAGGATTAGATTCCGGCAAAGTATCTTCCGCAGCATTTGATGTTTACGTTAGCGAGCCACCGGAATTCAACGGCCCTTTCATACAGCATCCGAAAGTAGTTACAACGCCGCATCTCGGTGCCTCTACTGAAGAAGCACAGGAAAAAGTTGCGATCCAGATTGCAGAACAAATCGTGGATATGTTTAATCAAAAAGGTATTAAAGGCGCTGTAAATGCCGCGGCAATTGCCGGCGGCGGCAGCCTGGAACTTGCTCCGTATGTTAAGCTGGGTGAGAACCTCGGGGCGCTTCATTCACAATTAATTAAAGGCCAGTTAAAGAAAATAAATATAAATTACAGTGGAGAGCTGCTTCATAATTACACTACGCTTCTATCGACTGCGGTATTGATGGGATTTTTATCGAAGAGGATGGGAGAAGTAAATCTAATAAACGCTCCGTTTCTGGCAAAAGAGATGGGTATTATAGTTAACGAAACCAAAACCGGTGCAAACCTAGATTATACTAACTTAATGACGGTAGAATTCGTTACCGATTCCGAACAACGTGCTCTTGCGGGTACTGTATTCGGAAATAATGAATTAAGAGTTGTTGATGTAGATAAATTCCATTTGGAATTAAAACCGGAAGGTAATCTTCTTTTCTATTCTAATATCGACAGACCGGGAATGCTTGCCAATGTAGGAAAAATTCTGGCGGATGCCGATATCAACATTGCCGGACTTTCACTAGGTAGAACAGAAATGGGAAAAGAAGCGCTAACTGTTATAAATGTTGACAGTGAAATTCAAAAAGATGTGGTAAAAGCCATTTCCGAAATTAACGGTATTACTAAAGTTTTTGCCGTAAAAATATAACCATTTGCACGGGGACCCGCGGTTCCCGTGCAGTACCATTCCGATTCAATCCTTTTTTATTTACTTGACAAATATTATCTCTTGTACTATTTTGGACGAGTTTAAATAATTATGAATTCCTTTTTCGGAAATTTTCCAATAACAAAAATTATTATTCTCAGATGAAACAAAAATTACTGCTTTTTTCTTTAGTGTGTCTTTTTGCCTCAGTTACTTGGGGGCAATCTGCTAAAAATTTATTTGATTTCGACTATGCACAATTCGCATACGATTCATCTTCCAATTATATAGAGTTTTATTACTCGTTAAATGAAGGTGCCTTAACAATACATCAGAGCAACGATACAAATTTCATTGCCGGTATTCTTAAAATTGATCTTACCGATACAACAACTCAAAAACCCGCTTTAAATAAATCTTGGGTGTTGAACCAAGTACTTGATAAATCGGATACCGCAGGCTCTAAAAGTTTGGTCGGGCAACTGGCTTTTGTCGTTCCTAAAGGAGACTACAAATGTTCTGTCCAAGTAAAGGATAAATTTAACGAATCTAACCAGAAGACGGTTTTGGATAATCTAAACGTAAAGCCGTTATCGGAAGATTCTCTGGCCGTCAGCGATATTCAATTGGCTTCAAGAATCATTCAGAATAGTGACAATAAAAATTCGATTTTTTACAAGAATACATTCGAGATAACTCCTTTCCCCACGGCAGTTTTCAGTACAGGAAATCCGGCAGTATTTTATTATTATGAAGTTTATGATCATGAAAAAACTAAAACCGATCAGCCTTACCGGCTTAACATTTCGGTAATTAACAGTAAAAATCAGGTAGTTTATGACAAGATTCAATTACTCAGCCGTCATATCGCGTCGAGAGCTGAAGTAGGCGTATTGCCTGTAATAAAATATCCGACTGACATCTACAGCCTGCGTATTGCGATTCTAGACAGTCTGAATAATTATGGTATGAGCTCGACAAAGAAATTTTATGTGTATAATCCGGCTGTTAAGAATGTAGATTCTTCAAATACATTGGGTTCAAAATTAATTACCAGTGCTTTCGGAGTTCTGAACAACGAAGAATGCGATAATCTTTTTGCGAAATGCAAATATATAGCTTCCAATCCGGAAAAAGAGCAATATAAAAAGTTAACTACGTTAAGCGGAAAAAGACAATTTTTGTTTGATTTTTGGAAAAGAAGAAATGATGAACAAAATTCTCCGGAAAGCATGACGTATCAGCAGTTCCTTAATAGAGTGGCTGAAAGTAATCGTAAATACAGCAGTTCTATGCGCGTTGGCTGGAAAACCGACAGAGGAAGAGTTCTTATTACTTACGGTGAGCCAAGTGAAGTTGACAGGTATCCGAATCAGGATAATACAAAGCCTTATGAAGTTTGGAGATATAATGATATTGAAGGAGGGGTTGAATTTATTTTTGCCGATCTGAACGGATTTAATGATTATGAATTGATTTCTTCCACCAAACGCGGGGAAATACAAGATTCAAATTGGCAGAGTAGAATATCGGCTAACCAGTAAAATTTTGGGCTTTATATACTGTAAACTAAATTAATAATATTCGGTTAAATGAGTTGGTAATTTCCATTATTTAACTCAAATATTTAACTTTACATTCGTAATATTTTTTTTACAGTATATAAGGCCTTTTTATTTATTAATGACAGATAGATTCGAATATATTTTTTTTATTGGCTTTAGCTATCTATTCAGATTATTTGGACTCAGGTTATCCAGAAGATTCTCTACTATACTTGCAATTCTATTTTATTATATAATACCTATTCGAAAACAAACTACGATTGATAATCTTACTAAAGCTTTTCCTGAATATTCCGCTAAACAGATCAGGAAAATTTCTTTCAGCAGTTATAAAAGCTTTGCGATTGCGCTGATCGAAATCTTGTATCTGCCCCGTATGAATGAAAAAAAAGTTAAAGAAATTGTAAAGTTTAAAAACACCGAGGGAGTCCTTCGGAAGTACAATGAAGGCAAAGGAGTAATCCTATTGGCGGCTCATTTTGGTAATTGGGAATATTCGGGAATAGCCGGCGGACTGGTTATGGGGCACCCGTTTTCAATTATCGTAAAGCAGCAAAGAAATGTTCTGGTAAGCGATTGGCTGAACAAGATGAGAACAAAATGGGGAAATGAAGTAATTCCGCTCGGGATTTCAATTCGACAGGTTTATAAGGCTCTGAAAGATGGTAAATTAGTTGCAATGGCCGCCGACCAAAGAGGTTCCGCCGAAGGCATCCGGGTTAATTTTTTTGGGAGAAAGGCCGCCGTATATCCTGGTCCGGCTTTGCTTTCGTTGAAAACCGGGGCTCCTCTTTTCTGCGGTATTTCCATTAGGCAGAAAGATTATTCTTATATTACAGAGTTTGTCGAAATGGATTTAAATAATCTGCCGGAATCTGAAGAGGAAAAAGTTATAGAACTATCACAGAGACTGACCGATTATCTTGAAGGAATTATCCGCGAATATCCCGGGCAATGGTTATGGATGCACAAAAGATGGAAATATTAATTTAGTATGCAAAAGATATTAATAATTCAAACTGCATTTATCGGCGATGCTATTTTAACGCTGCCGATGATTCAGAAACTGAAAGATTTATATCCGGAAAATGAAATAGATGTCGTAGCTATACCTTCTACCGGTGAAATATTCTCGGCGTCCCCTTACGTGAAAAATGTATTAATACTAGATAAAAAAGGTAAAGAAAAATCTTTTTTTGCGTTATTCAAATTTATAAAAAGACTGAAAGCAAATAATTATATTGCCGCGTATTCTCCGCACAGGTCTTTTAGAACATCATTGATTATTTTATTGTGCGGAATAAAAGAGACATACGGTTTTTCAAATAGTAGTTTGAAGCATGTATATAAGCATTTGGTTAAGTACGAACCCGCTCATCATGAAGTACGGAGAAACCTCGAATTAACGGGGCTTCGAATAAACGGAAACGATTGGAAGATCTTGCCGCTTATTTCCGGCGTAAACATGGCTTCAGCTGTTGATGATTTTATTGCCCGAAATATTCATTCTGATAATATTGCGGCTGTAGCGCCTGGAAGTGTATGGAATACCAAAATTTATCCCAGTGAATATTATAACGAAATTATTAATTATCTTAATAAAAAAGGATTTCATACGATAATAATCGGTGGCGGAAAAGATAAAGAACTCTGCGACAGTATCCGTGAAAAAAACAGAGAATCAACCACTTCTGCTGCCGGTATTTTTTCAATTACCGAAACAATTGAGTTGCTGAAGAGAACCAAAATTTTAATCTCAAACGACAGTGCCCCTACTCATATGGGCGTCTGCGCCGGAATACCGGTACTAACTATTTATTGCTCAACAATTCCGGACTTCGGATTTTATCCGTATAATGAAAAAAGCTCATATATAAGTTACGATGATTTGCCGTGCAAGCCGTGCGGCATACACGGTTACATCGAGTGCCCGATTAAAACGTTCGCCTGCGGATACAAACTTAAGCCGCAGCTGGTAAAAAATAAATTAGAGGAAATGCTTGATGATAAAAATTAAAGATGCAGAGGTAATCGATATTGATGAAAATTTTGATGAGTCCATACAAAAAGCGAAGAAATTATATCTGGAAGGTTCGGTTTTCATATATCCTACCGATACTATTTACGGCTTCGGCGCAAATCCTTTTAACGAAGATGCTATAAGAACTATTACAGAGATTAAAAAAAGGGACGAAGGGAAAAAATATATTCTTTTGATCGACAGCATAGAAAACCTGCTGAAATATGTTGAAATTCAATCGGAAAAACATCTTGATTTTCTTCTGTCAATCTGGCCCAATCCTGTTTCCGTTGTATTGCAGTTAAATTCGAAAACTAGTGCTATATTTGGAATGGAAAACGCGGCGTTTAGAATTCCTAACCACAGATTCTGTCAAAAACTTATTGCCGAATTAAAAATGCCTCTTGTTTCCACCAGTGTAAATAGAAGCAATCATCCGCCTATTACGGAACCCAGCTTAATTGAGGATGAATTCTCTTCCGAAGTAAGCGCTATTTTTTTCACCCAAAAGAAAGTATTTTTTACGGCTTCCACATTAATAGATTTGAGTAATTGCGAACCAAAACTGCTGAGAGAGGGAAACTTGAAGTACGATGATATTATTCAGAAATTCAAATAATAACGGTTAGTTAATAAAATGCATTTAAAAAGTTTTAAAAAAATAAAAGGTCTTTCTATTGTAATCATTCCTTCGGGTGCGGGAATTGAAACCAGATCGAAGCATTTTAGCGCAGTTAAAATTTATACATTTTTTATCTTGTATACGGTTCTTATGCTGGTAGTTGGTTCCTTTTTGTTTAACGCGACTCCGCTAAAGAAAATAATTTTTCCGCATGATTCGAGTCTATCGAAGTCGGACAAAGTTATGATTAATGAGCTGAATAAAAGACTGGTTTATTTAACGAAAGAATTGGAATATCTTAAAACAACGAATCGGCAACTAAAAGATGCGATCATGCTCGGCGATTCGACATTATTTGATTCTCTTTCAGGAAAGCAAGATAACAGCAGTCAGATTAAGAGTAATCATTTAGGTGGAGATATTCTTTCCGTAGTCAGGTATTTATTTAACAGTTCAGCACAGAATAAAGAAATAAATACTAATCCGGTATACTTCAGTATGCCGTTAACCGGATTTATAAGCAGGGGATTTAACCCGGATAACGGACATATGGGTATTGATATTGTCGCAAAAGTAGGATCACCTATCTTTGCCGCGGCAAGCGGCTATGTTGTTTTTTCTGATTTTACTACGAAGGACGGCTATATGATAATACTCGCTCATTCAAACGGATATATAACGATATATAAACATTGTTCTTCTCTTCTTAAGGAGGCAAGAGACAGGGTAGTTGAAGGGGAGATAATAGCGTTAAGCGGAAACAGCGGGGAAATTACAACCGGCCCCCATCTGCATTTCGAAGTATGGAAGGACGGAAGACCAATTGATCCTAAAACAGTTCTGATTAATTATTAAAGGAGCAAGAAGTTGAAACAAAAAAACACAAATGTTGGCCAAGATGCTGTTACAATTATCAGCGCAGGCGTAATGCTTGAAGGAAAAATTTCGAGTAACGGTAATGTTCGTATAGACGGACAGGTAAACGGAAACATAAATGCCAAAGGAAATGTTACGGTTGGTGCTCAAGGTGAAATTGACGGTGAAATTAACGCGCAGATAATAATGGTGGGCGGCAAGGTTTCCGGTTCAGTAAATGCCAACGAGAAAGTTATTCTTGAAGCCACTTCCGCGCTTAAAGGTGATATAATCACAAAAATTTTAGTTATTGAGGAAGGCGCCGTTTTTGAAGGAACCAGCAATATGAACAATAGGGAACAAGCAGGTAACGGAACGTTCTCCTCAGAAAATACAAATGAAGAAAAATCTTAACCCATTTAATCTTGGGAATGATGATCCTGATAATAATTGGGTGGAATATGTTAGCCTCGGCAGCCAACTGGCCATCACGGTAACAGCTATGGTGCTGCTGGGAGTCTGGCTTGACGGGAAATTCGATACCAAGCCAGTACTTACGTTGGTTTTTGCGTTTGTAGGCGTTGCCGGCGGTATGTATAATTTTATCAAAAGCGCTATTAAATCCGGCAATAAAAAATGAACCCTAAAAAGCTTTTGACTACCGGAATTTTCATTTTTGTCCTTTCTTTTGCGGTAATAACGTACTTATATCTGAATAATTATATAAACAATAAAATATTTTATTCATTAGTTTTGGCCGGAGCGCTGACGGGATTAAACTTCACCGCGGCGGTTTATTCAATTAAAATTAGCTTGAAAAGGGACGTAAAATCTTCTTTAAATACCTACCTTATTGGAATGGGAATTAGAATTCCCGTATTTTTAACCCTGTTAATAATTTCAATGTTGTCTTTGGATATAAACCATAATAGTCTTATATTTTCAGTTCTAATTTTTTATATATATTTCCTTATAGTGGAAATAATGTTTCTGAATATTTTGAAAAAATAACAATTTTCTATGCTTTTTAGCGAATCAGGCAGAATAACGGCTGCGGCAGATACTTTGAAAAAAGCAGCGGGGCACAGCAACAGTGATCCAAGTTGGATAATCCATCATGTACTTGATGCGAATTATATTGACTTCGGGCCTGCAGGAAAATTATATTTACCGCATATTCAATTATTAGGTTTTGATATCTCTATAACAAGAGATGTATTTATGATGTGGATAGCCGCTGCTGTATTGATCATAGCCGGTATTCTGGCGGCAAGAAATTATAAAAAATCTCTTATACCCAAGGGTTTTGTAAATGTATTTGAGATAATTATAGAGTTTGTTAGAGATGAAATCGTAAAACCTTCAATCGGAAAAGGTTACGAAGCTTTTATGCCTTATATGCTGACGTTATTCTTTTTCGTGCTTTTTTGTAATTTATTCGGATTGATTCCGACCCCGAATCTGGTTGTTGCAACGGGAAATATTGCGGTTACGGCTGCATTAGCGGTTATTTCGTTTATCGTGATACAGTACAGCGGAATAAAAAGTTATGGATTTTTTAGATATTTTAAGAACCTGGTTCCGAGCGGAATGCCGTTTCCGATTTTAATTATTTTGGTGCCGCTGGAACTTCTCGGGCTGCTAACAAAACCGTTTGCATTGTGTATTCGTCTTTTTGCTAACATGATTGCAGGGCATATTGTTATTTTTTCTCTTTTGGGGCTCATTTTTATAATGCATACTATTTATGTAGCTCCTGTTTCCGTAGGTTTTACTCTATTTATAGAACTGCTTGAATTGCTGGTTGCTTTAATTCAGGCTTATGTTTTCACAATGTTGACCGCTTTATTCATAGGAATGGCAAAACACAGCGATCATTAATTTTTTTTATTATTCATATAACTCAATAATTCTAAGGAGAAAAATATGGATCTAGGTTGGTTAAGTGCCGGATTAGGCGCCGGTTTAGTTGTAATAGGAGCAGGCTTGGGAATCGGAAAACTTGCGGGCCAGGCATTGGAAGCAATGGGAAGACAGCCTGAAGCAATTGCACCTATAAGAACAGCAATGATTATTGCCGCAGCTCTTATAGAAGGCGTTGCGTTCTTCGGATTGGTTATCTGTATTCTTTTGGCCTTTAAGACCGCTTAGTTTTAAAAAATAACTTTTACGGGTTTAAAGCCCCGTAATTAAAAATTACAATAGGAAATTAAGTTATGCTAACCGGTTTTAGTTTATCTTTAATTAATTTAATCGCCGAAGGAAGTATTATTGACGTATCTCCGGGGGTGGTTTTCTGGACGATCGTAACATTCGTGCTTCTTCTTCTAATCTTGAAGAAATTTACCTGGAAACCGATTTTAATGGCTTTGGATCAGAGAGAAGCTGCAATCAGAGAATCGCTGGAGAAAGCCGAGAAAGCTAAAGAAGATGCACAAAAGGTTTTAGATGCGAATCAGGCAAATCTGGCAAAAGCCGAAGAAGAATCCAAACAGATTATAAATCAGAGTAGAGCTTATGCAGAAAAGCTTAAAGACCAGATATTGCAGGAAAGTAAAGAGCAAGCAAAGAAGTTGATTGATGATGCAGCTTCGGAGATTGAGAGACAGAAGGATGCCGCCTTTGACGATCTGAAAAGTCAGATTGCTGAAATTGCGGTTAAAGCGGCGGAAAAGATATTAAGAGAAAATCTTGACAAAGATACTCAGAATAAATTAGTCAATAAATATATCGGTGAGATCGGTAAAAATTAAGGTATGAGTGAATTTAATATAGCACGCAGATATGCGACTTCGCTGCTGGAATCGGCGGCGGAAAAGAAAATACTTGATTCGGTATCGGAAGATGTTGAATTAATTGCCTCTGCGCTGCGTACAAATCCTCAGCTAGAGCGCGTGCTTTCGAGTCCGGTTGTTAAGCCCCAGGTTAAGCTTGCTATTATGGATGAAATATTTAAATCGAAAGTTTCTACCGATACAATTAAATTCATTCACTTCCTTGTTGAAAAAGGCCGTGAAGATTTACTGTCATCAATAATAAAATTGTATATGGATTTAAGAGACGAGAGACTCGGTATTGTAAATGTTGACGTAAAATCTCCGATTCCTCTGTCTGATGATCAGATTAAAGAATTAAAGAATAAGCTGGAAATTTATTTAGAAAAAAAAGTTAGGTGCAGTTTCCAAATAGATGAGAAGATGCTGGGCGGGTTTATAGTAAAAGTAGACGATACCGTTTTCGACGCATCATTAGCTCACCAGTTGGAATTATTAAAGAAGCAGTTCCTTAAAGGCGGTGCTTCTCTTAATTAATTTGAGATTTTAAAGGATTATCATAATGGCTGAAATAAGACCGGATGAAATTTCTGCGATATTGAGAAAACAGCTTTCTGGTTTCGAAAGTGAAACAGATATTTATGACGTCGGTACCGTTTTACAGATAGGCGACGGAATTGCCAGAGTATACGGCTTATCGAAGGTAATGGCGGGCGAACTTGTGGAATTTCCGAACGATGTTTTCGGAATGGTATTAAATCTTGAAGAAGACAGCGTCGGCTGTGTTCTTTTCGGCGAATCATCCCTTGTTATGGAAGGCGATGTTGTAAAAAGAACTAAAAGAGTTGCCTCAATGCCTGTCGGTAATGAAATGCTTGGGCGCGTAATAAATCCTCTCGGTATTCCGCTTGACGGAAAGGGAGCGATCAATACAAAAGAATTTTCTCCTATAGAAAGAAAAGCTCTCGGAGTAATTCAAAGACAGCCTGTTAAAGAACCGCTGCAGTCCGGTATAACCGCCATCGATGCAATGATACCAATTGGACGCGGACAGAGAGAATTAATTATCGGTGACAGACAAACAGGAAAAACTGCTGTAGCCGTTGATACTATCATAAATCAAAAACATACACATACCGAGGACGCAAAGAAATACGGAGTTAATCCGGTTTACTGTATATATGTTGCAATCGGGCAAAAAAGTTCCACGGTAGCGCAAGTTGTCGCTAAGCTTCAGGAACACGGCGCAATGGATTATACAACCGTAATTACCGCATCCGCTTCGGAACCGGCTCCGTTACAGTTTATAGCACCGTATTCAGGAGCTACATTAGGAGAATTTTTTCGGGATAACGGCAAGCATGCGTTGGTTGTATACGATGACTTGTCCAAACAAGCTGCGGCTTACCGTGAATTGTCACTTCTCCTCAGAAGACCTCCCGGACGCGAAGCTTATCCGGGCGACGTATTTTATCTTCACTCTCGTCTTCTTGAGAGATCATCAAAGCTTAGCGATAAACTCGGCGGCGGAAGTTTAACGGCTCTGCCTATTATAGAAACTCAACAGGGCGATGTATCGGCATATATACCGACAAACGTAATTTCAATTACCGACGGTCAGATATATCTCGAATCCAATTTATTCAATGCCGGCGTTAGACCTGCCATTAACGTAGGTATCTCAGTATCCCGCGTGGGAGGTAATGCTCAAATCAAAGCAATGAAAAAAGTTGCGGGAAGTTTAAAACTTGATCTTGCGCAGTACCGCGAACTTGAGGCTTTCGCAAAATTCGGATCAGACCTTGATAAATCTACTCAAAGGATTTTATCGAAAGGCTCTAGACTTGTTGAACTGCTGAAGCAGGGACAGTATGCACCTCTTCCGGTTGAAAAACAAGTAGTCAGTATTTTTATGGGTACAACCGGACTTCTTGACGAAGTTCCTGTTCACGAAATAAAAAGATTTGAAAAAGAAATGCTTGAATATATCGAAGTAAATTATGCCGATATACTCGAAGCCATAAAAATAGAAAAAGTTCTAAGCGACGATACGGTCGCTAAACTAAAAAAAGCCGCTCAGGATATGCTTGCGGTCTTTAAATCAAAAGATTGAACTTGAATAATTTTAAATGGCAACTTTAAGAGACATAAAAAGAAGAATAAAAAGCGTTCAGAGTACGCAGCAGATTACCAAAGCGATGAAAATGGTTGCCGCTGCCAAATTGAGACGCGCGCAGGAAAATATTATTAATGCGCGTCCTTATGCTCGCGAAATTTTTAAGATGTTCTCTCATTTGGTGACCGAATATGATCTTAATACAAATATTTTCCTGAATTCAAGGGAAATAAAAAATGTTGCCGTAGTAATTGTTACTGCCGATCGCGGTCTGTGCGGCGCATTCAATACGAATATCATAAAAGAGGCCGGTCGTTATATCTCGGAAGATCTGCTCGCCAAGAACCTTAATCCTCGTTTAATATGTGTCGGGAACAAAGGCTACGATTTTTTCCGGAAAAGAGATTTCGACGTTGTATTCAAAAAAACCGGTTTTTTTTCAAACCTGAATTATCAGGCGGCTCTGGAAATTTGCAATCATGTTATTACCGGTTATACCGAAGGGATTTATGATAAGGTTGTTATCGTCTATAATGAATTTAAATCTATAATTCAGCAAAAGATTGTACTTGAACAGTTTTTACCCATACCTGTTGAAATGAAAGAACAGGAGGAAAAACATAATTTTACTAATTATATTTTTGAACCGGACCAAAAATCAATATTCGAATATTTATTACCGAAACATTTGAAGGCACAGGTTTGGCGTATATTACTCGAATCCAATGCAGCCGAACTCGGAGCTAAAATGACGGCCATGGATAATGCTACGACAAACGCAAAAGAAATGATAAGAACCCTCCAGCTAAAGTATAATAAAGAGCGTCAAGCGGCAATAACAAAAGAAATTCTCGAAATTGTATCCGGCGCAAACGCTCTTAAAGCAGGTTAAAACATAGAGTAATTTTTGAAACGATAAGTAGGATTGATGTTAGAAGAACTATCACAAAAATTTGAGACAACGTTAAAAAAGGTAAGAGGTCAAGGCAAGCTTACCGAAAAAAACATTTCCGATACATTAAGAGAAATTCGACGTGTACTTTTAGATGCAGATGTTAATTACAAAGTTGCCAAAGAATTTGTCGATGAAATTTCAAAAAAAGCACTCGGTCAGGAAGTAATTAATTCGATTACTCCCGGACGATTAATAACGAAAATTATATTCGACGAGCTTACGGTTTTATTAGGAAGCAGTTCGTCGGAAATAAAGCTTAATGCGTCGGGAATTACTACTATACTTATAATTGGACTGCAGGGATCAGGTAAAACCACCTTCAGTGCAAAATTGGCTAAGAAATTAAAAGAGGGCAACAGGCGCGTGTTGCTGGTTGCTGCCGATATATATCGTCCGGCTGCAATCGAGCAGTTAAAGTTACTGGGCAATCAGATAAATGTTGAAGTATTTTCACTTGAAGAAAAGAATGCTCGCAAAGTTGCAAAGGATTCGTTAACTTATGCTAAGGAAAACGGTTTCAATACCGTAATTGTAGATACAGCCGGCCGGCTTCATATTGACGAAGAGATGATGACGGAAGTGGCCGATATAAAACAAATAGTAAATCCGAACGAATCCTTGTTTGTGGTAGATTCGATGACCGGGCAGGATGCCGTAAATTCGGCAAAAGCTTTTAATGAAAAGGTAAATTACGACGGAATTGTTCTTACTAAACTTGACGGCGATGCGAGAGGCGGGGCGGCGCTTTCAATTCGAGCTGTTGTCGGAAAACCGATTAAATTCATCAGTAACGGTGAGAAACTTAAATGCTCTCGAAGTATTTTATCCGGATAGGCTTGCCTCGCGTATTTTGGGAAAAGGCGATATAGTTTCTCTGGTTGAAAAAGCCCAGGAAACTTTTAAGGATCTTGAAGCCGAAAAGCTCCTGGAAGAAAAATTACGAAAAAATAAATTTGATTTTGATGATTTTCTTAAGCAAATTAAAGCAATTAAGAAAATGGGCTCTTTATCGTCCCTGCTTGGGATGATTCCCGGACTCAGTTCGCAGATGAAAAATGTGAATATGGACGATAATGCCCTTGTAAAAGTTGAAGCGATAATAAATTCCATGACCTTAAAGAACGGACGACTCCTAAAGTATTAAACGGGAGCAGAAGAAAAAGAATTGCGAAAGGGAAGCGGAACATCGATCCAGGATGTTAACCGCCTTATAAAGCAATTCGGCGAAATGCAGAAGATGATGAGTCGTTTTCAAAAAAGGGTTTCAATAGTTCTGCGATGAATAATTTAAAATTTAATTGAAGTAGTGATTAATATCTGGAGGTTCAAAAAACTTGGCTGTTAAGCTAAGATTAAGAAGAATGGGTAAGAAAAAACAACCTATATACAAGGTTGTTGCCGCTGATTCTAGGGCTCCTAGAGACGGAAAATTTCTTGAAGCTATCGGATTATATAATCCCTTGACAAATCCTCAACAATTGACATAAAAGAAGATAGAGCTTTATATTGGCTTAATGTAGGTGCTCAGCCTACAGATACCGTTAAGAGCCTTTTAAGTCAGAAAGGGATTATCTCAAAAAAGAATTAACGAGCAAAGGTCTGCCCGAAGAAAAAATTCAGGAAGAGATGGATAAATGGCAGAAGTTACGAGAAGTAAAGGTTAAGAACGGGGCGAAGAAAAAAACAAAGGATGAAGTCGTTTCTCAAGAAAAGGCCAGCGAAAAGGAAGTTGAAAATATCGAAGAAAGTACAGCAGAAGTAAAGGGCGCTGCTTCTGATACGAATGAAACTCAATAAGGGTATTCGCTCTTAGGAGGGTAATTCTACTGTGCATTATTTCTAAAAGCTCCCGTGCTGCAAAATAGGAGGCTTCTTTCTATGAAAGAATTCATTGAATTCATCGCAAAACACTTGGTGGATAACCCCGATAGTGTTGTTATCGAAGAAAAAAATCCTGAGGAAAACAAAGTTGTTCTTTCTCTCAAGGTTCAGGCCGATGATGTCGGCAAAGTTATAGGCAAACAGGGAAAAACTGCGCAGGCCATGCGGACCCTTTTAACGGCAATTGCCGCTAAGGAGGGAAAAAGAGCTATTTTAGAAATATTGGATTAAGGGTCTATACCCTCATCATAAAGTGGACGATTATTTTCTAATTGCTAAAATTGTTGCTGTCTCCGGAAACGACGGTTATGTTAGAATAACGTCTTTTTCAGATTTTCCGAAACGATTTTATGAACTGTCTAAAGTATTTCTCGATTTTTTCGGCGAAAAAAAAGAATTTTTTGTCGAAGATGTAAAAGAGAAAAAGAATATTTTTTACATTAAGTTCAGAAATTTCAAATCGGAAGAGGAATTAGAAATATTGTTAGGTAAAGAAATTTACGTTGATAGTGAAAATGTCATTACGCTGCCTGAAGATCATTATTTCATTCATGATCTTTTAGGCAGCAAAGTTCTGAGAAATGGTGAAGAATTTGGGATTTTAAAGGATATTCTCGTTTCTCCGGCAAATGATGTTTACGTTATTGAAAGCTTCGGAAAAGAAATTCTTATTCCCGCGGTTAAAGAATTTATAGAAGATTTTGACGCCGCGAATAAGATTCTGATCCTAAAGCCGGGAGAAAATTTTTACGAAGATGATGAGGATTGATATAATTACCGCTGTTCCAGATCTTTTGATGAGTCCTCTTAATACAAGTATTATTAAGAGAGCTCAGAATAAAGGAAAGGTTGAAATTATTATTCATAACCTGCGTGATTTTGCTTTTAATAAACATAAGCAAATTGACGATAAACCTTTCGGCGGCGGCGCTGGTATGATATTGAAACCTGAACCGTTCTTTGAGTGCATTGAAAAACTTAAGGCAGAAAGAAATTACGACAATGTAATTTTCACGACTCCTAAAGGAAAAATTTTTAATCAAAAAATTGCAAATAAGCTTTCACTCGCGGAAAATATTCTTTTTGTAACCGGGCATTATAAAGAAATTGACGACCGGGTTAGGGAAAAATTTGCGACAGATGAATTGTCTATCGGAAATTTTGTCTTAACAGGCGGTGAACTTCCTGCTCTGGTTTTTGTAGATGCAATAATAAGACTGATTCCGGGAGTTCTGAACGACAGCGAATCGGCATTGGACGATTCGTTCCAGGACGGCGAAAGAATAGAAGCACCTTGTTATACAAGGCCGGCGGAATATAAAGGAATGAAAGTTCCTGAAATTCTTTTATCAGGAAACGAAAAAGAAATTAAAAAATGGAAAATGGAGCAGTCGGATTCATTGACTGCCAAATGGAGAAATTATAATAATCTAGCGGAGTAAACAATGATTAACTTAAATAACATATTACCGGATCAGGTGAAAGCCGATATCCCAAGCTTTAATCCCGGTGATCATATCAGAGTACATGTAAGAGTAATCGAGGGAGATAAAGAAAGAATTCAGCCTTTTGAAGGCGACGTGATAAATATAAGAGGAAACGGGTTAACAAAAACATTTACCGTAAGAAAAGTTTCAAGCGGTGTTGGTGTTGAAAGAATATTCCCGCTCAACTCTCCGAAGATTGCCAAGATTGAGCTTCTAAAGGTAGGCAATGTCAGAAGAGCAAAACTTTATTATCTGCGTAATCTATCGGGTAAAGCAGCCAGGATTAAAACAAAAAATTAATAATCCTGTATATTCACCTTTTATCAGTAAGGGCATAAATTTATTTGTGCCCTTCTTTTTTATACATTTATTAAGATTCGTGCTTATGAATTTATTTTTTCCTGATAACATTTTCGCAAGGATTAATAATAAACAATCTGCCAGCTTCACTAAAATAAACCGTGATGTTTCAGCCGTCTTCGATGCTGACAAAAAAATTAAACAGCGAGCCGGGATCCGTTGCGCTTATTCCTACAATGGATTTAATAAATAATAAAGACCTTTACATCTCAAAATCATTCGGAATTTCTTTTGACGGTGCGCTAAGCAATTCATATCTGTATTACCGCGCTGAACAGAAGGATATTAAGAGGATCAATATTGCAGGCGACGTTTCAGCGGTTGAAGTAATATTGTGCAAAATTTTATTTAAGGAAATATATAATACCGAAATTGAAATCGGAATACTTCATGGATGCCGCGGATATTAAGGGAAAGAATTTATTGTTAGCCGGCGATTATAATTTCCAATCGGATTTATATTCTGAAGGTATAAGCTTTGCCGAAGAAGTAGTGGAAGCTCTTAATTTACCATACGTAAATTATTTGCTTGCTTCCAACGACAAAGTTTTGCTCGAGAAAGTTAATGCGGAAATAAAGGGAATAGCGGAAAAAGTTTACGATACCCTTGAGGAAAATTTAAAAACCGAAAAACTGTCCGGAAACGGCAAAAATTATATTGCCGAAAATATTTCATCCTTGATACTGGAATTCGACGAACAGGATATGGAAGGTATCGAACAGATTCTTCGTTTACCTTACTTTCACGGAATAATAAACGACATGGTTGAAGTAAAATTTGTATAAAGAGGCGCGGGATAAATTTCACGCGCCGCCCTCAAAATTAAATCGCAACGTGCGATACACTCATAATATTCGGATTATCCTGCATCATCTTAATCATCTCGGTCGATACCGGCTTCTTCAGCTTCATTGTACAGCATGCTACAACCCCGCCGTCGAAAATAATATTTTCTATCTCTTCGATATTAATATCGTTTTCTCTGATTACATTCATAATAGAAGCCAGCACACCGGGTTTATCGTAATGTTTAATTACAAGCTGATAGCGCGAATCCGAAATCTTTGCTCTGTTAACCCAATGAGCAATTACGCCGCTGTCAATAAAGTCTTTTATTATTCTTATTGTTTCTTCGGCAACCGCATTTTGAGCTTGTTCGGTAGAGGCGCCGATATGATGTGTAACGTAAATGTTATTTATTCCCTGCAGAGGATTCTTAACTTCGCCCGATTTCTGTTCCGGTTCGTTTTTAATAACATCCAAAGCAACTCTTATATTCTTAGTCCCGATGGCTTCGATCATTGCGTCCTGATCAATTATATCGGCCCTGGCCGTATTTATAAGAAGAGTGTTGGGTTTCATATAACTGAACATTTCCTTATTGAACAATCCTTTTGTCTGGGATGTTGAAGGAAGGTGAATTGTAACAATATCGCAAAGCGGCAATAGCTGGCTCATTTCGGAAAAGTCTTTTATTGCTATGCCTTCTATTCTTGAAATATCTTTTCCGTAAACATTCATTCCGAATGCAAGAGCGCGCTTGGCAACTTCTTTGCCGATATTTCCCACTCCGATAATTCCGAGAGTCTTTCCCATCAAACCTTCCGCTTTCGAATATTCTCCTTTATTCCATTTGCCGTTTCTGAAATCAATAACATTGTCCGGAATGCGGCGATCCAATGAAATCATCAAGCCCATTGCAAGTTCAGCAACTGCTATTGCATTCATTCCCGGACAGTTGGCAACGTAAATTCCTTTATGATTCGCAGACGAAATATCGATATTATTTACACCCGAACCGGCTCTGATAATTAAATTTAAATTACTGCTTGAATTAATAGTCTCTGCATTTACTATAGTTGATCGAACAACAAGTATATCTGCTGTTTTTGCTGCTTCCGGAAGATCGTTTTCTCCGAGTTTAGGCGAATAAACAACTTCCAGATTCATTTCCTGAAGTTGATTAACATACTTTTCAGGAAACTTATCGGCTATTAACACTTTTACTTTCATATCATCATCCTTCTATTGTTTTAACATGGGGATTTTTATTCCCCAATTATTTGCATTTGACACTGCCCGATCATACCCGGCGTCGGCATGCCTGGCTATTCCGATTCCCGGGTCGTAAGTTAGAACTCTTTCAAGTCTTTGTTCCGCTTCTTTCGTTCCGTCGGCGACTATTACCATTCCGGCATGAATCGAATTTCCGATTCCCACTCCGCCGCCGTGGTGTACCGATACCCAACTTGCCCCGCCGATAGAGTTTAAAAGCGCGTTCAATATGGGCCAGTCGGCAATAGCATCGCTTCCGTCTTTCATGCCCTCGGTTTCCCTGTAAGGCGATGCCACCGAGCCGCAATCGAGATGATCACGACCTATTACAATCGGTGCGCTTACTTTTCCTGAAGCTACTAGATTGTTGAATATCTTTCCCATTTTTGCTCTTTCTCCATAACCGAGCCAGCAAATTCTGGAAGGCAATCCCTGAAAATGAACTTTTTCTTTCGCCATGTTTATCCAATTGTGCAGGGATTTGTTATCCGGAAACGCTTGTTTAACTGCTTCGTCGGTTTTATAAATATCTTCCGGATTACCGGAAAGTGCAATCCATCTGAAAGGACCTTTACCGTCGCAAAACAAAGGGCGTATAAATTCAGGAACGAAACCGGAAATATCGAAAGCGTTTTCAAGGCCGTTTTCTTTTGCCTCGCCGCGAATATTATTTCCGTAATCAAAAGTTACCGCGCCTTTTTTCTTGAATTCAAGCATCGCTTCAACATGTTTTACTATAGTTGCTTTTGAAAGTTTTATATATTCGGCCGGGTTTTCCTTCCTTAATTTAAATGCATTTTCCAGACTCATGCCCATCGGAACGTAGCCGTTCAACGTATCGTGCGCGGAAGTCTGATCGGTAAGTATATCGGGAATAATGCCCAACTTCAATATTTTCGGAAGTACTTCTCCGGCATTTCCTACAAGTCCAACCGAAAGAGCTTTTTTTCTTTTTTTGCGTTGAGAACAAGTTTTAAAGCTTCATCGAGATTTTCCGATAAAACATCAATATACCCGGTGTCCAGTCTTTTTTGAATTCTTTTCTTATCTACTTCTATTCCCAGAAAAGCGGCGCCGTTCATAGTAGCAGCCAGAGGCTGAGCTCCGCCCATTCCACCCAGGCCTGCGGTTAAAAGAAATCTGCCGGCAAGATTGCCGTCGGCCGATGAAAAGTATTTACGTCCGCATTCTGCAAATGTTTCATATGTGCCTTGGAGTATGCCTTGAGTGCCGATATAAACCCAGCTTCCTGCAGTCATCTGGCCGTACATTGTTAAGCCCAATTGTTCGAGTCTTCTGAACTCATCCCAATTTGCCCAATTGGGAACCAGCATTGCATTTGATATTATTACTCGAGGCGCATCTTTGTGAGTTCTGAAAACGGCAACGGGTTTACCTGATTGAACAAGCAAAGTCTCGTCATCTTCCAGATTTTTTAGAGATGAAATAATTTTTTCGTAGCTTTCCCAGTTGCGGGCAGCTTTTCCGCTTCCGCCGTACACAATTAAATCAACCGGTCTTTCGGCAACTTCCGAATCGAGGTTGTTCATAAGCATTCTCATCGCGGCTTCCTGAATCCATCCTA
>CAVUCX010000049.1:0-17427 GCA_963739955.1 uncultured Bacteroidota bacterium | reverse complement strand
GCTTCTCTCAACCTCCGCAAGAAGACTGTTGCTGTGAGACCGGATATTAAAGTAAGAGAAAATGCCTATTGTTATTAGAGCTGTTATTCCTACAGCTAATATTAATTTAAAACCTATTTTCTTAAACATTGTCTGTTAATTCCCAAAGCATATCCAACGTTGCTTTTTCACTATATATATTATAACTAAATAAAAAACTAATTGCCTTTATAATTTATTTTCTGCGGCCGGTTATTTTTCCGATACTTTTATCATCGTTCCCGGTTTATCTTTCGGAAAACTTTTATCATCATGGCAATTTGTACATACGGGTTTTTCAAATGTCTTCTGTTGATGGCAATCTGTGCAATCCAACTGTGAGTGAGTCTCATTCAGCTTTAAACCGGTAACTTGATGATCAAATTTACCCTGGACAAAATTCTTATGGCAATTCTGGCAGTTGTTGTTCAGCTTTACAAAATGTTTTGTATTGCCGTGGCATTTATTGCATTCTAATTTTTCGTGAAATCTATTTAATGCCCATCCGGTTACGGTAAGGTGATTAAACGGTTGTGATTCTTTATCTTTATGACAAAGGTTGCAGTTATCGTCCTGATGACATGTAAAGCATGGCTGATGATGCTCTGATTTTGATTTTGCAATTTTAATCGGCATTCCTTTTGTCAAATTCTGAGCTAAAGCAGTTTTATCTTTATCGTGGCATTTCACGCAATTATCCTGTTTGTGGCAGTCTACGCACTTTGCGCCGAAAGAATTAACGTGCTCATCATGGAAGAAAGTAACAAATTTGCCTTTTTCATAATTTGTTTCATAAACCAGCTTTGTAGGCTCTTCCAGTTTTGGATGAGTTTTTCCGGTAATTTTCTTTACATTGCTGCTTACCATACCGGATACCGAATTATTTTTAAGTGCATGGCAAGAAGTACAATTATTTGAATGGCTCCATTCGCGATGGCAAGAAATACATTGACGATGATAAGCAGCTTGCAGATCCGGTTTGCTGATATCATCTCTTTTCCGGCTTGTGGAATGGCAGTTAATACAAGGCTGTATCGGTCCTACTGTGTTGTAATGATGGCATGTCTTGCAGCCGCCGGACATTTCAGCCATTTCAGCGTGAATCCTGTGTGAGAAGACTACCGGAACATATTTATCGGATAAATCTTTTAATATTTCTACTTCAGGTCCCTGTTCGGGTGTCTGATTAACAGTTATCATATCCGCCCTTGGGCATGCATTTAAACACGGATCCTGTTTTGTAGGAACGTCGCATGCATGACATGTCCTGCAAGTAACATTAGTTAAAGAAGGATGAGCCTTATTTATTTTGTTTTGCCCGAATGTAATTGAAGCACATACGGTTAACAGTACGATGATTAATTTTTTCATCTCTGACCTCCCCTAATCGCAAACTTTGTTTTTGGTGTATAAGATCTATCGGGCTGACTGATAACAGGGAAGTTCATAACTATTAATCTGTATAACAGCACCAGTATTGCAATAAAGCCTACGGTTACGGAAATTTCTCCGATTGAAGGGAAATAAGGTCCATATGAGTAAGGCGGTCTGTATGCAACAATGAAGGTATTTATACGGTTCAGCAACACACCGAATACAACCAATGAGGATGCTATAAATAATAACAAAGGCGAGTTTAGGACTGCCTTCGATAAAAACATTCTGAGAGGAACTATTATACCGAACAGAATCTCAATTACAAACATTACACTGTAAACATTAAATTCGGTGAGATAAACAAAGCTGCCTCTGATAACCATGTCGCCGATTTTAAATGCCAAATAAATTCCGAGTATCGGAGCAATTATTCTTCCGAGATCCGATAATATTTTCATTTCGGGTTTTAATCCGAATGAGCGGCTGGCAATAAGCGATTCAAAAATTACCATCGGGAAGCCTACTGATATTGCTGAAAGTAAAAACAGCAGAGGAAGTATCGGTGTCTGCCACAAAGGATGCATCTTGGGGCCGGCGATTATCATTAATGTACCGAGCGAAGATTGATGAAGCGTTGACAGCACGACTCCGAGAATAAGGAAAACGAACATTACTTTCGATAAGGTTCCGTCGAGAATTCTTAACATTCTGTCGAGTGGTCTATTAAGAAAAGATACTAAGCCTTTTAAATTAACCCTGCCTATAAATCTTTCCGCAACTATCGGCAGGAATTCGATATACAATGTAGTAAGATAAAACATTACGCAAATACCTACCTCGAACAGTGCCGAATTGCCGTTCCAAAAAATGAGCGGATGCCACATATCGTACCATCTACCGACGTCAACGGAAACGCCGACGGCTACAAAAGTATAGCCGAGCATTGCCGTTAACAAAGCAGGACGAACTATATCGTGGTAGTGATCTTTATGCATAACATGTCCCAAGGCTGCGGTAGTAAAGCCGCCCGCGGCTAGTGCAACTCCGGCTGCGACATCAATTCCTATCCAAATACCCCAGGGATATTGATTATTCAAATGAGTAACCGCGCCTATGCCCCATATAAATCTGACCGCTAAAAAAGCCAAACCGTTAAGAGCCAGGATAGATAATATAATTACTCCGGGTGTAAAAAATTTTTTTTGAATCGGAGCTGGTTTTGTAAAATGTTCCATAATTAAATTCCTATTCAGATTTTTCTTTATTTTTTGTAATCCACATTATTCCGCCAAGCAAAGCGTAAAGCGATACCGGCGGTACGAAGTATGCAAATATTCCGTGCTGTATCGATTCTGAAGTTCCCGGCATTGGTTTGTCGCCCGGTTTAGGAAATTGTAATTTTGAAAAGTCCTGATTCGCAAGGTACATCCATGAAGTACCTCCTGCTTCGTATTCCCCGAAAATGTGGTTAACGTATCTGTCCGGATCTCTTTTAATTCTTTCTCTTGCTTCCTTGATTAAATCATTCCTGGGACCGTATGTAAGAGCTTCAACCGGACAAATGTTTACACATGCCGGAAGCTTGCCTACTTTCGTCCTTTCAAAGCAGAAATCGCATTTCATAATTTTAGGATTTATTGCTTTGTCGAATTCAAACGCCGGCACCTGAAAAGGACATGCTACCATACAATACCGGCATCCGATACATTTATTTGTATCCCATATAACCGAACCGTTTGCTTGTTTTGATAATGCACCGACAATACAAGCGGAAACACATGCAGGATGATCGCAATGCATGCATTGTACTTTTACGTCCGTCGGTATGGACGCATTTTTAGGATTGGGATATTCATTAACTACGGTTAAGGCTTTTGTACTTGGCCTTCTCATTTCTTTAAATACTGACCTGTCTTCGTAAGTCTCTTTTGATTCCGTAGGCATATCATGAGCGGTTTTGCATGCCCATTCACAATTACGGCATCCGATACAAACGGTTGTATCCACCAAAACACCCATTCTATCTTCAGATAGAATATTCGTTGGGGAGGCTTTTGCCGATTTTGTATTGAGTCCTACAGCACCTGCTGTTAGAAGTGAAACTGACTTAAAGAAGTCTCTTCGATTTTGTTTTGCCATGATTGTTCCCCAAGCTTTCGCTATTTGAAGTCTATTTGTTAGAATATTTCTTTATTCACTGAAAGGTTAGCAATAGAAAATTATGCCAAGCATTTATATAATTTCTAATGTTAATAGAAAATTAGAAATTTTGTCGGGCTCAATATTTTTCATATTTAATTATTACGTCAATAAAAATTTCATTTCTCAGAATTGGAAAACCTCCGAAATCGATTTTGCTGTTAATGAGAAATGAAGTCTATTTATTGATGCGTTTTTATACAAGGTATGATTCAGTGATTAGTAATTAATAACTATTAAGTGACAGTAAAATATACCAGTTAGAAACAATTGCTTCAAAATAATGATTGTTAAAAGGCATGTATGATTTGGTTATTTTACTTAAAACAAATAGTACCAATTTTTTCAGTAAAAATAATTAGAAATGCACCGGTAATTTAAATTGTTAATGAATAAATATACATCATTAAATTTATTACCAATTAACAATTTATAAATTATCAACCCCAAAATTATGTAAAATTAATCATCATTTTCTTTCACGACGAAAAATAAATATTCGCATTTTTAATTTGCTCTTCATATTAAAATGCCGTATAAGAGAAATTATCTTTTGAGACTGTTTGTATATAATCTAAAAACAATCTAATTCCGTTCGTTTATCCATCAACTTCAAGTATTTTCATTTTAGATTATTTTGGCTCGTGGTTTGCATATCTTTTTTCTAGCTATTAAAAATAATAGGGGTCAAATTCATGAAACAACTCATCGGTTCATGTGAATTCAATTCCCCCTCCGGTACATTATTTTCGAACGGACATACATGGGTAAGAAAAAATGATTACGGACTAATAAAAGTTGGTATAGATGAGGTGACAATTAATTTGCTGGAGGAGAGCACAATCTGCAATATGGCGAAAGTCGGAACACATCTTACTAAGGATGATTTTCTTTTTGAAATCAGCTGCCGGTATAAGAAAATTCCTATTTTTTCTCCGGTAACCGGGATCCTGGAATTTATAAATCCTTTTATAGTAGATAGGAAAATTACCGATCCGTACATAAATGATTGGGCGGTCCTTATTCGAGCGACAAATTTTAATGAAGAACGGCCGTCTTTTATGACAGGAGCTGAGTATCAAAAATTAATTCTGATGGAGGAAGGTAACCTCGGAATTGATTTTGAGTTTGAGTACTTATATAGAGATACGAAGCCGTTCTATTACGAACTGAGATAAATTATAATTGCAGATCAAATTATAACTTTTTATGTGGCATGTTTTAAACCATTTTTAGTTTAATCAGCATGACATAATATAACAGATCTTTATGATGAAGTTAAAAAATCTATACAATGAAGAAATGAATGCCAAGCTGAACTGTACCTGGATGATTTCAAATATGGTTGGCATTAAGCTTTGCGATAAGAAATTCGAATGCGAGACTTGTCCCCTTGACATAATAATGAGGAACATTAACGGAGACGGTTCGAACACTCGAAGGAAATCGTTGGAGTTGAACGATACATCTTTTATAGACCGTATTATCAACGGTATGAATGCAGCGGATTATCAGGCAAACCTGATCTACTTGAAAAACAACTGGATTGTAAAACACCTCTATGCGAACATTTATTATATGGGGATAAACCCGGTTATCACTCCGATACTTGATGATCTTATAAGTATACAAGAGTATATGAAAAAAATTTATTTTACTAAAGATCAGAAACTTCTGGTTTTGGAAGGCGACTGGGGCAAACTGCCGCTCTCTGTACCGATGAATTTTTTGCTGCTTGATAAATT
Organism: uncultured Bacteroidota bacterium; assembly: GCA_963739955.1. GTDB lineage: Bacteria > Bacteroidota > Ignavibacteria > Ignavibacteriales > Ignavibacteriaceae > FEN-1297. The sequence continues at coordinate 12,088 of CAVUCX010000049.1, read as the reverse complement.
GAACTGGTCACCGGAGGAAATTAATGCAAATAAGTGGATCGCGCTAATAGCGGCAAATCAGAATGAAATACAAGACGCTGAAATATCGGTAGATCAATGGAAAACAGATAAAGCAAACCTGATTAACCTCCTGAGTGAATACAAAGAGAATTGCCAGATAATAAGTTGGCATAAGGAAGATAAAGGTGAAACAATTAATAAATTTTACCAGTTGGTCGGATGTATTGAATATACAAAACTTCTAAATAGCATTTTTAACGTTTGATTTGGTACCTCATTGTTGAATCTTATTTATTTTTGATTTGATTTATAATTAAAATTCTACTTATAATAGCACAACGCGCTAACGACGGGAATCGGGGATAGGGGTTAGATGAAGATTAAAATTCAAAATAAGCTCAGTGTTAAATTAATGGTATCAATTTCCTTGATACTCATAGTTATTCTGGCTCTGCATACATTTATATCTGTATCCGCACTTACTAGTTACCTTACTAACTCAAGCTTTCAAAACGCATATAATTTAAGCGACGTTATTAAAAAATCTATTCGCTACAGCATGCTGCTGGATAGAAGGGGAGACGTACATCAGATTATAAAAACAATCGGCACGGAAAAAGGCGTCAAAGGGATCCGTATTTATAACAAACAAGGCGTTATTATTTTTTCTACCGATTCGACCGAAATAAATAAACAGGTGAATCTAACTTCAGAAGCATGCATTGTTTGTCATCAACAGTCAATTCCTCTTAAAAGCCTGAACAACCTGAACAAGATGCGAATATACAAAAACGGAGAGAAGGATAAAGTTCTCGGAGTTATCAATCCTATCTACAATGAAAAAGACTGCTATACTGCCGATTGCCATGCTCATAGCCCTAAAGTCGAGATGCTGGGAGTTCTTGATGTGATGATTTCACTGAAGGGTCTTGATGAAATTATTTCTGCCAATACCAAGTCTACTATCACAAATTCAATTCTCATTACATTGGTAATTGCTTTCTTTTGCGGATTGTTTATCACTATGCTGGTAAACAAGCCGATAAGAAAGCTTTTAAAAGGCATTGACGAATTAGGGAAGGGGAATTTGAGTTATAAAATTCCGATTAAATCTAAGGGAGAACTCGGGGTTGTTGCAAAAAGATTTAATGATATGTCCGGCAAACTTGAAGCTGCATATAAAGAAATAGAAGATTGGTCGGAAAACCTCAATAGAAAAGTACAGCAGAAGTCGGAAGAATTAAAAAAGATTTACGAACAGGTTATTCAGATCGAAAAGCTTGCTTCTTTGGGAAAATTATCTGCCACGGTAGCGCACGAATTAAATAATCCTCTTGAGGGAATATTAACTTACAGCAAATTGATAAATAAAAAGCTGAAGGAAACTCAAAAGGACGGCGAATATAACAGATTGATTGAGTACCTGGAATTAATTTCGGAAGAATCATCCAGATGCGGTAAAATAGTTAAGGACCTGCTATTGTTCTCGCATAAAGGCGACAATGAATACCAGAAATGCAACATCATTTCAGTTATAGATAAATGCGTAAAGCTTATTAATCACCATCTGGAAATACATCATATTACATTAATAAAAGAATATGAATCGGAAGAAGTATTTGCATTTTTAAATCCGCAGAAAATACAGCAGGCATTAATGTCTATGCTTATAAATTCGATTGAGGCTATGCCGAAAGGCGGAAATATTTATATCAAAGTAAATATGGAATATGAGAATTTAATAATCAGGATTGCCGATGAAGGATGCGGAATATCGGAGAAAGATCTTCCGCATATTTTTGAACCGTTCTACTCAACAAAGGAAGCCTCGAAGGGAACAGGGTTGGGGCTCTCAATTGTTTACGGAATTATTAGTCATCACGAAGGTTTTGTTGAAGTTGAGAATACATCATCGAGCGGAACCACTTTTAAAATAACGTTGTCTTTAAAAGAAAAAATAGATTGAGTGTATCATGAGCAAAAAAGAAAAAATATTAATTGCCGACGATGAAAAAATCGTACGGGAATCATTATTTCACTGGTTTGAAGAAGAAGGTTATTCCGTTGAAATAGCAGAGGACGGAAATTCGGCATTGAAATTATTCATGAATGATAAATTTGACCTTGCTTTGATTGATTTGAAAATGCCGGGGATGGGAGGTCTGGAGGTATTAAAGAAAATAAAGGAATTGGACAGTGATTCGGTAGTAATTATGATCACGGCGTTCGCATCGGTACCAACGGCTATAGCCGCATTAAAAGAAGGCGCTTACGATTATGTTACTAAGCCGGTAGATCCTGATGAACTCTCACATCTTATTAAAAAAGCTCTTGAACAAAAAGCCCTTCAACTAGAAAACAGAATGCTGAAAGAAAACATTGAAGAAATTTTCAAGCCTTCGAATATTGTAGGTGAGTCTTCTGCAATGAAGAAAATTTTTGAACAAATAGGGAGCATTTCCGCAAACGATGCCCCGCTGATTATTAAGGGAGAAAGCGGAACAGGGAAAGAACTGATTGCTAAAGCAATACATAATAACAGTAAAAGGAGATATTTCCCGTTTATATCCATTAAATGCGGAGCGCTTACCGAAGCTATGCTTGAAACCGAATTATTCGGAGTTGAACCGAATGCTGTATTGGGATCCGAGATCAGAAGAAAAGGTAAATTGGAACTCGCGGAAGGAGGCGCATTGTATCTTGATGAAGTCGGGACAATATCATCCAAAATTCAGGTTGAACTTTTAAACGTAATCGAGACAAAACAGTTCACCAGAGTTGGCGGGCAGGAATTTGTTAAGTGCGACTTCAGGCTTATGGTTGCTAATAAAGATTCCATTGAGGATTTAGTTAAGCAGGGAAAATTCAGGGAGGACTTATTTTATAAATTAAATATATACTGTATAGATGTTCCTCCGCTGAGGGAAAGAAAAGACGATATACTTCCGCTCGCCGATTATTTTGTGAAGAAGTTTTCAACTATAATTAATAAACCTGTTAAATCTGTTTCCAAAGAGGCCGCTAGTTTCTTAACCGAATATGACTGGCCCGGAAATGTAAGGGAATTAGAGAACGCGGTGGAACGAGCCGTGGTAATCGGGAAAGGAGACGGTATATCTGTTGCCGATCTGCCGTTCCAACTCTCTGCCAAAGTGGTTGTTGAACCGGATGACGGTAATAAAAGTCTTTCTGCAATCGAAAGGAAATATATTCTCAAGATATTAAACGATAATAACTGGAATATATCAAGAAGTGCACAAATTCTTGAAATAGACAGAGTAACGCTTTACAATAAAATTAATAAGTATAAACTCAGAAGCGAAACAAATTAAAAAAAGGGAAATATAATTAAGGCTGTTTAAAAGTCCGCAATTCAAAAGCAGTACTTTCTAAACAACCCGATTAATTTTTTATTAAATGCCGAATTCCTCTTTTACTTCTTTAAACATCCCGACAGCGAAATCCAGATCATCTTTTGAGTGAGCTGCGGAAATCTGAACTCTTATTCTTGCCGTATCTTTAGGGACAACCGGATAAAAGAATCCGATTGCATAAACACCTTTCTCTAATAATCTGGCAGCCATTTTTTGAGAAAGAGCTGCATCTCCGACCATTATGGGAACTATCGGGTGAATGCCTTCTTTTATATTTAAACCTGCCTTTGAAATCTCATCTCTGAAGTATTTTGTATTTTGTTCAAGTTTATCTCTTAGATGAGTTGAAGACTCAAGCAGTTCTAAAACTTTAAGAGATGCTGATACAATACTAGGCGCAACGGTATTGGAAAAAAGATACGGTCTGGAACGCTGCCTAAGCATATCGATAATTTCTTTTCTTCCGCTCGTATAACCGCCGCTTGCGCCGCCGAGAGCTTTACCGAGCGTACCGGTTATGATATCAACGCGTCCCATTACATTATTAAATTCATGTGTGCCTCTGCCGCGTTTACCCATGAAACCCACAGCGTGTGAATCATCAACCATTACCATTGCGTTATATTTTTCCGCAAGATCGCAAATTTCATTTAACTTGGCAACAAAACCATCCATCGAAAAAACTCCGTCTGTAGCAATAAGTCTTAACCTGGCGGACTGTGTTTCTTTTAATCTTTCTTCAAGATCATTCATGTCGCTGTTTTTATAACGGAATCTTTGAGCCTTGCATAAACGGATTCCGTCTATAATGCTTGCATGATTCAGCTCATCGCTGATGATTGCATCTTCCTCGCTTAATATAGTTTCAAACAATCCGCCGTTAGCATCGAAACAGGACGTATATAAAATAGTATCGTCAGTTTCGAGAAATCCTGATATTTTTTGTTCAAGTTCTTTGTGGATTTCCTGTGTTCCGCAGATAAACCGCACGGAGGATAATCCGTAACCCCATTTATCAAAGCTGGATTTTGCTGCTTCGATAATTTCAGGATGATTTGCCAGTCCAAGGTAATTATTAGCGCACATATTAAGCACGCTTTTCCCGCCTTTTACTTCAATCCGGGCGCTCTGCGGACTTGTTATTATTCTTTCTCTTTTATATAAACCGTCTGAATCTATTTGCTCAAGCTGTCGTTTATATAAATTTTTTGCCGAAGTGTTCATTTTGAATTCCTTTATCTTTTGGATAAAATGTTCTTTATGTTTTTATTTTTCAACTGTGTTAGTTTTTATTTAAATGTTATTTATTTATTACTCTAAGGCAGACCGGTGCATCAAGACATCCAGTCTAAAATTATTTTGCCGCTGTTCCCTGTCTTCATTAATTCAAAACCTTCTTTAAAATTTTCAAAATTGAATTTGTGTGTAATAACAGGTGAAATATCCAATCCGGTTTGCAGCATTACCGTCATCTTATACCAGGTCTCGAACATCTCTCTTCCGTATATTCCTTTTAAAGTAAGTCCGTTGAAGATTATCTCTTCCCAGTTAACGGCAGCGCTGGAAGGAAGGATTCCCAGCAGAGCTATTTTCCCTCCGTGACACATTAAAGAGATCATGCTTTTCAATGCTTCGGCATTTCCCGACATTTCCAAACCAACATCGAAGCCTTCGGTCATTCCTAACTCATTCACAACATCAGATAATTTTTCTTTGCTTATATCAACGGCTCTAGTAACGCCTATTTTTTTAGCAAGTTCCAGTCTGTAAGGATTCAAATCCGAGATAACAACATATCTGGCACCCGCATGTTTAACTATTGCCGCCGCCATTATCCCTATTGGACCTGCTCCGGTTATCAGTACATCCTCGCCGAGAACATCGAAAGACAGGGCAGTATGAGTCGCATTACCGAACGGATCGAAGATTGAGAAAATATCCTGAGGAATAGAAGGATCGCAATGCCAGACATTCGAAACCGGTATACTTAAGTACTCGGCGAAACAGCCGGGTCTGTTTACTCCGACGCCTTTTGTATTCGGGCAAAGATGACGTCTGCCTGCCCTGCAGTTTCTGCAGCGGCCGCATACTATGTGCCCCTCTCCGCTGACAAGTTCGCCAATTCTAACGTCATGCACATTACTGCCTATTGCTTCGACGGTACCGACGTATTCATGCCCCACCACCATAGGAACCGGTATTGTTTTCTTTGCCCAATCATCCCAATTGTAAATGTGGATATCGGTTCCGCAAATAGATGTTTTATGAATTTTAACCAAAACATCGTTAATGCCAATTTCAGGTACCGGGACTTCTTCCATCCATAATCCCGGTTCGGCATATTTTTTTACAAGAGCTTTCATTTTAGCCATAAATTTTCAATCCTTTTGAGAAATGATTTATCATTGTAGATCAATAATAATAAAGTGAAAACATTGTAATAAAATTAGATATTAGAACTACAAACAACAACCTTTAGTGAAGGAATATTAAATGAAGTGAACTAGAGCAGAGGTTTTGAAATGGATGTACATTTTCATTCCCTTGTAAAAGGGTTAAAAAATAAATATTATTGGAACAGTTTTATATTATGGAATAAAGCGCAAATTCGGAACTGGTATGTCCTGAAGATTCTTTATGTTTTTTAATCTTATCGTCAAACCATCCGGTTTCAATTTCATTTTCTAAAGCTGTTGCTTTAAGCCAATCTATTTCTTTTTCAGAAACCATCTCATCGGCAAACGCAAGTTTAAGTCCGTCGGATACAAATGATTCCGCAACTTTTCTGCACGAAAACTTTATGGGGTTTTCAATGATATATTTATTCCCTAACAGATCCCGCAGCGTATCCTCGTAAAAATCGGTTGCGAATCCTAATTTTAAAGCGATATTTCTAATAATCTTCTTTTCCGGTTCCGTTAATTGATTATCTTTTTTTGCTACAATTAATAAACCTTTTAAGTAATTACTTTTATCGATTAAGGTTAATTCCATTACAACTCCCGTGTATTTCGGTTTGAAAAAGTACGAAAAAATTCGACTTATAAAAATTCAAATTTAAATCTTACTTGTTAAATTATTATCGAGTATTATATAAAAATCTTTATAGTTCCTTGGAAAATATATAGTTACCAATCTTGGGGCTCATAAAAATATTTTTAAATAAGTTGAAATTCTTTGGTCCTTTTGTATACTCTATTATTGATATGGTATAAAATACTCATTTAATATTAATTAATTATAAACAGAATATTAATTGTCTCTAACCCGGATAGATTTAAAATACGGTTAATTACTAAAGCGGTTAAATTCAAAAATTGATAAAAGAACGCGGATAATAATAACATTCAACCGCTCCGCGGCTAATCCATCAGTAAAGGACAATTTTTTACTCCAAAGTAATTAGGCATAATCAAACTTGGAAGTAAAAGTATATTCCTCGAACAGATTTGGATAAGTCTCAAAAACCGCATCACAAATGGTTTTTGCTGCTTTTTCGTATGAGAGCAGGCCTGTATTAACAATAAGATGGTATGCGTTAAGATCATTAACATTCTGATTGAAATACTTCTTGATATAATTTTTTCTGGCTAAATCCTCTTTTACAATATATGAAACCGCATCCTTACGGGGCAAATTGTAAATATCTTCAATACGCTTAATCCTTTCTTCCATCGGAGAAATCAGCCGGATATGAAAGCTATTTTTAAGATGTCTCGTAATAATATTAGCGCCTCTTCCCACGATAATTACGTTACCTATTTGAGCTAACTGTAATATTGTACTTGCGGTTTTACTAAGTAAAACCCAGGAAGAAGGGTGAATTCCGAACAATTCGTTGACCGTCGATTTTATCTCTGAAAGTTTATCTTCCACAAAATACTGTCTAAGTTTTTCGGGCAGGTGGTGATCTTCGATTACTTTTTCGATGAGATTTTTATCGAATACTGTCCATGGATGACAGCATTCACCATAGAGGGAATTGAAAATCTTGGCTAATTCTTCACCTACTTTATCGGCACCGGCACCTGTTTCCCGAGAGATTGTTATGCACGGTCCATGATTTGATTTCTTCGGATTGGTTTCCGAGTCTCTGCAACGCGATTCTATATAAATTCGCGCTTTTTCAAAAGCTCCCTTTACTATCATTTTGAACCCCCTTTCAGTTAAATAAGAAATAAGTAACTGTACAGGAGAATTGGTTTAATATAATGAATTACTTTCAAACATGAAATGAATTTTAATTTAATATTATAATACGCGGCCGGCTCAATTACTTTTAAAATATTCCGGCATCTTTTTTATCAATGAGCTGCCGATAATTTGTGCTGCTTCGATTTCATTAATCAGGTGAGTATTTAATACAATATGATATTGCAGCGGATCATTTATGTCTTTGTGAAAGTATGTCATAACATAATTTTTTCTGTCTATATCTTCTTTTTTTATAAACTCAAGAGCGTCTTTTTTATTGAAGGCATATAAATCCTGGATATGGCTGATTCTGTCATCAAGGGTTGAAACAAGTCTTACGTGAAAACAATTTTTTAATTTTGACGTTATAAAATTTGCTCCCCGGTCAAGTAAAATTATGTTGCCCATTTCTGCAAGCTGTAAAATGGTTTCGGTGGTTTTATGTACAAGGCTCCATATACCCGGCTTGCCGCCCAATACTTCATTCATAATTGATTTTATTGTCGAATATTTCTCTTCTGCCATAAGTTCGCTTAAATTCATCGGCAGATGATGATCCTGCAGAACCTTTTCTATCAGGTTCCTGTCAAAAACAGTCCACTCCACTTTAGTATTCGTATAAGGCTTGAGAAATTCAATTAAGGAGTCGCTTACTTTATCGGCGCCGGCACCTGTCTCACGAGAGATCGTTATACAAGGACCTGAATACAGTTCTTTCTTTTCATTTTTAGAGGAAGATTGGAGCTTAGCTTGCCCTTCTATATATTGTCTTGCTTTTTCAGTTGCAGCAGTAGTCAACATTCTTAATCCTTTCTTTAAAACAACCTAAATAATTTTGGGTTATCAATATTTTACCAGTAATAATTAAGAAAAATTTTTCTTATACCGGTTGAGATAGAGCAAAATTTCAACTTATTTTATTGAATTTGGGATTATTCATGCATTATAGTGAATAATTTGAGGCAATTTGAAAGACAATAGACCCAAAACTAATAGATATTAGCTGTCGAATTAAAAATACCGGCAAAATATTTTCATTAGTTAAAGTGGTAATTTTGCCCCTCATTAACTAAATTGACGTAAATTTTAATAAAATATATGGTATTCTTACTAGCCAGAAAAAGAAATTAATCGGAGTAAAAAATGGAATACAGAGTTGAAACAGATAGTATGGGATCAATCAAGGTTCCTGTAGATAAATATTACGGCGCGCAGACTGCCAGATCTTTGATGAATTTTAAAATAGGCGGAGAAAGATTTCCCCGTGAGTTAATCAGAGCTCTCGGAGTTTTGAAAAAAGCCGCCGCTTTAACTAATCAAGAACTTAAGCTTCTTTCGGAAGAAAAAGCCGGTCTCATTGTTAAAGCTGCCGATGAAGTTATTGAAGGGAAACTGGACGATCATTTTCCTCTTGTTGTGTGGCAGACCGGCTCCGGAACTCAAACCAATATGAATGCAAATGAAGTTATCTCAAACAGAGCTATTGAACTTGCCGGCGGTCAGTTGGGAAGCAAAAAGCCTATTCATCCAAACGACGATGTTAATAAAGCTCAATCGTCGAATGATACTTTTCCCACGGCGATGCATATTGCCGCAGTTGAAGAAATTCACCGCCGTTTAATACCTATGGTAACAAAGCTGAGAGATGCCCTTAAAGAAAAATCGGAAGAGTTCAAAGATATTATAAAGATAGGCCGTACTCACTTAATGGATGCCACTCCTCTTACCCTGGGACAGGAATTCTCCGGGTATACTCAGCAATTAACAAACGGACTTGAAAGAATCGACGGCTGTTTAACCAGATTATTCGAACTTGCTCTAGGCGGTACAGCCGTAGGAACAGGGTTAAATACTCATCCTGAATTTGCGGTAAAAGCAGCGTCTAAAATAGCCGAATTAACGGGTAAGCCATTTAAAACCGCCAGAAATAAATTCGAATCGCTTGCGGCTCATGATGCTTTGGTGGAAACAAGCGGTGTTCTTAAAAACAGTTGCCGCTTCATTGATGAAAATCGCGAATGACATCCGTTGGCTCGGATCCGGTCCGAGATGCGGAATAGGTGAGATCATGCTTCCGGAAAACGAACCTGGAAGCTCTATTATGCCGGGAAAGGTTAACCCAACTCAATCCGAAGCAATGACAATGGTTTGTACACAGGTATTCGGCAATGATGCGACGGTTACTTTTGCCGGTGCAAGCGGAAATTTCGAATTGAATGTTTTTAAGCCTGTTATCATTTTTAATGTACTTCAGTCAATAAGACTTATTGCGGATTCCTGCGAAAGCTTTACGGATAACTGCGTGGTGGGAATACAGGCAAATGAGGACAACATTAAAAAGCATCTTAACGATTCACTGATGCTGGTAACTGCTTTGAATCCGCACATCGGTTATGACAATGCGGCTAAGGTTGCTAAAAAAGCGCATAAGGAAAATACAACGCTTAAACAGGCTGCCGTGGAATTGGGACTGCTGACAGAAGAAAAATTTGACGAGGTCGTTCGTCCAGAAAAGATGATCGGTCCGAAAGCATGATATTGGAGCACAGATTACTAATCTGTGCTCCGTAAATAAAATCTATATGAATGAAGTAATTTTAAATATTTATCTTATAATTAATAACGGTTTTGTCGTTGAATTCCGGGCTGTTGCATACGAAATGGAAGGTGGAGACGACAATAAAATTGCTTTTCTTAAAAGCAAAGCTATCAACGATTTTAATAATGCTTACAGGTTTGACGCTCCTTCCAATTCAAAAGGCAATTTTATGAAGTACATTAAGTTTTCCAAACTCGAAAAGAGAGGCCGTCAGTTTGAATTATTTGAAGATATTTTCTCTCATTTTGATGTCCCTCAGAATCCGCTGATATGCGTTACTCCCGTGGTCGACGGAAAAATATTAGCAAATTAATCAAAGAATTTTTTCGACAGGTTACTTGACTTTCATTAGGAGTTGATTTGAAAAAATATATAGTTTTTTTCCTGTTGATTATTTTTACATGCATCGCCCGCGCGGAATACAAATTTGCCGGAAATATTATCTCTTATACAAAATCGGAAAATGAAATTGATTTCAAACTTACAAACGCTTTGTTCAATATATATGTCATTAAAAATAATATTTTGCGCTTCCGGTATACCGACAAATCTTCCTTTTCAAAGGCTCCCTCTTATGCGGTTATATATGATAAACCATCAAGCTCAGATTTTAAATTCAACGATAAAGGAAAATATTATTTACTTTCTACAAGCAAATTAAATGTAGAAATAAGTAAGTCGCCGTGCAGGTTAAGCATATACGATAAAAACATGAATTTAATTAATAAAGACGACCGGAGTTTCGGCGTGAGCTTCGACGGCGATGAGGTACGGTGTTTTAAAGAATTATTTAGCGGTGAAAATTTTTACGGACTGGGTGAAAAAACTGGTCCCTTAAATAAAAGAGGTAATCAATACACGATGTGGAACACCGATCATTTTGCGTATGACGGTAAATCAGATCCTCTTTATGAATCCATTCCTTTCTTCATCGGCGTAAAAGATCATAAAGCCTACGGCATCTTCTTCGACAATACTTACAAATCATATTTCAATATGGGGGCAAGCAATAACCGGTTCTACTGGTTCGGAGCCGAAGGCGGGGAGATGAATTATTATTTTATATACGGTCCGGATATAAAAAAAGTTATTACCTCATATACTATGTTAACCGGACGAATGGAACTGCCGCCGATGTGGTCTCTCGGTTTTCAGCAAAGCAAATGGAGTTATTATCCGGAATTCCAGGTAAGGGATATTGCCCATAACTTCAGGGAAAGAAAAATTCCGTGCGATGTAATTTACCTGGATATAAATTATATGAACGGTTACAGGGTTTTTACATGGGACACTTCAGGATTTCCCGATCCGGTTAGGATGCTCTCGGACCTTAAGAAGGAAGGATTCAAAGTTATACCGATAATCGACCCCGGAGTAAAAGCAGATTCGAATTATTTCGCCGCGGTTGAAGGATTGAAAAATAATTTGTTCGCGAAATATCCGGACGGCATGGTATATCAAGGCGAAGTGTGGCCGTCATGGGCATATTTTCCGGATTTTACATTGAAGAAAACCCGAGATTGGTGGGGTGAAAAACTGAACTCGTTTTTAAAAACGGGAGTTGAAGGCTTTTGGAACGATATGAACGAGCCTGCGGTTTGGGGAAATTCTTTCCCTGATATTGTACAGTTTAACGACAACGGTTTTATAGCCGATCACAAAAAAATTCATAACGTTTATGCTCTTGAAGAAGCAAGAGCCACCTTCGACGCCTATCATAAATTTTCGCCGAACAAAAGGCACTTCACTTTAACGAGAGCCGGATTTGCGGGAATTCAAAGATATTCTGCCGTTTGGACAGGCGATAATAACGCAAACGAAGAAGGATTGAATCTTGCATGCAGCATGTCGCTCGGAATGGGATTAAGCGGTGTGCCTTTTATCGGATCCGATGTAGGCGGATTTGCCGGTGTAGGTTCGC
>CAVUCX010000048.1:0-59788 GCA_963739955.1 uncultured Bacteroidota bacterium | reverse complement strand
CGTGGTCCAAGGGTATCGGTGGAACAAAAGCAGGCGTAATTGAAACTAACTTCAAGAACGAAACCGAAACTGACTTGTTTGGCGAACAGGCGGTACTTTGCGGCGGTTCGGCTGAATTAATTAAAGCCGGTTTTGATACTCTTGTTGAAGCAGGTTATCCGCCGGAGCTGGCCTACTTTGAATGCATGCATGAGATGAAACTGATTGTCGATCTTTATTATGAAGGAGGACTATCAAGAATGAATTATTCCGTAAGCGATACCGCTGAATACGGAGGAATGACTAGAGGGAAAAGATTAATTACTGCGGAAACCCGCAAAGAGATGAAAAAAATTCTAAGCGAGATTCAGTCAGGTCAATTTGCAAAAGAATGGCTGGATGAATATAACTCGGGCGAGCCGTTAATGCAGAAACTCAGAACGGAGAATAAAGAACATCAAATCGAAAAAGTAGGTGCAAAGCTAAGAGAGATGATGAGCTGGCTTTTCAAGAAAAATAAAAAAGAAGAGGTCGGTGTATGAATGTGAAGATTGCTCTTTTGCCCGGCGATGGAATCGGCCCCGAAGTGGTTAGCGCGGCGGTGGAAGTAATGAAAACAGTAGCCGCTAAATTTAATGTAGAGCTTTCGTTAAATGAATATTTGGCGGGTGGTTGTTCGTACGATAAATTCGGAACCCCGCTTACTGAGGAAACACTGAGTGCGTGTTATGACGCGGACGCGGTTCTGCTGGGCGCTGTAGGCGGACCCAAATGGGAAAACCTGCCTCAGAATTTAAAACCCGAAGCCGCATTGTTGAAACTTAGAAAAGCACTCGGATTGTACAATAATATCCGTCCCGCAAAAGTTTATTCCGCATTATTATCGGCTTCTACATTAAAGCCTGAAGTTTTGGAAGGAACCGATTTTATAATTTTAAGAGAGTTAACCGGCGATGTTTATTTCGGAGAGCCCAGAGGATATGATGATGAAAAAGGCTGGAACACAATGATTTACTACAGAGAAGAAGTTGAGCGCATGGCCAGATATGCTTTCGATCTGGCGATGACAAGAGATAAAAGAGTTGTCTCGGTTGACAAAGCCAACGTTCTCGATTGTTCGCAGTTCTGGAGGAAGGTTGTTCACGAGATTCATCAGGATTATCCCGAAGTTGCCCTGAGTGACATGTATGTGGATAACGCGGCAATGCAGATTGTCCGTAACCCGAAACAGTTTGACGTGATTCTGACCCAAAATATGTTCGGTGATATTTTAAGCGATATCGCTTCAATGGTTACGGGAAGTTTAGGTATGCTGCCTTCAGCCAGTCTCGGCAGTAAATACGCATTATATGAGCCTGTGCATGGCAGTGCGCCGGATATAGCAGGACAGGGTAAAGCTAATCCGCTCGCAACAATTTCTTCTGTCGCAATGATGTTTTATCATTCTTTCAAGATGCATAAAGCTGCCGAATTAATTGAAGCAGCAATAAGCAAAACTCTGGAATCTGGCTACAGAACGGCGGATATTTTTTCTCCCGGTTCGGTACTTGTTTCTACTGATAAAATGAAGGATGCCGTCATTGCAAACTTTAATAAAATATATGATGAGCAGGCTGTAAGAGAAACTGCTCTATAATTTAAGGTGATTATGAATAGCGAATGGAAATCGACCGAACATGCATTGAATTATTTAAGCAGAGCCGATAAAATACCGCATCGTACCGAAGGCGAGGCTACCCTGCTTGAAGAAATACCGGAAGATGCCCGCAGGATTCTTGATATCGGTTCCGGAAACGGAAGACTGCTGGATTTATGTTTAACAAAATGCCGGAATGCGAAGGGTGTTGCATTGGATTTCTCTCCAACAATGTTGGATGAGTTGAAAAAAAAATATAACGATGAAGAGCGTGTAACCATAGTAGAGCATAATATAAATCAAACACTCACTTTCGATCCGGAAAGTTTTGACGTTGTTGTATCGAGTTTTGCGATTCATCATGCGGATGATAACCGCAAGCGGAACTTATATTATGAAGTTTGGAAGATTCTTGAAAGCGGCGGTACTTTTTTCAATTTAGAGCACGTTTCTTCACCAACTGAGAATCTTCATAAAAAATTCTTTGAATTATTGGGAACTCCGGAAGACGGAACTAATAAACTTCTTGATGTTGCAACTCAGTTGAAATGGCTAGTGGAGATAGGTTTTTACGATGTCGACTGTTATTGGAAATGGAGGGAGCTAGCATTAATAGTCGGAAAGAAGAAGTAGGTTTTTGCGTCCGATAAAATCAGCCGTAAAATATTATTAAAAGTAAATGAAGTTTGACTATAATTTCATAGAAAGGTAATAAAAGTGGATAACAGAGTAATAATTTTTGATACTACATTGAGAGACGGGGAACAATCACCCGGCGCTTCATTAAATGTGTATGAAAAATTAGAAATAGCAAAACAGCTTGAAAAGCTGGGGGTAGATGTTATAGAAGCAGGTTTTCCTGTTTCATCACCCGCCCAGTTCGAAGCGGTTCAGCGCATCTCCGGTGAAGTGGATGCAGTTATTGCCGGTCTGGCAAGAGCCAAAGAGGTTGATGTTAAAGCTGCTTATGATGCACTTCGGGGAGCAAAAAGATTTAGAATTCATACTTTTATCGGAACTTCTGATATTCATATTCTAGGAAAGTTCGGCGACGAAAGGTACGGAAAGACTCTGCAGGAAAAAAGAAAAACCATATTGAAAATGGCTCAGGATATAGTGGCTTATGCTAAAACATTTACTCATGATATCGAATTCTCCGCTGAAGATGCAGGCAGAACAGAAATGTCTTACCTATCGGAAATTATACAGGCTGCTATTGAAGCCGGTGCAACCACCGTTAATATTCCGGATACAACCGGCTACACATTTCCATCGGAATTCGGGGCAAAGATTGCCGAACTTAGAAAAAGAGTAAACAACATAGATAAAGCCGTTATCAGCGTGCATTGCCACGATGATCTCGGACTTGCCGTAGCGAATTCTTTAAGCGGAATTGAAAACGGAGCCCGTCAGGTAGAAGGAACTATCAACGGTATAGGCGAACGTGCAGGTAATGCCTCACTTGAAGAAATTGTTATGGCTCTGAAAGTTAGAAAAGATATAAATAATGTTTATACAAACATAAGAACCGAAGAAATTTATAATACCAGTAAAATGGTTTCTTCTTTTTCAGGTATGATAGTTCAGCCGAATAAAGCAATTGTCGGTGAGAATGCCTTCGCGCATGAATCCGGCATTCATCAGGACGGAATGCTAAAAAACAGGCAGACATATGAAATAATGACACCCGAAAGTGTCGGGGTTCCGAAAACAAAGATTGTACTCGGCCGTCACTCCGGCAGGCACGGATTAAAATCCAGATTGTTCGAACTCGGCTATTCATTGAGCGAGGATGAATTAAAAATTGTTTATGAAAAATTCCTGGAACTTGCCGATAAGAAAAAAGAAGTCTTCGACGAGGATTTAAGAATACTTATGGGCGATCAGGTTCATTCCAAGAAGAATGAATTTTACGAGCTGGTTTATCTGCATGTTATGATAGGTACCAACGCTATTCCGACGGCTACCGTTAAAATAAAGACTCACGATGATACGGTTCAGGAATCTGCAACGGGAGACGGTTCGGTTGATGCATGCTTTAATGCGATTGAGAGAGCGCTTGACGTTAAACCTAAACTTGAATCTTATAACGTCCGTTCGGTTACCTCTGGCAGACAGGCGATGGGCGAAGTAATTGTCCGTTTAAGAGAAGACGAAAACTCATTTACGGGTAGAGGAATCTCTACGGATATTATCGAAGCGAGCGCGAAAGCATACCTTCAGGCACTGAATCAGTATCGTAAATTTGAAAAACTGAAATCAGAAGGCGAAAACTATGACAGTTCATTATCAGATATATCTCAAGCAGTATAAAGGAAATAAAAAATGTCGATGACAATAACAGAGAAAATTTTAGCAAAAGCTTCCGGAAGAGATAGGGTGGAACCCGGAGAAAATATATGGTTAAATGTTGATGTATTAATGACGCATGATGTATGCGGACCGCCGACTATCGGAATCTGGAAACGGGAGTTCGGCGAGAAAGCTAAAATATGGGACAAGGATAAACTGGTTATATTTCCGGATCATTACATCTTTACAAAGAATCCGCAGGCAAACAGAAATGTTGAAATTCTGAGAAGCTTTGCGAAAGAGTATGATTTGGATAATTATTACGATGTGGGAACCGAAAGATACAAAGGAGTTTGCCACATAGCCCTTGCGGAAGAAGGCTACAACGTACCCGGTACGGTTCTTTTCGGAACAGATTCGCATACTTGTACTTCAGGCGCATTCGGGATGTTTTCAACAGGTGTCGGTAATACAGATGCTGCGTTTATCCTGGGAACTGGGAAAATTTGGGAGAAGGTACCGGAATCATTGAAGTTTACTTTTAACGGTAAACTGCCGCCTTATCTTACGGCAAAAGATTTGATTCTGCAGGTGCTGGGTGATATTACCACAGACGGCGGAACTTATTGTGCCCTTGAATTCGACGGTGATGGTGTTTATTCTTTATCGATAGATGAAAGAATGACACTCACTAATATGGCCATTGAGGCCGGTGCGATGAATGGTATAATTGCGGCCGATGAAGTTACGGAAGCATATGTTAAAGAACGTACGGATAAGCCTTATGAAATTTTCAAAAGCGATCCGGACGCTAAATACAAAGCATCGTATACTTATGACGTTACTAAGATGGAACCTCACGTTGCAAAACCGCACAGCCCTGATAATCTGGATACCGTTAGAAATGTTCAGGGTACTAAACTTACAAAATGCTATGTCGGTTCTTGCACCGGAGGTAAATTAAGTGATTTTATCTCTGCTGCAAAAATTATTTTCGGAAATAAAGTTAAGGTGCCTACATTCATAGTTCCTGCAAGCACTCAGATTGCAAGTCAGCTTGAAGAAGAAACTATCAGCGGTGTTTCTCTTAGGCAGATCTTTCAGGATGCCGGATGCGAAATTGCGCAGTCTTCATGCGCGGCATGTCTCGGAGGTCCTTCGGATACTGTGGGTAGGGCTCATGACGGTGAGACGGTTATCTCAACAACAAATAGAAATTTCCCTGGCAGAATGGGAAGCAAGAAATCGGAAGTTTATCTTGCTTCGCCCTTAACCGTTGCGGCATCCGCGGTTGCGGGTGTAATAACCGATCCGAGAGATTTCTTATAAATATTCTAAACCAGAAAAGATTTGGAGATTATTATTTAAATGGAAAAAATAATTAAAGGAAAAGCATTTGTTCTCGGGAACAATATCGATACGGATCAGATCATACCCGCCGAACATTTAGTATACAGTTTAACGGATCCTGAAGAATCGAAAATGTACGGACATTTTTCTCTCTCCGGGGTCCCTCCTCAAAAGTCGGGGTTGCCGAACGGAGGGATCCCTTTTATTAAGGGAGAAAATTATTTATCCGACTACAATATAATTATCGGCGGATCCAATTTCGGATGCGGTTCTTCCAGAGAACACGCACCGTTTGCTCTTAATATAGCCGGCGTTAAAGCGGTTATCGCGGAATCATATGCTAGAATATTTTACCGCAACTGCGTGGACGGGGGGTTTCTTTTACCCTATGAGACGCCGGAGAAAATTAATGAGAAGATAAATACAGGCGATGAACTTGAGTTGAATCTTGAAGAAAACACTTTAAAGAATTTAACTTCCGGAATAGTATTCAAACTTCGCTCACTCGGAGATATATTACCTATTATCGAAGCCGGCGATATATTTAAATATGCAAGAAATGCCGGGATGATCGTTTAAACCAGTTTTACATGAAATTTATTATTCCCTGTAATTCACAGGTACGCATATTAAAAGTGATTTAGTAACAGTAAAAGATTGGCAATGAGATGAAAAACAAGATCGAACTATTCGACACTACTCTACGGGACGGTACTCAAGGAGAAGGCGTTAATCTTTCCGTTCAGGATAAGTTATTAATAGCCCAGAGGTTAGATGAATTCGGCATAGATATAATCGAAGGCGGATGGCCCGGAAGCAATCCGAGAGACGAGGAATTTTTCCAGCGTTGCCATAATTTAAAACTGAATCACGCAAAAATCTGTGCGTTCGGATCTACTGCAAGATCTATCGACAGGATAAAAGAAGATGCCAACCTTCAAGCCTTAATAAAGGCGGATACCGAGGTAGTATCGATATTCGGGAAAACATGGAAACTTCATTCCGAAAAGGGTCTCGGAATATCCGAAGACGAAAACGCGCAACTGATATTCGGATCGGTTGAGTTTCTAAAAAAATTCGATAAAAGAGTAATATACGACGCTGAGCATTTTTTCGACGGATATAAAGAAGACAATGCGTTTGCTGTGAAAATGCTGCAAGCGGCGGAAAAAGGCGGTGCAGACGTCCTTGTACTTTGCGATACCAACGGCGGGGCTCTTCCGCACGAAGTTTTTGACATTATAACGGAAGTAAAAAAGTATGTAAATAGCCCGATAGGCATTCACTGCCATAACGATTCCGAAACAGCCGTTGCAAATACAATAGCAGCCGTTCAAGCAGGCGCGGTCCATGTTCAAGGCACGGTAAACGGTGTAGGTGAGAGGTGCGGCAATGCAAATTTGTGCAGCATTATTCCCAATTTAATTTTAAAGCTTGATCTTGATACGGCCACGGAAATAAATCTTGAGCATTTAACTTCGTTGTCGTATTTTGTTTCGGAGCTAATGAATTTAGTACCAAATACCAGGGCCGCTTTTGTAGGCAAATCTGCATTTGCTCATAAAGGCGGTATTCATGTTAGTGCGGTGCTGAAGGACAGTAAAATGTACGAGCATATCAGTCCTGAAACCGTGGGAAATAAACAGCGTGTGCTGGTATCTGATCTGGCGGGTCAAAGCAATATAAGATACAAAGCCAAAGAACTTGGAATTGATCTATCTAACGACAGGGAAATCAGCAAGAAACTTGTTAATTATATTAAGTCGCTTGAATTCGACGGTTTTCAGTTTGACGGCGCGGAGGCTTCTTTCGAATTATTGCTTAGATCAGAACTGAACGGATTCTCGCCTTTCTTCTATGTATTGGATTCAAAGGTAACGGTATTTAATGATGAAAAAGGATTAAACGATTCGGAAGCAGTACTTAAGATAGAGGTTGACGGAGAGATAGAACATACCGCATCAGACGGCGACGGTCCGGTGAATGCTCTGGATAATGCTCTCAGGAAAGCTCTGATAAGATTCTATCCCGAAGTAGCACTAATAAAATTAATAGATTACAAAGTACGCGTCCTTGATGAAAAAGAAGGAACCGGTGCGAAAGTAAGAGTTATGATACAGTCGAGTGACGGCAATGAAACATGGAGTACCGTCGGTGTATCGGAGAATATTATTAAAGCGAGTTTTCAGGCGTTAAGCGATAGTATAAATTACCGGCTGTATAAAAATAAATTAGCCGGCAAAAAAGTTAATGCCGTTTAAATAATCCGGAGCAGAATGCAGTGAAAATAGGTCTGTTTCAATACAACCCTGTTTGGGAGAACAAACCGGTTAATCGTGAAAAGATATCCTTAATGCTCAGCACCGGGTTCACGGATGTTGGTCTTTTAGTTTTCCCGGAAATGACCTTAACCGGCTTTTCTATGAAAGCAGAAATATTGGCGGAACCTTTAAAAGGAGAAAGTTTTGAATTTTTCTCCGAAGTTTCACGCAATTACGGCTGCGATATTTTGGCCGGAATAATTGAAAAAAATGACGGAAAATATTTTAATACTCTGCTGCATATAAACGGCAGTGAATTAAAATCATATTACAGAAAAATTCACCCGTTTTCTTATTCGGCGGAAGATAAACATTTTACGAGAGGTGAAAAAACAGTTATATCCGATATTAGAAATTTTAGTACCGGATTATCAATTTGCTATGACTTAAGATTTCCGGAATTGTACCGGCATTACGGTAAAGCCAGAGCCGAATTAATAGTGGTAATTGCTAATTGGCCTGATTCCAGAATTGAGCACTGGCGGACCTTACTTAAGGCAAGGGCAATTGAGAATCAATGCTATGTTGCCGGCGTTAACAGAGTTGGCAGAGATCCGAAATTAAATTATACGGGCTATTCCTCATTGTTTGACCCAACAGGCAAGGAAATTATCGGCCAGTCCGGATCGGAAAAAATTTTAGTGGCCGAATTATCTAAAAACTGCGTTGAGGAAGTGAGAACAAAACTTCCCTTCCTTAATGACATCTTTTTGATCTAATCAAAAAAATCGAACAAAAATATTTTAATTATAAATGGGTAAATCTCTTGAAAATTTCTTAATAAATTATAAATTACCTTAGTTAATTTATGTTTATTGTATAAAAACTTAATTTATTAAAGATATAAGGTATATCCCAAGGAAAAAACGGAAATTTTATACATAAAATGCATGAATAGTGAATCGATAACCTTCCTGAAAGGAGTCCTCTTGTATGTATCGACTAAATGAAGAAAAAAGTGAATTGGAAATGAATAGAATCACGGAATTGAATAAAGATAAAACGAATAATAAACTCGGAATGTACGACCCCGCCTTCGAACACGACGCTTGCGGAATGGGATTCGTAGCTGATGTTAAAGGCAGAAAATCACGGGATATAATTGATAAGGGACTCGATATTCTTAAAAACCTTGAGCATCGCGGTGCCGTAGGCGCCGATCCAGAGACAGGTGACGGTGCAGGAATATTGATTCAAATGCCCGACGAATTTTTAAGAAAAGTAGCTTCCGAAAATAAAATTGATCTGCCGCAGGAAGGGCGGTACGGCGTGGGGGTTATCTTCCTGCCGCAAAACCCGATTTTAAGAAAAGCGGTAGAAAACATTGTTGAAAAAATTGTTATTGATGAAAATCAAAAGTTCTTCGGCTGGCGCGATGTTCCCGTCGATCCTTCAGTGCCGGGTAAAGGAGCCAGAGCAACTCAGCCTTTTATCCGACAATGTTTTATCGGTGCTAATAAAAAAATAGAAAATCAGGATGAGTTTGAACGTAAGCTTTATTTAATAAGAAGAATTATAGACCACCGTATTCGTGTTGAATTAAAGCTGGACAGAAGTAAATATTATGTTCCGTCTTTTTCAAGCAAGGTATTAATTTATAAGGGAATGCTGCTCGCTCCACAGATACGAAAATATTACAAAGATCTCAACGATCCGGATATGAAATCGGCAATGGCGATGATTCATATGAGGTTTTCTACAAATACATTCCCTACCTGGGATCTGGCGCATCCGTTTAGGATGATTGCTCATAACGGTGAGATAAATACATTGCGCGGAAATAAAAATTGGATGGCTGCGCGTCAGGCAGTTATGGAGTCGCCTTATTACGGAAAAGATCTTAAGAGAATGCTTCCCATTATTATGGAAGGTCAGAGCGATTCGGCAACATTCGATTCCGTGCTTGAGTTGCTCGTAATGAGCGGTAGAAGCCTTCCTCACGCCATGATGATGATGATCCCCGAAGCATGGTCGAAGAATGATCTGATGGATCCGGATAGAAGAGCATTTTATGAATATCATGCGACTATGATGGAACCGTGGGACGGTCCTGCGGCGGTTGTGTTTACAGATGGAAATATAATTGGCGCTACGCTTGACAGAAACGGTTTAAGACCTTCAAGATATGTAGTAACAAAAGACGGACTTGTAGTACTTACGTCCGAAGCCGGTACGCAGAGTGTTGACGCGGAAAATGTTGCGGTTAAAGGGAAGCTGCAGCCCGGCCGTATGTTTATATTAGATTTAAAAGCAGGGAAGAATTATAGACGACGAAGAAATTAAAAAAGATATAGTAACCAGAAAACCTTACAGGCAGTGGGTCAACGAAAATATGATTAAACTTACTCATCTGCCTACGCCGGAATATATATACAATGCGAATTTTGATAATTTGTTAATTAGGCAGAGAATATTCGGCTATACAAAAGAAGATTTGTCGCAGGTAATGGGTCCGATGTCTGCTAACGGTCAGGAAGCCATCGGCTCTATGGGTACCGACGCCGCGCTTGCGGTTCTTTCGAATAAACCGCAACTTCTATTCCGTTACTTTAAACAAGTATTTGCTCAGGTTACAAATCCTCCCATAGATTCTATTCGCGAAGAACTTGTAATGGAATTAACAACTTATGTGGGCCCGGAGCAAAATCTTCTTGCGGAAACTCCGTTGCATGCCCACAGACTTGAATTGGAGCATCCTCTTCTGTCCAATTCTCAAATGGAAAAGATCAGGAATATAACAAGAGGACATTTTAAATCAATAACAATTCCTCTGATCTTCAATCCTTTTGTAAGACATAATATGAGGGAAAGACTCGACCAGATCTGCCAGGAAGCTGTTGAAGCGGTTAAATCCGGAATTTCTCTTATTATTCTTTCTGATAAAGGAGTTGACAGAAATTGCGCGGCAATACCCAGTCTTTTGGCTACATCCGGTGTTCATCATGCATTGCTGAGAGCGGGTTTACGAACCAAAACCGGGTTAATTGTTGAGAGCGGCGAACCTAGGGAAGTTCATCATTTTGCCTTGCTCTGTGGTTACGGAGCGAATGCAATAAATCCTTACCTCGCTTACGAGACGCTTGCATATATGATTGCAAAAGGTATGCTGCCTGAGGTAAGGGATTATAAGACGGCAAAATACAATTTTGTTAAAGCGGTAAGCAAAGGTTTATATAAGATCTTCAGTAAAATGGGTATTAGTACTTTACAATCTTATTGCGGTGCTCAGATATTTGAAGCAGTAGGATTGGACAGCGAAATTGTCGAGAACTATTTTACGGGAACTCCTACTAAGATCGAAGGATTAAGTCTTGAAATGCTTGAAGAAGAAACAATTCGCAGACATACTGTTGCTCTGGATCCTCAGGTCGACCAAAGTACTTTGGATGTAGGCGGTTTGTATAATTACAGAAGAGACGGTGAGCAGCATTTATGGAATCCATATACAATTTCTAAGTTACAGATAAGTACAAGAAGAAACGATTATAAAACATTTAAAGAATATACACAGCTGATTAACAATCAGAATAAGAAGAGAGTTACTCTAAGAAGTTTATTTGATCTGGATACTTCTGGTAAAAAAATCCCGATTGAAGAAGTTGAACCTGCGGAAGAGATTGTAAAAAGATTTTCTACCGGAGCCATGAGTTTCGGTTCAATTTCGCGTGAAGCGCATACCTCTCTCGCAATTGCCATGAATCGTATCGGAGGTAAATCGAATACCGGCGAAGGCGGTGAAGAATCGGAAAGATTTATTACTATGCCGAACGGCGATAGCATGAGATCCGCGATTAAACAGGTTGCTTCGGCAAGATTTGGAGTTACCGCTCATTATCTCGTTAATGCCGACGAACTTCAAATAAAAATGGCCCAAGGAGCCAAGCCCGGAGAAGGCGGACAGCTTCCGGGATTTAAAGTTGATAAGATTATTGCAGGAGTTAGACATAGTACTCCGGGTGTTACATTAATAAGTCCTCCTCCACATCATGACATTTATTCAATTGAGGATCTGAAGCAGTTAATATTCGATTTAAAAAATCATTAATCCCAAAGCTAGAATAAGTGTAAAGCTTGTTTCGGAAGTCGGCGTTGGAACCATAGCAGCGGGCGTTGCAAAAGCTCATGCCGATCATATATTAATCAGCGGACATGACGGCGGAACCGGCGCCAGCCCGATCTCTTCTATTCAATATGCAGGAACTCCCTGGGAGCTAGGAATAAGCGATGCCCATCAGACACTAGTATTAAACGGCTTGAGAGACAGGGTATTTTTAGCCGCAGACGGGCAAATGAAAACCGGAAGAGATGTTGTAATAGCCGCGCTCTTAGGCGCCGAGGAATTCGGCTTCTCAACTGCTCCTCTTGTTACACAAGGCTGTATTATGATGCGCAAGTGCCACCTTAATACTTGTCCTGTCGGTGTGGCAACACAAAATCCCGAATTGAGAAAGAAATTCAGCGGAAAGCCCGAGTATGTAGTTAACTTTATGTTCTACATTGCCGAAGAAGTAAGAGAATATATGGCGGCTCTCGGATTCAGAACTTTTAATGAAATGATCGGTCAAACCGATAAAATAATTCAGGTTAGACTGCATGATCACTGGAAAGCGAGAGGAATCGACTTAAGCAAACCTTTGTTTAAACCCACTTCGCTTTACGATACGAATCTTTATAGAACAAGGGAACAGGATCACGGACTTGACAAACAAATTGATCTTGAATTCATAAAAGAAGCTGCACAGGCACTTGAAAACGGAACGCCTGTTCTTATAAAGAATAAAATAAGAAATATTAATCGTTCGGTTGGTACAATGCTTTCGAGCGAAGTTGCAAAAAAATACGGAGCTGAAGGGCTCCCCGACGGCACAATTAAAATAGAATTGAGAGGAACCGCGGGACAAAGTTTCGGAACATTCCTTGCCAAGGGAATAGAGCTTAATCTTACCGGAGAATCTAATGATTATACTGGCAAAGGCTTATCCGGAGGACGATTGATTGTTAAAACACCGGATGAAGTTACCTTCGACCCGGCGGAAAATATTATCATTGGTAATACGTGTTTATACGGCGCTACCGGAGGTGAAGCCTATATTAACGGAGTTGCTGGAGAAAGATTTGCGGTTCGTAATTCCGGCGCATACGCTGTTGTTGAAGGTGTCGGCGACCATGGCTGCGAATATATGACCGGCGGCAGGGTAGTTGTCTTGGGCAAAACTGGGCGTAATTTTGCGGCGGGTATGTCGGGCGGTATAGCATATATTTGGGATACTAAAAAAGTTGCAAATAAATATATCAATCATGAAATGGTTGACGTTGAGTATCTTGTTTACGATGAAGATATTGCAGAGGTATACGAAATGGTTTCCAGTTATTTCAAATATACAGGATCAAAAAGAGCCGAACATATTCTGAAGAATTGGACTACCGAAAAAGAAAACTTCTGGAAGATAATTCCGGGTGAATATAAACGCGCTCTGGCTATATTGGCAAAAGAAAAAGAAACGGAAAAATCAAATGTTAAAGGAAAAGAACTGGAGGAGGTTTTAAATGGGTAAACCGACCGGATTTATGGAATATCAAAGAGCTGACCTCAAGAAAGAATCTGTTAATGAAAGAGTTAAAAAATTTAAAGAATTTGATAGACGCTTTTCTTCCGAAGAAGCTAAAATTCAGGGTGCACGATGTATGGACTGCGGAATACCGTTTTGTCACGGTGATACCGGATGCCCGGTTCAGAATTATATTCCTGAATGGAATGATTTAGTTTATCGAGGACAAATGAAAGAAGCTCTTGATAACCTTCATTCCACAAATAATTTTCCCGAATTTACTTCCAGGCTTTGCCCCGCTCCCTGCGAAACTGCATGTACTCTGGGAATAAATGAACAGCCTGTTTCTATTAAAGCTATTGAAAGAACCATTATAGATAAAGGTTTTGAAGAAGGCTGGGTAAAACCCAGAATGCCTCATGTAATGAGCGGAAAATCCGTAGCAATTGTCGGATCGGGACCAGCAGGATTAGCCGCCGCTCAACAATTGGTTAGGGCCGGACATAACGTTACTGTGTACGAAAAAAATAACAAGGCCGGCGGGTTGCTTCGTTACGGTATTCCCGATTTTAAACTTGAGAAACAGGTAATCGATAGAAGAATTCAACAGATGGCCATTGAAGGAGTTGAGTTCAGAACTGGCGTAAATGTTGGAGTCGATATCTCGCCCAAGCAACTTCTGGAAAAATTTGATGCTTTGGTATTGGCAGGCGGATCAGAAAAACCGAGAGATATTTCAATACCGGGAAGAGAATCTAAAGGAATACATTTCGCGATGGAATTTTTAACCCAACAGAACAGGGCAAATGCAGGCGAGGAGATTAAAGAAAGAATTTCTGCCGAAGGCAAAAATGTTGTTGTTATAGGCGGAGGCGATACCGGGTCTGATTGTGTCGGTACCTCGAACAGGCAGGGTGCAAAATCCGTAACACAAATAGAGATACTTCCGCAGCCTCCCTCCGAGAGAGACCAAAGTACACCCTGGCCTTATTGGCCTATGATGATACGAACTTCTTCGAGTCATGAGGAAGGCGTTGAGCGTAAGTGGAGTATAAATACTAAATCATTTAAGAGTAATGATAACGGTGAAGTAATTGCATTGGTCTGCAATGAAGTTAAATTTGAAAACGGGAAGTTTATTGAAATTCCCGGTTCGGAATTTGAAACTGCCGGCTGAGTTAGTTTTAATTGCCGCCGGTTTTGTCCATCCTATACATAACGGGATGCTGAATGAATTGGTAGAGCTCGGTATGCAGCTGGATGGGAGGGGTAATGTGAAAGCAGAGTTCGGGTTGGAAGATAATGCCCATGCTACCACGCTCGCTAAGGTATTTGCTTGCGGTGATATGCGGAGAGGACAGTCCCTTATTGTATGGGCTATTGCCGAAGGCAGGAAATGCGCTGTTGCGGTTCACAAAGCCCTGATGCAGGAAAACAGCGTATTGATTGAAGATTGACGAATTACGATTAAGAATTGAAAATTGAAATTTTAAGGTATATTCGTCAATCTTCAATAGTCAATCGAAAATCCTAATAGTTTGCTTCATAACCAAGACTAAAAACATATCTGGTTGTAACGCCCCACATCATGTTGCCGTTTCTTCCGATTACCGTCCATACGCCGGGAGAAAAGTTCTGGATTTTTATTATTCCCGGATATATATCTATCATACAGAAATATTCTTTTACCCCGCTAAACACCAGAGAGGCCATCAGTGAATTATTTTTATCGTAAAAAATTCCCGCGTGCCAGCCTGTTTCAATTGTACGCTGTCTTACCTCGGTGTTTACATCTACTAAATGCTTTGTTTTAAAACCAAAGCCGGCAGAAACGTTATCTTCATCATTTACTTTTTTTGAAAACCCGAATAAAGCCCCCATTCCGTATCTGTAAAACAACGAATATTGATCCGAAAAGGGTAACTTCCATTTCATTGCAAAATACTGTCCCGCGTTTATTCTGCCGTAAGGCATCGTTATAGTAGCCTGGAGCGACCAGTCGGATAGATTCAATTCTTTACTGAAGAATTCATTTATGGAATCGAAACTGAAAAGTATTATTCCTCCTAAATCAAATACATAAATATCCGATATTTCATCAACACTATAACCTTCGTTCGGACCTGATTCCATAACCTCATTAAAAAGATGATGGGTCATTAAAGTTGCCGCGGACAGAAGCCATGGTACCGGATAATCATGTATCCTATACCATTCTTTCATTTTTGTGAACAGCATACCCCCGCCGATTAGATGCTGCTGATAATTGGGGATCCACTGCATTTCGTCTATCTTGAAGCTTATTGGAAGAAATTCAGTGCGAAGAAATAGTGCCCATCCGTAATGATTTATACTTGTAAAAGGGTCGCCAAGATTTCTAAATACAACATGCATCATTTTTGAGTACGGCTGACCGAATACTCTGTTAGGAACCATCTGAAGCTGGCATACATCGTATCCGCCATTTATCATTAACGTTATTGGATTAAATAACGATTCGCTGCCGTAAGGCTTATTCGTATAAAAATAATTTTCCTGCGCCGAAACGTTGCTTGGATGAGCAAACAAACAGACGACGCAAATAAATATATAATTTAATCTGTGTCTCAAATAATAAGAGCAGGAAGCTATCATTAAATCCCCAATTTCGAAAAACGTTTTTTTTCAGGCAGAATATTATCTTTTTTAGAAGATAATTACAAACGCAAAAATTGTTTAATCTTTAAATTGTTTAAAAATAATTAATCTATAAAATTATATGTCTTGTACTTTTTATACGCCTGGAAACAATTCGACAATAAGACAATTAAACAATTAAAATTAATTTAGAGCTACACATAATCCCCTTACAATACTTGCAAGTCTAACTGCGTCAAAAACCCTTTGCTCTGTTGATCCGTATTTCCGCACTGACTCTTCGTGAGAATTTACGCAAGATTCGCAGCCGTTAACAGCAGAAACGGTAAGACTAATTAATTCAAACAACTCTTTACCGAGCACCGGGCTCAACATTATATTCATCTTAATACCGGCTGCCATTGATTGATAATTTTCATTCGAACTTTTTATGAAATGCTTGAATCTGTAAAACACATTATTTACAGCCAGCATTGACGAACATGCAAACACTTCGGCCAGTTCTTCATCGGTAGCGCCGTTAAGTTTTGCTTTACTTTTGAATATCTCGGTGAGGACAGAATGTCTCTCATTTACCGCGATTGCCAGAGCAATAAAATAAGCTTCTTTTATATTCAGATTTTCCGAAGCAAGCGTATTTTTCAAGTTTATACGCAAGTCTCTAAGGTATCTAGTCTCACCTGAAACCATAGTTTCAATGTATTCAAATCTTTCGTCTTCGGTTATACCGAGATCTTTATATAAAT
Organism: uncultured Bacteroidota bacterium; assembly: GCA_963739955.1. Classification (GTDB taxonomy): domain Bacteria; phylum Bacteroidota; class Ignavibacteria; order Ignavibacteriales; family Ignavibacteriaceae; genus FEN-1297. Next base: position 43,278 of record CAVUCX010000048.1, on the reverse strand, counting down.
CAATTTTAGTTTCGTTTAACGACATAATTATTTTACCTTTATTTAATACTTTGGGTTAAAAAAAGAAAGGAATGAACCGGACCCCGAATTTTGTTGGATCCGGCTCAAATATATTAAGCTACTTTTAAAGTCTCTTGCCCCTTTTCCCAGTTGCACGGACAAAGTTCATCCGTTTGCAAAGCATCAAGAACCCTTAATACTTCTTTTACATTTCTGCCAACATTCAAATCATTTGCGCTTACCCAGCGGATTATTCCGTCCGGATCAACAATGTGTGTAACCCTATATGCTATTTTTTCGTTTGGTTCTAGTATTCCCAGCGATTCGGCAAGAGATTTTGAAGTATCGGCAATTAAAGGAAACTTAAGACCTTTTAAATCCTGATGATCTTTTCTCCATGCCAAATGTACATATTCCGAATCAGTCGACGCGCCGTATAATACAGTATCTCTGTCTCTGAATTCATCATAATTCTTATTAAACTCGGCAATTTCGGTAGGGCATACGAAAGTAAAATCTTTCGGATACCAGAACATTACCATCCATTTGCCGGATTGTTTATGATCCGCAGATGTGATTTCTGTAAATTCGTTGTTCTTTTCAATCGATACAACAGCTGTTTTTTTGAATTCCGGAAATTGAGAACCCAACGACAATAAATTACTCATAAACGAATTTTCTCCTTATATGTGTTTGATTTTTTGATGTGCTAATTTAAAACCTAAGTTAGCATAGTTCAAATAGATTGTGTTTATGCTAACATAGATATTATCTATTGGTAATTCTCCCGAATAATTTCTTATACCCTTAATATATAATCATAATATCATTTCAATACCATCTGCCTGTACTTGCTCCACATATCGTTCACTCTAAAAATCAATTCTTCGATTTTTACATCAATTTAACTTTAATTATATTTAGAATTAAAATTATGACATTAGCTCAATTATATTATATCGTGGCAGTAGATAATTTCAGGCATTTCGGGACGGCGGCAAGCCATTGCTTTGTCACCCAGCCGACTTTAAGTATGCAGATTCAGAAGTTAGAGGAAGAATTCGGCGTAATTATTTTCGATAGAAGCAAACAACCGATTACCACTACCGATATCGGGGTAAAAATAATTAAACAGGCTAAAACAATTATTACCGAATCGGAAAAACTTCAAAATTTAATTGATACTGAAACCGGTCAATTCAAGGGAACACTTAAAATTGGAGTCATACCAACCATTGCCCCTTATTTGATACCCCTTTTTATTAAATATTTTGTAGATACTTATCCGTCTATTGAACTAATTATAGATGAGATAACGACAAATGAAATCTTAAACTCGCTTGATAAGGATTTAATTGATATCGGTATATTAGCCCTCCCTATTAATAATTCTTCTATGATTGAGCGAAGCTTATATTATGAACCTTTTGTTGCCTATATCTCAAAAGAGCACCCTCTTTTCAGCAAAATAATGGTAAATATTGACGACCTGTCTACCGATGATCTGCTGCTTTTGAAAGAAGGGCATTGTTTAAGAGGTCAGGTTCTTAAGTTATGCAAAAGTAACGAAAGGGAATGGCGAGAAAGCGACAGGAAGATCTTGTTTGAAAGCGGCTCTATTGATACTTTAAAAAGACTGGTCGAACAAAATTTCGGGATTACATTATTGCCGCATCTTGCAGTTAACGATATTAAAGATGAAGTACAATTATCTTTGATTCGCGAATTCAATGACCCGGTTCCTAAAAGAGAAATAGGATTTGTATACAGTAAGACTCTTACCAAACATCATTTCGTCGATGCTTTGGAAGAAGCCATCAAAAATTCCATTCCGCAATTTTTACTCGAAAAAGATAAAAGTTTAATAGTCTGGTAAAATATGTTTCAACACAAAATCAAAATAAATTTTTATGACTGCGATCCAGCCGGAATATTGTTTTTCGGCAGAGTGTTCGAACTTTCTCATCAAGCTTATGAATCCATGGTAGACAGTTTCGGCTTGGAAGAGGATTATTGGAATAATCCTGAATACGTAGTCCCGATATTGAATGCCGAATCGCATTATCATCGACCTATGAAATACGGCGATATAATTACAATAGAAATAAAAGTAACAAATTTAAAATCTTCTTCATTCGAACTTTCTTATATATTTTTAAATGCCGATCTCGAAAAATGCTGCGAAGTGAAAACGGTTCATGTTTTTGTAAATAGAAAAACTTGGAAGAAAAATCCGATGAGCGAAAAAATTTCTCAAGGATTATCGTTATACAAAGATTAACCCATGTTCCCGATAGTCTTTTTTAATTCTTCTCTTTTTATTTTACCCAACGCTGTTTTAGGCAGTTCTTTTAAAATAAAAATCTTTTTTGGATGTTTATATGAGGGAAGAATATCCTTAAGATATTTTTTTAATTCTGCAATTGTTAATTGTTTATTATTCAGAGTTACAATTGCAGCAACTACCGAATGTCCCCACTCTTTGTCTTCAATTCCCAAAACCGCAGCATCAATAATTCCCGGATGCTTAAGAATAATTCGCTCAACCTCATTAGGATTTATATTTTCTCCGCCGGAGACTATCAAATCACTTCTCCTGGCTTCGATATATAAATAACCGTCTCTATCAAGGTATCCGTAATCGCCGGTGAAAAATTTACTCCCGGAGAATTTTTTTTCGGATTCGGACATATTATTTAAATATCCCATTGCAACCGAACTGCTTTCAATTACTATTTCACCGATAGAATTATTCGATAAAGTATTTCCGTCTTGGCCAATTATATATATTTTATTCGGGAGTAAAGCTTTGCCAGAGGATCCGGGTTTCTTTTCAAAATTATCTTTTGTCAGCGCTGTTACAAAAGAAGATGTTTCGGTTGTACCGAAAGACTTTGAGACGTTCCATCCGCGTTCATAAGCTCGTCTGACTAGTTCGTCTTCAATGAATCCGCCTCCCAATAATACATGTCTTAATTCAGAGTTGGGCTTAATGTTATTATCCAGAATTCTTTTCAGTTGAGTTGAAACGAAAGCAGAAAGGGTAGGGGCAAATTTCATAAACGCTTCATGTAACCCGGCATTGTCATTGTTCCGGGGAATCGCAATCGTCAGTCCGTTTAAAAAAGTCCTTGTGATAACTGAAAAACCGCCGATGTGAAAAAACGGGAGAGAGGCCAGCCATATATCACTGTCTCCATGAATGAAAACCTGATTTCCTAATTTTGCGCTGTTAATCAGATTTCCGAATGAGAATATTACTGCTTTTGAATTACCGGTAGAGCCGGAAGTGAAAAGAATCAAAGCGGTTTGATTTTCAGTAATATCTAAGAAAATATCTGCGGATGCAACAGGATTCAAAAGTTTAATCTGTTCGGAGTTGATTAATTTGACGTCCAAGTCTTTTATTAATTCCTGGTAAAGATTTTCAAAAATTAGAAATTTACACTTTACGGATTCGATTTGTATTTTAAGTTCTGATAACAATAGTCTGTTGTTCAGCGGTACCGGGATAGCATTCAATTTCCAAATAGCGAAGACAGTAATAACAAAACTCGGAGTATTATCAAAGAGCAACGCAATTTTATCTTTTCTTTTTACACCTATATTGTGCAAATAATTTACTGCGGCAGTGATTTTAGTGATCATTGATGAGTAATTTAGAATTTCACCTTCAGAAAGAATAGCCTGCTTGGTAAGATTTATTTCGCAATTTGATAAATAACCGAAAAAATTCATTTTAAATTCACTGGCAATAATTTAAACACACACAATTTCTTTTATACAAATTCGTATCATACAAAATAGATCCAGTCTAATACATCGATAAAAATTACAGAAAAATTTTACCATCCCTTATTGGAAACGGATCCTCAAATAGATCTTCTTTAAAATATCCTGCAGTCGATAATCCGTGTGCAATATTTTCGTGTACCAGCGAAGCAAGAAATACGGCAAAGGATCTGCCGACAACCGATTCGAATGAAGATGAAATAACCGATCCTATTCCTCTCTTAGAAGCTTTCTCAATAATTTTTAATGCTGGTATAATTCCACCGATCATCATCGGTTTTAATATTAATATATCCGACGCTTTATTTTCCATGAAACTATTTGCGTCTTTAATCGAACGGATTGATTCGTCTGCGGCAATGGGAATGTTTGTTTTACCTTTTAATTTTATAAAATCTTCAAGTCGGGAAACAGGCTGCTCAATAAATTCTAAATTGAATTCTTCGAGGGCATTAGAATATTCTATTGCTTCATCAATATTCCATTTGCCGTTTACGTCAACCCTTATTCGCAGACTTTCATTGACTTGTTTTTTCACGGCTTTTAGGCATTCCAAATCATCGAAAAAAGACCTGCGGCCTATTTTAAGTTTCAAACAAGAATAACCCTTACTTAAATATTCCGCTGCAGCTTCGGCAGACTTCATCGGAGTCATGATGCCCAGAACTGCATTAATATTTAATAATTTTAATGAACTTCTTCCCAGTAATTGATTAAGTGTTATGCCTTTTGCTTTGCAAATTAAATTCAGCAAAGCTTGTTCTAAACCGCTTCTTAATGAAGGTAGAGAATCAAACGGGTGTAAGGTCAGATCGATACTTTTTTCAACATTATCAAGATCAATTTTTATCTCAAGCTTCATATTTTCAAGTCTCTTGGCGGTATCCTCCAAAGATTCCGAACCGAATTCGGGAAAAGGTGCTGCATCTCCTATTCCGGTATTACCGTTTATATCTTTGAGTTTAACTATAATACCGAGTCGTTCTTTTATTTCTCCTCTCGAAGTACTAAATGGTTTGGATAGTTTTATATTGTAAGGAGAATATGTAAGTTCAATTTTTATCATAAAGTTAATCCGGCTGCAAATAACAAACCGAACAGAGCGGAAAATTTGGCGGTCATTTCAAGTGTTTTATTTAACTGAAGACCATCAAGATTAAATATCATTGCAATAAGTTTATATGCTAGCGGAAGTGTAATCAACGGAAGAAGTATCCAGAAGTTAAAGTGGTAAAAGAAAAATAAAATTGCCGGAACCAGAAAAGAAACCGCTAAAAGAAAAACATATTGATATTTAGCGAAACCTCTGCCGAATATAACGGCCAGTGTTCTTTTTCCTGCAGCAGCGTCTTCTTGAATATCTCGATAATTATTGACAACCAATATATTTGTAATTAATGCCCCGACGGGGATCGATGTCAGAAAAGAGATCATAGATAATTTTTCGGATTGAATATAATATGTCCCCATTGTTCCTACTATTCCGAAAAACATAAATACAAAAACATCGCCTAAACCGTTATAAGCCAATGGGAAAGGACCTGCGGTATATGCGATTCCCGCAAGTATGGATAAAATACCTATTATTAAAATAAATACCCCTGCTTTCATAACTAGAATAAGTCCTAGCAAAAACGCAGTTAAAAATATTATGAAACTACCGATTTCCATCTCTTTTATTGTTATCAATCCGGAAGCAAGTACTCTCAACGGTCCTTTTCTCTTTTCGTTATCGGCCCCTTTTTAAAATCATATAAGTCGTTTACAAAATTGGTCCCGATCTGAATCAATAATGAACAGATAAGAGCAATTAACGAATATATAAATATAAAATTACCTTCATTGATTGCCAAAGCAGATCCTACTATAACAGGAACTAAAGCTGCAGGTAGAGTTTTGGGGCGACTAGCCAAAATCCAGCTCTGAATTTTAGAAGGTGTTGAATTTATTTCTTTCATAAAATCTTCAACTATGGTAGTTTCGGAAATTTGTTGAACTCTGGTTTCCTTTTTTCAAGATAGGCTTTTTTTCCTTCTTGAGCTTCTTCGCTCATATAATACAATAATGTAGCATTGCCCGCCAATTCCTGAATTCCTGCTTGACCGTCGAGCTCGGCGTTAAAAGCCGATTTTAACAAGCGAATTGACATCGGACTATGTTCCAGTATTTTCTTAGCCCATGAAACACCCTCTTCCTCCAGCTTATCAACGGGAACAACTTTGTTTACCAATCCCATCTCATATGCTTCGTTTGCATTATACTGCAGACAAAGGTACCAAATCTCACGCGCCCTTTTTTGTCCTACCATTCTTGCCAGATAACTTGCACCGAACCCGCCGTCAAAGCTTCCTACTTTAGGACCTGTTTGACCGAAAATAGCGTTATCAGCGGCGATAGTTAAATCGCATACAACATGCAGTACATGCCCTCCGCCAATCGCATAACCTGCTACGAGGGCTATAACCGGTTTAGGAATGCTTCGAATTAATTTTTGCAGATCAAGAACGTTTAAGCGGGGAACTCCGTCTTTACCGATGTATCCTTTATCTCCGCGTATTCTCTGATCGCCTCCGGAACAGAAGGCGTATTTACCGTCTTTTGCCGGACCTTTGCCCGTCAATAATATTACGCCAATACTTTGATCTTCTCTCGCATCGGAAAATGCATTATACATTTCACCTACTGTTTCCGGACGGAAAGCGTTCCTTACTTCCGGTCTATTGATTGTAATTTTTCCTATCCCGTCCATTTTCTCATAAACTATATCCTGGTATTTGTTTACCTTAATCCAATTGAAAGTCATTTTTCGCCTTTTTTAATTTTTCAAACTTCAAAATTAAAAAAATTTATGTCTTTGAGAAAATCATTTATCACATTTATGTATTTATCGGGTTTTTCAAGATGGACATTATGTCCCGCTCCCGAAATGATTTCGTGCCTGGGATTCGGGAATATTTTTTTCATCTCCAAATTTATATTTGTGAATTTTACATCCAATTGACCTGTAATTTGCAAAACCGGAACTCTTATATTCTTAATTAAATTGTGAAGAGGAGGCATTTTACCTGTTCCTGAGCCGCGCAATGAGTTAGCCAGTCCATTACTGTCATTTTGCAGTTTAGACTTTTTGATATTTTCGAGTAGTGTTTTGGGTAAAGCTTTTTGCGATTTGAAAATATCCTTATTCATCCACAGATCAACAAATTTTTCCAGATCATTGGTTAAAATAAACTCGGCAACCTTTTCATCTTCAGTAATTCGTCGTTTGCGAAGACTTTCATCTTTTAAACCCCAGGTTGTGCTCTCAATAATTAAAGAATATACTTTGTCCGGAAATGCTGCGGCATAGGATAACGCTATTCTACCTCCCATCGAATATCCCAGCAAAATTAACCGGTTGAGTTTCAGTTTATCTTTTAGTTTATCGATATGAGAAACTAGTGATTGAATTGTGTAAAGATCCGGATTTACAGGTGAATCACTTTTACCGTGGCCTATAAAATCGAGAGTAATTATATTATAATTTTTTTTTAAGGAAGGTATTAAAAAATTCCAATCATTACTTGAACCGGTATATCCGTGAAGGAGTAATATTTCTGCCAGGGCATTGGCTTCGGCAAAGTAATATTCATAATTTAATTCTAGACCCGGTAAACTTAATTTCATTTTTTAATTTAGATTATTACCAGTTTACTGCTTAAAACAAGCGGTGAAGGTAAAATTTTATTTCAGCTTCAGACTTACGGTTTTCCAGTAGTCCCTCCTTAATTTCAATGAATCGGAAGAGTTAGTTTTTATTTCCAGAACTGAAAAGTTGCTCTTTTTAAATGCGGATACTAGAGACTTTCTGAAACCGTTCCAGCTTTTTACGTTAATATAATTCCCGTTATATGCTTTTACGAAATACTTAAAATCCAGGTCATGAGGAACAATGAAATACTTTTTGAATATTTCACCGTAATCAGAAATGGGCAATATACCGAAAATTCCTCCGCCGTTATTATTTAATAATATTACTACAAGAGGGATATTATATTTTTTAGCTGCAAGAAGGCCGTTTAGATCGTAATAAAAAGCAAGGTCGCCGGTTATAAGTATAGTGGGTTTCTTTTCTGCTTCCGCAATTCCTAATGCCGTAGACGTTATACCGTCAATTCCGCTGGCACCGCGGTTATTGAACAGAACGATTTTCTTTTGACTGTGGGAAGCGAAATAATCAAAGTCTCTTACCGGCATACTGTTGGAAAGCATAATTCTGCAATCGTCCGGAATACTTTCGAGTACTTCATTAATTACCCTGCATTCGTTAGGAAATTTCGATTTGTCGATTATGTCTTCTTTTACTTTGTTTGCCGTAATTTCCGCTTGTTTAAAAGTAAACAACCACTTGTCAGATTCTCTTTTTACCCGGATTGATGAGATCTTTTTATTCATTATTTCACAAAATAAATAAGGCTTGCATGCATATGCCGCCGTAGCTTTATTTGAAGGGTCAAACCAGTCGCCGTATTCATTAATGATGAATCGGGGAGGATTAATTTTACCGAGAAAATTGTCAAGAGCCTTGGATGTTATTGTCCTGCCGAATTGCAAAATAATGTCTGGAATATTTTCTTTTGTAAATTTTTCCGATCTCAGGAAAGCGTCGAAATTAGTGATTATATTTCCGGCCTTATGGCTTCCGAATCTGATCTGTGAAGTTCCGTCGGCAAGAATAGGATATTTTAATTTCCGGGATAGCTTCTGACAATTAATTAAAAATTTTCTGTCGTAATTATCCGGCCCTATTATGATTAATCCTTTCTCATTTTTTACGAGGTAATTAAGGATTGTATTGAAATACTTTTTCTTCTTAGGATAAAATCCTGAAACGTTTTTTTTTAATATAATATTTGAGCTGCTTTTATCGAAATCCAACAGGCTTTTATCAACTGCATCGGTAAAAGCGAGAGGCTCAAAAGGTTTTCTGAAAGGGAAGTTGAGATGTACTGGACCGCGTGACACAAAGATAGCTGTACTTACTGCTTCTCTTGTAATTTCTTTGAGCTTTGTTAAATTTATTTTATCGGTTTGAGGGAGACCAACATCCTTAAAAAATCTAATATGATTTGAATACATATTTTTTTGATTAATCGTCTGGTTTGCTCCTCTATTCAGTAGTTCCGGAGGTCTATCGGCAGTACATATAATTAATGGAACTCTTTGCTGGAACGCTTCCACTATTGCAGGATACAATTCTGCAGCTGCAGTGCCCGAAGTGCAGACTACGGCTACCGGCGTTCCTGATGCTTTGGCCAGACCGAGTGCGAAAAAACCGCTGCTTCGTTCGTCAACATTAATATAAGTTTTGAATTTTTTATTATTAGCAAAAGCAAAAGTTAAAGGCGTATTTCTTGACCCGGGGGAAAGTGCAATATACGTTACTCCCAATGAATAGAGCTCGTTTGCAAATGTTTCCGTCCAGAGTATATTTCGATTAATTTTTATTTTCATTTGTAAAAAGCGACAGTATGGTTTTTAATTTGAGCTCTGTTTCTTTGAATTCCGAATCCGGATTTGAATTTTTTACAATCCCGCCTCCGGCATAAGCTATTAATTTGTTATTAGTAGTAAGAGCCGATCGTAAAGCAACGGCAAATTCAGCTTCATCGTCTAGATTAAACCAGCCTATTATTCCGGAATATAATCCTCTCTTATACCCTTCGTTTTTTTTGATGAGATGCAACGAGGTATCTTTTGGCAATCCGCAAATTGCCGGAGTCGGAAATAATTCTTTCAGTATCCCGAACATTGTACTGGATGAGTTTATTTCCGCACTAATATGTGACCACAAGTGCTGAATATTTGCCAGCTTTTTAACGGCACAATGTTGCTCAAGTTTTACATTAGTTGTTAATTCGGCGATTGAATTTTTAATATATTCTATGACAATGTTATGCTCGTTCAGATTTTTTGCGTCATTTAATAGTTTGTTCTCTAATTCATTATCTTCTTGCTGATTTGCTCCTCTTGCGGCAGATCCTGCAAGGGCATCTATTTCAATTTTACCGTTTGAAAATTTCGCAAGTTTTTCTGGTGATGCACCGAAAAATGAAGATTTACCACTGTGAAAAATAAATAAATAACAGTCCGGATAATTTTTTCTGAATCTGTTCATGACATAATCAAGATTTAGCTCATCGGACATTTGCATTTCAACTTTTCTGGAAAGGACTACTTTATCAATTCTATTGTCCTCAATATTCCCAAGTGCTTCAGAAACTAAGTTCTTCCATTTTTTCTTATCTTTCGGAGAATCGCCTAGGCTTTTTAATATTTTGGGACATGCTGTAATCTCAGAGTTCTTATTGGGCTGCAACAGTTTTTCAAGTTTACTTTGAAACCTGCTTACCAAATAATCCTTGGATGTTCCCGGGGTATAATAGAAATTTAAGAAAAGGAAATTGCTGTGAGAATGTTTTAGAAGCATTATTTCCGGGATAAACCATGTTGAGTCATCATAATCCTGCCAATCAGAGTCACCATGATCATTTGTAAATTTCATCCCTCCTAAAAAAAGCGGGATATGTTTTTTCTCTAAATTACCCCAATTATTAATAAACATATTTTTCAGTTCTTTTACTTTTTTAGCAGTAGCAGCAAACCTGGCATCGCCGTTTTCGGAAATAGAAATTGCCTCGTCCAGACCGATCACCGCAAAAATTTTATTCGGCTGTTCAAAGTAAAATGACCTTTCGAATAATTTAATCGAATGATTCAGTGAATTAAAAAAAGTTAAATCTTCCGGTGAAACACAGACACTTACCAGTGAATTATTCAAATTTTGTTGCTTTAATTTACTGCTTGCTTCCGGAAGGAAATCCGTTAAAGCTTTTATTGAAATAGAAATTAGTGATTCCATTATTCGTTATTAATTTTCAGTAATAAATATAATTTTTTAAGGAAAGGTTTCCAATTTATTGAAAAAAGGTATGTTGCTCAACAGTTATTTTGTGAGATATAAGACAGCGAAATTAACCACAATAGCCATTTATTCTGTTTTAATCCGTAAATCATTGAAAAATAATGTCTTCCTCTATTGTTTCCAGCATTTTTAAGTAGCTTTCATATCTTTCAAATGAAATCTTTTCATCTTCTACGGCCTTAATTACGGCGCAGCCCGGTTCATGATAATGAGTGCATGTGTTAAATTTGCATTCATTTATAAAAGGTGAAAATTCAATAAAATAATGGCCTAGATCCTCTTTTCTTATGCCGAAAGGTTCAATTTCCCTTATCCCAGGTGTATCGATTACAAAAGTATTTTCTTTAACCTTTATCATGATGCTGGTTACGGTTGTATGCGTACCTTTGTCCGTATAAGTACTAATCTCTCCGACTCTAAGGTTAAGGTCCGGGAAAAGTGCATTTATGATGGATGATTTACCAACACCGGAATGACCGAAGAAAAGATTCTTTTTATTAGTTAAATGTTTCCGCAATTCATTTATTCCCTCGTTTTTCAGCGCGGATACTAAAAATACCTTATAACCGATTTCACTATAAAGCCCTGCCCAATCATTTACTTCTTCCCGGCCGAGGTCTACTTTATTGATTACAATGTTAATGTAGAGATGAGCACTTTCACCCGCAACAATCAGCCTGTCAATAACCTTATTATTAAAAGACGGTTCAAACGAACTGCTGACTATAAAAAGATTTTCAAAATTTGCTGCAATAATCTGTTCAAGTCTTTCTCCGCGATAACTTGCTCCTCGAATTTTAGGAGATTTTCGTGAGAGATAATTCTTTCTGTTTAGTATAGTATGAATAACACCGGTTCCGTCCTCATTTATATCGAATTCAATATTATCGCCCACGGTAGCGATATCTCTTTGATATAATTTATCCTTCTTCAATTGAAAATCTTTTTTAAATTTTCCTTTTAGAGAACATCTGATTAGTTCTCCCGAAGATTCACTGAACACATAGAAATCTTTACTTTCTATTCTGCAAACTACACCTTTAATAAATATCTCCTAAATTAGATAATCCATTATCCTAAAAATATACAGCTACAGCTATCTTGTCAAATTAAGAATTCTGCTAAACTTAGCTAACTAAAGTACCAACAAAAATTACCTAAAGTTATAAACTTTGTCCACCCAATATTCTTCCTTTTGCCGGTTTATTTCTAAAACCTGCCACCTGGAACTACTTACAGCTTTTATAACATTTTCAAGACACTGAGAATTACCGGTTGTGTTGGAGATAATTTTATATTTAACCACTTTACCGTTTTTCCCAATCTTTAAAGAAATATTTATCTGTCCTGAAATTTCTCCGGTTGTTTTTGAGGGCAGTACCTCTTTAATTTGTCTTGGTACGAATATAGAATTATCTATATCACTTTTTATACTGCTTTTATTCCTTTTATATTCTTCAGTGCCGTTGTTTAAATCCGAATGACTAATCGGTATGTCGTTTAAAATTTCGGGATTCTCCGGTATGTTGGATATTTTTATTTGCGGTATTAGCGGTCTTTTTACGTCAGCATAATGGCTGTTGAATATTTGCCTGGTTGCAGGAATATCTTGAATGGTGAATAATTCCGGAGCTACGGTTATCTGTTTTTTTATTTCCTTTATTTTAGGAAAAAATAAAAAGAGTAAGTTTATCAGTAAAAGGCTGAAAATTAATGCTCCCTTTAGCTCCCTAGAATAATGCCTATTATATAGTCTCGGTATCATATTAAATGAAAATAATACTTGAGAGACATTTTAACAAGATTATTAATTTCTACTCAGATAAAAATAATTTTTAACGCTTAAAGCATGTTATGATGAAAATATATTTAGAAAAAGGAGAGTCAAAAACCCTTCCGGAATTATATCCGGAAGGGCATTAGTGAATTCTAAATTAGAATCTGTATGTCATTGAAAGAATAATTTTATTATCAGTAAGTTTTTCTGTAATTCTTGAAATGTTAGTTCCGTAATTATCGTAATATGAATCCCACCAGCCATGAGCATAGGCCAAATCTATTCCAAAATCTCCTTGTGCCAAATAGCCAATGCCGCCTGTAACATATTTTTTATCAAACGAGGACGGGTCACCTTGATAAGCCGAAGGCATTACCATAAAACCGCCTCTAAGCCTTAAGCCTATTGCCGGGAAAGTATATTCGGCGCCGACATTATAATTCAAAACGGATTTTAAGTTTTGCTGGATAAAATTATTTTGTTGATTAACATAATTTTGGGTTAATCCATCTGCGTTGTCAAATTTTAATTGGGAATAATCTATACTTGTCGCTTGTGCATCGAAAATTAAGCCGCGAAAATTAAACGAAAAACCGAGTGATAGTTCGTAAGGAGTAATTATATCGTATTGAACCTGATCGCTATAGTTCGCCTGATCTAAATTGTATGTTGAATTAAGGAATTGACTATAACCAGATTCGGTGAACTTTTCTTTTACGGTATATGTTTTGGGGAATTGAATTGTTGCACCAACTCTGGCAATATTATTCACTTGATATATCATTCCGAACTTTGCATTCCAACCGCTAATATCCCAATTGAGAGTTTTGTTTCAAATAAAATTCCTGGAATCCGAGAGTCCCTGCATTTCCAGGATCAGTTTCAATATTTTTATATAATCCCTGAGTATCAGTTTCGTAGTAATCGTTTGTATTTTGATATGTGCCTGAAATAAAATTGAGATTTAAACCTATAAACAAGTTTTTATAAGCTTCAATTGCTCCCGAAAACGTCCAACTATTTAACGCGCCTGTTCCTTGAACGCTTCCGCTTTGATTTAATCCGCCTTTTATTGAAGTATTATAATTAGGATCGGTTAAATATAGATCGTAGGGAATATTGGAATATGAATTTAAATCCTGAATTTTGGAAGAATCACTATTATTTAGTCCATTGAATTTCATTGTTCCGTTAAAGTCTTTAGTTGTATGATATGATATTCCAAAAACCAAACTTCCCTGAGTTGTGGGGAAAGGTAAGGCGAAACTTAAATTGCTTAATCTTGTCGATGATTTCGTATTATCACTATAATTATTCTGGAATAGTCCGTTATTATCGTAATTATCTATATTGATACTACCGGAAAATTCAATTTTTTTAATCAGTCCCCAACCGGCGGGATTAAAAAAAGCGGCACCGCCGTCATCGCTTAATCCTATATAACTGTTTCCCATACCAAGTGCTCTTGCGTTATATCCTAGTCCGTCGTAACCTAATCTTAAAGCATCTACACTGTTTTGTGCGTATATATTATTGCATAGAAATATACCAGCAATAATAAAAAGCTTTGAGAAATTACTATATAAGCCTTTCATTAGTTCCTCCCATTGGAATTTCGATCATTGTTAGAGTTTCTGTTTCCCGAATTAGACGTACTTCCCCTTGAAGTTCCGCTATTACCGGAACTATTTCTGTTATTTGTGCTCTCGGTCCTGTTTGAACTAGAGGAACCGGAAGGGATGGCTGATTCAGTGGTTCCTGATATTGTTCGTGGCGGTTCCGGCAGTCTAGTCGTAGTTCCGCCGCCCCTGCCGTTATCATTTCTTAAATTAGTCATACCTCTGCTCGTATCTCTATTATAAGCTGACTGATCATTATAATAGCTGTGCGGCATAGTTGAATACCACCAGGGAGAGTCATAATAATAATGGTATTCTCCGTAATAAGGATTGTCATAATAAGAACCCTGAGTATCCTGACTTTCAGGCATTTGTGCCTCCGGTGACCACATAACCGTATAACAACCGGTTAATCCAAAAGTTAATAGAAAAATAAAAGGCAACAGTATCTTATAAATTGTTTTCATTTTATTTACCTGCCTCTATTTCTATCGGAACTGCCTCTGCTTTCGCCGGATGAACGTGAAGGGGGCGGGCTGTAGCTTCTTGGGGCAGAAGAAGTTCTTGCCGGAGGAGAATACGATCTTGCCGGAGGAGAATACGATCTTGCCGGAGGAGAATATGTTCTTGCCGGAGGAGAATATGTTCTTGGAGCCTCGTACCTTCGCGGCTGAGAATTATTGTTTCTCCTGTTATTGTCTGCCGGACGAGTGTAGGTCGGGTGATTTTCCTGTCTTCCCGAGTTGCTTCTAACATTATTGCTTCTTTCGCTTCTTCCGTTATTATTTCTTGAGGATCTGTTGGCACTCCTATTGGATCTGTTTTGGTTTCTATCGTTATTATTATTTACACTACTTGTAGAAGTTCTTCCTGAACTTCTAGATGTTGTAGTACTTGAAGGTTCCGGTCTGGCTGTAGATGTTGAATAAACCGGATTATTGTTAGGCTGTCTATAACCGTTTCTGTCGCCTCTATTAAAACCGTTATCATTTCTAAGTCTTGTCATTTCTTCAGATCTTGTTTTATAGTGTCTTCCGTTATTATAATACCAGTTACCACCGTAATACGGACTGTAATAAGGGTCATAATATCTCGGATAATAAGGATAAGGCCCCCAATATCCAGGATAATAATTGGTCCACAAACCGTAGGGATCCCAGTAATAAGGATTATAAAAACCATCACCCCAGCCGAAACCTAATGATAAATAAGTACTATTTCTCCAGAATGGGTATCTGTTAAAAGACGGGTAATTATAACCGTAACTATCAGTCCATGGTGATTGGTTATAATAGTTGTTATAATCATAATTCTGGTTATTATTCAAAGAATCAGCATACCCATATTGATCGCCATAGGTTGAGTCGGCAGGAGTTTGATCATTTTGATAACCTTGATCGTTGCCGTAACCGTTGTTATTATCACCGTATCCGCTGTTCATCGCAACTTGCGTATAACAGCCGCCGAATAAAAAAGCGGTAATTATTAAAATTCCGCTCAATAATTTTAAATTTTTCATTTTCAACTCCTCCGCTTTAATTACCTATACTAATATCCGCAAAAACCGAGCCTAATAAAATCCTTAAATAAATCTCATGACATATAACATAAATTGTTTTTTCCTTCGTCCTTGTATAAAATATTAAACTTCGTTGTCTATAATTAAATACATAAACTGTATACCTGTTAGACACAATTTAAGACAAAAAGTTTAACTTTTATTTTCATCAAAAAATGCTTTTTATATATTCAATTCTAAGTGCCCTGTCTGCTGTGGAAGGACTCCATTTTTTATTATTAAGCAAATCTCTTAAATCAAATCCTATAGTAAATCCTTCACCCACTGCCCATCTCACACCAACATTCAGATAGCCGTTACCTTTTCCGAAATAATTCGTTGAATTATCATTAAAAGCGAAATTATATTCTCCTATTATTGAAACATTTGAGCCTATGGTTTTTTCACCGCCTATCATCAAATTCACAAAATCGTCGCCGTCTTTATTCTCTAGGGAATAGTTAACGGTTCCATGCAAACTCAAATATCCCAGGAACTGAAAATTTTTACTTATGGCGCCGAAAAAACCGGGTGATTTTATGGCATATCTTGAGTACGCGTCAAAGTACTCGCCTTTACCCTGAGAATCAAATCCCAACGTAACCGCGGGAAAGGCAACTGTTTCATTAATTAATCTAAATCGAAAATTTACTCCGGGGTATTTGTACCATTTGGGAGTTCCCGCACCTATTACATTTAAACCTCCGTATGAAATTCCGAAACTGACGTTATCGAAAACACCAACTTCAATTTTTTCAATTAATGCACCCTGCGGTAAAACATCTGAGGTTATACCTACAAATCCTTTCTGAAGTATTCCTGCTGTCGGCATATCAATCAATGACCTATATTCAAACTTAGCGTTTGTTCCGGCGGTTCCTTGAGCCAACGAAATTGTTGTTCCGGTCACTAAAAAAATAAGATAAGACAATAACTTTTTCATAGTTCCTCAAATTATTCTTGAAGATTTTAAAATAACACAAAAGGTTTAACGTAATTTAAATCTTTTTTATCCCTTTATCTTCAATATTAGCAAGATTAGGATAAATAAATATCTCAACAGAGGACGGTAAAACTGCGTGTTCTGCTTTAAGAAAAACTACTACTCTGCCAGTCTTTTCTTTTGCACGCAATACTAAAATGCCTTTATTTTTATTCTCCGAAATAATAACTACCAATTCTCGCCCTTCTTTTATATCAAATACGGTATGTGAATACCTTAACGGAACTTTCCCGCCTAAAGCATTTAATGGAACAGCACATATTTTTACTTGGGACGTATTATCGGCGAATAACTCCTTCGGCTTTACGGTATAAATAACTTCATAAATATTAAAAATATAGTAATAGACTAAAAGGCAACCGGCTGATAATAGAAGAGTTATAATAAAATAAATTTGGGCTTTAGTCATAAATTATATCTTATATTTTGAATCTACTTTGTCTTATTTATCTGGATTACTTTTTTTAGCATATTATTAATGATTTGCTTAACTATTTCATCAGGAACGCCGTCGATATGCTTTGATTTTAACCTCATATCGCATTGATCGTTAACATAATCGATGGCTATAAATTGTTTTTTTTCCGTAAACACTATTTCGGTAGAAAAAAAATCCAGATTTATTACTTTAGCTATTGTTTTTGTAATGTTAAACAGCTTTTTAAGATTAAATTTATAAACTTCATCCTTTACCAAACTTTTATACAAATGTGTTTGATCATCCCACCAAACAGGAATCGGTTTACCGAAAGCCCAAAAGGATCTGAACCAGGCCCGTTTACCGTCCAATTTAGCCGGATAAATTTTTTCCTGCAGAAGATATTTATCGTCACAGTTGGTAGTTCTTTCATCAATTATTTCCTTTAATGTTTCGGCACCTGTTACAACTCCAATACCGCCGCCTGTTGTATTACATGGTTTAATTATAAACGGTCTGCCCAATAGAGCAAGGTCGTCGATTGAAATAAATATTTCTTCTTTTTCACTGTGCGGAGGTATTATGATGGAATAAGGAACATTTAAATTAGCCGATATAAATTCCAAGTGCATACTGGCTTTATCTATGGCATGAAGTACTTTATTATAAGGATTGAAAATAAAAGTTTTTCTTTTTGCAAGCATTTTCCCCAATTCTTCAAAATTTTCGTCCACATCCCATGCACGATCGAGATAAAAAGAAAATGAAAGATTCTTAGCTAGGATTCTTTCTTTCACTTCATTAATATTGTATTCGGAGATACGAAATGTGGTTAAGCCGGCTTTTTGAAAGTTATCCTCAATCAGATTTATAAAATCATCATCATATTCCCAAACAAAAGCCAAACCTATATCGAATTTTTTCATTTCCCTTAAATGTTTGCACAAAAATAACCTTTAGAAAATTTGTACGCAAGAATTGTGAGTTATTTGGGGGATATATCTATATTTTTTGTTATTTTCATTTTTCTAATTGTTGTTTATTGACTGGAATTTATATTTTTCGGGATATTGATTAGTGTTAAATTGAATTCAGCTTTTTGATATATTTAAATTCTGAAAATTAAAGTAGTTTTATGACAAAAATTATATTTGTTCTTTCCATTGTGTCTTTTTTGGTTGCAGGCTGTTCCACACCTAAAGAAACGGTTAAAAAAGCCGCTGCAGATGACTCATCTGTTGCTTTGTTATCCGATAATAATTTTAATCCGTCTCTCGAAGCTATGGATCAGTTCATTAACGGATCCATTGAAGAAGCAAAGGGCGATTATGCCAATGCGATTATCGATTACCAGGATGCTCTCAGAATTGCGAAACGGCCAGGTATATATTTTGCGTTGGCGAAGAATTATTTCTATTTAAATAAACTTTCTCGGGCGCTTGAAAATTCCAGAAAAGCTTTGGAAATGGATTCCTCAAAAATAGATTATTATAATCTGCTTGCGGATATTTATACAAGCGGAAAACAATATGATTCTGCTGCTGTAGTTTTAAGCAGTGTAATACGTCATGATTCTTCGGATATCGATGCTTATTACAAACTGGCAAGAATTTATGAATCGGATAAACCTCTTAAAGCAGTAAAGATATATAACAAAATTACGGAAATGATAGGACCGGATTGGAGTGTTTTAATCCGGGTTGCAGAGCTTAATGCTAACTTGGGTAATTATGAAGATGCTGCAAATTCCATCAACCAATTATTAACAATAGATCCCAGCAATTCATCTCTTCAAAAACTTCTTGCCGAGTATTACCAAAGAGCTAAAAAGTATGAAGATGCCTTAAAAATAATTAATGATGTAATATCATTATATCCGGATGATCTTGATGCCCGCGAAAGAAAAGCGCAAATTTACCTTGCTCAAGATAAATGGAAAGATGCGGCGGAACAATATGATTATATTGTAAATCAGCATGATGTTCCGTTTGACGTAAAATTAAGAATCGGGGCATCCTTTTTTGAGGCATCGCTTAAGGACAGTACATTAACTCCTTATGCAAAGAATTTTTTCAACACAATTGAAAAGGATACCACTAGCTGGCAGGTAAAAATGTATCTCGGAGCGATTGCTATTAATGAAAAAAATGATTCCGCGGCAATTAAGCAATTCAGTTCCGCAACCAAACTAGCCAGTTGGAATGTTGAAGCATGGGTTAGATTAGGAGGATTATATTTTGATAATCATAAATACGAAGATGCAGCTAAGGTAATGAATGAAGCAATTAAATCTTTTCCTGAAGATTTCAGAGTAAATTTGATACTTGGCTTATCTCTTGCGCAAAGCAATAAAAATTCTGAAGCTAAACAATACCTTAAAAAAGCTGTCGATCTTAACCCGAAAGATCTCAATGCATTATCGGCATATGCCTTCACGCTAAGCCAACTAAAAGAAAATGACGAAGCAATAATATACCTTAACAGGGCTCTCGATATATCGCCGAATGACGTTAATTTACTAGGCACTCTTGGATTGATTTATGATTCTCAGAAAGACTGGTCAAAGTGCGACAGCGTTTATAAGAAAGCCCTGCAGATAGATTCTTCCAATGCTTTGGTTAATAATAATTACGCATATTCGCTTTCTGAGAGAGGAATTAAATTAAATCAGGCAATGGAAATGTCTGAGATTGCATTAAATGCGGATCCCGGAAATTCCGCATATCTTGATACTATGGGGTGGATTTATTATAAAATGGGAGTATTCAATAAAGCGAAAGATTATGTTGAAAAGGCCCTAAAAACGGGAGGAGAAAAGTCGGATTTACTCGACCATCTCGGTGATATTGAATTCAAAATGGGTAATAAAGACAGAGCAAAAACCACCTGGGAAAAAGCTCTAAAATTGGATAAGAGCAACAATAAGCTTAAGGAAAAAATAGAAAAAGGTATAAGTTGAGAAAAATATTATTCCCCGTATTAATAATCTTGGAATTATTTTTATTATTATTTGACGGCTGCGTTCCGTCTAAACCGACTTCAGAAGTTGAGATTCTTCCGGCTGAAAGACTGGTTAACAAACTTGAAATAAATAGAAGACGAATTAAATCTTTCGAGGGAAGCGGATCTATATTCATTAAAACGGATGAATTCGACAATAAGGCCAGCTTTCAGGTAATTCTTGTAAAACCCGATTCATTGTATTTTACTGTACTTGGTCCTTTCGGTATTGAATTAGCTCAATCCCTGGTTACAAAAAATAATTTTATTTTTTACGACGCCCTTCATAACACCGCATACGAGGGGAAAGTGACAGATGATGTACTTCAAAATATTTTCAAAGTAAATCTGCCGTTTAACGATTTGATCGATGCGTTTATAGGAGCAGTTAATCTGACAAGCCATCTTTATAAACAACCTACTAAATATTCTGTTGATTACGATCAATATGTGTTGTCGTACGCTGATTCGCTTACCAACATTACCACTGTGTATCGAATAGATATAAGGCAGCTGGGTATAACCGACTTTTCGGTTGAAAACGGTTCCGGAGATAAAATATTTGAGGGGAAATATTCTGATTTTGATTTTCTGGAAGATGTTGCCGTCCCATATACGGTTGATCTTCATAATTATCAAGATGATCAAAGTGTATCTATCAAATACAAAAAAATGATCGCAAATAAACCTGAAATATCTATAAATTTTCGGGTCCCTGACGATGCGACAATAATCAAATGGTGAGAAAAAAAATTATTAAAATTTTTTTAATAATATTTCTATCCGCTGCAAGCCTCGTTGCGCAAGAAGGCAGCCAGATATATAAGAAAAAGAACGAGCTCTCGAAAATTAAAGACGAAATAAATTATCTTCAGAACCAGTTAAAGCTGAAAAGTAAAAAAGAGCGTGAATCTTTTAATGTTCTCGAAAATTACAACAAACAAAGTTTTTTGCTTCACAGTTTAATTTCCAAACTCCAATCCGAAGAACAAGATCTGGAACTGCAAATTTCTACTAATGAAGCAAAGGTTTCCGGTCTTCGAAAAGACATTTCCAGTCTTAAAGAGAACTATTCCAAGTACGTGGTTTCGGCGTACGAGCACGGAGAATTAGACGATTGGGTAAGTCTTCTTGATGCGGATTCTTTTGAACAAGCCTTTTTAAGATATAAGTATTTGAAAAAATTTTCGGAAAGACGTCAGAAAGATCTGTATACTTTAAAAGTTAAGAAAGACAGTCTTAATATTGTTAAAGCGAGGCTTGAAAGTGATAAGCAAGATAAAATACTGCTTTCGGATCAGAAACAAAGTGAAGAAAAGAATTTAAACCTAAAGAGAAAAGAAAGAAAAGAAATAATAAAAACTATAAGGAACGATAAAGAAGCTCTTTTAAGTCAGATTGACGCAAAAAAAGGTGCTGAGTTAAAAATCAAAAACTTGATAAATAAATTAATAGAAGAAGCAGAGTTGAAGAGAAAAGCCGAAGAAGCAAGGATTGCGGCTGAAAAAGCCAGAAAGGCCAAGAATAAGAAATTAGCGGTTCCAAATAATAATACAGTTACGGGAAGGAAAAGGCATACGATATTGATTTGTCTACTTCAGGATTTTCCAATTTTTCATCCTTAAAAGGAAGACTGAACTGGCCCGTAAACAAAGGTACTATAGTAAAAAAATTCGGGGAGAACAGGAATTCAAAATTAAATACCGTAACTTTAAACTATGGTGTGGATATTAAGACTCAACCGGATGAAAAAGTTATTGCTGTGGCGGAAGGAGTGGTCTCCGCAATAGATTGGCTGCCCGGTTACGGAAGTGTAATTATCATTACTCATAAAGGTGATTTCAGAACGGTGTACAGCCACCTTTCGGATATTTATGTTAAAGAAGGCGATAAGGTAAATCTTGGGACTGTGCTGGGAAAAATAGGTGAAAGTATAGACGGTAACGTACTACATTTCGAAATTTGGAATTCTCGCGATAAACAGAATCCGGAGGTCTGGTTAGCTAGAAGATAAATCATTATCCTATTTGATTAAGCCGGATTTTTATGCGCTTCATACAAAAATACCTTCATGAAACAAAGAGTGATAGTCTATATTTATTTTTCAACTCTGTAATTGACAGGGGACTCTTTTTCCTTTTTTATATCCTACTTGCTCGCAGAGTAGATCAAACTGAATACGGCTTGATTATCTCGGTGTTTGCCTTCACTAATATACTTCAAACTATTTTTGATATGGGGCTGCCAATTTATTTACAACGAGAGATTGCGGCAAAAAAAGAATGGCAAGGAGATTTAAATGCCGCTGTCATATTAAAATTACTAACACTGATTTTCTTTCTTCCAATTCCATTAATTTATTTTTCTTCATTGTCGGGTGTAAATAGTATAACCGTTTTAACAATTAGTTTAATAAGTTTCCTGTGGGGAATAAGCGGTACAATAAATGCAATATTTTACGGAAGTGATAAATTTAAAGAATCATCGAAGTACATATTGATATCTAGGTTATTTCTAGCATTATCATTTGCAGTATGTTTGGTTGCAGATACTCCGCTCCTAATTATTTTATTTACGTTTATTCTTTCAGCTTTTATCCACATCTTTCTTTTCTTCAAATTCTCACGGGAAAACAAGGCATTTCGCATTCATTTTAAGACAAAATTAGAAACAATATTGACAATTTTAAAATCATCGGTTCCAATGGGCATCGGTGTAATTTTTGTCATTATTTATGATCGCGCTGATATAATAATATTACAAAACTTGTCGGGATTGAATGTAGTTGCGGTATACTCTGTTGCATATTCTCTTTTCAGGGCTTTACAGATTTTCGGCGTAATTTTCCTTTTACCCAAATACAATGTTTTCTCAAAATCCTATTTTAACTTTAAAATAATAAAGAAGAGGGAATTAAAATCTCTGCTTTCTATAATCATGGGGATTTCATTATTTATAATATTTGTAGTTTTTCTAATAGGGAAAGACGTCATAATTATTATTTATACTTCCACTTATATTTCTTCCGGGAATATTTTTGTAGCTTTAACTCTGGCAATACCGGGAGTTTTCCTAAATAATTTAACCGGGATTCTTCTTAACTCGATAAGGAAAGAAAAAATTCCGGCTATAACGACCGGTTTTGGAGCCGCATTCAATATTATTTTGAATATTTTACTAATAGGCAGTATAGGAATTTGGGGTGCTGTTACTGCTACTATTCTTACAGAATATTTGGTCTTTTTTGCACAATTATTTGCTTTGTTTTATTATAAATCCAAAAACGTTTTTGTCCTGGAATAATCAGAATTGATCACCGGAAATATTTCCGGTAAATTCTTTATAGCAGTTAAAATATTTTAAAACATCGGTATTTAAATATCTATGGTAATACAACTAATTGTTTTTGCTAAATGTTAAAAAAAACGTTAGATATAAAAAGAAAAATTATCTTTTTGGGCAGATATCCTGAAAGCGGAATTATTGGCGGTCCGGAAAAATATTCGGTTGGTCTTTTTAATGAAATACTAAAAATAGCCGACGCAAATTTCGTTGAATACTATTTTAAATCTTATAAGCGAAGCAATGTAATTAGCAGAATGTTAGGAAAAGAAATTATTAGTCTGAATCCGCCGGTTTTGCGGTTTGGATCGTTGAGATTATTCCTCTATTTATTGAAAAATAGATGTGCGATTATTCATATTTTAAGTGCAGAGAGATTTACAATCCCGGTTTATATATACGGAGTTTTATTTAAGCTTAAAATTATTACTACTTTTCATAGTGTCTTAAAATACGAAATCCCAATGGACAGGAATAGAAAGAAAATATTTTCTAGATATCGCGATTATATTTGGGAAATTTTGGCAATTAAATTATCTTCAAGATTAATTTACCTTTCGCAAGTACATTTAAATTTAGCCAAAAAATATTATACAATAGATTGTTCAAAAACTAAAATAATTCCAATTGGGATTTATAACTCTTTTTATCGTAAGGAGGAAAAGAATTTTAGCGCCGAATTGTTGAAGTTTGTTTTTTATAATGGAATCAATGATTCAATTGAAAGAGGATTTGAATTTATATTAAATGCGTTTAAGCATTTGCATCATGATAATTATAAGTTATATATAATTGGAAATGATAACAATATCATCCATTCAAATATTAATATGAAGTTTATTCCCCTGATGAAAGCTGCGGATTTAATCGGGTTTTTAGAAGATAAGCACATTTTAATTAAGTCTAATTCATTCGATTCATTTCCTATATTTATGCTTGAAGCCATGGCTGCCGGATTAGTGCCGGTTATTTCGTCAAATGTAGGTGTTTCGTCATTCATCCGGCACGGCAAAAACGGATTTATATATCCATCATCGGATATACTGGAATTTATTAATTTACTGGATAATATCCTTACAAAAAAGTATGATCTTAATATAATATCGAATGAAGCAAAGTTAATTCATCAAGAGCTTAGCTGGGAAAATGTAACCGACTTGTATAAACAGGTTTACAATAGTCTATGACAAAAACCAGAATATGCCATTTTGCTTGCAGGATTACCGGGAAAGCTGACGGAGTTTATACTCATTTAAAAATGATATTTAATTATTGCGATCGGGATAAATATGAAAATTATTTAATATTTCAGGGAGATGAAACTATTGTAACCGAATTAACTGGGATGGGAGTCAAGGTATTTGTAATGAATTCTCTGAGTAAAAAGTTCTCTCTTAAATTGTTTTTGGATTTACATTCATTTCTACGATCAAATAAGATTGACATAATTCACTGCCATTTACTTAAACCTTACATTATAGCAGGACTTACCAATATATTTTTAGGTAAAAAACTGATTTTTAATTATAACGGCCTGTTTATAAATACAATTTATTATACCGCTTTGGATAAAATAATTTACTTCATTGCTCATATGATTATATGCATATTTAAAAGCGTTGATGTTGCTATAGTTCCATCTTATAACAGCAAAAAACTAATATTGAAAGAAACATCGCTTTTCCCTCGAATTGAAGTTTATTATAACGGGTTTTATGGCGATTTTCAAAAAAGTTCAAATTATGCAATACTTAATAAAATAAATGAAATTAAAAAATCTCATTATTTAGTGGGAATTATAGCAAGAATTGAAATTCAAAAGAGAATTGATTTGGCTATAGAAGTATTAAAGAAGATATCGGGAATAAGGAACGATGTCTTTTTTTTATTTATGGGTGACGGACCTCTTGAAAACGAAATGAAAGATATCGTTAAAAATTATAATTTACAGAACAACTGCGAAATATTGGGTTTTGTTCCTAACGCAAGTTCATATATACGAAACTTCGATATCCTTTTATTTACTTCCGATTGGGAAGGATTACCACTGACTTTATGGGAAGCGATGGCATCCGGTATACCTGTGGTCTCAACAAACGTCGGGGGCGTGAAAGAAATATTGGATAGTGTCAGTTGCGGAATAACCTTCCCCAAAGGAGATGTCGAAGAAGGGTACAAACAATTAAATCTTCTACTGAACAATAAGGAAAAAAGAAAAAACATGGGGAAAAATGCGGTTGAAGCAATAAAAAATAAATATAACAGTGAATGCTTTGGTCAGTTTATTAATAACCTTTATTCAAATTTGTTAATGAAAAATTGACAAGACCGTAATATGTATACTAAAAAAAATATTTTGCATATTTCTCTGGATTTTAATTATAGCTGCGGCGTTAGTAGGTATGTCTGTTATTTACTTGATTACTTTAGCAAAAATCCGGGTTATAATATGTTTTTTTTAACAAACGGAGGAGACTCTTTAGAAAGAATAAGCAATACTAATTTGAAAGTTAAAGTATCCAACCTTCATACAGGATGGAGAAATATAATTTATTTTGTTAAGTGATCTTCTTACACTTTATTCTTTTTGCAAAAAAAATAATATCGAGATCATTCATACCCATCATAGATATGCTGAATTTATTGCATGTATTGTTGCCAAATTTCTGAAGATCAAAACAGTTGCTACAGTGCATAGCTTAACCGAGGGGAAAAAATATCTGAGCTTTCATTCGGACAAAATTATTGCCGTAAGTAATGCGGTAAAAAATATGCTTATTGAAGAATATCATGTGGCAGGTAATAAGATTGAGACTTTATATAATTGTATCCAACCTCCTAATACTAAAAATAAAATCGATTTAACGGAATTCAGAAAAAAAATGGACATCACATCAGACGGAAAAATAATATTATTTTTAGGAAGAATAATTAAAATTAAAAATACCAGGCTACTTATTGATGCATTCACAAAATTAAATAAATTCAACCAAAATATTTTTCTATTAATTATCGGTAAAAATTATGGAAGTTCGCTGAACCAAGCTTATGGAAAGAATATATATGTAATGTCTTCAGTTAAAAATCCTTTTATATATTATGAAATGGCTGATATGGTTGTTTTGCCTTCTATTAAGGAATCCTTTCCCTATGTAATGCTTGAAGCAGGTATAATGAAAAGACCGTTCATAGGTTCCCGGACCGGCGGAATTGCCGAGTTTATTGAAGACGGTAAAAACGGTTTGCTTTTTGAGCCGGGCAACATCGATCAACTTATTGCCAAAATTAACTTTGTAATAGATAACCCGGATAAAGCAAAAATACTCGGCAGAAAATTTATACAATAAAGTAATAACCGAATGTTCATGCCGGACACTATTTTAACAAGCTTGAAAGGATCTATAGTGAGCTTATCTGATTGAAATTATTTTCGGAAAATCTTCTCTTATTAATTCCGCACAAAAAACTATTCAATATTCCCGTTGATGACCTTGATTATAATATACTTCATTCTAAAATTAATGAAGCGATTAATTCGCAAAATCAAATTACAATTAAATATATAAATGCAAATACAATTAGACTTATAGGAAAAAATTCCGAATTAAAACAAGCGCTGCTAAATTCTGATATCATACATCCTGACGGTATAGGTATTTGGTTTTCATCAAGAATACTTAAGGATAGTAAATTAAAAACAAGATTTAACTTCACTGATGTATCGATTAGATTTTTGGAAGATTGTCGAAAAAGCGGGTGGTCTATATTCCTTTTGGGATCCCAAAAGAATGTATTAAAAAAAGCTGTATTTAAGTTAAATGAAAATTATCCTGGTATTAAAATAGTCGGTACACTGGACGGTTATACAGACATTGAATCGAATGAATCAATAGCAGCAATAAATAAGAAGGCACCGGATATTCTTTGGGTTGGAATGGGTACTCCTAAACAGGAAATCTGGATAGAAAAAAACAAAGCTAAGCTAAACTGCAGAGTCATTCAATCGGTCGGTGATCTTATTACTCATCTCGCCGGAGAAAAAGTAAGAGGTCCGCTATTTGTACAAAAATTAGGATTTGAATGGTTGGCGAGAACTTTGAGACATCCCGTTAAATATTTTAACAGATATATTGTAGGTGTCCCTGTGTTTGTTTTAATTGTACTAAAGCAACTTTTAGTTAAAAATAAATGACCTAGAAAACACCAAAAATAATATTTCCTTTATGTAAATATTTAAATATTAGATATCTATTTGAACTTTTTGTAGAATGAAAAATTTCTACACTGAAAAATTGCCGTATTATTATAATTTTAGTTTTTATTTTTATAATTAATGAGATTTTATTATAATCGATTGATACCATATCTTATAGTATATGACTTTATTGAAAAAAAATTCTGCACATCTCTATATCTTATTACTAGGCGTCTGCTTATTAATTCTTCTTTCGGGGGATAAATTATTCGCGCAATTTAAGATTCAAAAATTGGATTCGGCGAACAATTCTTTTAAGTATAAATTGATCTTCAACGACAAGTATCGAATACATAATGATTTATCCGAAAAATATTTAGAATTCCCGGAGGCATTAAATGAGGATAAAGGTGGTGCCCCTAGTTTACCCGTAAAAGTTATATATTTAGCAATACCGCCGGGTAGTAAAATAGAAGTCAATTTAGCTAACCAAAAATATGAGAATTTCCCCAACACAAAAGCTTTAATAAATCCTTCTGTATTTGAACTAAATGACTCTACGCTGAAATACGAAACTCAAAATATGAAAAGGATATATTTTAAATCGGATCAATATCCTTCAAATGAATTTGAAGTAATCGGATATACATGGATTCGAAATTATTATTGTGCTGAGATAAAAATCAATACAGCATTTTATAACTGGAAAAAGAAAGAAACCAAAATACTCTTATCAACAGAAATCAGCGCAACTATTAATTCTAATAAACCGTATAGTATCAATCATTCACCGGTTAGTATTTATGATATGTTACTGAAGAAAGTTATAATTAATTATGACGATGCTAAACAGTTTAGATCCTACCGTAAGCAATTCAGCTACAGTGATACAACCGGAAATTGGATCGATTATAATAAACAGTATGTAAAACTCAAAATACCTTCCGACGGAATTTACAGGATAGAATATAATGATTTAATTCGCTATGGAGTCGATCCTGCGGAAATTGAACCTTCAACAATTAAATTGTATTGTAAAGGAAAGCAATTACCCTTATTTATCAGATCAGAGAGTAAAATAAATTTAACTCAAGGCGATTATATAGAATTTTGGGCTACCAAAAATTACGGTTCAAAGGATTACAGAAAAATAGTCGGTTTCGGCAGTGATTATTTAAATTATATGGATAGATATTCCGATACGACGGTTGTTTGGCTTACCTGGGGAGAGACAGATGGAAGAAGAATAAATATATCAAATACAAATAGTGAAAATATTAGCGATACATTAAAGTCTTATCTGAATTTTCAGCATTTTGAAAAAGATGTGCGTCTTTGGTATTATGATTCCGCAATTCCCAGAGTTCAATTGCCTTTCTGGCAGGAGAATAAAGTATGGACTTGGGCAGTGCTTGGAACCGGCAGCAGTTTTACACTTCCTTTTACCGTAAGCGATGTAGTTCCGAATTCAAAAGTTAGTACTCTGGTAAGATTGATAAGTAATGGCGCGGATATTCAAATTAATGCGCATAAAATCGGTATTGGAATAAACACAAATTCAATATCCGATACAATAAACTTTAATTATAAACAAACTGTTAATTTTGCTGCAAGTTATCCATCGAATATATTGAAAGATGGCAGCAATTCTCTTAAACTTACCGGGCTGCCCACAGCAGGTACATTTCAACAAGTATTGCTTGACTGGATTGATCTCCAATATTACAGAAAATTAATTGCTGTAAACGATTCGCTTTATTTTGGTTTCCCGGACTCCTTAACAAAGAAATTAAGAATCATAAAAATTTCTGGAATTGATCCGGATTCTACTTTCATAATTTATAAAGTCAGTCCGGATACGGAAAAAATAGAAAATTATTCTTTCTTAAATAGTCCAGGAAAAGAATTAGTATTTTCAGATACAGTAAGCGGCGGTGATAAATATATTTTAATAACTGGGAACTATGTTAAATCGCCGATGTTTGTAGAATTAAAGAAATTTGCCGATTTGCGTAAAGGAGGGCAGGGCGCTGACGATATTATAGTATCAAATAAAATCCTGCAGCAATCGGCAACACAATACAACGAGTTCATAAAAAGTAATTATCAAATCAGGACCGATTTGGTTTTCGTAAACGATATTTACGATGAATTTTCTTTCGGATATCCGCAGCCGGAGGGGATAAGAAATTTTTTATTATATGCATTTAATAACTGGCCGGCTCCGAGTCCAGCATATTTAACTTTGATAGGAGATGCTAATTATGATTATAAAAATTTATGGAGCCCCGTGCCTGCTGTAAGAAAGCAAGACCTTGTGCCGTCCTACGGCGATCCGGTTAGCGATAATTGGTATTGTACCTGGGATACATCTCAAGCCGATATACCCCAGATGCTTGTCGGCAGGATACCCGCCGCGAATAATGCGCAGGTAGCTTTTTATCTAAATAAATACAAAAAATATCTTCAAAGACCTTACGATGAATGGAATAAAACCTTCTTATTTTTTTCCGGCGGTGATCCTACGATTCCGAGTCAACTGAATCAATTGAAAAGTGTGAATGATTCTGTCCTTAACAATTTTGTAATTCCTAAACCTATTGGCGGGAAAGGAATAAATTTTTATAAAACCATAAGTCCGTCCACTAATTTCGGACCATACCCTAACAGCGTAATTCAAAATTATATAGACAACGGATCATTGTTCATATCTTACCTGGGGCACAGCGGAACACAAACATGGGATAACGGAGTTACCGATGTGAGCGATTTGAAAAATACAGTTCGACGATAGGTTTCCTCTGATCACGGACTTCGGATGCTCAACAGGAAAATTTGCGGAACCGGATGTAAATGCATTCGGCGAATTATTCATCTCTGAATCTGACCAGGGGCAAGCAATATGCTATTTAGGGAATTCCAGTTGGGGTTATATCTCAACTTCCGTGTCAATTCCCCTTTATTTTTACAACTATATTTTAAAAGATTCGGTAACCAATATTGCTCAAGCGCATGTGCTGTCAATAATAAAGAGATTCCAGAATAACGGTTACAGCGATGTGAACAGGGTTTTCGCCTATTGTAATATCTTTTTCGGTGATCCTCTTTTAGATTTGAAATTACCAAAGAAACCCAATTTAAGCATTTCACAAAGCGATATTCATTTCTTAAATACAAGCCCCACAAGTCAGGATGATTATATACCTTTAAAAATATATTATCATAATTACGGACTCGTACCCGACGATTCTGTTCGCATATCGATTGAGGATAAGGTAAATAACGTATTGACATTCTATCAGGATAATAATGTCCCTGTTCCCTTATTTACAGATTCATTAAGCGTCAATATTCCCATAAAAAATTTATCCGGTGAACATGATATTACTGTTGTACTTGATAGTGCTAATCATCTTGATGAAATTTATAAAAACGATAACCGGGCAGAATCTGCAATAAATGTTTATTCCATTTCATTTAAAAATTTAGCCGACGACAAATATTATAATATAAGTACTGGTAACATTACTTTGTTAAATCCGTCTTTTAACCAGGGAACTCAAAGCGGGCAATATATGCTGCAGATAGATACTTCGCAGAATTTTATTAACCCGATGAAATATGAAGGCGCGATAGGGACTTTTGCAACAACAATTCCTATCAAAGAAATTAAAAAAAATGTAAGGTATTGGTGGCGGATTAAATTGTCAAGTTCTTCAATTTGGTCCAAATCTTTTTCGTTTATTAGTAACGGTACCGATTATAATTGGTTTATCGATAAACCCATAGATAATTCAAGCGATATTGAACTGGATAATGCTCATTATGATTTCAATAAAAACGCTTGGACTTTATCTGAAAAATCGACTGAATTAAAAATTGAATCGGCCGGATTTAATGACGGTGAATTAGCTTCGATACAATATAATTTGAACGAATCTTTGCCTTCCACATATTTTTGGG
The DNA here is from genome assembly GCA_963739955.1 of uncultured Bacteroidota bacterium. Lineage (GTDB taxonomy): Bacteria > Bacteroidota > Ignavibacteria > Ignavibacteriales > Ignavibacteriaceae > FEN-1297. The sequence goes on along the minus strand of CAVUCX010000048.1, from coordinate 11,647 downwards.
GAATTGTTACCGCAACTATAGATACGATAACTCTTCAACCCCGGAATATAAAATATTTCCTTTATCCTAATCCGCCTTCGGGTGATTCGCTGTTAAGCTATTTGAAAAGTCTTCCTGAAGGTACTGTGCTAGCCATATCTGTCTGCGATGATGCAGCTCAATCCGTAATCGGTTATAATGCAGGTACCCCGGTTAGGAATGAACTTAAGAATTGGGGGAGTAAATATATTGACAGCGTTAAATATCGGGAATCCTGGTGTATGCTGGGAAAGAAAGGCGCGCCAATCGGTTCCGTCCCGGAAGTGTATAAAAAACAGTTTCAAGGTATAGCAATCATAGATACAACAAAGGAAATAAAGCATTCGGCAGGAAATATTATTATGCCTCTTGTGGAAAACTCCGCCGAATGGGACAGCATTAAAATTAATTCGGTAGTACCAAATGGTTCATCTGTTAAAGTGGTTCCTTTAGGAATAAAAGAAAACGGGGAAACCGATACTTTAAATACAGTAACATTCAATAACGGAGCGGCCTCAATTAAAAATATAAATGCAGAAATTTATCATAAGCTCAAGTTCTTGATTAAAATGAATGCTAATATATCCGGGATATCACCTGAAGTTAAATCCCTTGCATTAAAATATAAAATGCTTCCGGAATTAGGAACAAATTACCAGGTAGTATCGATCTCAAATGACAGTCTTACCGTCGGGCAAAACGAACAGCTTAAATTTTATGTCTATAATTACGGCGGAGTACCTGCAGATAGTTTTAATGTAAAAGTTGAACTAGTTAATTTCGAATAACACACGGGAAACAGTGCTAAATTCTTTAGTACCGATTCTCTAAATAGCGGAAGTAGAAATCAATTTAATGTTAATTATAACACCTCCTCCGGCAGCGGAAATAAAGCCTTTACCATTTCAATTGATCCGGAAAATAAAATAACTGAGTTGTATAAAGACAACAATTTTTATTCGATTCCGTTTTACATTAAGAATGATACATCCAAACCGTCTGTTGAAATTACTTTCAATGGTAAAGATATTGTGGATGGAGAATATGTTTCATCTCATCCGGATATAAGGATTCAGCTTTCAGATCCTACTCTGGTACCAATAACCGACACAACCGGTCTGCAAATCCTGCTGAATGATCAGCCTATTTATTTTGCGGCAAATAAAGCTATCAATTACAGCTTCAATACCAATAATCCCAAGTTTGTGGTGAATTATTCTCCTAAACTTCAGGACGGAAATTATTCCTTGAAAGTAGTAGCGAAGAATCAATTAGGAACATATGCCGATACAACAAATACTGAAAAATCTTTTCAAGTAACAAACGAGACCCATCTTCTTCTTGTTTATAATTACCCCAATCCGTTTAAATATGATACGTATTTTACTTTTAAACTGACTCAAATTCCCGATCAAATTAAAATCATGATCTATACGATTGCAGGCAGATTAATTAAAACTATAGTAAGACGTTCCGGACAATTGGATTATGATTTTAACCGGATACATTGGGACGGTCGGGACGCGGACGGAGATATTCTGGCAAACGGAGTTTACCTATACAAAGTAATTATGAAAGACGGAAACAAAACAGAAAGTACAATTCAGAAGCTCGCAATAATCCGTTAAAACCAATGGACTTATAAAAATAATTGTTTTATCTTTCGTCAGTTTTACACTAACAAAGGTTAAAAATGAAAAAAATAATTACTTTCTTCTTTGCTATTATATTCATTACCGGCAGTTATGCCCAATTCCGTCAAACACCTCGTCCCGGGAACGGCATGTTCGACGGCGGGATGGGACTTAACTGGATTGACGGCGAGTTGTATTATTCTTTTCATATAAGGCCGGAAGTTGCATTCGGTAATTTCGGGGTAGGACTGGATCTTAACTTTGATATAAACAAAAACGGTAACATCCGGAAGGAGAATTTTAACCAGTTCACGGATTATCTCAGTATTATCCGTTACGTCCGCTACGGGATGAAAAACGATCCCGTATACATAAAATTGGGGGCCTTAGATTATTACACACTGGGACACGGCAGCATAATTTCACTTTATAATAATAGTCCCAGCTATGATGCCCGCAAAATCGGACTTGTAACAGACATCGATTTCGGAAACTTCGGATTTGAGTCGATATACAGTAATTTCGCTCAGGCTGGTGTTGTGGGAATTAGAGGTTATGTAAGACCTTTAAAATATACTTCCGCCGGCGACATCCCCATAATCGGAAATTTTGAAGTCGGTGCAACTTATGCGGGGGACTTTAGCAGAAGGGCCGGAGTAATATCAGGCCATTTCGACAAGGCGACGAATCAATTTATACCGGTACAAGATAACGGAACCATGAATATTGCGGGAGCAGATATCGGGCTGCCGCTTATATCCAATAGTATGATTAAAACAGTTTTATACGCCGACTATTCCAAAATTATTAATTTCGGAAGCGGGGTTGCCACCGGAGTAATGGTTAATTTGAACGGTCTGGGTTTGGTAAACGCTTCCGTAAAACTAGAAAGAAGATTTAACAACAAACGTTATATAGCATCCTACTTCAACTCTCTTTATGAGATACAAAGATTCAAGGTTGATACGGCAAACGGAACTTTTACGAGTAAAGCCGAAATGCTGAATAATCTGATTAATCCGGATAACGGTTATTTCGGAGAACTGAACGTGAACGTACTGGGTTCATTTTATATAATCGGCAGCTATGAGCGTTTGGATAAAACTCCAAACAGCGGCCAGCTTCACATCGAAGGTCAGGTTGCACCTGAAACATTACCGTTTCTGTTAAGTACAGGGTACGATAAAATAAATATCCGGAACGAAAAGGATCTTTTTACTTTAGATGATCGGTCGTATCTTTATTTTGAAGTCGGATACAAGCCTTTGCCGTACCTGGTTGTTTCCATGCTTTATAAATGGACTTTTTCACCTATTTATGATTCCAATGATCACATAATTGATTATAAACCTCAAAAAAGAATTGAGCCCAGGGTTTCTTTTGTATTTCCTTTCAGTTTCGGTCAGCAGTAGAATTCAATTAAATAGGGAATTAGTATTTCCTTTGACTGAATTTGTTCCTATCATCGATTATGAGATCATAAAAGTGTTTGTCCGATATTTAATATAATATCGCCTTTATTTATTATTACCATATTTCCCGGAAGTACAACAAACTTTAAGGAGGATTTATGAAATTTATTGCAGAACTTTTAACCGGCATTATAATGTTATTGACAACGATTACATCCGCACAAAACCAATTTAAATCCGATACTATAAAAACATCGGAGGGAAATCTGATCATAACATTTATAAAACACGCTTCATTAATGTTTCAATATAAGGGTATGGTTATTTACGCAGATCCCGTCAGTATGTTTGCGGATTATTCCAAGATGCCGAAGGCGGATATTATTTTAATAACCCACGAACACGGCGATCACTTCGATCCAAAGACAATAAATATGATCAAAAAAGAAAATACTTCGATCATCTTGACAAAAACTTGTTTTGAGACTTTAAAAGACGGCACAGTGATGAACAACGGCGACGAAAAAGAAATCAAAGGATTGAAAATCGAAGCCGTTCCTGCATATAATATACTGCATAAAAGAGACGACGGAGAATTATTCCATCCCAAAGGACGGGGGAACGGGTACGTTATAATATTCGGAGATAAGAGAGTATATATTGCGGGTGATACTGAGGATATCCCCGAAATGAAAAACCTTAAAGATATTTATATAGCTTTCCTTCCCATGAACCTGCCTTATACTATGACGCCTGAAATGGTAGTAAAAGCCGTAGAGATGTTCAAACCGAATATATTATATCCATATCATTTCGGAAATACCGATACGAACATATTAGTGAAATTAATGAAAGATAAAAAATATTGTGAGGTTCGAATACGGCAGATGCAATAAGGTTTTTACAAGTTAAAAATTGTAAAAATATTAAATAAAACCGGGGTATTATTCGTTAGTTAAAGCACAACATTAAAAAATTAGGTATTAATACCTATATGATTTAAAATATTAATTCTATATACTGTCGGGGAATTTCAGACAGATGGGGGCCTTTTAATGAAGAAGTTTCACGTCTTGTTTTTATCCGTCCAGCCGCTTGTTTTAGCCGCTCTAATGAGTTTTTTCTGTAATGATTCCATCTTAGTCGCGGACTTCGATGATTATTCAAATTTTTTTAATAATAAAATAAATTATGATACATATAATGTATTAGTATTCGATGATGGTTCATTAGAGGAAAATGAATTAAAAAAAATAAATAAATGCGGTATTAAAAATAATAAGATTAAGAAAATACTTTATACCGATAAAATGAATCTGGATTATTCCAATTATTATATCCGATACGACATAGACAGTATAGTCAGCAAGAGAGCCGATGTAAAGGTATTAAGGGAAACAATACTAAATGCATTAAGTAATAATAAATATTCATGCGGAAATTCATCCTATATTATGGGATTTAAAGAAGTAAATTCAATTGAGACGTTATCGAAAAGGGAAAAGGAAATATTATTATTATTGGCGGAAGGATTAAAGAATAGGGACATTGCGAGGGAACTTTTCACCTCATATCGCACTATTGAAACTCACAAAACACATATGGTAAAAAAACTGGAATTGAAAAATACGACTGAATTGCTTTGTTTTGCCGTAAAGAATTTGGAACACTTGAAATTATAAAACGCTTTTTCTCAGTCACCAAAACTATTCAAATTCGACATGAATATTATTTAAGATAACCGTAAAGATATAAATAAACTTTTTGAACCTTTCCCAATTTTAGGCATATCGATATAAAAATACGGGAAACCCGTATAGATATTTTGGCTTTCAAAAAATAAATTAATCACTATAAATATAAATTCACATCTATAAATATTAACAATATTTTTTGCATTTACGTGTATAAAATATGAAAATATTAAAACAGATAATTCTTTCATCAAAATTTCCTCTGGTTAATCAATATGATATGGCTGACTGCGGGCCGGCGGCCTTATTAAGTGTATTACGCTTTTACAACGGCAATACTAATCTTGTTAGAATGAGAGAATTATGTAATACAAATACAAGCGGCAGCACAATGCTAGATCTTGTAAATGCCGCTAAAGAAATAGGATTTGATGCGGTTGGCGCAAGCGGCGAATACGAAGATTTGATGAAAGAAAGAATGCCTTGCATTGCTCATGTAATTAGCGATAAAAATTTGCAGCATTTTATTGTCATTTACAAAATCTCCAAGGATTATCTTTTTATTAGTGATCCCGCTAAGGGGCGGTATAAATTATCTAAAGATAAATTCCTTGTGATTTGGAAGAGTAAGGCGGTTGTACTAATAAAAGTTAAAGGTAAATTATTAAATGAAAAAGATGTTAAATGGTTTACATGGATAATTGAATATTTAAAGAAAGAAGAATCATGGGTTTATCAGTCAGTATTTTTAGGTATTGTTTACACTTTAATTGGGTTGTTTATTTCATTATTCGTGCAGTGGATTATCGACAGATTTATTCCGGCTAAAGCTTATTCCAAAATTATTTATACAGGTATTTTCCTTTTATCGTTGTTAGTTATTAAATCATTTGCGGGTTATTTAAGGCAGAGGTTTCTGGTAATACTTAATAAGCGCGTAAATATAAAAATTAATTCCGATTTTATTGCTCATTTGTTCCATCTTCCTAAAAAGTTTTTTGATTCAAGAAAAACTGGAGACATCACTGCGCGTATTAATGATGCTGTTAGAATTCAGCAGGCGATTTTAAAGATTATGGGAACCACAATAATCGACATCTTTATTATTGCAGGCGCTTTAGCTTTTATGTTTGTGTTTTCCGCAAAGTTGGCATTAATTGCTTTAATTACTGTCCCGTTTTACTTTATGATACTGATTATTTATACGAAGAAGATTAAAGTAGAGCAAAATGATGTAATGAAAGGGTATGCGCAGGTTGAAGCGACATATTACGACAGCATAGGAGGAATAGACGATATCATTTGTTTTAATTCTGCTTTTTCTTTTTCAAAATTGAATAAGATATTTTTCGGTTCTTTTCAGGGGAAAATAGAAAAGCTTGGATTTACCCAGGCTCTACTTTCATTATCTTCTGAAATTGCTGGCGCAGTAATATCAATCGGACTTTTAATATTCGGCGCGATATTAGTTATAAGCGGTGAGTTATTACTCGGTCAAATGATGGCTGCTTATTCACTGTTAGCTTATCTGCTTCCTTCGGTAAATAGACTTGCAGATGCTAATATCTCTCTTCAAGGCGCGTCAATTGCTACTAATAGATTAATGGATATGTTTTTAGTTGAGAAAGAAAAAAGTGAAGGTAATTTACCTTTTAATATAAAACATGATTTGTCTATTAAAAACGCTTCTTTTTCCTGGAATGGAAAAAACTATTTATTTAAAAATCTCACTATCGAAATAGAAAAGGGTAAGATTTGTTCTATTATAGGTAAAAGCGGCTCGGGGAAAAGTACATTAGTGCAAATTATTCAGAGAAAATACAACTTATTAAGCGGGAAATTATTGGTAGATGGTATTGATGCCAACAATATTATTCTTGAGGATTATAGAAAAAACATAGGGGCTGTCCCTCAGAACATAAAAATATTTAACGGTACCATATCGGATAATATTCTTGCCGGAAGAACAATTAAAAATCTTAACGAACTTAGTAATAGAATAATAGAATTAGGGCTACAAAAATTTTATTCAAGGTTTAATCAAGGACTTTTTACATTATTGGGTGAAGACAATAGGAAGTTATCCGGAGGGGAAAAACAGATAATCGCTTTAACGAGAGCGCTTTGGGATAAACCAGAAATACTAATTTTAGATGAAAGCCTTAGCGGAATAGACCTTGAATTAGAAGCATTAATACTCAAAGTGCTTTTTGATTATTCAAGAAAACACGCTGTGGTAATTATAACACACAATTTACAAACTATTTTGAAAACGGATTTTGTTTATCTGCTCAAAAACGGACAGATTATTCAAAGGGGCAATCCTAAAATTCTAATATCTGAAAAAGGAAGTTTTCAAGAAATGTATAAATTCCAAGAAGAAATATATTCTGAACAAAAGGAAATGGTAAATGAATAAAGCCATGGCTTTTCCAATTTCTATACACGAGCCCGGAAAATTGAAAACATGGCAGCTATATATTTTACTTGCAGTCTCAAACTTGTTAACGTTATTTATAATTAATCATTTTATAATTACGAAGGAGGTTTATTATAGGCTTTTATCCAGTAGGATGGAAATATCGAGAATAGATGATTATTTTAATTTTATAAGCAAGTTTAGGCTCTGGGGTTATTTTATAGCGCCTCTGTTTTTATGGCTTAAAATTACAGTGGTAGCCTTGCTGATACAACTTCCGCTTATGATAAAATTTATTGAAATTCCATTTAAAAAAATCTTTAGGATTGTTGCCTGGGCAGACATATCTATTATTATTCTGGCTATTGTGCAAATAATATATTTACTGAATATTCCGGCATCCCAATTTACGCAAAATTCATTATCCTATTTACCGTTATCATTGATTGACTTATTTCATAATTTTAGATTTAATGTCGCAGCCAAAAGCCTAATAAACTCAATAAATATTTTTGAATTAGCATGGGTTTTAATTATTTATAAAGGATTAAAGGATACCGGCAAGCTTGAAAAGATTGATGCTGCGATCATTTCAACAGGCATATGGGTTGGAATTGAAATATTTCAGTATGCATTGCTGACATATTTAAATAAAATGGGTTGAGAAAATATTAAGAAGTAAGGCGGGTTGAATACATTTATGTTATAAGCTTTAAAAGAAGATTCGCGTCGAATTAGATATTTATAATTTATTAAAGAATCTAAAATTCCGATGTTATGCAACATTGGACTAGCGGTTAATTAATTATGCCTTAATCGCGGGCATGCCAGCAAATACTATAGTAAAAGCTGTGCAAATTTAATTTACATTATTAAATTATCGGAGGTTTCTTATGAAACAATTAAGCACTCAAGAAATGGAAGAAATATGTGGGGAAAGAGACGTCGCTTTAGCTTTCTTATATGGTTGTGGTGCAATCTGTTGCGGGATATTAGGTGGACCCGCTGGTATAGCACTGGGTTATGTATTGGTCGGTGCAGGTGCTGGCGAACTACTTTAGAACAATGATTTAGAAGGCTAGTATTGAAATTTAACTAGGTACTAGCCTATTTATTTTTTTCATCATTGTTTGGAATAAATAATTTTATGACTATATATAAGCTTAAAATATTCTGTTGAAGGTAAGTCGATAATATGTACTCACTTTTCTATCTAAATTGGAGGATAATAATAAATGATTACAAAGAAAGGTTCTTTTCAAAAAGCATTTTAGCCGGTGCGATTATTTTAATATTCTTATCCTTATTTTTTATAGCGTTTGGATACTTCCTCGGTTATGCTGTTGTTTATTCTTATTCCCGACCTAAAGTTAAATTAGGTATCGATCCTCAACAAGTAACACAAATGCTTGTTATAATGGCGGGAATTATCGTAATAACAAATGCATTTTCTCCCTTAAAATATTTAAAACAACTAAGCTTTAATACTCTTAAAATTTTCCCTTTAAGAAAATCAGTAATCATTGCTTTTGATATTGTCAGCAGCATAATCGATATAAGATTACTTTTATTTTTTGAACTAATAATCTCTTTGACGGCGGGTGCAGGAGGATTTTCCTTTTCTCTCATATATACACTGTTATTATTGTTGATGTCGGTAACTACAATATGCTTTATCCATATGTTTACTGAATTGATAAAGAGCATCGTCAAAGTTTTAGGCTCAATACTTAATCTAAAGATCATTATTCTACTTGCAGCCGCTTTCCTATTGGGATATTTATTTTTTATAAAGAATGTATCATGGGAATTCTTACTAAAAGATAACCCATTAAACTGGAGCATCGATTCTATATTTTCTTACTCTCTTTTTAATAACGGACAATGGATATATAAAAATATATTAATTAACATTATTTCTTCCCTTGCCCTTTTCCCAATAGTATTTGAAGTTAGGGTGCTTCATGACAGATTTTTCTCCTTAAAAGATATTCCGGAACAACCGGTAAAAAAAGAAAAATTAATAAAACCGTCACATATAATTTCAATGTTCCCTGAAAATATAAAATTATATCTGGAAAAAGATATTAAGTATATCGGCAGAAGCAGCCGTTCTTTAATAGCTGTTCTTTTAGAAGTAACTATTCTTTTTGTTTTATGTTATTTGCGTCTTACTCATGCCAAAATGTCCGATAATATTTATTTTATACTTGGCTTTGTTGTAATTAGTCCGGTAATGATCTGGGATTTCTATTTAAGCAATTATTGGGGATTTGAGAAAAGTGGCTTTGGCTTTTATCTATTTTCAAATACCGATCTTCGCTATGCGATCATTTCAAAGAACATAAGTTTCATTCTTATAAGATCATTTACCGTAATATTTATGAGTTTGATCGTTAGTTTCATTTATTCTTTTAAGTTATTTGTTCCGATAATAATTTTGAACTTAATTTTGAACCTTGTTATGCTGATGTTCTCAAATATTGTCGCCGTCAAGAATCCTTATCCGGTTGATCTTAAAGAAAATGCTTTCTCACAGACACAACAGGCTAAATTTTCCTTAATCGGTTTTATAGGACTGCTTACCTACCTGTTAATACCGGGCATAATGATTTTCATCTTTTCTAAAACCGGTGCCGGCATAATTTTTTATATCGTTTCTCTTGTTATCATGACTGTTTGTATTCTTTTATATTTTATTCTGCTTGCATATTCTACAAAGTTATTGAATGAGGAAAAAACCATTATATATAAAATTTTAGTAAAGATATGATTGAAATAACGGGGCTTTCAAAAAATTTTTCCGGGCTGAAAGTTATTGATAAAATGAACTTATCAATACAAGATAAAACTATTTTTGGTCTTGTCGGACCAAACGGTGCCGGCAAGTCGACTACTATAAATATTCTTACCGGAATTATATCGGCTTCTAGCGGTAATGTGAAAATTCTTGGTTATGATTTGAAAAAAGATCCGGTCGAAATTAAAAAGAGAATCGGTGTAATTCCGGAAAGACTTGCTTTGTTTGACGGGCTTACCGGTGAAGAACATCTTACTTTTGTGGGAAAGACATATGGGCTTGAACAAAAACTCATGGAAGATCGTGTAAAGAATTTATTAAACTTTTTCGATTTATATTCGGCTAAAGACCGTTTAATAGAAACTTATTCACAGGGAATGAGGAAGAAAACCGCTTTTGCTGCCGCAATTATTCATTCGCCGAAAGTCCTTTTCCTAGATGAACCTTTCGAAAACGTTGACCCTGTTATGAGAAAAAAAATGAAAGAGATTTTAGTGCATATGAAAAATAACGGTGCAACGATCTTGATAACCTCTCATGCTTTAATAGAAGTTGAGGACTTCTGCGACGAAGTTGCGATATTAAACAAAGGGGAAATAGTGTTTCAAAGTAAAACAGAAAATATTAGAAATCAAATTAAAGATGAAGTAAATAAAGATACTTACAAATCTCTCGAAGAAATATTTTTGGATATTGTTACGGAAGGGCAATTACAGAATAAGAATGAATTATCATGGCTGTAATTAATATTTATAAAGATATTAAAATAATCCGCTCACTTTTCCGGTTAAATAAAAATATTTCCTTTAATTCACTTAGACGTAGCGATACTTGGCTGAGAGTACTTACAATAGTACTACTTGTTTATATATTTTATCATTCTATTGTTACTGGCAATATAGCTGCTACTTTATTTAAATCATTAATGCACCCGGGTACTTTATATTACTTCCCGATTGTAAATGTTGGTATTTTTGTTTTGTTTTCCTTAAATATTCTTTCTTCAATCTATCTTAGCGCTTCAAAGTATTCGGAAAATATCGGTACAAAATTTCCTTATTATCCTATCGCAATTTATAAGATTGCATTGTTCGGAATATTTGCTGCAACAGTAGATTTATATAATTTATTTATTATACCGTTTTACGCGGCGGCATTTATAGTTGTCGGAAGTATTGGCTCATTTACTGGAATTCTGTTATCGCTTATAATATTTTACATGTTTCTATTTTTAATCGGGAGTATAATATATTTATTAAAAAATTTATACTTGTTAACTGTATCCAATCAAAGACGGAAAAAGATATTGTCATATACATGTATCGCTATATTATTTTTAATTTCTCTTATCTCAAAAGAAACAATAGGAATATTTGAGAAGGTCCAGAACATTTTGGATATTAGCAAAATTGTAATATACGTGCCATCTGGTGTAATTGCCCGATATGTCACATATGCCGCGGGAAAACTGTTTAATAATTTTTTATCGGCGTTTATCTATCTGTTATTATATAATATCTTTCTATACAAATTTAACATTTGGGCCCAGAAAAAACTTAAGCTTAAAATGAATAGAAGCGGAATTAAAAAAGTGTACAAAAAAGAAAGCAAATTAATCCTTTTTGTAAAAAACCGTATAGCTAATCCTGTAAATAAAAAAGACTTGCTCT
>CAVUCX010000047.1:0-39894 GCA_963739955.1 uncultured Bacteroidota bacterium | reverse complement strand
CTAGTTTGGAAATAATTATACTAATTTCATAAAGTAAAAATAACGGTACCGCCAGAATTATCTGCGACACGGGATCAGTTCCGGGAGTTAAAAATGCGGCAGCAACAAATATAATAACTATAGCATGTCTTCTGTATTTACTCATAAATTTAGGAGTGAGTATACCAAGTTTGGTAAGAAAAAATGAAATCATAGGAAGTTCGAAAACAAGACCGGAACCGAGCATAATACTTATGATGATCGACATGTATTCGTTGATCGCGAAAACATTCTTTATCTGCGCCGAACCGAACTGAGCCGCAAATTTCAACGACAGCGGAAGCATAACATAATAAGCGAAAATAATTCCTATAAGAAAACATAATGTAGAGAAAGTTACAATCACGGAAATATATTTCCGCTCTTTCTTTTTTAATGCAGGCGCTAGAAATTTCCAGAACTGGTAAAAAATATTCGGAAGACTAAGTATCACTCCGCCTATTATTGCTACTTCGAAAAAAAGCATAAGTTGACCGAAAGGCTTTAAATTCTGCAATTCAACTCCTGCGTTTTTTGCAGGAAGCAGCAGAATATCGTTCACGAGGAAGTCGACAAATACCCAGCAAATTATTGTTCCGACAGCGAGGCCTATCAAAGAATAAATTAATCGCCATCTTAATTCCTCGAGATGCTCGAGGAACGTCATTTCAACTTCGCCTTCCTCTTCTTCCCGGTCTTCTATTGTTGTTAAATCTTCCGACGCCATAATACTTCAGATAATTAATTTAATTCGGAATACAAAGGGAAATCGGCACAAAGCTTAATAACTTCATTCTTAATTTGAAATAACTTATCTTCCGATTCAATATTATTGATTGAACCATTTATCAAATTTGCGATTCGGTGCATCTCCGGCTCTTTCATACCTCTGGTGGTAGCAGCAGGAGTTCCCACTCTTATCCCGCTGGTAACAAACGGGCTTCGCTTATCGAAAGGTACCATATTTTTGTTAACTGTAATTCCGGCTTTGCCTAAAGCTATTTCGGCTTGTTTACCGGTTACGTTTTTATTTGATAAATCAATAAGAAGCAAATGGTTATCTGTACCGCCGGAAATAATATCAAAACCGAATTCATTCATTTTAGAGGCAAGTGCCTGCGCATTTTTTATAACTTGCCCCGCATATGTTTTGAAGGAATCATCAAGAGCTTCGGCGAACGCCACGGCTTTCGCCATAATAATGTGCATAAGGGGTCCCCCCTGTATTCCAGGCATTACAGTGCTGTCCAAAAGTTCCGACATCATTTTAACTCTGTCTCCCTTAGGAGTTCTTATACCGAATGGATTTTCTTTATCCTTACCTATAAGAATAATTCCGCCTCTCGGGCCTCTCAATGTTTTGTGAGTTGTCGATGTAACAACATCGCAGAAAGGTAACGGATTTTGCAGGAAGCCTTTGGCTATTAATCCGGCGGGATGGGCCATATCGCACATTAATAATGCCCCAACCGAATCAGCAATCTGTCTGAATTTAGCATAATCCCATTCACGTGAATAAGCGCTGGCGCCTGTTATAATTAATTTGGGTTTTTCCTTTTTAGCAAGATCTTCAATTATATTATAATCCAGTACTTTGGTATCGGGATTCAATGTATAACCGACAGCATTGTATAGATTTCCCGAAAAGTTAACCGGCGATCCGTGAGTAAGATGCCCGCCGTGCGCCAGGCTTAGGCCTAAAAATTTATCGCCGGGTTTAAGCAGTGTCATTAAAACAGCCATATTAGCTTGAGAACCGCTGTGAGGCTGCACGTTTACATATTCCGCGTCGAATAATTTTTTAAGTCTTTCGCGTGCTATATTTTCGGCTAAATCCACATATTCGCAGCCGCCGTAATATCTTTTTCCCGGATATCCTTCCGCATATTTGTTTGTTAATACCGATCCTGCAGCTTCAAGTACTGCCTGACTTACAAAATTTTCGGATGCAATCAGTTCAAGCTTTTCCTGCTGACGTTTGGTTTCTTTCATTAAAACTTCAAAAATTTCGGAATCTTTTTTTAAGTTATTATACATATGCTTTTTCGATTTAATTTTTTGGCAATTAAAATTATAAGTTATATTAAATATTAACTAGAGTATAAAAATAAAGTAAATTCAGGAAGGATAAAAGTAAATTATTAACGATATGACCTATTTAATAATAAGAAGAAAGGAATGTAGCACAGGTTATTAATCTGTGCTACACAAATTAATATTTACGGAACGGTAACACTTCTGTCAATCCAACCGTAGCATTTGCCTGTAATCGGAAGTGATTGATCTGCTTTATATCCTCTGAAGAAATAATCTTCTTTTGTAGGAATAGAGCTTGCAAGCGCAGTTATTCTTTCTTTAGCTTGATTAAGCGTAGGATCGATGCTGACCGCTTTCTTATATGTTTCTACCGCTAAAAGGTATACTAGTTTAGTATCAAAGTTAAAATCGCAGCCGCGAGCAGCTTGTTCGTAAAGTAAGCCTTCATAAAAAATAGCTAGTCCCCAGCCGTGTCCAACTTCACTAGCTTTTAGATATTCTACTCTTGCCTGAGTTAAGTTGCCTTCGTCTTTATAAACAGTACCGAGATTTAAATAATAATCTTTATTTTCGGGTTTCAAGGAAATGAGCGTCTTGTATGCTGATTCTGCTTTGGTAAGTTTATTTACCTTCGGATTTTGATAAGCGGCGGCAAGCTGAGTCCAGTAATTAACATTATCCGGCGATTTATTTACAAGGAATTCAAGAGCGCTCACTGCATCATCATACAATCCGGCTTTAAGAGCAGTTGCCGCGTAATCCCATGCTTTTGCCAGGTTATTTTTATCAAGGTCCCAGGCTTTTTTCTTAATTTTAGCAAGTTCACCGAGATTATCAACCAGCGAAGATAATTCATCCGGCCATTGGGTATTATCAGGTTCTTTTATACTAAGGTAAGTATAAAGGTCAATTGCTTTAGTTTTATAGTCATTTTTATTGCTCATATTATTTTTATATAACTGACCGAGCCTGTTATAATAATATGTCGATATCGTTGAATCATCTTTAATTGCTTTTTCATATTCCCGAATCACCGAATCCGCCGGATCATTAAGCCAAATTTCGTCAACGTATGCTTTTCTAACCTCAAAATAACCTTTGGAAGAAGGATCATATGTAACTGCTAAATTGTAAAAATAATCCATTGTATCCTGAATTGATTTTACTTCTTCCTGTGCAACCTTAGCCGAGTCGTGAAGATACCAGAGAGCGTCTTCCATTTTGAAAAAGATCCATTGACTGAATTTTTTAGGATTTTGCTTAAGTACTATCCAACCGTAAGGTACGGCACTTTGATATTCTTTATTTTTATAATATTCAGAAAAAAGACTGTAGTTTGCTATTAATGTCAGCGAATCCGGCGAACTGGGATTATAATCAGTTTGACTCTGTGAAAAGCCGGAAGCCGAAAAGAATAAAAATAAGCAAACTATTAAGCCGAAAAATTTAATTTGATTTTCCAACATTATTCCCTTGATTTTTTTAATTAATATTCATGCCTGATAAACCACAATTGACCGAGGTTAAAACCTAGGTTAAATGTGAAAACATTTTCTCTAACTAAATTTGAATTTGTGGTACCTTGAATCGCATATTCAAAATCCAGATCTATATAATTCGAATAGCTTAAAGGTACCGATAAACCTCCGGACACGGACATCCGGTTTATACCCGTATTATTAACTTTGTATTGTGTTTGTTCGTAGCTTAAACCCGCACGCCAAAGCAATTGTTCCCAGAAAGATGATCTCATTTGCTCTTCAGGACGATATTCAAATCCGGCCGCTAACCTTACAGAATTTCTTAATTCGTTGGACCTTTGATTTCCGTAAGCAAAATTTTGCCACGGCTGAGAAGCAACATCCAAACTTAATAAATATTTTTTATTTAGCGCAAAACTTAATCCAGCAGAAATTCTAATAGGAATTTTCAAATTAGCAGAACCGCCCCTTAATGTATCCGTTCTGTTGCTGGTATAAGAGGTAATTAACGAATCTGTTCTCAGGTAATTCATATAATTAAGCGAAAAACCAACTCTTACATTTGAGACTTTGCCGATGTTTAGTACTGAACTGAGGTCGGGAGAAAGAAGCCCCAAAGTAGTTCCGAGTCCGCTCGGGTTCAATGTTTTGGTAAATTGATTTAAAGTGCTGTTTGATCCTGAAATTGAAGTTGAAGATATATATTCAAGGTTACCGAAATAGTAATCAAGCGTCGCGCCTATTCCCAGCCCGAAAGGAAGAGTATAACTACCGCCAATAAAGGTTTTTGTAAGTCCGCCTTTTCCGGTATAAGTTACATTATAACTGTCTGCGCTTCCCTGTAAACTAAAATTATCTTCCAATTTATAATTAAAACTTGAATAAGGAACAATTCCTAAAGCTGCGGTTATTCCATGTTCCGCACTAATCGGGAAAGCAAAAGTAAAACCTTTAATCTGAGCGTACTCATTAAAACCGCTGTTTGTATTACTCTTCAACATCAAACCGGTATAGGATAAACCCAGATTAAATCTGGTTCTTTGAAGTTTGTACCATGTTGCAGGATTTATAAGCTCAATGTTATCCGGTAAAGCTAATGCAGCACCGGTTTGCCCCATTCCCAAACTCATAGAGGAAAATGAATTCTCGATATCGCCAATACCTATGCTGGAATACACAGAACTGCTTTGAGCGAAACTTAAATAAGGAAGAACAAGTAATGTAAAAACTGCAAAAGCTATAATTCGGTTTATCTTCATTTTAATTTCTGGTTGTATATGAAATTCTTAATTTCGGACGGAGGCTATAATCGGAAGATTTGCCGTTTTTTATTGCATACAAATCCACGCCTTCGAACATATTATAATCCTCGAGAAGCATACCCTGGTTTTTATGTTTATCTACCCACGATTGTACTAATTTTGTTATGTCGCCCTGAAAAATATTTCCGCTTAAACCTATTACAACGGAATTAGATGAATCAATAGTTACGGCAGAACTGTCGGATAGATTCCAAATAAACAAACCGTTATAAATGGATGTCACATAATCCGACCGTGCGCTATCCATAGTAAGCGTGAGAGTTGCTTGATTTATCGTGGAATTGGCCGGGATTTTTGATACGTCAAACCATAATTTTGAATTATAAGTTGATCCCCCTTGAACAACCATTTCATCCTTATTTACCTGAGGCTGGGTTGATTGAATAACGCTTATATCGCCTATCGGGTAAAAACTAATTGTATCTGAATAAACCCCTGCTTTTTCAAATACTACCGATAATTGAGAGTAATTCCCGGTGAGAGAAGTAAAGGCCTGAAACTCTACTAATTTTTTTGTATCGGGAGTTGGTTTAATATAAATACCGTTAATAGAAGAATAGTTAGAATCGACGGATAAAGCGATCCATTGTTTGACAAGAGAATTATCGATAGAGAAGGAAGTAGATGTATCAACAATATTTTTATTTGAGCTGATATCATTAGCATCATAAGACAATGCAGGCAGACTGTCTGCATCAAATGTAGCTGTTCCCCAATAACTATTTACCTTATGTACCGTAAAATCCAAATTAGTTGTCGAATCACCGTATGTAACATAGGGAAACATATAGACAACTGACGATTTAATTGTCGCAACATTGCTAAGAACATCTGTTGCGATGGAATCAGGCAGGGTGACAAATAAAAATTTAAGTAAAACCGATCCGCTTACGTTTTTATAATTCCCCAGCATAAGCTTCGAACCGACGCCTAGCGGTATAGTTTTGTGAAAATACGATGAAGTCTGTTTCAGCGAATCCGCCGATGAATCCAGAGTTTTTAGATTTACAATGTTATTTTTAAGAAGCCCGATGCCGATATCGGTGGGGCTTTCTTTACAAGAAAAGAACATTATACTAATTATTCCGGCAAACAACACGAGGACTTTTCTATATGCCAATTATTTTTCTCCGTCCAAATCTTTTTTTATTAACTCGCACACTTCTAAAATATTTTGAGCCACAAAGGTGGGAAATTTATTTTGTTTTTTCAAGCTATAAAAACTTTCCTCACCGTATCCTGTTCTGACAAGTATGGTTTTCATACCGGCGTTTTGGCCACATTCTATATCGGAAACAGCATCCCCGATAAAATAAGATCCGGCAAGATCAATTCCCATTTCTCTTGAAGCTTGAAATACTAATTCTGGCGAGGGTTTTCTGCACCAGCATTCTTCCTTTTCGCTGAATTCGGGGTGAGAGGGGCAATAATAAAATTTATCTATTGAGACGTTAAAAGGGATTAAAAGTTCATTTATTTTATTATTTACCGCCTCAACCATTTCTTCGCTCAATAGCCCCCTGGCAATTCCCGACTGATTGGAAATCACAATAAGCTGAAAATGCAATTCATTCTTTAGTACAGAAAGGGCCTTGCCTACTCCGGGGAAAAGTTTAACCAGGAGCGGATCGCCTAAATATCCCGGATCTTCGTTGATTGTACCGTCACGGTCCAAAAAAACAGCGTGTCTTGACATTAATTATTATTTAAAATCGTTTTATATAATTCAATATATTTTTTCGCCGAAGCATTCCAACTGAAATCGGATTTCATTCCGGATTTCATAATTTTACTCCAGGTTTTCTTATCTTCAAATATCTTAATTGCTCTCTTTAACTCCTTAATTAATGCCCCGCCTTCGTATTGTTTAAAGACAAAACCATTTCCTTCTTCGGTCTTTTCATTATATTTTATAACGGTATCTGCAAGGCCGCCGGTCTCTCTTACTAAAGGAACCGTACCGTACATCAAACTGTACATTTGATTAAG
Source organism: uncultured Bacteroidota bacterium (assembly GCA_963739955.1). GTDB lineage: Bacteria > Bacteroidota > Ignavibacteria > Ignavibacteriales > Ignavibacteriaceae > FEN-1297. Next base: position 33,047 of record CAVUCX010000047.1, on the reverse strand, counting down.
TCCGCAGGGTTCATATCTCGACGGCATCATAAATATATCTGCCCCGCCCTCAATAAGGTGCGCAAGTTCGTCATCAAACCCTAAATAGCACGCAAACTTTCCGGAATATTTTTTTGCCGCTTTTTCGAAAAACGAATGATATTTTTTATTTCCTGTTCCAAGCAGAACAAATTGAATATCCATTTCCATCAGTTCTGAAAAGATCTCGGTAACCAGATCAAAACCTTTTGCATCGTAAAGCCTGGAAATCATTCCTATGATCGGTACATTCTCACTGTAAGCAAACCCGAATTTACCCGCTAGAACTTCTTTATTAAGCAATTTAGCCGGAAGATTTTTGGCGGAATATTTTTTAGGAAGGTGCTTATCTTTTTCAGGATTCCAAACCCGCATATCAATTCCGTTAACAATACCGTAAAGATCATTTTTCCTTTTTGCCAATACATTTTTCAACCCGGCACCGAGTTCATCATCGGTTCTTATTTCGTTCGCATATGTTTCACTTACAGTATTTATTACATCGGCATACATCAAACCTGACTTCATAAAGTTTATGTTTCCGTAAATTTCCAATCCTTTTTCGGAATTTAGTTCCTCGGGAAGACCTAACTTTGGAAAAGAAGATTTAGGGAATATACCTTGATAAGCAAGGTTATGAATGGTAAATAAGGTTTTAAATTGGGCAAATTGCTCGTTGTCTTTATAAATTGTTTTCAGATAAGCGGGAACTAAGCCGGTCTGCCAGTCATTGCAATGAATAATATCCGGTATCCAGCCCAGTTTCGAAATTAGCTCAAAGACCGATGTTGCGAGAAGCATAAATCTTTCGTCGTTGTCCGGATAATCCTCGCCGGTTACCGGATCAATATATAAACTGTTCCTGCTGCCGAAATATTCCTGATTATCCAGAAAATATATCTGTACACGGACTTTTTGCCCGGGAAGAAAACATGACTTTATTGAAAATACTACGTCTTTTTCTCCAATTTGAACGTGAAGATCTTTTAATCTAACAACTTCATGAATTTTATATTTTCTATCGTCAACTGCCCCGTATTTGGGGACAACTATTCTCACTTCGTGTCCCATTTCTGCTAGCATTTGAGGCAAAGCAGCGGAAACATCGGCTAGTCCTCCTGTTTTTACAAAAGGAACAACTTCTGATGTGACAAATAAAATTTTGAGCTTTTTTGCAGCCATTTTGGATAAATTTTTTATTAATAATGTTGTAATTTACTAAATTAAATAGTTTTTCTCAAAATATTCTTTTAATCAACCTTCTTAGGCAGCGAAAAGATATGAATTTATCTCAATAAAAGGGAAAATCCTTTTCCGGCACTTCTGAACATTATTTTTAATGTTATTTTATTTATTTTGCAACTGTAATAATTTTAATAACAATTTGATTATCTGGAAATGACATTTAAATCCATCGTAATTTTGATTGCTTCATCATCAATAATATTTTTAGCTGCGTCATGCGGAACATCCACCGGAAGCAGATATAACAGATCCGGAAATAAAGAAACCGAAAAAAGTTTTGCAAAGGAAAAGTCCGAAAAAAAATATCCCGAGAATTTTGACATTGAAAAATACAGGTCAAAGATAAACGTTCCTGAAGTTAAAAAAGACAGTGCGGTTGCGGCCGATATGGATGCATGGTACAATTACCATACTATTCCTTCAAAAAACGATACAAATAAAACCGTGATAAAGACGGTACCAGGCTACCGTGTTCAGGTTCTTTCCACTGATAACCTTGATGAGGCCAACACAGTAAAATCGGAAATATACTTTAGAACAAATCAAAAGGCAGTTTACGTTATTTTCGATCCTCCTTTTTATAAAGTAGAGGTCGGTGATTTTATCGATATTAACGATGCAAAGAATCTAAGTTTCAAATTCAAGCAAATGGGATATAACGACGCCAGAGTGGTAAACGAAACTATAAATATTTTCGAATAATATTCAATGATTACCATTATTTCAAACCCTGCACAGATAATTACGGTGGATACAAAAGGCAGAAATATAAAGCAGGGTAAATCTTTAAGCGAAATAAACATACTCTTCGATCATCATCTAATAATTGAAAACGGCATTATTAAAGATCTTATCCCTGCAAAATCTCTTACCGGTTTGCATTATGATGAAGTAATAAACGCCGGAGGAAAGACCGTTATACCCGGATTAGTTGAATGCCACACTCACACAGTATTTGCCGGCTCGCGCGCGGATGAATTTAACGAGAAATTAAAAGGTACTACTTACGAAGAAATTGCTCGAAGAGGCGGAGGCATTACCAGGACCGTAGAAGCAGTCAGGAATTATTCTTTTGAAAAACTTGTCCAAATTGCCGGCGAAAGAGTTAATAATTTTATCAGACAGGGAGTAACTACTTTAGAAATTAAAAGCGGTTACGGTCTCGATTTTGAAAACGAAATTAAAATCCTAAAAGCAATCAACTATCTGAACTCGATATATCCGATTCATATAATTCCCACGTTTCTGGGTGCTCATGTCTTTCCGATCGAATATAAGAAAGACAAGAAAGCTTATATCGGCTTAATAATAAATAAAATGCTTCCGTATATCAGAGAAAATAATCTTGCGGAGTTTTGCGACGGTTTTTGCGAAACATCGGCCTTTTCTGTAGAAGAAATGGATAAAATTTTTTCTGCAGCAAAAAATTTAGGTTTTAAATTAAAGTTGCATACCGATCAGTTTAATAGTATCGGGGGCATAGACCTTGCCGCTAAATACAAAGCTTTAAGTGTTGAACATCTTGAAGTAATAAGTGAAGCGGATATAAAAAAAATAAGTAAGCCTGATATTGTATCGGTTTTACTGCCTGGAGTTCCATTTTTCTTAAAGCAAAAATATGCTCCGGCAAGGGCTTTAATTAATTCCGGTGCCGTTGTAGCGCTTGCGACCGATTATAATCCCGGATCTTCAAATATTTCTTTAATTTCACTTATTATGAGCCTTGCAGCTCTGAATATGGGAATGTCGGCGGAGGAAATAATTTCCGCTTACACAATTAATCCCGCCGCGGCTTTAAATCTGAATAAAACCACAGGAAGTATTGAAATTAATAAAAAAGCTGATCTTGCAATTTTAAATACGGAAAATCTTTCCGATTTAATTTATAAGATAGGTGAAAATTTGAATTGCATGACTATAAAAGACGGAAAAGTGGTTTTTAAAACCGAAGAATTTTAACCGGCAGTCTTTATTTAAAACTATCTATAATAAAAACCTAATAATACCGATTAGCAAAAAGTCTTACCGACTGTCTCCTCTTAATGTTTATCAATATTAAAATTTATATTTGTTTGGGTCCAACGTGCTCTTAAATTCAATGTGTCCGGATATACCCAAAATTGTTCGGACGGTTCGTACGGATAAGCCTTTCCGTAATCGTACTTACCGTTATTATTATCGTCTTCGAAGCACCACAGCCTATACTTGCCCGGTATAATTCTTTTAAATTCAAAATTATCGTTTTTACCTGCAGGCAGTTTATATGTATTATTTCCCTTTTCGAAGTTTTCAAGAACAAGGTACGGTTTTTCGCCGGTTTCAGTTCCGGAAATTCTTCCCGAGATACCGGTAAAATCGAGTCCGTTTATTGTTTTGAATTTATAAATATAAGTTGAATCGAATTTATTTCCGGCAATATCGATAAACTTGGAAAGATCCAATTTAATTCTGTAATCTTTATTTGTTTCAAGATTATTTTTAGGTTCAATAACAAACGAAGCATTATCGATAAAACGGATCCGGTAAGAAACCGGAGTGCCTGAAGTATCCGTGAAAGCGATCCCCTTTTCCGCGACAGCCGAATTAAATGCATCGTTAAAATAGAAAGTAAAATTTTGTCCAGTAAAATCTGAAGAGGAATTGCCGTTAGCAGGTAAGGTAGAGTAGATATTTGGTTTTGTAGTATCAGGCTTTTCGCTGAGGGTAAGAGAAGCAAAATCATTTTGAAAAACATTTTCGAATAAATCTTTAATTGATTTAGTTTCCACAAACGCTTGGTCTTTTTGGGGGAAAGCGGAATCTACTGCGAGAACAATTTCCTCAGGCTTTGTGTTGCCTTTAAAAGCATAAACCGGTGTTATAGATTTTCCGGAAGTTGAATCTATAATCAAAAAATTTGAGGGTTTAATTGATGAACTGTCAATCTGTTTACTGAATTTCAGAAGTACATGATTTTTATCAGTCATTACCGCGCTTACCAATCTTGGTTTTACAGTGTCGAATTTGGTGACAAAAAAGTTTAAACCGGAAAACAAAGTATCTTCATCCGACAGATTAACATCTTCATAAGGAATTCCGATTTCGTCCTGTTCCGGCTGATAGATCAAATCCATATACTGGTCGCGTACAGCAAAGATTCTGTACTCGCCATTTTTTAATCCGAGAAGTTTGTAAGATCCTTCCTTGCCCGTTTGCGAAATATAATCCGGTTTATACTTTAACGGATTTATAGCGCTGTCGCTTTTAATATAGGCAAAAACCAGCAACCCTCCAGGTTTATCGGAATATATTTTACCCGAAATAATTCCTTTATCTATCTGACTTCCGGTTGAAAATACAAAAGAATAAGATTCTGCCATGCGATTGTGGTTATTAAAATCCTGAACATTAGATCCAATGGAAACGACATAAGTAACATTTTCTTTTAGCTTTTCGGGGAAATATACTTTTACGGATGTACCGGTCCAGTCGTATTCAAGCTGACCGTTAATTGCCGGGGAAATAAATAATGCCTCGCTGAATGTTTGGTGAATAATAAATTTCGAAAAATCAATTTCAATGAAATCGTTTTTAAAATCTGTAGTTCCGTTTTTAGGATATGTATTCATTACGGCCGGAGGTACCAGATCTACTCCCCCGCCGCCGGGCGGTAATTGGTTTGCGCAGCCCGATAAAAGTACAGCACAAAACAAAAAAAATATTTTTATTTTCTCTTTAATGAGTTCAACCATTTTCGGTATTTTTCCACATGACGTTTATGCTCACTGAAATCAGTAGAGAAGATGTGTCCGCCGCTTCCGTCGGCAACGAAATATAAGTAATTATTATCAGCAGGATACAATGCCGCCATAATTGCCTCTTTACCCGGGTTATTTATAGGACCGGGAGGCAGTCCGGGATGAAGATAAGTATTGTAAGGAGATTTAATTTTTAAGTCGTTATACCTTACTCTTCCCCATTTTTTATTTTTTATGTATTCTATTGTCGGATCGGCTTGAAGCGGCATACCCTTTTTAAGGCGGTTGTAATAAACTGCCGCTATCTTAGGCATTTCCTCCACATTATTTGTTTCTCCGTCAACTATAGACGCCATTGTTAGAATCTGCCTTACGGAAAAACCTAATTTACCAGCCTTTTTTTTTAGCGAGTCCGTCATAAATTTTTTAAAACCATTGACCATCATGGTCAGATCTTCACGAGGGGATGAATTTTCATACATATCGTATTTTCGCGGCAGAAGATATCCGGTAAGCGATTGAGCGTTAATTCCCAAGGAATCTATAAAAGATTTATCCTCCACCAATCCGTATACCGAAACAGAATCCAATCCGAGATCGTAATGAAGTTTAGCGGCAATCCATTGATCGGAACTTCCGCTTAAAATTGAAACTGTTCTGAGATAATCAGCTTTCGAATGCATTAAAAAATCAAGCAGATCGATATAACTTAATCCGTTCGGGATATAATATCTGGCAGCTTTAATTTTTCTCGAAGCTCCGTAAATAAACGCTGCGGTCCGCATGTTAAACTTGCTGGGTATTACGCCTTTGTCGTACAGATCTTCGGCAATTTTGCTGAACGGTTCGCCTCTTCCGACCTGCAGCATAACCGGTCCATTGCCTTTATAATAATTAGGGGTAAAAAAAGTGAAATAAAACAGTAAAACAAGTGCGATAAAAAATCCGGCAATTATTAGAAATTCTTTTTTTGATAATAAATTCCCGAATTTCAATTTCATCTTGTCTGAGGAAATTTTAAAAATCTTTCCCCTCTCGGATTCTTCACGCTGTATTGCTCTGGATTCGTCAAGAATCCTTTCATAGATCCTCATTACTGCTTCTTCACTTAACGGTTCTTCTGTGTATGAAGCAATCTTTTTACTTATTTCCTTTTCCCGTTCTGGATTATACGTAGGAAGGTTAAGCGTGCGTTTAATTCTGCCGATTAAAACCGAGTGAAGCGTTCTCTTGCTGAGTAGTTTGACCAGTTCCTGATCGATCTCATCGATCCCGTCCCTGAACTTAATCAGTAATTCTTTTCTTTCCTCAGGAGTAAGAGAGTCCAATTCGGTTTCAACTTTTTTATAAATATTATCCATCGATTTTTTTGATGCTGTACCGGTTATTATAAAAGTTGTTATTATTCAAAATGGTTTGAAGCCAAGCCAGGGAAAGGGCTGTAATCCAACCCCGATCTGATTCCGGCATCGAATAACTTCGAGCCTCTGAATGCAATCATAGCGGCATTGTCGCCGCAATATTCAAAAGCCGGGATTATAATTTTTTTGTTATAACCGGTAGCCAATTGTGTTAAGGCGTTTCTCAGGGCTTTATTAGCGGCTACTCCACCAACAAGAGAAATTGAATTTACGTCGTATTCTTTCAAAGCTTTTTCGGTATTTTTTACCAAAGCTTTCACAACAGCGTTCTGGAATGAAGCCGCTATATCGTTTAGATTATCTTCCGGAATAGAAGATGAGTCACCGTAATTTCTTTGTATATATCTTAAAACCGCTGTCTTTAATCCGCTGAAAGAAAAATTATATTTGTCTTTTAATTCTGCAATGGGAAAAGAAATTTTTTCTTTATCGCCCTTAAGCGCGGCAGCCTGAATCTTAGGTCCGCCGGGATATCCGAGTCCCAACATTTTCGCGACTTTATCAAATGCCTCGCCTGCCGCGTCATCAACAGTGGTACCAAGTTTGGTAATTTTCATAAAGTTTTCAACAAGCAGCAGTAATGTATGGCCGCCGGAAACAACAAGAGCCAGATACGGAAACTCGGGCTTTTCATCCATTAAAAAACCCGAAAAAATATGTCCTTCTATATGATTCACAGCGACAAACGGTTTGTTCAGTGAATATGCCAATCCCTTTGCAAAGGTAAGACCCACCAGCAGGGCACCTATTAAACCGGGTCCTGCAGTTGCCGAAATTACATCAATATCTTTAAGTTCAAGATCGGCTTTTTCAAGTGCATCCTTCAGCAACGGAACAACAATTTGAAGATGCGCTCTGCTTGAAAGTTCGGGTACTACTCCGCCGTACTTTGTGTGAAAATCTTGCGAAGAAATTAAATTAGCGGCCAATTTATCATGTGATAAAACGGCAACCGAAGTTTCGTCACAGGAACTTTCTATACCTAAAATATTCATTTATTTCATGGAGAATAAACTTTTAAAGATATAACCCGCCATCTGCGGATTTTCTTTCAATCTTCTTATTGAATACGGGTACCAGTCTTTTCCGAAAGGTACGTAAATTCTAATTTTATAACCAGCGGCATTAATTTTATCTCTTAAATCCTCTCTTACACCGAGCAGCATTTGGAATTCGAATTTATCCTTTTGAATATTTAAATCCTTTATCAGTTTCTGAGCAGCTTCTATAAGATATTCATCGTGAGTGGCAATTCCAACATAATTGCCGGCCTTCAATATTGTTTCTAGAACTTTCAGATAGTTATCGCGAATTACCTGTTTGTCTTTGTAGGCAATTGCAGGCGGTTCAACGTATATACCCTTACACAGTCTGTAGTTTGTGCCGAGTTTATTAAGAACCACCGCATCGTCGAATGTTCTTTTCAGGTATGCCTGAATAACCACACCGACGTTATCGAAATTCTCTCGGAGTCTTTTATATAGATTAAAAGTAAGATCCGTATACGGAGAATCCTCCATGTCCACTCTTACAAAATTATTGTTCTGCCTAGATTTTTCCACCAGCTCCGAAATCTGTTCTAAGGCAAGATCTTCGTCAATACTTAAACCCATTTGAGTGGGTTTGATCGACAAATTGGCCATTAGCCGAAATTTATCGATTGTATCGAGAACTTCCAAAGCTTTTTTCTTTGCCTCGAAAGCTTCTTCCTTATTTTTAATTGATTCTCCGAGTACATCTATCGTAGCATAGATGTTTTTCTGATTCAGAGACTTAACCGTTTTTACCGCCTCTTCCAGCGTTTCACCGGCAATATATTTTCTTGAAAATATACCGACAACTGCTTTTGGCATAAGCTGGACTATCGCTACAATAATTTTGTTAAAGAACGACACAGCATACTCCTATCAATAATCGTTTCAAATTTAGTTTCGCCGACTGTTTAAATCAAACTACCGAGCGGCCAATCAGCTCTTGAATATTTTACCCGCTTCGTATGTACCGAATTTTTTTATGCTCAGAGAAATTTCATCCAGATGATTTATTGCAAGCTTGATTTTTTCATCGTCCAAGCTTCCGAACAAATCTGTGTAAAAAGTATATTGAAAAGGTTTATGAGGAATCGGTCTGGATTCGATCTTCAACAGATCAATATCCCGAAGCGCAAAAACACTTAAAGCGCGGAATAATGCGCCGGGAATGCTTTTCAGTTCAAAGCATATTGATGTTTTGGGATGAACGTATTTCTTCTGAATTTTATTCTTGCTTATCGCCAGAAACCTAGTAAAATTCTCTTTATTATTTTGAATATCGCTCTTCAAAATTTTAAGATTATAAATCTGCGCTGCTTCCCTTCCGGCAATTGCGGCTATTGCTTCACCGTCAGAGTCTCTGGACATCAGCGCTGAACCGGCCGTATCATAAGCCGGAATAATCTCCGTTTTCTTTAATGTCTTTAAAAACTCCGAACATTGTCCGAGCGCCTGAGGATGAGAATAAACTTTCTTTATCTCGCTCAGTTTGTATTTTTTATTGGCTAATAGATGATGATTAATCTGGAGATTGAGCTCACCTACTATTGTAAGAGAATACTTTAACAGGAGGTCATATGTTTCAAACACAATACCGTAAAGTGAATTTTCAATGGGTATAACGCCGAAATCTACCTCACCTTTTTTCACTTTTCTGAAAACATCGTCGAATGAAAACGATGGAGAAATGGATATTTTATTTCCGAAAAATAATTTCGATGCGGTTTCACTGTATGCTCCTCTTTCACCCTGAAAGGCAACCCTTTTCATTTAATATTATAACCCTTCCAAAATCTTAATTAATAATTCTGTTTTAATTTTTAATTCAAACTTGCTACCGTTATTTACAAAAATAAAGTCCGCTCTTTTCTTTTTTTCTTCGTCTCTGATCTGATTTTCATCCCTGCTTAAAAATTCCTTTTCGGTATAACCGTCAGCCTGCATTTTTCTTTTCATTCTGATTCCAATATCGGCAGTAACAAGAACAACATAATCGAATAAATATTCCATCTCGGCTTCATAAATAAGAGCGGCTTCAGCAAAGATAATGTTATGTTCCCGGAGTGAAGTATCCATTTGAGTTCCCACTTCTTTAATAACAGCGGGATGAACAATTGAATTTATAATCCTCACTTTAGCCGGATCAGAAAAGACTTTGTCGGCCAGATATTTTCTGTTTACCTCTTTACCGGTATAAGATTCCTTTCCGAAGGCTTTAATAATTCTCTCTTTTACTTTTGGATCGGCAACCAGAATTGTTTTAGATAGTTCATCCACATTTATAACGCTGAATCCTTTGTTCTTCAGGATTGAGCTCAAAACGGATTTGCCCGATCCTATTCCTCCGGTTATTCCGATTTTTATTTTTTTGTTTTTTTTCATTGAAGTTAAAAGGATTGGATTCTTATTTTAAAGGCGGATTCGAAAGCGGGAATAAAGAACGGAAGCCCGGGGTGAGCCGGACTTCCGATACATGAATATTTCAGACCAATTTTTTCTTCCGCGAAATGAATATTATATGCTCCGGTAAGCTTCATTTCATATTACCTGGCAAAACCGATTTTTCTGACTTCTCTTATCACTGTAACTTTGATTTGGCCAGGATATTCCATTTCGTTTTCAATTTTAGTAGCGATATCGTGCGCAAGTTTATCTGCTACAACATCGTCAATCTTATCATGTTCGACAACAACACGAACTTCCCTGCCGGCTTGAATCGCATATGTTTTAGCAACACCTTCGAATGATTTAGCTAAGGCTTCAAGATTTTCGAGCCTTTTTACATAACCTTCGAGGGGTTCTCTTCTTGCGCCAGGACGCGCGCCGCTTATTGCGTCAGCAGCCTGAACCAGTGGAGCAATAGGATGCTCCATTTCAATATCCTCATGGTGAGATCCGACTGCGTTGACAACAATGGGATGTTCTTTGTACTTTTTTGTAAGCTCATATCCTAAGAGCGCATGAGGTCCTTCAACGCTTTTATCAACCGTTTTGCCTATATCGTGAAGTAATCCGGCACGTTTTGCAAGGGTGGTATCCAAACCGAGTTCTGCGGCCATTATACCGGTAAGGTAAGCAACCTCTATACTGTGCTGTAAAAGATTTTGTCCGAAACTTGATCGGTATTTCATTCTTCCGATATGCTTAATCAGTTCCTGGTGCATATTATGCAGACCTAGCTGAAGAATTGTATTTTCGCCGTCGCGGATAAGTTCTTCTTCAAGTTCCTGGCGGACCTTTTCAACAACCTCTTCAATTCTAGCAGGATGGATTCTGCCGTCGGCAATAAGTCGTTCCAATGAAAGCCGGGCAACTTCTCTCCTGAACTGGTCGAATGAAGAAAGAATAACAGCTTCAGGAGTATCGTCAACTATTACGTCAACACCCGTAGCCGCTTCGAAAGAACGGATATTCCGTCCTTCCTTTCCGATGATTCTTCCCTTCATTTCATCATTCTGGATTTGCACAACCGATACGGTAGTTTCAATAGAATGATCCGCGGCAGTTCTTTGAATTGCCTGCACTATAATTTTCTGAGCTTCTTTTTTTGCGTCAGCTTTAGCTTTATCGTGAATTTCCTTAATAACATGAGAAACATCGGTCTTAGCCTGGTTTACCATGTTTTCCATAAGCATTCTTTTTGCATCTTCAGCCGTCAGCCCCGAGATTTTTTCAAGCCGCGTATTCTGCTCGGCTTCTAACTTCTCAATATCTAATGTCTTAAGTTCAACAGTTTTCTTTAGTTCAAGCAGATCTTTTTCAGATTGCTTATTTTCCTTTTCCTTTTTTATAACCAGTTCAAATTTTTTTTCGATATTTTCTTCGCGCGTACTTAACTGTTTTTCAAGGTTATTGATTTTCTGGCGCTTCTGGTTTACTTCGCTGTCAAATTCAACTTTCTTTTTATACCACTCATCTTTAACCTCAAGTAATTTCTCCCGTTTAATATTATTAGATTCCTTCTGTGCTTCCGATATAATTTGCTTTGATCTTTCCTCCGCCGATATAATGCTTTTCTTCCCGATCTTTGAGTTAAACATCCATCCCAAATAAAAAAATATTACAACGAGGACAATCACCATCGGAATAAGCAAGATAATGTCCATTTTGCCTCCAATGTAGGGATTAAAATATATTTAACCGCCGCTGTCAGTCTCTGACTAATAACAGGTGAAAAACCCTATTTTAAGCCAGTGTGGGAATTTGCCCGTACGTTTTTTGCTTCCTCTGCCCAGCTATAAACCAGGGTCCCGATACCCGAAGGCAAAACGGAATGAGGCCTGTAATACACGCCGAAAGTCAAACTCCCTATTTGATAGTGTTAGTTTTTCTTTTTATTACGGACTGACAGAGCGGTATTTAAAATTAAGATGGGCTAGACATTCTTGGTTCGTTTAGAAGAAGCTTAATCTTTTTAACTTTATTCGACGCTTGAATTAAAAATTCACGATTTTTATTTTTCTCCAGAAATAAATCATACGCAATATTCAAACATGCTATAATAGCAATGGTTTGTGCCGGTTGATCAGGAAGTTCATCTTTGGTTTCTTCCATAACTTTATTCACATAAATAGCTAATTCTTTGGCTATTTCTTCATTTTCAACCAATAAAGAATATTCTTTATCAAATATTTTAATTTTAAGCTTCTTTTTGTCCGTCATTTATGCCTTATCCATCAAACAAACAATAAATTTAAGAACTTAGACCTGTCTGTCTGCAGACAGGTGGTAATTAATTCTTGTAATCATTTCTTGTAATTTAACTTTTAAATCTTCTTTCTCCTTTAAATTTAATGAGTTGAATACATTACTACCGTTCTCCTGTTGAAAGTTTTCTAACTCTCCCTGTAATTTAACAATCTTATTTGTTAAAACAATATTTTCTTTTTTGGATTCTTCAAGAAGTTGCTCCAAATTGGTATTGCTTTCGGACAATTCCTTTATATTCGCGATAAGCATCGATAACTGACTTTCTATCGAACTTAAGTCGTTAACTAAAATATCCTGTTTCGTTAATTCAGCCAATCAACTGCCTCTTAATTTAGCATTGAATTTATTTGTAATCGCTGTAATTAATCATTTAAATTCTTTTTCAACTTCATCTTCAGTCAGTGTTCTGTCCGTCGCAAAATATTCTAATGTAAATGCCATGCTTTGCTTATTGCTACCGAGTTGCTCACTTTGGAAAAGATCAAACAACTGTACGGCTTTCAGCAGCTTTGAACCGGATTTTTTAATGAATTCCATAACTTCTTGATAAGTAATATCTTTATCAAAAATAAAAGCGAAATCTCTTACTACTTTCGGGTACTTTAATAATTCAGTATATCTCTTTTCAGTTTTCTTAATGCTTTTCAGGAGGTCTAAATTAAACTCAAAACAGAAGACGTCCTGCTGAATATCAAATTGTTTAAGAACGTTCTTTTTAACTAATCCGCCTATTCCGATTTCAGTTCCACCGTGGTTTTTGGTAAAATAGTAATCAAAAATAGTATTCTCATTGTGATAATAGGAATCTGATAATACATTGTCAAGCGAAATTTTCGCAAGTAGACTTTCGACTACCCCTTTAAGGGAATAGAAATCATGGTACATTTCCGAAGCCTGCCAGCTTTTCCGGATTTTCTTCCCGGTCAAAACCACTAGTATTTTCTGTTCTTCGGTAAAGTCCTCAAAACTTTTTATTTCATTATGTTCCGGCTTTTGATTAAATACATTTCCAATTTCATAGAATTCAAGATCCTTTTCACCTACATTTATATTTTTTGCAATTGTAGGCAATGCTCCGGCAATTAATGATGTTCTTAGATAAGCCATATCAATGCTTTGAGGGTTCAGAACCGCAATTTTGTTTCCGCTTATGGAAGCTGTTTTATCGCTTTGAAGAGGATTATTTATCATTTCAGACAAGCCGAGTCCGGTGGCTATATTTTTAATCTTATCCGTAAAATCCGATTCGTCTGTTTTTGCTCCTAGTGTAACCGCAATTCTTTCGACCGTGGGTATGTTGTCATACCCGTTTATTCTAGCTATCTCTTCTATAAGATCTATTTCCCTTTCAAGATCCGGACGCTTAGTAGGGACATTAAATCTGACCTCATCTTCTGCTTCAAATAAAACCTTTAATCCAAGGCCGGTTAATACTTTCAGTACTTTTTCTTTAGGAATATCATATCCCAAAATTCTTTTAATCTGCTTGAAGCGAAGGGGAACTTCTTTTTCGAGAATCTTATTGGGATATTCATCAATGAGCCCTTTTGTTATTTTGCCCTCTCCCAGTTCAGCAATAAGCTGTGCAGCTCTTTCAGCAGAATAAACTGTACCGTTCGGGTCAACCCATCTTTCAAAACGGTAAGAAGCTTCGGTACTTAGCCCCAAAAGTTTCGAAGATCTTCTTATACTCGAAGGATTAAAATGGGCGCTTTCTATTAGTATGTTTTTTGTCTCGGCATAAATCTCTGAGTTTTCGCCTCCCATAACCCCCGCAACGGCAACCGGTTTTTCGCCATCACATATCATCAGGGTATTTAAAGGAAGTTCGCGCTCCTTAGAATCAAGTGTAGTAAATTTCTCGGGGGTTTTTGTGCTGCGTACGATGATTTTTCTTCCGTTTAGCCTGTCAAGATCGAACGCATGAAGAGGCTGTCCTGTCTCATACATAACATAGTTTGTTACGTCAACTACATTATTAATCGGTCTGAGCCCAATTTTCGTTAATCTTTCTTTTAACCATAACGGTGATTCTTTAATGGTTACATTTAATACTGCCCTGGCAGAATAACGGGGACAGTTTTCAGCATCTTCAATTTCTACAGAAGCATAATCTGTTGTTTTCTCCCCGTCTTCTTCGATATCAATTTCTTCAATTTTTATTTTTCTTTCGAAGATTGCCGCAAGGTCATATGCAACGCCTATATGCGACAGTGCGTCGGATCGGTTCGGAGTAATTGCAATTTCCATTATAACATCGTTCAAGCCGAGCGCTTTTGTTATCGGAGTTCCTTCTTTTAGTTCACCGTCAAGAATCATAATGCCGGAATGGTCATCGCTAAGCTCGAGTTCATCTTCGGCGCATATCATACCAAAGGATTCAACTCCGCGGATTTTTGCTTTGCCTATTTTAAAATTACCTTTTGGAATAAGTGTGCCGATGGGAGCAAACACAACCTTTTGTCCTTTTTCAACATTCGGCGCTCCGCAGATTACCTGAAGTTCTTCGGAACCGGTTGATACAGTACAGACGGATAATTTATCCGCATTTGGATGTTTGTTTTTTTCTTTGACATAGCCTACGATAAATCCGCTGTATATCTCGGCCTCATTGATGAAATCTTCAACCTCAAGACCGGACATGGTTAAATTGGAAACAATATCTTCTACGGATAAACCAGATAAATCAATATATTTTTTTAACCAGTTAAGAGAAATTTTCACAGCAGCAACTCCGAATCAAAACTGTTTTAAAAATCTTAGATCGTTCTCAAAGAACAACCTTATGTCGTCAATACCATATTTATTTAACGCGGTTCTTTCAATACCCATTCCGAATGCATAACCCGTATATTTTTCAGGATCGTAACCTACATTTCTGAAAACATTCGGATCAACCATCCCGCAGCCGAGTATTTCAATCCAGCCGCTGTTCTTGCATATCTTGCAGCCTTTTCCCTTACAGAGATAACAAGTAATATCCATCTCAGCACTTGGTTCAGTAAACGGGAAGAAGCTCGGTCGGAAACGGTATTTTAAATCTTCGCCGAAGAACTGCCTTGCGAATGAGACCAAAGTTCCTTTAAGTTCGGCAAACGTCACTCCGGTATCAACAAATAATCCTTCTACCTGGTGAAACATGCAATAACTTCTGGCGCTTACCGCCTCATTGCGATATACACGTCCCGGCATAATAGCTCTGACCGGGGGTTTCATATTCTGCATCACCCTTATCTGCACAGGCGAAGTATGAGTACGAAGAACAAAATCCTTACTTATAAAGAAGGTATCCTGCATATCGCGCGCCGGATGATCCGCTTCAAAATTAAGAGCTTCAAAATTATTATAATCCGATTCAAGCTCAGGGCCCTCAAACACCGAAAATCCCATTCCTTTAAATATTGATTTTATTTCATCCAAAGTCTGGGTAAGAATGTGCCTGCTTCCGATTGTTCTGATATTTCCGGGGAGACTCAGATCGATTTTATTTTTGTCGGCATGCGATTGCACTTCGAACTTATCTTTGAGTTCATCAAACAACGAGGTTAATGAGTTTCTGAATTCGTTTAGAGATTTGCCGGCGGCGGGCTTATCTTCTTTTGATATGTTTTTAAGTTCGTTGAAAAGGCCGGCAACCAAACCGTTCCGACTGAAATATTTGATTCTGATATCTTCAAGCTGTTTAGAGTTTTTTAAGTCGGAGATATCTTCATTAAAATCTTTACTTACTTTCTTAATTTGATCATCAAGCATAACAGCATTTCGATTATTTAAAATAAATACCCTCTTGAATCAATAAAAAAATAATTTCAAGAGGGTATGAAAAATTAGTTAGCTGAAAAGTTGACAACTTCCGTAAAGGCTGCCGGATTTTCCGCTGCTAAACTGGCAAGAATTTTCCTGTTAATGTTAACACCTTTCAGTTCTAAGGAGTGCATTAACTTGGAATAATTTGTTCCGTTAGCTCTGGCCGCAGCATTAATTCTAACAATCCACAATTGTCTGAACACGCGTTTTTTAAGTTTGCGGTCCCTGTACGCATGTACTAGTCCTTTTTCAACATGGTTTTTTGCGACGGTATATACTTTGCTTCTCGCACCCCAGTAGCCTTTGGCAAGTTTTAATATTTTTTTACGTCTTCTGTGTGAAGCAACTTTATTTTTTGAACGTGGCATTTTTACTTTCCTCTTTCGTTTACATTATTGAACCATAATTGTGACACGATTTTCTTCGGATTTAGAGACCAGCGTAGCGTGTCTTAAATTTCTTTTTCTCTTTGTGGATTTTGAAGTAAGAATATGGCTTTTAAAAGCCTTCTTTCTTTTAAAATGTCCGGACGCGGTTTTCCTAAACGTTTTCCCCGCACCGCTGTTACTTTTCATTTTTGGCATTTCTTATTCCCGACTAATTATTCTTTTTAGTTTTTGTTTTTGAAGGAACCAGGATAACATTCATATTCCGGCCCTCCATCTTAATAGGGCTTTCAATTTTTGCTATATCTTCCAATTTTTCTATAAACCTGTTAAGCAGATCTTCACCTTGCTCGGTATAAGCCATCTCTCTGCCTTTGAACATTACAACAACTTTTACCTTATTTCCTTCATCCAGGAAATTTTCGGCATGTTTCGACTTAAATTCGAAATCGTGAACATCGGTATTCGGATGCAGCCTTATTTCTTTTAAAAGAGAAACCTGTTGATTTTTTCTCTGTATCTTTTCCCTTTTTTGCTGTTCATATTTGAACTTGCCGAAGTCGATGATTTTACAAACCGGCGGCTTAGCCTGAGGAGCTATTTCAACCAGATCCTGCTCCCTTTCACTTGCTAGTTTTAACGCATCTTTAACTAAGTAAATTCCGAGCTGCGTTCCGTCAACATCTATTACTCTAACTTTTGGGGCTTTTATTTCTTCATTTACCCTTACATTATCTTGTTGAGCGATTGAGAACCTCTCTAATTTGTTGTGTAATATTTATTTTTAATTTCAGTTTCAATATTATCAATAAAATCTGACAAAGACAAAGAGCCTAAATCACCTTTTTTATGTTTCCTTACCGAAATATTCCCGGCAGACATTTCCTTTTCACCTACTATAATCATGTAAGGAATTTTCTTCATTTCCCAATCTCTTATTTTGTATCCTATTTTTTCATTCCTATCGTCAAGCTCTACATATATCTCTTTTTCTTTTAAACTTGCGAAAACCTTTTCAGCATATTCATTATATTTTTCGCTTACGGGAATAACAACAACTTGCTTGGGATTAAGCCATAACGGAAACTCGCCTGCGGTATGCTCGATAAGAACGGCGACGAATCTTTCCATCGAACCGAACGGCGCACGGTGTATCATTATCGGTCTGTGTTTCTGATTATCGCTTCCGGTATACTCAAGTTCAAATCTTTCGGGCAAATTATAATCTACCTGAATTGTACCCAGCTGCCATTTTCTTCCCAGCGCGTCTCTAACCATAAAATCGAGTTTAGGTCCGTAAAAAGCGGCTTCGCCGTATTCGATTACAGTCTTAAGACCTTTTTCTTCGGTAGCTTCTATAATTGCTCTTTCGGCTTTTTCCCAATTTTCATCTGAACCTATATACTTGGATCTATCTTCTTTATCGCGAAGAGAGATCTGAGTAGTAAAATCTTTGAAGTCGAGTGCTTTAAATATTATTAAGAATAATATCTATTACCTTTATGAACTCTTCTTTTAATTGATCCGGTCTGCAAAACAGATGCGCGTCGTCCTGAGTAAAACCGCGTACTCTTGTCAATCCGTGCAGCTCGCCGCTTTGTTCATAACGGTAAACGGTACCGAACTCGGCGAATCTTAAAGGAAGATCTTTATAAGATCTCGGTTTACATTTATAAATTTCACAATGATGAGGACAATTCATCGGCTTTAACAAAAATTCTTCGCCTTCCGCGGGAGTATGAATAGGCTGAAACGAGTCCCTTCCGTACTTCTCATAATGTCCCGAAGTAACATATAATTCTTTTTGTCCTATGTGCGGAGTTATAACCGGTTCGTAGCCGTATTTTGTTTGTATCTCTTTCAAGAAGTTTTCAAGCTTTGAACGAAGAATTGCTCCATTGGGCAGCCACAGCGGCAATCCCTGTCCCACCTTTGAAGAGAAAGTAAACAGTTCAAGTTCTTTTCCGATTTTGCGATGATCCCGTTTCTTTGCTTCCTCCAGAAACGCCAGATAGTCATCAAGCATTTTTTTCTTCGGGAAAGTAATGCCGTAAATACGGGTAAGCTGTTTATTATGTTCATCGCCGCGCCAGTAAGCACCGGCAATACTTAATAACTTAATTGCCTTGATAGGACTTGTATCGGGAAGATGAGGACCGCGGCATAGGTCGGTAAAATCGCCTTGAGTATAGAATGTAATTGTACCGTCTTCAAGTCCGTCTATAAGCTCCAGTTTATACTGATCACCTTTTTCGCCGAAGTATTCAAGCGCATCCGGTTTTGAAACTTCCTTCCTGGAATAATTCTCTTTGCGTCCGGCAAGTTCCGCCATCTTCGCTTCAATTTTAGGAAGGTCGCTTTCGGTAATTACATCACCGTCTTTCGGATCTACATCGTAATAAAAACCGTTTTCAATGCTCGGTCCGATTCCGAACTTAATTCCGGGATAAATTGACTCCAGAGCTTCCGCCATTAAATGAGCGGAAGAATGCCAAAACGTGTGTTTAGCTTCAGGATCATCCCATTTATGCAGAACGATTGAAGCATCTTCATTTATCGGACGGGTTAAATCCCAAATCTCACCGTTTACAGTCGCAGCTAATACATCATTCGCTAAACGCGGACTAATGCTTTTAGCAATCTCCAAACTCGATATACCTTTATCGAATTCTTTGACTGATCCGTCCGGAAATGTTATTTTTATTTTTTCCATAATTTTCAATCTAATAAAAAAAATCGGAGGCAACTCCGACTTATAGTGGGCTCTAGAGGAGTCGAACCTCTGACCTTCTGCACGTCAAGCAGACGCTCTAACCAACTGAGCTAAGAGCCCAGGGATTTGATCAATTAAAAATTAAAAAGTTCAAATTAAAAATTTTCGCGCTATTTATTTTTTAATTTGTATTTTTTAATTGTTATCGAACCTCTGACCTCCCCGACCTCAAGTCGGGGCGCTCTAACCAACTGAGCTAAGAGCCCAGGGATTTGATCAATTAAAAATTAAAAAGTCTAAATTAAAAATTTTCGCGCTAATTATTTTTTAATTTTTACTTTTTAATTGTTTTCGTACCGAGAGCCGGACTCGAACCGGCACGGGAATAAATTCCCACAGGATTTTAAGTCCTGTGCGTCTACCAATTCCGCCATCCCGGCAAAATCAAACATCAAATAAAAGAATTAAAAATTTTCTAATAACCTATGATCAATTGAAAATTATAACTTCTTACAATAAACTTCTTTTTTTGCGTCTGCCAACCTGCCCCGCGTCAATGGTTATTCCTCTCAGAATTATTCTACCAAAGCGGGGTTTCGCCATCCCGGCAAAATCAAACATCAAATAAAAAACATTGAAATTGTTCAATTAAGCGTGTAAATATAGATAAACGGACATACTTTTGCAAGGTTTCATAAAGAATATATAAAAAAAAATCTATAATAAGCAGAAGTTAAACAAACACATGATTACAAAATAATAAAAAGAAATTCAGATTATACTTTATATAAAGGTAGCATTTCCACTTCTACCATTCTTTGATTTTCGAAAAGAAATCGAAATCACTTAAGGATAAAAAAACAAATAAGAGATAATTAAAGTATCACTTAAAAATCTGGTCCAAAACAAAAAACCTCTGGATAATAAGAAGACATAAATGTTAATTTTAAAAGATTTTAATTGAATAATATAATTAAGAATCTTAATTTCACTTTAGAATTCGGTCAATTCCGATTTATCATTTTATAACGAGAGCTATTCCAACCGTTTTCTATAATTTTGGAATTACATAATCAAACCCAATCATATTACTATAATAGATAGCTCATAGTTTATTCCAATTTTTTTTGATAAAATATCCTAAATGTTCAGAAATCCTGCATTACTCTTATATTAAAATAAGTACTCTTTTTGCGCCGGAATTAAAGGAAATTATTTTCTCTGTTAAGAGAAAGCCCTTAACATTTTCTCATGAATGAAAAGCCCGTATAATATTATTGCTGAATTTATGTACAATACTTTGGTTTGCTTTTTGTTACAGTATGGCCGTCAAGTTTAGATAATTTGACTTAAGATAATTAATAATATTGGGGTAAAGATGAACTTTAAACTACTATTAACGCTGCTCGCCATTTTATTTACTTCATCTATTGCCATTAGTCAAAATTATTATTTAGGAACAGAGAATGGAAGCCCCTCTTGCTCTTCTTGCCACACAAAGGGTAACGCAAACATCTCGCCTATTTATGATACATGGAAGTATACGAAACATGCAACAGCTCAGGATTCGATGGCTAATAATCCAGGCTTCGGATATTCATGTTTACAATGCCACAACACCGGTTGGAATCCCAATATAGACAATTACGGTGCAGATGAGTATGTAAAATTGGATACTTCAAAGTCTAAGAACGGGTATATAATAACTGATCAAACCCAGTGGGCAAAAGTAAAGAACGTCGGCTGCGAAAGCTGTCACGGTCCATTAGGAACTAAGGACGGATATTTAAGCGATAATCACTGGGATTTTCAAAAAGCAAATAAACTTAATTACTCGGCGGAAGTCTGCGGAAAATGCCATCAAGGCGAGCATCATCCTTATTATGAAGAATGGTCAATGTCAAAACACTCTCAAACAACAAGCGGCACCCTGGCAATGACTACAACAAACAAAAGCTGCACCAAATGCCATGTAGCTCAGAATTTTATTTTATACGCTCAGAACCCGTCAGCATACAGAGATACTATATTGGTAACAGGCAGCGATATTCAGCCTCTTACCTGCGTCGCCTGTCATGATCCGCATGAAAATAAATATACCGCGCAATTAAGATTTCCGATAACAGGTACAAAAGTAATATGCGATGAATGCCATACCGGAGGTATCGATTCAGTTAATATTAATTCAACTCCGCATCACACTACTTCCGAAGCGTTAAGCGGCTCTAAACTATTCGGTTATCAATACCCAGGGCAGACATATTTAAATTCAGCCCATACTTATGCGGCTACTGAAAGATGCATAGACTGTCACCTAAACACTTCACCTGATAATCTCGGTAATCCAAGTACCGGTCATACTTTCGAACCCAAAGTTCAGGCTTGTAAAAAATGTCATAGTGATTATTACACAGCAGTCGATACCGCCGATCACGCAAAGATGTTCGATTACCGCGGTGTACAGACAACTACCGACAGTTTAATGAACGCACTTGCCGCCAAATTAAGTATCGCTTCTGCAAGAGACTCTGCAACAGATACATTCAAAGAAGCAAATTACAATCTGCTTTCTGTTCAGGCTGAAGGTAGTCACGGTATACATAATACTAAACTTGTCCAAAAACTTTTACGGGATGCACTCAGTAGTTTTACGCCTACCGGTGTAACTACGGAGAAAGGCATACCATCTACCTATACACTTAGTCAGAATTATCCTAATCCGTTCAATCCTACAACAGCAATTAGATTTTCGCTGCCCCAGGGGAGTAATGTAAAGATTATAATTTACGATGCCCTTGGAAAGGAAGTTGTTACACTAATAAATTCTTATTACGGCCAGGGGAATTACCAGGTTAACTGGAATGCTTCTTCATATTCGTCGGGTATATATTTCTACAGGATCCAAGCGAAGAACTTTAATATGGTTAAGAAGATGATTTTAATGAAATAGAAATTTTTAGGTTTACGGATTTGAGAACTGGTTCGTAAGATATAAAAGGGAAAGTAAATAACTATAGATAAATAATTAATTGGAGGAAACTATGTCGACGAAATTTGTTTTATTTATGTTCTTTTTGGTAGCCCCAATGATATTGGCAACTACCGATTCCACTTCTACTATGCCCAAGCACGGATTTGTCGGTGCGGCAGACATGCAAAATGTGTCATCATTCCGACAAACAAGGCAAGCAGTTCGAAATCTGGCAGAACAGTAAACATGCTCAGGCTTATAAAACTCTTGAAACAGACGAAGCTAATAAAATTGCAAAAGAAAAAGGTTTCAACACACCGGCCGTTAAAACTCCGGAATGCTTGAAATGCCATGCAAGCGGTTATAATGTTGACGCATCTTTAATCGGTTCCAGATTTAAAGTTGAAGACGGTGTTCAGTGCGAAACATGCCACGGAGCCGGTGCGGATTATAAGAGCTTGAAAGTTATGAAAAACAGAAAACTGGCAATGGAAAACGGTTTGCAAATGCATGACAATCTTGATACGTTCTGCGCAACCTGCCATAATTCGGAAAGCCCAACATTTAAAAAAGGCGCCGATTTTAAAACAATGTGGGAACAAATCAAACACCCGATTCCGGAGTCAAAGTAGTATTTAAAATAATCTGATAATTATTTCGAAAGAAATGAAGAAATAAAAATGAAAAAAATTATTATCCTCATATGTTGTTTTATCGGAATCTCGGCAACCGCGTATTCGCAGAATATAAACGGGCGTTTCACTTCTTCTGTGTATTCTTTCCAGCGTTATGACAACGTTAATTCCGTGGGCGATTATTTCAGAACTTTTCAAATGCTGAACCTGAACGTCAACATGAATAACGTTTCGCTAAGAACCTACATTAACCTGGAAGGCGATATGTTTCAGGACCTGAAATACGACCCGATGATGAGATTCTATAATCTTTATCTTGAGGTCAGAGATATTTTAAATGTTGCTACTGTAAAATTGGGCCGCCAGCCGATATTTAACAGTGTCGCAGGCGGCCTTTTCGACGGTTTAACCCTCGATTTGAAAAAGGATGATTATAAATTTTCGGCCTATTACGGTAGTGATGTTCCGGCTTACCAGAAGCTGGGAATTAGAAAGCTGGGTGAATGGGGAGATAACTTCATATTGGGAGGTAAATTCACTACCATCGCTCTAAAAGACTTTCAGGTATCTTTGAGCTATATAAATAAAAACTTCCAGCCGCAGGCTTATTGGGCCACACGTTTAAATACCGAATTGGATCCTATCCAGGTACTTATTCAGAATAATTCGAGCCAGTATCAATTCGCTTCTGCGGAAGTCGCTTACGATTATAAAGATAAAGTTAACATTAATACCCGATACGACTACGATTTGAATTTCGACCAGACGTCAAAGTTTGAACTTGACGGTAGTTATTTGCCGGAAGAAAAACTGTCGTTGGATTTTTATTATAACTACAGATCCCCCTTAGTCAGATACAACTCTATCTTTTCCGTTTTCAATTACGGCAATACTCAGGAAGTTGAAGTGGGAGCCGGTTATGAAATAAATAAAATTTTCACTGTAACCGGTCGATACGGCAATGTGATATATAAAGATGATAACTCCGGCAGGATTACCATCGGATTAAATTCCAATTACGGGAACATCAGCTATAGAAAGACTTTCGGATATGAAGGTGAACTTGATGCTCTGTCTTTATATACCGCCTATACGATGTTGAAAGGCTTAATTACCCCTTCTGTCGGAATTTCTTATTCGAACTATAAATTGTCTCCTGACGATGCTAGAAATAATTTAACAACAATTCTGGCCGGATTGAACTACAGACCGATAAGAATGCTTTCGTTCGATCTTCAGGGACAATACATGAACAACGTAATATACAGGAACGACTTTAGGGTATTCTTTAAGCTGAACTACTGGTTTAACACTAACTTTTAACTGATGTAATATGAAATTAAAACACATTTACTTCTTTACGCTACCTTTAATAATAGGGGTATTACTTTTCACGGCATTTTCTTCGGACAGTATGCCCGACACGGCCAAAGGAAATAAAGCACTGATAAAATTTTCGCACAAAGTCCATAAAGATGTTACCGATTGCGAATCTTGTCATACTGCGGTAACTAAAAGTACGTCGCTCGGCGTCAGCCTGTTCCCTACCATGGATGATTGCGGAACGTGCCATGATATAAACGACGACAAAAACTGCAACCTTTGCCATTACGAAAATGTAACCGAGCCGTTTGTTTTACCCAAAACAAATATGATTTTCAATCATCAATATCATTTGAAAGATCAAAAGCTTAAATGCGAGGATTGCCACAAAGGAACCGGGGAAGTTGCATACGCAGAAGATGCGAGTCAACCGAATCCTCCGATGGAAACATGCTATTCATGTCATAACTATAAGACAACCGCGCCTACGGCTTGCGCAAACTGCCACATTTCCACTGCGGAGTTGAAACCTCAGTCGCACAAAAGTCCTTCATTTATATCGAACCATAAATTTGCTGCCAGGGCTTTTAATGCGAATTGCGCAATGTGCCACGATAACGGTTCCTGCCAGGAATGCCATAACGGCGAACAAATGATAAAGAATAAAGAAACTTGGAGGGATTTATATCAGCCTTACGCACCGAGTAATTTTACCGATGGAGTTAAGCAGCAGAGACTTACAAGAGTTCACAGCCTTGATTACGAATATACTCACGGTATGGACGCCAAAGGTAAAACCGCGGAATGTACCTCATGTCATCAAACAGAGACATTCTGCGTAACATGTCATCAGGCTCAAGGTAATTTCCCATCCGGAGGAATTGAGCCGATGTCCCACTTGAAATCTACTTTCATGATTAATGGCGGTTACGGATCAGGCGGCGGAGACCATGCCCGTCTGGCCAGACGAGATATTGAAAGCTGCCAGGCATGTCATGATGTTCAAGGCGCAGACCCGGTTTGTATTGAATGCCACCTTGACAGCGACGGAATCAAAGGTACTAATCCAAGAACACACCCTGCAAATTATATGAGGGGTGTACACGGTGATTGGCATACCGATCAAGGATCGATTTGTTATAATTGTCATACCAGCGCATCTCCTTCTTCCCCTGCTGGTGTTGGTTTCTGCGGTTACTGCCATGGTTCAAATGTACACTGAAAATAAATGGAAATAAAAATGAAATACTACGTACTCTATATATCAGTAGCAATATTTTTAGGAGCTGTTATTCAAGGTTGTGCCGATCTGCAAACCGACACTCCTCCGGTACCGAAAAAGGTAGAAGTACACAAGGTCGGTTTTGCGGATAAAAGTTCTGCCAACTTTCACGGAACTTTACTTCAGCAATCAAACTGGGATATGCATCCTTGCCAGGAATGCCACGCGGCGGATTACAGCAGAGTATTGAATGACGTAAGCTGTTTAACATGTCATACATCCAAAGGCGGTCCTGAAGCCTGCAATACCTGCCACGGCGAATTTACGGATCCTACACACATTGCTCCTCCTCGCGCAATAAACGGAGATACTTCGACTACTTCGATTTTCGTCGGCGCGCATAACAATCATCTTTTTGCTTCAAAACTCGGCAGTCCTGTTCCGTGCGAATCATGTCATAAGGTTCCTGCAACGGTTTATTCGCCGAAGGACATTTTGATCCTCCGGCGGGAACTTTAGTAACTTTCTCGGGAAGAGCTACCGCTCAGGGAGCTTCTGATGCAAGTTTTAGTGAATCCGGTGCGAAATGTTCAAATACTTATTGCCACGGTAATTTCTCATATTCAAAAGCATCGGCACCTAGTGAAGATCAATTCGCATTCATCGATACCGCAATGGTCGGAATCAGCAATACGGTTTACTGGACAACAAGATCTCGACGCCAGTCAGATCAAATGCGGATCATGCCATGCACTTCCTCCGAAGGGGCATTTAGGATATCAGGATCCCAAGGTTTGATTTGACCACATGCGTTTCCTGCCATTACGGAGTAGTAGACGGTGAAGGTAATATAATTAATAAAGCAAAACATATAAACGGTGTTGCGAACGTTAGAGGTAAATAAAATTCAAATAAAGAAACCGCTGTAATTTTGCAGCGGTTTTTTTATTCCTTTTTTATCTTCTCATTGACGGGAATTCCTCACATAAACTTTCTCATAAAAGTTCAAATGCTTGCCGATCATCAATGTTCCATATCATTCTAATTTTTCTAAATAATACATTAAATTAATTATCAAATTTATGGCATTCGGTTTGATTTTCCTGTGTTATTAAATTTTAATTAATACTTCCGCGGGTTTTTATAACGTCTGAGGGAGAATGCATACTCTATTTCCTCAAATGTTATAAATCGGCGGTTGTTCAATAGATTATAAGAGCAGGTGGACAACCGTCCCCCGCGGCGATTTTTAGATACTGCCTTTTCCGGTAAAAATTTTGCTTGCCGCAAATCAAAATGCAGGGGAAATCGTAATAGGGTTATTACCTTAAATCTCAGATTATTTTTTTAAATACTTAATTCTATCTGTAATTTCCGCCAAAGGAGAAACTCTTGGATAACTATGATAAAAAAGTAACTTCCTTTAATAACTGGGAAGAATCGGTTTATAATAAATCAATTGAAAAAAATCCGGAACGTCTGCAGGAATTTATATCGTCATCATTTTTAAAAATTAGACCGCTTTATAATTACTCGCATACTTAATGAAGATGAATTCTGCGATAAAATCGGATTCCCGGTCAGTATCCGTTTACCAGAGGAATTCAACCGACAATGTACAGAGGGAAATTATGGACTATGCGCCAATACGCGGGATTCGGAACGGCAAAAGAATCAAATGAAAGATACAGATATTTACTTTCACAGGGCCAATCCGGACTTTCCGTTGCCTTTGATCTCCCTACCCAGATCGGATACGACAGCGACGATCCGATCAGCTCCGGTGAAGTAGGTAAAGTAGGCGTCGCAATTGATACGCTGGCGGATATGGAGATATTGTTTAATGATATTCCGCTTGATAAAGTATCCACATCGATGACAATAAACGCGCCTGCGTCGGTGCTGCTCGCTATGTATATAGCAGTTGCCGAAAAGCAGGGAGTTTCGAAAGATAAAATCAGCGGTACTATTCAAAACGATATCTTAAAGGAATACATTGCCAGAGGGACGTACATCTTCCCTCCCAAGCCTTCGATGAGACTGATAACCGACATCTTTGAATTTTGTGAAAAGGAAGTACCGAAGTGGAATACTATTTCCATTTCCGGTTATCACATCCGCGAAGCAGGATCTACCGCGTCTCAGGAAATAGGTTTTACACTTGCGAACGGCATCGCATATGTGGAAGCGGCAATCAAAAAAGGCTTGAACGTAGATGATTTTGCCAAAAGACTTTCCTTCTTTTTTAACTCTCATAATGATCTGTTCGAAGAAGTAGCAAAGTTCCGCGCGGCAAGAAGACTCTGGGCTAAGATTATGAAAGAAAGGTTCCACGCAAAGGATCCGCGTTCGATGATGCTTAGATTTCATACACAAACTGCAGGTTCAACTTTAACGGCTCAGCAGCCGGATAATAATATTACAAGAGTTGCAATTCAAACACTTGCGGCTGTTCTGGGAGGTACTCAAAGTCTGCATACCAATTCCCGTGATGAAGCGCTTGCTTTACCAACAGAAAACTCCGTCAGAATCGCGCTGCGTACCCAGCAGATTGTGGCGTACGAAAGCGGTGTAACAAATACAATTGATCCGCTTGCCGGCTCGTTCTATGTAGAAACATTAACCGATGATATTGAAAGTAATGCGTCGGAATACATAAATAAAATCGACGCCCTCGGTGGAATGATCGAAGCAATTGAACAGGGGTATGTGCAGACAGAAATAATGAACTCGGCTTACAGATATGAAAAAGAACTTGAATCCAAAGAACGCATTTTAGTGGGAGTAAACAAATTCCAATCGGATAATGAGAATCCGCAAAAATTACTAAGAATCGACATGAAAGTTCAGCAGGAGCAGATTAAATTTCTATCTGAAATTCGCAAGCAGCGGGACAACGAAAAAATAAAAGAGAAGCTGAACAAATTGAAATACGCGGCTTCAAGCGAAAGCAATCTAATGCCCTTCATTATCGATGCGGTAAAAGAATACGCATCGATAGGAGAAATATGTAATACTCTTCGATCCGTATTCGGGGAATACGAAGAGAAAGTATTTATTTAGATCCTATTTTAAGATTTCATTTGAGGCTGTTTTAAAAATTTAATCCTTTGAGTGACCCTTTTTTGACCTTAGTGTCTTGTGGTATAAGTAATAAAAACAGCCTCAAAATCTACGCATTCCCGGTTGTGGTTTTCTTATTAGTTGAAATTCCGAACGGCAGGTAAGCCGGACATACGCCGACAAATGCGGTTAAAAGAGGCACAAGACCTATTACTCCCCACCAACTCTGGTACATAAAACCCAATATTATAATGACTAGCCCGAGAATTATTCTAATTACCTTATCCGCGCTACCGATATTCTTTTTCATTTTGTCCTCACAATAATTTAATCGTTGAACCGAAGAATTTAATTACAAGAGTTAGATTCCAGTACAGTAAAAAAGATTCAAATCGAATTACAGGATATCCTCCATGAAATAATTTACCAGTATATTGCAATCAGTAAGCGGGTTAAGGGAAACCGCGGAAGAGTTAGGATCATTTACCTTTGCGGTAAGTCTTTCCGCGGCGTTTATAACATCTGCGGGGAAACCGGTTCCTTTTTTTATAAAGTTAAGATACTCCATTGCAGAAGATTCCATATAATCGCCATTATGATTAGCCATCCAGAATTCGATCGCAAGTCCTGATGCTCTTCTGGCGCAGACTCTCGCCTTCCCTATATTGCCATCGTTTAAAGCTTTGTTAATCGAGTCAATCTCCTTCCCTATCTGCAATTTCACAACTGCCTTAACTTTCAGCATTTTTCGCCTCTTTCAATTGCCGCAGCAGTATCTTTGCTTCCATGCTTAAAGTATATTTTATTTCACCCGGACAGGTAATGACGGAATACAACTCGGCGTTTTGTTTTTTAAGCAATAATTTAATTTCGTTCAATTTAAATGCGACGCCTTCAAATATTATTTCATTTGAATTTTTATTTATTTTAAATTCGGCCATAAGAACCTTTGGAATTCTAATTTAAGTCTAACGCAAAATAATTTCAAAAAGAATAACAATAAACTTCCGGGATTAAAAAGGTGACAAAAATAAGTATAAAAATTTACTAAAAAACATATCCCAAACTTGTTTAAAGACAATAAATTATTTACTTTAGTACTTATTAATTTTGACAATTATAGATCGGAGAACCGGATAAAATCTAGAATTGGGTTATTATTCTAACTTAACGATTTTTCACGAGAATCCGGTTTCTAAAATTTAAATATTGATTATTTCAGCACGGAGAGATGGGTGAGTGGCTGAAACCAACGGTTTGCTAAACCGTCGTAGGGTGTATAACTCTACCCCGGGTTCGAATCCCGGTCTCTCCGCTTGGTAAAATTAGGCCTCAAATGTAGCAAATAGATGCACTTTTGAGGCTTTTTTGTTTAATTTCGATGCTATTAATCCCGGCTTAATTTAAAATTTAATTCCCATTTTTTAGATTAATAGTAATTAAAAAGGTAATTAAATTATTATCCCTATTTTTCCCGTCCAATATTTCAATGAACTTTATAAAAGAAAAGCCAACCCGATAAGCTAAGGGAGTCTAAGCCCTACAGATCGGATTGACTTTCTACAATAAAAATTATTTGTTAGACTTTTTTAGCTCAATACCAATTTAACTATTAAAAGGCTGAAATGAAATTTTTTATTAATATCAACAATAATATAATTACTTCGATTTTCAGCAAGATAATTATAATAATTTATTTCTGGATCAGTGTATTCATTGAATAATTTCCATTCATCTTACCTATGACAAGATAACTTTTTTGATAATTTATTCTATTTAAAGCTTCGTTATAAAAAGTTTTTGCCTTTGACATTTCCATAAAAGTATTATAAGCCGGATGTTTCTGAATTAAACTTGCAACTTTTAATTTCAAATCTTGACTGAACTTATTAAATCCGATCAAGTCTTCAAGCGCAAAAGCATAATCAGTTCTATTAGTATTTATCGCTCTTTCTAACTCAGCAAAAATAAAATCTTCGTTTTGGGTTGATATAACTTTTAAGGCTGATTGAAATTGAGCTTCGCCAACTGCATTATTATTAGCTCTTAAAGGTGAAATTGCATTAATAATTTTTAAATCCAAGCTTTTTAACTTCGAATCAATCTCAATAATTTTAGAATCGAAGATATTTTTTTGCTGAGTCTATTTGCGATTTCTGAGCTGAAGCAATTGCTTTTTCTTTTGCGCCTGGGAGTAAATCTTTATATTGATTAGGTAGCGCCTGAAATGTCTTTACTTGATCATTGATATGATTAGTAATATTATCTAAATCCGATTGTGCTGTTTCCACTGTGTCCATTGTACTTAACCCTTTTTGTTAGTTTATGAATATTTACCTTAAAGCTCATTTTATATTTGATATTTGTGCCTTAAACCAATCCTCATAATTAGTGTAAGGGATAACAGCGCCGGTCTCATTATCGCGTCTGCTTTTCGGTGTGAATCCGTGTACTCTTGCAATGTAAGTACATCGGCAGTTTATATCTCTCTGCAGCAATCCCGCTTAATCCCGGCGCTAAGGTTGTAACACCGGATATAAACGTAAACAGATTTGTTTCCGGATCTGCGAATTTTCCCGTCCATCCAACGGTGATCAGCAATATAACCGCCGCTCTTAGATTGCTTCACTGTAGGGCGCGTCCTCAAATCAAGTGTTGATATCCAAACACGGTCAAGACTTCCGCCCGATTATTTATCGCAACCTCAGCCTTATCCATAGAACTCAACCGGCCAGCGGATTGGACTTTGTGAGCTCCCGTTCTCGTTATCCTCAATGATTTATTTGCATCAATGCTCGTTTGCTCTGTTACGTGAGCCGCCATTTTCGCGTAACCTTCGCCCTTAATCAGTCCGGTAGTTATCTCAGTGATTATTCGCCTAGTATATTCTTGAGCATTCGCCCGTATTATATCCGGGTATTTTATCCAGTTGATACGGTCGACCGGATTAAGGACTGCTGTAGCAACAGCATCAGCATCAAGCAGACCGAAGCCTAGTTTAACATCTAGCGCACTTTCAAATCCGAATGCCGTTCGGTAATAGCTCTCGGAATAGAAGTCTTTAAGGCTTGAAGTGAGCGAACTTATATTCCCGTTTGCCAGACTCTTTACTTCTTCCTTTATCTGATTGACTAGATTCGTAAGCCGGTTATATCTCATCATATCAGTGTAAGCAACATTGTCACCATATTTCTCATACATTAAGGCAATCTCATTTTTAATATCTTTTAAAGCTAAACTATAAGCATCAATTATATTTTTTTCAAAATTATTTATCCTAGTTTGAATATCTGAATCACTCTTAGATAGTAATTCAGCAAGTCGAATGTTTATTTCTTCAATAGTCAAAATTTAAATTTCCTTTAGTATTCAAATCAGTAATTAAATTTTTATAAGTTCTTATATTAAAAGTGAAACAACAGTCTAAAAAACCGTTGGTATTAAATAACCTCAATTTGTGAGTATAGATTTTCGAATGTATGGATGTTTCTTATATACCTAAGAGGTACTTTTCCTACCAATCCACCCCTATTTTTTGCCACTATTATTTCTATAAACTCATCATTTTTTACTAGATGCTTTTCTTTAGTATAATAACCATCAACGCAGGCCGATTTTAATTCAATCGGATCAAATCCATAGTATGCAGGTCTATAAAGAAATATTACTGTTCTTGCATCCTGCTCTATTGATCCCGATTCGCGCAAATCCGAAAGTTGAGGTCTTTTGTCTGTTCGTTTTTCTGATTCCCTGTTTAATTGGCTTAATAATATAATTGGGGTTTCGGTATCCTTGGAAAATTTTCTCAATGCCTCTGTCATATTTGCAATTTCAAGATCATAACGCGAAAACTTATCTTGAGATTCTGATTTAAGTAAGGTGAGATAATCCAAAAATATAACATCAACTTTTTTCTGCCGCTTTTCCATTGACTCACTTTATTCAAAACCTTTTTAACAGTTTGATGACTTGAATCATCAATTATAAAATCTGCCAAGGCTAAGTTTTCAGATTCGTTTTTTAGTCTTTCGAATTCATTTGGAAGTAAATCGCCAGACTCAATTTTCATAGAATCAATCTTCGTAAGAGCGCTTAAATCTCTTATCCAAAGCGAGAGCCTGGTCCATTTCAATGGAGATAACACCAACTTTAAAACCCCTCTTGTTAAAATTCCTTTTCAGCTGCAATAAAAACCCGGTTTTTCCCATCCCTGGCCGCGCTGCAATTACTGTAATTGATTTTTTGTGAAAGCCGATGATCTTTTTATCGAGATCCTTGAAGCCGGATGGAATGTAATCTGAATTTTTCCCGGTCATTATGTCTTCAACACTTTTAATTACATCCCTAGCAGTTGAAAAATTGCCCGCGCCGGAATCATATTTTTTATAATAATTATAAATAAAGTCATTCAATTTACCATTAAGATCGAAAGCTAGGTCAACACCTTTTAATTCATTTTTACTAGCACTTTGGAAAATCCCCTCTATTTGTGTTTGACAATCATCATCAAGTAAAACTTTTACATGATTCATAAAATCTTTGCTAATAGAATTGTATTCCTGCAAATAGTTTTTTATTTCGTTATCGTGGCCCATTAGACTTTCATAAAGAGATATAGTATCCGGGATCTTAGAGGTTGCATGAAAATATTTTATCATTTCGTTAAAAATTGCTCTGCATCTATTTGATTTCAATAAATTTTCGTTTACTCCAAATGATAAGATGTCGATAAAACCGGTTTCGGAATTAAGCATTGTAGAAATAA
>CAVUCX010000046.1:0-37267 GCA_963739955.1 uncultured Bacteroidota bacterium | reverse complement strand
TAATGTTCTTCAGTCTACTTGGTTAAGAAACATCGTATTGCTAGCCGCTTTTTTACTTGAAACATTTGACAAAACACCCAGGAAGCTGATTCAAAATGGTTTAGCCAGGGCTTTTTCAAACCATATTGAATTCTTTTTATACCGTATTAATTCATCAAACAAGTCGGGAATTCAAAAACTGATTATTTCACTATTGGAACAGGGGCAGAGTAGTGGGGTCATTTCGTTTTTAAACGCCAACCGGGATGAAATAATTGAAGATTTGATTCTTGAATCATTTCGAAAGGTAATGAAGCACAAGTCCGAACTAAAAGAGGAGTTCTCACTCTATTTGAATTCAGCTCTGGTGAAAAAGCTCAACATAGAAAATAAAGAGCCCCCTATAACCGAACCACCAAGAAAGCAAAATCTTTCAACCCCGCTTTTGCTCTTTTTTCTATTATTTTCATTAAGTTTATTTCCGGTTCTGTTTTTAAGTGAATTTTCTTCAGGGTTCCCGGAACATTCTTTTTCTGAATGGGTCAACTTGTTTTTACTCCGGGCAAACCACTATTTTATTTTTTATTCAGTTGTGATTAATTCAATTTATCTGCTGCTTCTTGTTTTTTCATTCTGGGGAGTCAGTCGCTTGCAGCAGAGAAGAAAAATAAAACCGCGGCGTTTTCTTCATAAGGAAGGGATATTACCTCCCATCAGCATCATCGGACCTGCCTATTGCGAGGAAGCCACCATCGTTAATAGTGTCAAGTCCTTGTTGAATATGGATTATCCTGAGTATGAAGTCATTATTGTCAACGATGGATCAAAGGATAGAACCCTTGAGCTGCTGGTTGAAAATTTCGATTTGGAAAAGGTTGATCTATACTACAGAAAAACCCTTGCAACCAAACTTGTAAAATGAATTTTATCTGAGTTCAGGGATACCTCAAATCCTTTAAATCTGAACAAAAATGGGGTGAGATGAAACGCCGGGGGTTTGGAAAGGAGTAATTTTATATGAGCCTAAATGGATGGGGCAAATTATTATTTTTTATTCTTCTATTATTCAGCTCATTTTTAATAAATGCCGGACCTCTGAGGAATATAACATCAATCGATTTTGAGCAAAGAAGTAATGGTATGTACATTATGACCATTGAAGACGCCTTTATTCTTGGTCTAAACCAATCACTTAGTTTATTACTCAAACCAACCACGCGGCTTTACCCCCAGCTTGTCACAGGCAATTTGGAATCGGGTTTTCTTTTTCTTTGGAAAAAGGGGGTTTATTCCCAGCTCTCCTATACAATCGGCATTCCCCTGGCTCCTCTTATTTCAGAGTGGCCACAGACGCGTCAAAGTTTATACGTTGATTATACTATTGAACGAGAAAGGGATTTATTCACCACAAGCTTGAAGGCAAATTTGACTGTGGATTCATACTGGTTCAGCCACAATATTGGTTACAGTTACCGTTTCGGAATTCTGGAACTCTGGATCCGAAATACCTTGAGTTATGACTCCCTTACTCTCTGGATGGATTCTCTCTGGGGAGAATTGCGGTGGCAGCTTAATGAGCAATGGCTATTAAAAACTGGAACCACTCTGGGGACCTATAAGGCTGAATCGAGTCCTGATCTTTCGGGAGTTGAGTTTTCCATTAACACCGGTTTTTTGATGCAAGTGAATACCTTCAAATGGGGCTACCTGTTTACCTATACACTAACACCCGATTATAGCAGCCAAAAACACATGTTGTTGGCAGATATTCAATTATGAGGAATCCCGTCTCCTTATTCAGGTTGAGAAAGGGATTCATTATTATAATCATCACGCTGGCTGTTTTCCTGAATCAACAAGTAATGGCTCAACCGCGAATCATCGAGTTTTCTGATTACTCCTGGCTGGTTAAAACTTCAAATCGCAAACAGGCCCCTGGGCCCAACATGTTTTCCAATGATGAAGAATTGGTTTGGGTCGACAGCAATGGAGATTTGCATTTAGCCATCAAGCAACTCAGGAATAAGCAATGGGTCTGTTCAGAGATTATTTCGCGTCAACGATTTGGATATGGTACATTTGTTATTGAAATACAATCTGATTTGGCGGTTCTGGACCCCAATGTAGTGCTGGGCCTTTTCACCTATGACCCTTCAGACTTTGAACAATACTATTCGGAACTGGACATCGAGTTCAGCCGATGGGGAGATCCAGAAAAGCCCCTGGGAAATTTCACGGTACAGCCCTACACAGAACCTGCCAATAGCCGTCGCTTTAATATTGGCAAAAATATAATCCAGACCACCCATGTGATTACATGGGCACCCGGGGTCGTCCGCTTTAAGCAATACGTGATGGTTATGTTTATGTATACCTGACAGATTACGTATTGCTTCATAATTTTGGATTTGTGCGCCGATTTCGGCACGCCGGTATTCCCAATCCGAATAATTCTTAATACGCCCGGTGCCGTCGGCAAAAGCAAACGGATCGGGGAGCGACTGTATAACAGGAAGCTGGCTGATAGAAGGCATATAAGGTACCGGATAATCAGCCCCAATATTTTCCTTACTATAAACAAGCGGAAGATTCTGAGCGGAAACATCGACGAACAATTGAACGCTTAATAAAAGCATTAGCAGTAGAATTAGTTTTCTCATTTAAAGGTCCCTTCAATTAAACAAGATAAATGTTTGGTTTGAATTAAAAATTGCAGTCCGTTTTGCCAATCAAATATTTATAATTTATTCTCCGGTTACATTTTTTGTTTTCGTTGTTTTTAAATCCTATAGTGAGCAAGTTTTTCATAATACGAATCCCTTACTTTACTTCCCCAAGTATGTACTAAAAAATCAATAGCATATGTACATTATATATTCTCTTTTATCAGTTGCATCTGATACGCAAAAGATTTTTGAATATAATATCATCCGGATTCTACCGCTTAGTAATAAATATCAAATTAAAAAACACAACATAAAAAAAATAGACCATATTTACGAAAATATTCACCATTCTGCGCAACCACTTTTTTTGCCTATAAATTTGAATATAAGTATAAGAGCCAAAACACTTCGCTAATATAAATCTCTCACATAGAATAGCCGGGCTTGTGAAATTTTCGGAATTCACGAAGCCCCAGTTTCTTTTTTCTTTTAAAATATCTTGATATATGTTCCGCGTCGGTAAAATTAAATAATGAAGTAATTTGAGAAATAGACAGATCGGTTTCAATAAGAAGCTGGGCAATAAGTTCTATGCGTACATTTTGAATCTCCTCGTAGATCGATCTGTGAATTTCTATTTTAAATTTTTTCTCAAGCGACCGCCTGTTTATTCCGGAGGCCCGAACCACTTCTTTCACCAGTATTTTATTTTTGGCATTTTTCTTTATATACTGAATCGCCTGGGAAACATGAATGTCGTTTACCGCAAGTATGTCCGTAGATTGTCTCTGAACTATATGACTCGGAGAAACCAATATGTATCTGGAACACAATTTTTTTCCCTCAAGCATATCATCCATCAGTTTAGCAGCTTCATAACCGGCCGACTCAAGATTTAAAGCAATGCTGGTCAATGGAGGATCGCTTATATCGCAGATTACCGGATCATTATCTACACCGATTACAACAACGTCTTCCGGTACTTTTAAATTATTCAGCTTACATACTTCAAGAATATACTGTCCGTGATCATCGTTGCAGGCAAATATACCGACAGGCTTAGTCAGATTATTTATCCAATTGCTTACTTCCCGTTGCTGATTTTCCCATTGATATTTTTTGTTTTTTCTCCTCGGGACGTAAACATGAGTTCCGTATCCGGCTTCGCTGTTAAAACCGCAGAAATAATTTCTGCGTTCCTTCAGCCAGTCGTAATCCTCGATACCGAAAAACGCAAAATTCTTTAATCCTTTTCCTATAAGATGTTCGCTTGCGAGTTTCGCAATGGCCCGGGAATCGGTTTTGATCACCGGTAAATCTTCGGGATAGGAAGAATCGTGAACCGCCAGTATGGTAGGGATTTTTAAGTTCAGCAATTCCTTGTTTATTAAGGAATCCCTCATAATAATTCCGTCAGGTTTCCACCCGGTTAAGTGCGGAACCGATGATTTTAAGTCTATAGGTTCTTTATAAAATGACCAGGGACCGTAAATTTTGGAATACCGGGCGATACCCATAATAAGGCCTCTCCCGAATGCCCGGGATGTTTCCAGTAACAAGATTATTCTTTTCATATAAAAGATATTATAAAATTATCTCCTCAAATCTACTAAAAAGCACACGCTGTTTTTAACCAAATTAAATAATTCCTTAAATATATTTTTGATTCTTTTTGAAACGAAAACCAGAACTTCATTTTTCCCGCTCCTCTGTTTGCCAAACATAATAAGGAATTAATGCAAATTCTTCACCACCATACTTTAATTTAAGCGTAAGTACTTACTTCGGAAATAGGATAATCCGAATATCTGCCGTAATCTTGAGCAAATACCGGCGCTGTTAAAATAAGGATGACAGGATATTTGCCCGATGATTATTCTTTTATCCGGATAAAAGAGTAATCTATCTTGTCATTTTATTCTCATATAAATCTATTTTAATTATACTTGTTGACATTTTAATTTACAAGTGCGCGGTAATCTGCGGTTTCAAATGCGTACT
This sequence comes from uncultured Bacteroidota bacterium, assembly GCA_963739955.1. Classification (GTDB taxonomy): domain Bacteria; phylum Bacteroidota; class Ignavibacteria; order Ignavibacteriales; family Ignavibacteriaceae; genus FEN-1297. Next base: position 32,621 of record CAVUCX010000046.1, on the reverse strand, counting down.
TATTAGCTAAGTGGCATTCTCACAGATATTTTCAGTTAATGAACCGGTGAACAGCCGGATAAAGTTAGGTAAAGTTAGGTAAAGTTCAGAAAAAATATTAATTTTATTCAACATTGAATTGCCTGATAAGGGAAAAAATGGATCAGATTGAGAACAGATCGCCTCAACCATTTAAACTAGATGACAAAGCATCATTAGAACAGGTATACAAACAGTATTGGCAAAAGCTATATATCTATGCCTTCAATGTTCTGCGGGAAAAAGAATTATGCGAAGACATTGTTCAGAATATTTTTATCGATCTCTGGACAAGAAGGAACGATGTTCAAATTTCCGATTTAAAATCATACTTATACCAATCCGTGAAGCATCAAATCTTTAATCACTTCAGAAAAAGTAACTACAAAAAAGAGTTATTTGATAAATTAATTCTTTTAAACTCCGAGTATAATATAGATGAATTATATGAGCAGAAAGAGCTGAAAATTCAAATTAGAAATGCAGTATCCGACTTACCTGAAAAGCGCAGAATAATTTTTGAGATGAGCAGGTATGAAGGCATTTCTAACAAGGAAATTTCCGAGAATTTAAATATTTCGTTGCAGACAGTTAAAAATCAAATTAGCGCATCTTTAAAATCCATCCGTAATTCTTTAAAAAACTTGTACATGTTTTTTATATAGCTAGTCTCGCTGTTAAAATAAATTCCCTTATTCCATTTCGAACTTTCAACATAAAAAAATAAATTTTCCGGCAAATAGTACTTTTTCCAAGTTCATGTTACTTAATGAGTATTATATAATATTTTAAAGAGAAGAATGTGAACACCAGGGAGTTTTCATATTTAATTGAAAAATATAAAAAGAGTGAATGTTCGGATAATGAGAAAAAATTTCTGGAAGATTTTTTGAACTCGTTTCAAATATTTTGATATGAAAACCGGGGAAAGAGTAAACTTGCTGCCTTTTTTACCTTCAATTGACATCAAGGCGGAATTATGAAAAAAGTGATTTTGATTCTGCCGGTTATCTTATTTATTCTTTTTGAATCATGCAATAATGATTTCAATGTAAACGCGCCTTATAAAAATATTTATACTTTAAATTGCATTTTACGTAACGATAGTCATATTCAATATGCAATAATTTCAAAAAATATTTATACCGAAAACGGGGGTCCTCCGGCTTCGACGGCAATTGCTCAAAATATAAAAGGCGCAGATGTAGAAATCAATTATAATGGTTCGGTGTATGTTATGAGAGATACGACTATCCAATTGATAAATTCAGGAAATACAATTCAAGTTAACTGCTATTACTTAAAAAATTTAGTACTGATACCCGGTAAAACTATTAGTATTAAAGCTACAATGCAGGACGGACAAATATTAAAGTCTACAAACCAGATACCGGTTTGTCTTATATCTTCTGCAACTTTTCCCCAGAGTTATTATTCTGAGGATCAAAAGGGATATTATATAAAATTAGAGACCTATAATTGGTTTTTTAAATTCGATAATAAAGAGATTAATAATATTTTGAGTCTTCCCCGGTTTGAAATTGATTATAAAAAATACGACGGAGGAACTTATGTCGATAAAAAAACATACGTTCCCCTCTCCTATTATCACCATACGGACAATAACGGGTTTATACTCTCCACTGATCTAAACTTCTCATTTAATTATTTGGCTTATACATCTCTAGAAACTGTTGATAGAATAATGGAGGAGATTTCGGGGAGCGACCCGAATAAGAACAATTATATAATTACCAAAGTATTTTTAAACGTAAACTCCATTGATCCCGAATTATCGAGATATTATTCTGCCTATGTGACGTACTTAAATTCTTTTTCGATTAAACTAAGACCTCCGGATTACTCCAATATTCAAGGGGGAGAAGGTATCTTCGGAATATATTATACATATACCACCTCCTTCGCTGTAGACAAAGTTTATATTAATTCTTTTGGATATCAGTATGATCCTTATTAGTCCGGGCAAAAACACGGATAAATATGATGAAAATTAAAATCGGTAAAACATTAAAACAATATTGTATGAATGGTACAATTAATCTTATTCCAATAATTCTTTTATCAATTATTTTATGCGGACAAAGTTATGCCCAGTGGCAGAGATTAAATTTACCGGATACAGTAAAAGTAAATACCATAGTTATAAGGGATTCATCTATTTTTGCGGGAACAAACGGAGACGGAATATTTGTATCGACAAATAACGGCGAAAACTGGAAGAGCATTAACGAAGGACTGCAAAGTAAGCTCATTCATACTATTTTAATTAATGGGAAAACTCTTCCTGCCGGACATGCAAGAATTTTCGCCGGAACAGAAACGGGCGTTTCTGTTTCAACGGATAACGGAGAAAACTGGAGATCAATTAATTCCGGATTATCCGGTTTGGGTGTATGGTCCCTTGGGGTTAGCCCAGATTCTGCAGGCGATACAACAATCTTTGCGGGATGCTGGAGCGGGATTTATTCTTCTGCGGATCAAGGTGAAAACTGGAAAGTTACCGGTTTGTCAAGTACGAAAATGCCGGTGAATTCTATAATTATTTTAGATCGCTATATCTTTGCGGCCACATTAAGTGAAGGAATATTTATATCCCGGGACAACGGATTGACGTGGATAAATACTATTATTACGCCTAAGGATACAAGTCTCCATGAAATGACCGCACCCATCTGTTCATTAACAAAATTTGTCGGACCTTTTTCTCATTCTATCATAGCCGGATCTTACGGAGGCCTTTATTATATGAATTATTTGTCCGCCGGATTTGATGGTGATACTACATTCACTAGATCGGTTGCTCCTATACTTAGTTTTGGTGATAGGAACGATACCCTTTTTACATCCCAGTACGGCTATTTCTTTTGGCTTTACCACGATTTCTTCGGATTAAACTTAGGCAGTTTAAAAATCCCTAATTTGGGGAATCGAGCCGTATTTTCTCTTGCGCTTAATAGCGGATATATTTTTGCCGGAACCGAAGACGGTATCTGGCGTTTGAGGTACCCGGGACCGGGGGCAATTACAGGAATAGAAAGCTCCCAAGACGTCCCTGCCGGATTTGTGCTTGAACAGAATTATCCCAACCCTTTTAACCCGACGACAGTGATCACTTATCGGTTGCCGGTAGCCGCTAACGTCATGCTGATAGTTTACGACGTCCTTGGAAGACCCGTCGCTACATTGGTAAATGAGCGCCAGAACGCGGGGAGTCGTTCCGTAAAGTTCGACGCGGCCGGCTTGCCGAGCGGAGTTTATTTTTATAGGCTGCAGGCCGGAAATTTTGTCCGCTCCAAGAAGATGATTCTTTTACAATAAGCGACTGTTCTAAGAAGTAAACAATAAACGGGCAGGGGTAAAAAGGTACAAAACTAAATAGGTTTGTGCCTTTTGCCCTGCATTTTTTAAATGAATTATAAAAAGTATCACGACGGATAGTACTCTTCACTCTTTCATGTTACTTAATAAATATAATTATATAAAGAGAATTTCGTGAACTTAAAAGAAATTTCAATTTTAATTGAGAAGTATAAAAAGGGCGAATGTTCACCACGGGAAAAGGAATTGCTGGAAAACTATCTGGAATCATTTCAAAATAATCCCGGTGAATGGAACGAAAAAGAAATGGGAAGTCGAAGAATAATAGAAGAGAAAATATATTCCGAGATAATGAATAATATTAATAAAGAGAAATACCATTATCTCACCAGGGCATTCTTTTCACCATCGCTGCTTAAACAAGCCGCTTCAATAATATTCTTCATTGCCCTGGCATCGGGAGTTTTATATCTATCGGGAGTCTTCCGGCCGGTTGCAAATCAAGTTGCCTGGCAGGAAAAAATCACCTCATCCGGAGAAATATCCCAACTTACATTGCCGGACGGTTCTAAAGTTATTCTTAACGCGGACAGTAAATTAAAATACCCGGGTCAATTCAACGGTGCAAAGCGAACGGTTTATCTTGAAGGCGAGGCTTATTTCGAAGTGCATCATAACATTAACAAACCATTTATCGTTCATGCCGGCAATCTTTCAACCGCTGTTTTAGGAACAAAGTTTAATGTATCTGCATACCCGGGAAATAATACGATATCCGTATCCTTGATAGAAGGGAAAGTAAAAGTATCCAGAGATGAAAACGGAAGGTCGGACAAGTTAGTAATTCTAAAACCTGAAGAGCAGATTCTTTATAACAAATTAAATAATAAAAGTACGCTCGGAATATTTGATTCGATAGAAGCAATCGGCTGGAAGGATAAGACCTACAAATTTGATAACGAAGCTTTAAGCGAGGTGCTGCCTAAACTTGAAAGAGCGTACGGAGTAAAATTCGAATTAACCGACCAACGATTTTTAACACAAAAAATTACGGTCAAATTTGAAAATAGTTCATTACAGACCGTAATTGAAGTAATAAAAAACCTTACCGGATTAGACTATAAAGATATTAAAGAAGCAGACGGCGAGAATGAAATTGTATTTTTTAAAAAAGGTTAATAGTTATTCATTAACGAATTAAAAATTGCTCTAATCTAATTAATGTTCCATACCTGATAATTTTTTAATAAAAAATATAAGAGTAATGCTTAATAATTTTGTTGGTAAATTTTTCCTAACATTTATAATTTGTATTCTTCTTGCATTTTCCGCCGAAGGGCAAAGTCCTTCCGGAATAAAAGTCAGCTTGAAAGCGGTAAACATGCCGCTTAAAGAATTGCTGCAGTTGCTTGAACAAAAGACGAATTATACATTCAGCTATCTTAACAAAGAATTACCTTCGGAAGAAAGAGTAACTCTCGATGTAAAAGAAAAACCGCTGCAGCAGATCCTTGAGATACTCTCAAATAAATTCGCAATATCATTTACCAGAATAAATAATATCATAACGGTAAAAAAGAAGGAAGACGCGGATGGTGAAAACAAACCGAAGGGTTTCGGAACATTAAGAGGTATTGTCCGCGATTCGGCAACTTCCGAGGTTCTGCCTTACGCGGATATTTATATAAAGGAAATCAACAGCGGAGCCAGCTCCGATAACAGGGGATTTTTTATAATTCCTTCTATCCCGGCAAATAAAGAATACAGCTTAAATGTCACATACGTAGGTTATAAACCTAAAAAGATAACCGTATTCATACATGAAAATAAAATTACGGAAATCACTGTTTACCTGACAAAATCTACTATTGAAGTTGGAGATGTAACTGTAATTGGGAAACGGGTAAACGAAGCGGGACTAAACGCAAAAAAAATTCCGATAAGAGAAATAGAAAATACGAGCTTCGGTGTTGAAACGGATGTAATGCGCTCTATTCAGCTTCAACCCGGAGTTCAATCGGCAGGCGATGTTTCCGCAAGATATTATGTTAGAGGAGGCGCGAGTAATGAAAATTTGGTACTATTAAACGAAGTGCCTATTTATAATCCGTTTCATGCTCTCGGAATTTTAAGCGCAATTGATCCCGACATAATAAACGGTGTTGAATTTTACAAGGGCGGGTTTGACGCAAAGTACGGCGGACGGCTTTCTTCGGTTATGAATATTATAACAAAAGACGGCAACGCAAACAACTTCGGCGCAACCGCCGCGTTAAGTGAATTAACGGCTAAAGGCGTTTTTGAGGGTCCGATACCACACGGTTCTTTTATTATAACGGGAAGAAAAAGTTATTCAAACGAGATATTAAAAAAATTTACTAACGGCAAAAGTATTCCGATCGATTTTTACGATGCCTCTTTCAAAGTTAATTATTCTAACCCTAAATTCCTGCCTATATCAAAATTTTCGTTCTTCGGATTTAAAACCAATGATAAAATAGATTATAAAAATAAATTGTATGCCAATTATAATTGGTCAAACTCAAACATGGGTTTCAACTGGTTTTATGCGGCACCGGACGAACCTTCTTTCACCGAATTCACTTTTTATTATTCAGGTTTTTCCGGCAGTGAAATACCTAATTCCAGCAATGGCCGGTTTCTAGACAATAAACTCGATGATTTTACGGCTAAATATGATTTTTATAATGTGTATAGTAATAAAAACGAATTTTACGGGGGAATCAAACTGATTTACATAAAAACCAGGCTGATCCTTAATAACTTAACCGGGATATCGAAAGATGTAGGCTCGGAAGGTGAAGCTGCTAAGGGATATTTAGGATACAAATTATTCAGCATAAACAAACTTAAAGCTGATATCAGTTCTCGTCTTAACATCATGAACCTTTTGGATGTTAATTCATATTTTTTTGAACCCCGTGTTAATTTAACATATAGTTTACTGCCGACTCTGAATTTAAAAGCCGCCTGGGGTATTTATCAGCAGGAACTGGTTACAATTTCCGACGAGGATGAAATTCTGCCTTTGTTTGAACCATGGATCATTGTTCCCAAATATTTAAAGGTCCCTAATTCGGTCCACTACATAGGCGGCTTTGAATATTACCTGACTGAAAGATTAAGTCTTAATGTTGAAGCTTATTATAAAACAATGCACAATTTGGCAGTACTAAACGATCAAGTAATCTATCCGACAGATCCGCAATTAATAAATGGGAGCGGAAAATCTCACGGAGCCGAAGCGACCGTAAGCTATAATGCCGGGTGGATAGATGCGCAGGTTTCATATTCATATTCATGGACAACAAAAAAAGTAAGAGATATTGAATATCATCCGAGGTACGATAGCCGCAACGCGGTTAAAATTTTTATTAACTGCGAACTTGGGAATAATTGGAGAGCCGGCATTATGTGGAATTATAATTCGGGCATGCCCTATACCCAAATATTCGGGTATAATGATAAATACATTCCTTTGGATATATCAAATCCCTCATCTTTACTTTATGATTATTTATATTTCCCGATATTAGCAGATAGAAACGCGGCACACCTCCCGGATTATCATAGACTTGATTTTAATATGTCAAAGGAATTCCATATCGGATTCGTAAAAATAAATATAGGTGTGAACGTAATAAATGTTTACGACCGTAGAAACTTCTTTTATTTTGATATGAAAACCGGGCAAAGAGTAAACATGCTGCCTTTTTTACCTTCAATCGACATCAAAGCGGAGTTATGAAAAAAGCGATTTTGATTCTGCCGGTTATCTTATTCATTCTTTTTGAATCATGCAATAATGATTTCAATGTAAATGCGCCCTATAAAAAAATTTATACTTTAAATTGCATTTTACGCAACGATAGTCCTATTCAATATGCAATAATTTCAAATAATATTTATACCGGAAACGGAGCCCCACCCCCTTCAATCCCTATTGCTCAAAATATAAAAGGCGCAGATGTAGAAATCTATTATAATAATTCGGTGTATGTTATGAGAGATACAACTATCCAATTGACGGATTCGGGAAGTGCAATAGAAGTTAACTGCTATTACTTAAAAAATTTAGTACTGATACCCGGTAAAACTATTAGTATTAAAGCTACAATGCAGGACGGGCAAATATTAAAATCTACAAAACAGATACTTGTATGCTCCATATCTCCTCAAGACTTTCCCGTGAGATATTATCCAAAAGGCATTAAGGAATATTATGTAAAGTTTCCGGCCTACACCTGGCCATTTAAAATCGATAATAAAGAGATAAGTAATATTTTGAGTTTTCCACGATTTGAAATTGATTATAAAAAATACGAAGGAGGAACGTATGTGGATAAAAAAACTCTTGTTCCCCTCTCCTATTATTACCATACGGACATTAACTCGTTTTTACTATCAACTAATCTAAACTTCTCATTTAATAATTATGCCGCTTATACATCTCTTGAAATTATTAATAGAACGATGCAGGAAATTTCGGGAAGCGACCCGAATAAGAAGAATTATATAATCACCGATGCTTTTTTTACCGTCACCTGCATGGATCCCGAATTAACAAGATATTATTTTGCCTACGAGGTATACTTAAATTCATATACTGTTAAACTAAGACCTACGGATTATTCTAATATCGAAGGAGGAAAAGGCATCTTCGGAATATATTATAAATATACCCACTCCTTTGTTATAGACCAAGATTATATTCATTCTTTTGGATATAAATATGATCCGTTAAGGTATTAATTATTTGACTAAGCAAAAATATGGACAGTTCTAATGAAAATTAAAATCCGTAAAACATTAAAACATAATTGTAATAATTATACAAATAATCTCATCCCCATTATTATTATATCAATTATTTTATGCGGACAAAGTTATGCCCAGTGGGGAAAGACAACCTTTCCGGATACGGTAGAAATAAATAACATAATTGCAAATGATTCGTATATTTTTGCCGGAACAGAGAGAGACGGAATATTTTTATCAACAGATAACGGTGAAAACTGGAAGAGCATTAACAACGGACTGCAAAGTAAGCTCATTCATACTATTTTAATTACCGGAAACAACCTTCCTGCCGGACAAGAAAGAATTTTCGTCGGAACTGAAACGGGTGTTTCGGTTTCAACGGATAACGGTGAAAACTGGAGACCAATTAATTCCGGCTTATCCGGATTGGGTGTGTGGTCTTTAGCGGTTAGTACGAATAGTTCCGGTGATACAACTATATATGCGGGAACCTGGAGCGGGTTATATTCTTCTACGGACTATGGCGAAAATTGGGAAATTACCAGCTTGTCAAGTACGACAATGCCCGTGAATTCCATAATTATTTATAAAAGTTTCATTTACGCAGCAACCTTTAGTGAGGGAGTATTTCAATCATATGACTACGGATTAACATGGAAGAATATTGATGTTAAAACTCTAGATTCATATAATTCCGACCTTATTCCAAAATCCGCACCAGCCTACTCAACAAACCTATTTGTTGGTCCTGCGAAAAGTTATATTCTTGTCGGATCTGTCGGAGGTCTTTTTTATACTTTTTTGGGAGACACTATTTTTTATGATGATACGTCATTTGCAAAAGTCTATAAACTGATTGCACCTGTCCTCTGTTTTGCCGGTAGGGATGATACACTTTTTACAGCCGTAAGCGGCAGCTTTTTCAAACTATACTGGACATATATTCCCTTCCGCGATTACTACGGTAACATCATCGATTCTATCCCTGCATATGATGCCCGCCTTTTAAAAGTACCCTCTTTAGAAGATCAGACAGTATATTCTCTTGCGCTGAATAGTGAATATATCTTTGCGGGGACTGGAGACGGCATCTGGCGTTTGAGATATCCGGAGACAATTACAAGAGTTGAAAACTCCCAATACACCCCCGCCGGATTTGAGCTTGAACAGAATTATCCGAACCCGTTTAACCCTACGACAGTCGTCAATTATCAACTGCCGGTTTCCGGTAACGTCACGCTGATTGTTTACGACGTTCTTGGAAGATCCGTCGCTACATTAGCAAATGAGCGCCAGACCGCGGGAAGTCATTCGGTAAAGTTCGACGCGGTCGGCTTGCCGAGCGGAGTTTATTTTTATAGGCTGCAAGCGGGAAGTTTTGCCCTCACGAAGAAGATGATTCTTTTACAATAAGCGGTTCTTCATTGACGAATTAAAAATTGTTTTCATCTACTTGATGTTATATGCCGGATAATATTTTAAAAATAAATAAAAAAGTAATCTTCAGTAATCTTGTTTGGAAAGTCTATCTGACATTTATAATTACTATTCTCATCGCTTTTTATATCGAAGGACAAAACCTTTCTGATTCGACAGTCAGTTTGAAAGTAGTAAATATGCCTCTGAGAGAAGTGCTGCATATCCTGGAACTAAAAACAAATTATACATTCAGCTATATAAATAAAGAACTGCCCCTTGATGAAAAATTATCGCTGGATATAAAAAATGAATCACTTCAAAAAATTCTTGAAATACTTTCGGATAAACTCGAGTTAACTTTTACGAAGATCAATAATATTATAACTATAAAAAAGAAGGAAGGCGTGAACGGGAAGAATAAGCTTCAGGGTTTCGGAATATTAAGGGGAATTGTCCGCGATTCGGCGACTTCGGAGGTTTTGCCTTATGCTAATGTTTATATCCCCCTAATCAATACCGGAGCCAGTTCCGACAACCGGGGATTCTTTATAATCCCTTCTATTCCCGCAAATAAAGAATACATTATCGTTATAACATTTGTGGGCTATAAGTCTAAAAAAGTTCTTGCCTTTATACAGGAAAACAATATTACCGATTTAACAATCTATCTTTCAAAATCTACAATTGAATTAAGTGATGTAATAGTATCCGGGAAAAGAGAAAATGGTGCCGAGGTAACTGCTCAAAAAATTCCGATAAAAGAAATAGAAAATATGACTTTTGGTGTTGAGACAGACGCAATGAGAGCAATTCAGCTCCTGCCGGGAGTTCAATCGGCAGGAGACGTTTCGGCAAGGTACTATGTAAGAGGAGGCGCGAGTAATGAAAATTTAGTACTGTTAAACGGGACTCCTATTTATAATCCGTTTCATGCCCTTGGAATTTTAAGTGTAATAGACCCGGACGTAATCAACAGCGTTGAATTTTACAAAGGAGGATTCGGCGCAAAGTACGGCGGACGACTTTCTTCGGTAATGAATATTATAACAAAAGACGGAAACAGAAATAAATTCGGTGCGGCAGCAGCTTTAAGTGAATTAACGGCTAAAGGCGTTTTGGAAGGACCGATACCCGACGGCTCTTTTATTATAACCGGAAGAAAAAGTTATTCAAACGAGATATTAAAGAAATTTACAAACAATAAAAGTATTCCCATAGATTTTTACGATGCCTCTTTTAAGGTAAATTACTCTAACCCTGAATTTCTTCCGATTTCGAAATTTACATTCTTCGGGTTTACAAGCAACGACAGAATAGATTATCAAGATAAATTGCACGCAAACTATAATTGGTCGAATTCAAATGTAGGTTTTAATTGGTTTACCGCCGCAAAAAACAGTCCTCTATTTGCCGAACTCACATTATATTATTCCAAATTTTCGGGAGGTGAAATACCGATTACCGGCAGCGACCGTTATATAGAAAACGGCCTCGATGACATTGCATTCAAGACTGACTTTACATACGTGCTGAATGATAGAAACGAATATTACGGGGGAGTTAAAATTGATTATATAAAAACCAGGCTGCTGCTTAATAATTCTACCGGGAAATTGAAAAATGTCGGTTCGGAAGGAACTCTGTTCGGCGGTTACGGCGGGTTTAAATTACTAAGCATAAAAAAGTTTAAAGCCGATCTTAGCTCTAGGGTGAATGCCTTGAATTTGACCGAAGGGCCTTCTTTGCTTTTTGAACCCCGTGTTAATGTAATATATAATTTACTGCCGACTCTTAATTTAAAAGCAGCCTGGGGAATTTATCAGCAACAGCTTGTTACCATCTCTGATGAAGATGAGGTTCTTGCCTTGTTCGAACCGTGGATCATTATCCCTTCATATTTAAAGGTGCCAAGCGCAATCCATTATATAGGCGGATTTGATTATTATCTAACCGAACGGCTTAAGCTCGATATAGAAGGTTATTATAAAGTAATGCACAATTTAGCCGTATTAAATGATGAAGTAATTTATCCTACCGATCCGCAATTAATCAATGGAAGCAGTAAATCTCACGGAGCTGAAGCAACCATGGATTTTCATAATCAATGGATGAACGTACAGCTTTCTTATTCTTATTCGTGGACGACTCAGAAAGTAAGAAACATTATATATCATCCGAGATACGACAGCCGCAACGCGGTTAAGATTTTCATGAATTTCGAACTCGGAAATAATTGGAGAGCCGGCGTAATGTGGAGTTATAATTCAGGTATGCCCTATACTCAAATTTACGGTTATTATAACAAGTACAATCCGTCGTATATATTAAATCCGACATCCATACTTACCAGTTATTCTTATTTCCCGGTATTGGCGGCCAGAAATGCCGCAAATCTGCCCGATTATCACAGGCTGGATTTAAATTTGTCCAAGGAATTCCGGTTCTGGTTTATGAAATTAAGTATAGACTTGAATGTAATAAACGTATATGACCGAAAAAACTTTTTCTACTTTGATACGGAAACGGGTCAAAGAGTTAACATGCTTCCTTTCTTACCGTCAATTGATATTAAGGCGGAATTATGAAAAAGATTTTTTTTATTCTGATGTTTATACTTTTTATAACTATGGAATCTTGCAGAAACGATTTTAATATAAACGCTCCTTATCAGGATGTTTATGTTTTGAATTGTGTTTTACGAAACGATGTTCCTCTCCAGTACGCAATAATTTCAAAAAATGTTTATAGCGGAAACGGGCTTTCCCCTGCTTCAGCCAGCTCCGCTCAAAATATAAAAGGCGCAAAGGTTGAAATCTATTATAACGATTCGGTATTCGTTATGAGAGATACGACAATCCAAATAGCAGATTCGGGTAATATTACACCGGTCAATTGTTATTATATAAAGAACATGACAATCAAACCGGGCATGACCATCAGTATAAAAGCCGCTACTCAGGACGGGCAAGTACTGCAATCGACAACCCAGGTCCCGGCAATTTCATTTTCAAAATTCTCCGCAGCCTTTCCACAGATTATGCAGCCTCCCCAGGTTCCGGTTCCCGGTTATCAGGAAAAGCCCTCATACAGTTGGACCTGGACCGGCGGTTCCGGAGATATTACAAATATTTTAAGTCTTCCCCAATTGGAAATTGATTATAAGATAAATGATGGAAGTTCGAATGCCGATAAAAAAATACTTGTACCCTTAGCTCTTTATTATACTTTCGATGAAAGCGGAAATCTTATTCCTCATAACGTAGAACTCTCATTTGATAACTATTGTCTGACAACTCTTAAAACTATAAATGAAGCCTTGCAGAGTATCTCCGGAAATGACCCGAATAAAAAAGACTATATAATTACTAAAGTTTTATTCAATGTTATCAGTCTGGATCAGGATCTATCCAAGTTTTATTCCGCGCACAATTCCTACACGGAAGACTTTTCGATTAAGTTAAGGCAGGCGGACTATTCAAACGTAGAAGGAGGAAAAGGAATTTTCGGAGTGTATTATAAATTCTCTATTCCCTTAACGGTTGATGATTTATACATTCGTTCTTTTGGTTATCAGTATAAACCGGAGTAACTGAAGACCGGCTGATTTATATAACAATCGCTAAAAAGAATTATCGGATACAATGGAAAATAAAATTAAAAAAATAAAAAAAAGGAATTATTGGAATAGCTTTATCTCAATAATTCTTTTGCCGTTTATTTTATGCAGCCAAAGTTACGGTCAATGGCAAAGATTGAATTTCCCTGATTCGGTTCAGGTAAATACTCTGGCAGTGGTTGATTCGAATATTTTTGCAGGCACCGACGGAGCCGGAATATTTCTATCAACAGATAACGGCAAAAATTGGGAGAGCATAAATCACGGACTGCAAAGCAAAGTAATACATAAAATTTTTCTTGACGGCATAACTATTTTTGCGGGCACCGATTCAGGGGCTTACATTTCAACGGACAACGGGTTTAACTGGAACGCGATAAATTCAGGTTTATCCGGTTTAGGCGTATGGTCTTTTGCAGTAAGCAAAAGCATTTTCGGCGATTCGACTTACCTTGCCGGTACCTGGAAAGGTATCTACTCTTCAACAGACAGGGGGAAAAACTGGAAAGCCGCCGGCTTATCTTATACAACAATGCCGGTGCATTCTATAATTGTAAAAGACAATTTCATTTTCGCGGCAACCTTTGGCGGCGGAGTTTTCGAATCGCAGGACAACGGGTTTACCTGGAGTGATATCAGCATTGTAAATACAAATTACTTCGGCGTTACGTCGCTAGTTCCGGTTAATTCGCTCGCTTTGATTGACACCAATATCATAGCCGGTGCAGGGTCCGGTTATTTCTTTTATACTTCATTTCATAACACTATTTTTGATACCGTTTCAATCCGCCCGCAACTAACAAAGCCTATACTTTGTTTAGCTGTACATAATAACAAACTTTTTGCCGGCAACACAAAAGGCAATATTTTCCTTTCCAATATCGACGGTACAATCTGGAGACTCATTTCCCCTTCTTTGCTAAATCAATCTGTATATTCTCTTGCGCTTAACAACTCTTATATTTTTGCGGGCTCCGGTAAAGGTGTTTGGCGCTTAAGTTATCCTGAGACTGCAACAAATATTAAATTCTTAAAAGAAACTCCAACAGGATTCGCGCTCGAACAAAACTATCCCAATCCGTTCAATCCATCGACAACTATTAGATATTCGATACCGGAATCAGCACATGTAACCTTAAAAGTATATGATGAGCTGGGAAAGGAAGTAACAACATTGGTTGATGAAAATAAAGGAGCCGGGCAGTATAATGTTCAATTCAACGGAAGCGGCCTGGCAAGCGGAATATATTTTTCTCGCATAGAGATCCATTCGGACAGAATAAAAGCTGGAGTGTTTAACGAAGTTAAAAAGCTAATTCTGATGAAATAATAATATTCTATAACAGAATTAATTTTAAAGGTGTTGTTATGAAGAGATACTTAATAATAAAGGTATTTTTAATTTTGGGACTAAATGCTTTATGCATATACGGACAAGGAATTATAAAAGGTACAGTTACAGATTCGCTTACCGCACATCAGTTAAAAGGAGCAAGAATTATTCTAACCGGTACAACTTTTAACGCTGTCTCGGATATTAATGGAGAATTTATTATAACCGGGACCCCGGACGGAGATTATATTCTGCAATCTTCCTTTCTCGGATACAAAGTATATAAAGTTTTAGTCAACATTAAATCCGATGAGACACAAATATTAAATATTGAGTTAACGCCGAATACTAAAAACGGAACGGATCTAACCGGCCAGGCAAAAAGTCAGGCTGAAGCTATCAATCTTCAAAACAGTTCAAATAATATAAAAAATATAATATCCGGTAAAAAGTTACGAACCATGCCCGATGAAAACATTTCCTCCGCGTTAAGCCGTTTACCGGGTGTTTCAATAATTTATAAACCTTTCAGGAATCTGCTTACCTATAGCAGCGGGGGATATTCAATAAATGAATCCTCCTTAAGTATAATATTCCCGCCTAATGATAATTTCACTTTTGCCGACAACCCGGCTTCAGTGGTTTTAATTCGCGGAATGGATTCGAAATATTCGAACATTACTTTGGACGGGATAAGAATTCCCCCCGCGTTCGCTAACGACAAAAGCATAGACCTGAATATTTTTCCGCAGAGATACTTTCAGAATATTGAACTGCGAAAAACCATAACTTCCGACGAAGACGCCGACGCGACGGCGGGAGCGATAAATATTGTTACGGGAAAAGCCCCCGATAAAAGAACAATAAGAGCGGAACTCTCGGGCAACTACAACAAACTCGAAAAATCTGCCGGTCAATATAATTTTACCGGGAATTACGGTGAAAGGTTTTTTAACAATCTGCTCGGCCTGCAGGTAGACGCCAATTTGGAGAAAAATATTTTGAGTAGTGAATATTACGAAAAAGGTATTTTCAGCCTAATCGGCAATTACTTGTACACAAATGCCGTAAGAGAAAGAAAAGGGATGAACATTTTAATTGATTTTAATACTCCCGACGGCGGTTCGGTAAAGTTTAATAATTTTTTTAACCAAGTAAATACGGATAATTTCGAAAGCCGGGTAGATACCAATCACATGCCAATGTATATATTCAATGATATAGAAACTAAACAAAAAATATTTTTTTCATCAATCCAAGGCAATAATTATTTATCGGGATTTAATATTAATTGGAACGCGGCTTACTCCGAATCAAAAACCGATCACCCTTTTAATTACGGTCTTACTTTCTTAGGACAGAGTAGATTTGGGCCGCCTATAGGTAATAAACCCGACTACTTAGATCATACAATAGATAATCCTGCAAAGAACTATTGTATAGAAAAATCCCTTTCAATTAATTTTTCGCGGGGATATAATATAAGCAATGAAATTTCAGGCAGGCTGAAGTTCGGAGGAAAGTACAGAACAAACTCAAGATTATATGATGAGAACTTGTATGCGGAATCCGGCAGCGTGTCGGGGAAATATAAGTATAGGAAATTAGCAGACGATTCTCTGCAGCTTAAAGATTTTTCAGGCACCAGGTTTGACGGTTTGGTAGGCACAAGCAAGTTTAATCTTCCGTATACTTTATTTCAGGATAATCCGCCCGGCGAACACATCATATTTGATAAATATGCAATTCCTTTGATAAGCAAAGATGCCCTGCATTTATGGCGGCAGTTAAATTACAGTCCGTACTATGCAAATAACGGACCGGATATAAATTCCTATAATTTTTCCGAAAACGTTTTTGCCTGGTATATAATACATTATTTTAACCTCGGACAATCGGCAAAATTTATAACCGGCATCAGGGTAGAAAACGAACATAACAGATATTTCGGATACTACTTTCCTGAAGTCGCAAAAAAAGTGGACAATTTATATAACGGTCTTCCGCAGCAAACCAATACTTATGATTACAACAAAATCACCATGCTCCCCGATATTCAGATGATTTTAAGGCCTGCCGATTTCTTAAATATACGCATGGCGGCTTATAAAACTTTAATCAGACCGGATATCATCGCAAGAATGCCGCGAATCTTTGCCGCACACATTGACGGAATAAGTCATAACGGCGCTGATGCCGGAAATTATCTGAATATGGGAAATCCTAATCTGAAAAACGCCGATGTATGGAATTATGAATTCCAAACGCAATTTTACGGTAATGACATCGGACAATTTAGTATAAATGCTTTCTATAAAAATATTACCGGTATGGTGCATGCGACAAATGGAATTACAGTGACGGGTGCCGGCATTATTGATTCACTGGGAATGAGTTTGAAATCTTTACCGATAAGTTATCCTTTCAAGATCAACAGTTATTATAATTTATACGCTTATTATCAAACATCGAAACCAACCCGCATCTGGGGTTTCGAAATTGAACACCAGGCAAATTTCAGATATCTGCCGGGACTTCTTAAAAATATTATTTTGAATTACAATTTAACCATTCTTCGTTCGGAGACGTGGACAATAGACGTAATACACATGATAACAGCAAACACCCAGGATGTATTATCATATCATCTGCAAAAGCTGGACAATATGCCCGAGTTTTTCGCAAATATCATCCTCGGTTATGATATAAAAGATTTCTCCTTCAGAATATCTTACTTTTACCGTGATGGGTATTATATTTCGGATTATTACAATTCGGCTCAGATAAGGGAAAACAAATTTGCCAAGCTTGATATTGCGGTAAGACAAACAGTATTAAAAAATTTCAATATCTTTCTTAACCTCAATAATATTACCAATTCTAAAGAAGAAGTTTTAATTAATAATACCTTCCCGGAGGTATCAACGCCTATTCAAGCATATCGAACCGGTTTTAATTTTGATTTCGGGGTAGGATTTGAATTATAAGAAAGTTAAAGAAAATGATCTCTGCTATTCAGCTATAAGCTAAATAAAGAAAGTAGATCAGGCTTCTATTTATAAATTTTTCTTAATGACGGCAAGAAGAACAGAAACAGCAGTACAAATTTATGTCTTAACAGTGTCGGCGGAATTTCCGGAAGAGGATTTCATTTTATCTTTGGAGATATCTTAACTGAAATATTTTATTTCGATTGAAGCATAACTTATCTTTTATCGATTTATATCATTGTAAACAATTTTCATTCTTGAAAGAAATTTAGCTGCTTCCTGAAAGTTTATCAATTGCCGGAAATTGTTTGGTAAAAATTTAAAAAATATATTATCTTGATCTGCCATAATAATTACAATTAATTTATAATTATAATGTGTAAGGGGAATTTATATTAAGCTTGACGGAATATAGGGGAAATATTTTAAGGACAACCGGCAGAAATAGATTATATCATTCATGCCTAAAAGTATTGCCGACGTTTTTAGCATTCATCATATTTACGGTTAATGCTTTCGGACAAACCGACCGGAATTCAATTAATAATATTAAAACAGTTAAAGAACAGGAAGCTTCAGACAATAATAGCAGGCCCCAGGGTTTCGGAACTCTTAGAGGGGTAGTACGCGATTCTGCAACTTCGGAAGTTTTACCATATGCCAATGTTTATATCCGCGGAATTAATAGAGGAGCCGGTACAGACAGCCGCGGCTTTTTCTTAATTCCTTCAATCCCCGCAAATAAAGAATACCACATGGTGGTAACTTTTATCGGCTATAAGTCCAAAAATGTAACTGTATTTATCACCGAAAATAAAATTACCCAGATAAATATTTATCTTGCGAAATCCGCAGTTGAATTGGAAAATGTAACGGTAACGGGGGCAAAAGCAAACGAAGCGGGTATAACCGCGCAAAAAATTCCGATAAGAGAAATTGAAAATACGACGTTTGGTGTCGAGACGGATGTTATGCGATCAATCCAACTCCAAACAGGAGTCCAATCGGCCGGAGATGTTTCGGCGCGGTATTATGTACGTGGAGGCGCGAGTAACGAAAATCTGGTATTGTTAAACGAAGTACCGATTTATAATCCTTTCCACGCACTCGGAATTTTAAGCGCTATTGATCCGGATATAATCAACAGCATTGAATTTTACAAAGGGGGATTTGGTGCAAAATACGGCGGACGGCTTTCATCGGTTTTAAATATTATAACAAAAGACGGGAACAAGAACAACTTCGGTGCGGCTGCCGGTTTAAGTGAATTAACGGCCAAAGGCGTTTTGGAAGGACCGTTACCCTACGGTTCATTTATAATAACCGGAAGGAAGAGCTATTCCAACGAAATATTAAAAAAATTCACAAACAACAAAAGCGTCCCGATTGATTTTTACGATGCTTCTTTCAAAGTTAATTACTCGAACCCGGAACTTATGCCGATATCAAAATTTTCTTTCTTCGGATTCATAAGCAAAGATAAGATCGCATATAAAAATAAATTGCATGCCGATTACAACTGGTCGAGTTCAAACATCGGCTTTAACTGGTTTTACGTGGAGCCGAACAGCCCTTCATTTGCCGAATTCACTTTTTATTATTCCGGGTTTTCCGGCAGTGAACTGCCCAACTCCAGCAAAGACCGGCAACTTGTAAATAGACTTGACGACTTTACATCTAAATATGATTTTTATTATGTGTATAGTAATAAAAATGAAATTTACGGCGGACTTAAATTGTATTATATAAAAACCAGTTTATTCCTTAATAACTCAGCAGGGGATATAAAGAATATCGGTTCTGAAGGTGAAGCGGTCAAATGCTACGGAGGATACAAATTAAACAGCATAAAGGATCTAAAAATCGATATTGGCTTGCGTATTAATTTGATGAATTTGTTTGATGTGTCTTCATATTTCGGCGAGCCGCGGATTAATTTAATATATAGTTTGCTGCCGACACTGAATTTAAAAGCTGCCTGGGGAGTTTATCAACAGGAACTGGTTACAATATCCGATGAGGATGAAATCCTTGCATTGTTCGAACCATGGATCATCGTTCCCAAATATCTAAAGGTCCCGAATTCAATTCAATACATCGGCGGATTTGATTATTACCTGACCGAAAACATTAAAATAAACGTAGAAGGTTATTTTAAAGCAATGCATAATTTAGCGGTGCTTAATGATTTAATAATTCATCAAACAGATCCGCAATTAATTAACGGAAGCGGAAAATCTCACGGAGCCGAGGCAACTGTAAATTATAATGCCGGACGGGTAAATGCGCAGATTTCATATTCTTATTCATGGACTACAAAAAAAGTAAGAGATATCGAGTATCATCCGAGGTACGACAGCCGCAATGCGGTTAAAGTTTTTATTAATTACGAGCTCGGAAATAATTGGAGAACCGGCATAAGTTGGAATTATAATTCCGGCATGCCGTTTACCAAAATATTGGGTTATCAATACAGGTACAACCCGTTGGAAATAACCGAAGCTGATCCTTTATTTTCTTATTACTCTTATTCCCCGATATTTGCCGGCAGAAACACCTCATACCTTCCGGACTATCATAGGCTTGATTTAAATTTATCCAAAGAATTCCGGCTGTGGTCCATGAAAATAAACATAACTTTGAACTTAATTAATATATACAACCGTAAAAACTTTTTCTACTTTGATCCTCAAACCGGGGAAAGAGTAAATATGCTGCCTTTCTTACCATCAATCGGCATTAAGGCGGAATTATGAAAAAAGCTTTTTTGATACTGTTGATTATACCGTTTATGTTTTTGGAATCATGCAGCGATGCTTTTAATATAAACGGCCCAGATGAGAATATATATACCCTAAACTGCATTTTAAAAAATAACGTCCCTGCTCAATACGCGATAATCACAAAAAATATTTATACCGCAAACGGAGCGCCCCCAATGTCAAATTCCGCCGTTCCGTATGTCAAAGGAGCAAAAATAAAAATTTTTAATAACGATTCGACTTTTGTAATGAGGGATACCACAATCCAATCGCCGGATTCCGGAAATACGGAACCGGTTAGCTGCTATTATTTAAAAAACCTGGTTTTGAAACATGGAAAGTTCGTAAGTATCGAAGCTACTTTACCCGACGGTAATATATTAAAATCTTCGGCACAGATTCCGGATGCTGATATTAAAACTATTTTAAGCTTTCCCCAGACAGTAAAAGGAAGTTATGTGGATACACCCTATTTCTTCTGGAATTTTAAAAGTAATAATATTTTAAGTTTGCCTCAATTGATAATATATTATAAAAAATACGAAGGCGGGATTTATGTTGATAAGAAAATGCTGGTACCTATTTCCCCTTATCCCGTTGCCTATGACAACGGGCTTTTACTGCCGTTTGATTTCACATTTTCAAATTATTCTAAAGCTTATACAACCCTTGAAACAATGAATAAAACGATGAAGGACATTTCGGGCAGCGATCCTCATAAAAACAATTATATCGTTACCAAAGTTTTATTTAACGTAAAAAGTCTGGACCCCGATTTATCGGTATATTTTTCAACTTATGAAGTATACTCAAGTTCTTTTTCGATAAAATTAAGACCTACCGAATACTCAAACATAAATGGCGGAAAAGGTATCTTCGGAGTGAATTATATAAATAGCAAAAACTTGACCGTTGACAATGTTTATATAAAAACTTTTGGTTATCAGTATAACCCCTCGAAATAGTATTTAGTCCAGGGGCAAAAAATATTAATATAAATTATGGATATAAAAATAAGAAATATATTAACCGGTAATTATCTGAAATATACTGAAACTATTTTTCCGATAATCCTTTTGATAATTATTTCATTTGGGCAAAGCCAAGCCCAATGGCAAAGAACAAGTCTGCCCGGTAACGCCGCCGTAAATACCATAGTGACAAGAGACTCTTATATTTTTGCCGGTACAAACGGGGATGGGATATTTGTTTCCGCAGATAACGGTGAGAACTGGGACAGCAGTAATGCAGGTCTGCAAAGTAAGGTCATACATTCGTTTTTAATTATCGGGAACACCGTTTTTGCAGGAACAGAAGCCGGCGTTTCGATTTCAACGGATAACGGGAAAAGCTGGGATAGTATTAATTCCGGTTTATCCGGTATGGGTGTCTGGTCTTTGGCGGTTAGTTTCGGTGCTTCCGGCGATACTACAATCTTTGCCGGTACCTGGAGCGGAATTTATTCAACAACGGATAAAGGTAAGAATTGGAAAGCAACCGGATTATCCAGTTCATCCGTACCGGTGCATTCCATAATTGTTCACAAGAATTATATTTTCGCGGCAACCTTAACCAACGGGATATTTGTCTCTGTAGACAACGGATTAACCTGGGAAAATATTAATCTTCCTCCG
Organism: uncultured Bacteroidota bacterium; assembly: GCA_963739955.1. Lineage (GTDB taxonomy): Bacteria > Bacteroidota > Ignavibacteria > Ignavibacteriales > Ignavibacteriaceae > FEN-1297. Next base: position 10,728 of record CAVUCX010000046.1, on the reverse strand, counting down.
TCGGATAAAAGTTACGAATTTGGATTTACCGTTCCGGTTTGTTCAATATCCAAATTGATTAGTGCGACTTCTGCTTATATTGTAGCCGGTTCCTGGTACGGAGATTTATATTATATGGATTATAAAGCCTCGGTATTTCAAGAAGCTATAATTTTATATAAACAAGCCGTGCCTGTACTCTGCCTTGCCGGTAGGAATGATACAGTTTTTGCAGCTAACGCGTCCGGCTATTTTTTTGTATCCGATAAAAATCAAATATGGCATCGTTCAAGTTTTTCTCCGTTAGGAGCCGGTGCCGTTTATTCTATGGCGTTTAACCACTCTTATATATTTGCCGCAACCGGAAAAGGCATTTGGCGTTTGTGGTACCCTGATCAAGTTACAAATACTAATTCTTCAGAAGATAGGCCTTTGAGTTTTGCACTCGTTCAGAATTACCCGAACCCGTTTAATCCTTCTACAATAATTAAATTTGAACTGCCGGCAGAATCTTTCGTTACACTTAAAATATTTGACCCGCTGGGAAGAGAAGTTACTACTCTAGTCTCACAAGAAATGTCCGCCGGCAAATATACGCGGCAATGGGTTGCGGACGGATTTACGGGCGGTGTGTATTTTTACAGATTAACCGCAGGAAACCGCTCTATCGTTAAGAAGATGATCCTGATTAAGTAAATTTAGCAGGCGACATTACTTGCAGAACAAAAACACCTCCCGTTCTAAATTAAATGCGATCTATTCAGGAAGTAGTCAGCAGGAATTATAAACGCTTCAAAGCGGTTCGACTCCGCTCCATGACAACTTCATTATTATCTCTCAGTACCGATTCGAGGGGTGAGCGATTTCAGCTGTGAAAACAACTTTAATTTTATCGGTATCAATAAGTACATTCATTCTTAGAGGAGAATTTAACTAAATCATAATTATCCAGAATATTTGCTATTGTTCAGCACAAATATTATTATTTGAACATTAATATAATTAGAACACCCTATTGTTTAATAAAAAACATCTTTAATATGAAAAACATACCCCCCGCCCTTAATCCGGTAAACATCTATTCTTTTTTATTTGTAATAATTTTATTCTTTGCCGGTTCGACAAATATTTTTCCACAGTACGTCGGACAGTTTTCATCCGATCAAACCGTAAAACCGCAGATACGGGTAAAAGCTTACAGCTTCGATCTCAAGCGATGTCAGACTGCTCGACAGCCGCTTCAAAGACAACATGGAACGCGACGGCAAGTGGCTCTTGAGCATCGATATCAACCGCCTGCTTCACAGCTGGAAGGTTAATGCCGGCATGCAAACATACGCCAAACCTTTGGGCGGATGGGAAGGTCTGGACGTTGAATTAAGAGGGCACACAACCGGACACGTACTTTCCGGTTTAGCATTAATGTACGCTTCTACCGGTGATGCCGCTTATAAAGAGAAAGGCGATTCTATTGTAACGGAATTAGCCCAAATCCAGAAGGTACTAAACCAAAACGGATACTTAAGCGCATTCCCGCAAAACTTGATTAACCGTGTTATTGAAGGCAAACCTGTTTGGGCGCCGTGGTACACTATCCATAAAATAATGGCCGGACTGATCGATATGTATTTGTATGCCGGTAATAAACAAGCTCTTGACGTCGTTACAAAGATGGGCGACTGGGCCTATAACAAACTTAAGAATCTCTCATCCGATCAATTAGCCGTAATGATGAAAAACGAATTCGGCGGAATGATCGAATCGGCATATAATCTTTACGGAATTACCGGCAATATAAAATATGAAAAGCTGGCCGGATTCTTTTTCGATCATAAAGTGTTTGATCCTTTGCTGCAGGGAAAAGATGATTTACCGGGATTGCATGCCAATACACAAATCCCTAAAATCATCGGTGAAGCGAGAGGCTACGAATTAACCGCCGATAAGAAAGCAAAAACCATCGCGGACTTTTTCTGGCAGACGGTAATCGATCATCATACTTATGTAACCGGCGGCAACAGCGACTACGAGCACTTCTTTAAACCCGATCAGATATCAAAGCATTTATCAAAAGCTACAACCGAATCTTGCAATACTTATAACATGCTGAAACTTACGCGTCATCTTTTTACCTGGACTGCCGACGTAAAGTATGCCGACTATTATGAGCGCGCGCTGTACAATCATATATTAGGTTCACAAGAGCCTCATACAGGCATGGTAACATATTTTCTACCGTATGAACCCGGCGCGTTTAAAACATACAGCACTAAGGATAGTTCTTTCTGGTGCTGTGTCGGAACCGGTTTTGAAAACCACGCGAAATACGGCGAAGCTATTTACTATCATAATAACAAAGGCGTCTTTGTAAATCTATTTATTCCCTCGGTGTTAACCTGGAAAGAGAAAGGATTTAAATTAACACAGCAAACAAAATTTCCCGATGAGGCTGCAGCACATCTTACAATTGATGAAGTAAAAGACGGAAACGTACCTTTGTATATCAGATATCCTTCATGGGCAACTTCCGGTGTTACAATTACTATCAACGGTGAAAAAGTTGAAGTTAATCAGAAACCGGACAGCTATATCACGTTAAACAAAACCTGGAAAGCCGGAGATAAGATTGATGTTGCTTTCCCGATGTCGCTGCACCTTGTCGCGACGAATGATAATCCGAATATGGAAGCCGTTCTTTACGGTCCGATTGTTCTTGCCGGCGATATGGGAACCGAAGGTATGAAACCTCCGATGCCATTTGCCAGAGATCAGCTCGATTATAAAAATGTCCCGATTCCCAAAGACATCATTACAACACTAAACGCAAAAGGGAAAAAATTAAACGACTGGCTGAAACCTGTAAGCGGCGAACCGCTTGAGTTCAAAACTGCCGGCGTTTCTTCCAAAGATATTACATTGATCCCATTTTACCGGATTGACGAACAGCGCTATGTACTTTACTGGGATCTGAAATAATTTTTAAGATCCTTTACTCGTTGAGCGAATTATGCAATCTGATAAGTAAAGGAAATTATTTTATAAGACTATTTCTATTATGAATTAAAATGTCGCCGTGAGCGAACCACCCTGGTAGGCAGGTCGAACGGTGAATGCCGGTCTTCGACTCCGCTCAGACTGACATAAATTTCTATTTACATCGTTGTCCGGTAGTTGAACTGCCGGACATACTCTCTTCGCCAGTTTAACTGTCGAAGAACTACCGGACGGAATTCGTTTCGACAGTTCAACTGTCGAAGAACGGGGGGATCTTGTGACGTCCGCAGGAATTTAAGAAGAAGCCACTACTGATTTTACTTATTACTTTAACCGTGTCTTTACTATCTTGACCCGGCTAAAATTTCTTTAGTTACACAAGTTGATCGCCTTTTTAGATAAAATGTTGAAACAATAGTTCAACGCAGCTTTTCTCATTAACCCCGATTAATCCCGGGGTTAATGAGAAAGGATTTCTGTATTTTTGACAGTTTTAACAGTTTTCATTATTAGGCGGTCAACTTGTGTTAGTTAATTCAAACAAGACAAGAAAAATTCTTGTCTTTTATTTATTATCAAAAAAACCGGATGGATTATGAAAAGAACATTTTACTTCCTCTTGATAGGCATGTTATCAACATTGATATCTTGCAGCAATAAAGAATCAAATCCCGTTTTGACCATCGAAGGCGGTCAGGTAATCGGAGTGCAGACACCAACAAATGGAGTTATTGCATATAAGGGAATTCCTTTTGCGGCTCCCCCGGTAGGCGATTTACGATGGAAGGCACCCCAGCCTGTTGTTCCCTGGCAAGGCGTAAAAACAGCGGATAAATACGGCGATGCCGCCTCGCAGGTTACCTGGGATCCTAATAGTTTCTACGGAAAGGAATGGAGAGCAAGCGGCTCGGTTCCGTTCAGCGAAGATTGTCTGTATCTTAATGTATGGACTCCCGCAGCCGGGCAAATTGATAAAAAACTTCCGGTTGCAATGTGGATACACGGCGGCGGTTACCGGGAAGGATTTGCATTCGAACCTGAAATGGACGGAGGAGAATATTGGGCTTCACACGGCGTAATCTTAGTGTCGGTAACTTACCGTCTCGGCGTTATCGGTTTCTTCTCCCATCCGCTCTTGTCTGCCGAAAGTCCCAACGGCGTATCAGGCAATTACGGATTACTTGATCAAGTTGCCGCGCTAAAATGGATCCATGATAATATCAAACAGTTCGGCGGGGATCCGAATAATATAACAATATTCGGTCAAAGCGCCGGCGCCGGCAGCGTTCAGTCGTTATGCGCTTCACCTCTATCAAAGGATCTTGTCAGTCAGGCAATAAGCATGAGCGGCGGAGGCCTTGGTGACTTCAGAATGGGAAGCAACTCACTTGACACGGCACAGATGGAAAACAAAGCTTTCATGGATTATTTTAAGAAAACAACATTGAAGGAAATGAGAGCCCTGTCTTTCGATCAGCTTACGCAAATGGCTAAGGAATATTCCGCGGCAACCAAGAAGCGGATGTTTTGGGGCCCGGTAGTTGATCATTACATGTTAGACGGTACTTTCAGCGAAGAAGCCCGCGCCGGAAAAATCGCAGATATTCCTTATATGTTCGGATACACCGCCAACGATTTATTTGATATGACAAAAGCGGTTGAGGGTTTCTGCGCTCTGCGTGCTGAACAAAGCAAAAAGCCCGCCTATGCTTATATGTTTGCCCGGCCGCTGCCCGGCGATTCAAGCGGAGCTTTTCATTCTTCCGATCTGTGGTATATATTCCATTCATTTAAACACAGCTGGCGGCCTTTCACCGAAGCCGATAAAGAATTGAGCGCAAAAATGGTAGGGTACTGGACGAATTTTGCGAAGTACGGAAATCCTAACGGCGATGAAAACGGGACCTGGACTCCTTACTCGGCTCAAAATCCCAAAGTAATGATTTTCAATGTAAACGGAGATAAGGCAACCTGCACAATGAGCGACAAACCCGAATATAAGGGAAGCTCTTTCAAATGGAAGTGAAATAATTAATTTAACGTTGTCCGGCAGTTGAACTAGCGAAGAACTTAAGTTGTCCGGCAGTTGAACTGCCGGACAGATTCTCTTCGACAGTTAAACTGTCGAAGAACGGCGCATTAACAGTTGACCAGACTGCTTAAAAACATGTTGAGGCCTATTTGTTTGCAGGCACCGGTTCCGGTGCCCGCCAGCATCGGAACCGGTTAATTTAGTCTTTTTCACCTCCTCCCCATTAAAATAACTGCCTGCGGATTATTTCCGCCTGTTGCAACGACAAGGTTACCTTTTACCGCCAGCCCCCCATAACCCCCGTTATCAAGTCCGGTTTCATTTATGAAGCTTGTCCATCTTTTCCCGTTATAATGAAGCACCTCGCCGAATGATCCCACCGCAAATACATCATTAAGACCATTACCTCTAATTGCAGTAACTGCATTGTGTGTGATGTCAAGAGGTCCGTTCTTCCATATACTTTCCGAAAGTAAATTCTTTTCATATATTCCATCACCTACAACGTAATAGTGTTTGTTAGGTACGAACCATATCCCGTATAATTCCGGCGGTACGGTATAACCCGGGAAATCAAAATCGGATGATATCTCACTTACCGTATTCCCCTGAATACTAAATATACCTTTGCCTGGTGGATAGTTATTTGAACCGACCACAAAAATTTGATATAGACCGAAGTAGATCTTTGCCCCATAAATGTCCAGTAATGGTAAACCGGTTCCGCTTTCAATTTTATGCCAGTAACCATCATTTCCTCTGTGAGCTATTTAATCCTCCGTTTCCTATTATATAAAGATCATTACTGGAAGTACCCCATATTTTGTTTACATGAGAAGGGAACTCAATATTTAACGGTAATGTTTGAAACTGTTTACCATCCCAATGTATACCGCCTTCAAACCAGATATCGTTTGGACCAAATGCATAGATTGAATAGATTGGACTATAAAATGCCTGTCCTTTATAAAAGTAAGGGACTTTAAGTAAATTCCATTTATTGCCGTCCCAATGAGCGGCATTATATGGAAAAGGATCGGCTTCCGTCTGCAGAATCAAGATATACTTCTCCGACAGCCCAAATATTTGAATCACTTAAAATAGAGACATCATAAAAATCTGCTTCCGGCGTTACCGCCGAAGTATATTTCAGCAATACGATGAATGAATAAACAGAAAGATAACGTATTCATGGCTACCGCCACATCCGCTTGCGCGAGCGCCGGGGCATCATTCGTGCCATCACCTGTCATGGCGACCAAACGTCCCCCCGCTTGGCTCTCGCGGATCAAGTCCAGTTTGGCCTGCGGCGTTGCTTGGGCAAGGAAATCGTCTACACCCGCTTCGGCGGCGATCGCGGCCGCGGTTAGCGGATTGTCGCCTGTAATCATCACAGTTTTGATACCCATGCGCCGCAATTCACTAAAGCGCTCTTTGATGCCGCCTTTTACAATGTCTTTCAGTTGAACCACGCCGAGCACCCGTTTGCCTTCTGCTACGACCAACGGGGTCGCGCCCTGACGCGCGCACATCCTCAACCACAGTCTGGATGGCTGCAGGGAATTGCCCACCTTGATCTTCCATATAACACCTGATCGCATCAGCCGCGCCCTTGCGAATCTGGCGACCGTCAAGTTGACGCCACTCATACGAGTTTGTGCGCTAAATGGAATGAATGTCGCGCCCAGCTCGGTCACGTTCGGTTCACGCAGTTGATACTGATTCTTGGCCAACACGACAATGCTGCGACCTTCCGGCGTTTCGTCGGCCAGCGACGAAAGCTGTGCCGCGTCTGCCAATGCTTCCTGTGTAACGCCTTGTGCGGGCACGAAAGCGGTCGCCTGGCGATTGCCGAGCGTGATGGTTCCCGTCTTATCAAGTAACAGCACGTCTACGTCACCCGCCGCTTCTACGGCACGCCCGGACACTGCAATGACATTCGCCTGGATCATCGATCCATCCCGGCAATCCCGATGGCGGACAGTAACCCGCCGATGGTCGTCGGGATCAGACAGATCAACAATGCGACCAACACTGTGACCGTGATCGGCTGCCCGTGGCCGGCGCCGTTGACCGCATAGATTGAATAGGGTAGCAAGGTGGCCGTGGCCAGCAGGAAAATGATCGTCAGCGCGGCCAATCAGGATGTTCAGCGCATCTCGTTCGGGGTCTTCTGGCGTTTGGCGCCTTCCACCATGGCAATCATACGATCCAGGAACGCTTCGCCGGGGTTGGCCGTAATGCGCACGACCAGCCATCCGAGAGCACGCGTGTGCCGCCGGTCACCGCGCTCCGGTCGCCGCCGCTCTCACGAATGACCGGTGCGCTTTCGCCCGTAATCGCGCTTTCGTCTACAGAGGCAACGCCCTCGATCACTTCACCGTCTCCGGGAACGAAATCACCGGCTTCGATCAAAACGACATCATCTTTACACAATGCGCCTGCCGAAACTACGGTGTACCTGCACCGTGCTTTGGTTCGGTGAGTTTCTTGGCGTTTATATCGCGCCGCGAACTTGCGCAGCGCGTCGGCCTGCGCTTTGCCGCGACCCTCCGCCATCGCTTCGGCAAAATTGGCAAAAATTACGGTAAACCACAGCCACACAGCGATGGCAAGGATAAAGCCGGCCGGCGCTTCACCGTTGCCAAGCAGCGCCTGGATCAATAGGATGGTGGTTAGCATCGAACCGATTTCGACGATGAACACCACCGGATTCCGCATTTGGTGGCGCGGGCCGAGTTTGCGCAGGGCATCAACTACAGCCCGCCGCACGATGGGCGGGTCAAACAACGGGCGCGCTTTCGCTTTCAATTCTAGACTCATGGTTTTTAATCCGCTCCTTTACAAGACATAGTTCACACAACATCTGGCGATGACATCAGCCGCCGATCATGGCTAAATGCTCGGCGATAGGGCCAAGCGCCAACGCCGGGAAAAGGTGAGCGCGCCGACAATAATGACCACCCCAATCAGCATCAACACAAAGAGCGGCGTATGTGTGGCAGCGTGCCCGAACCGGCGGGCACCAGCTTCTTGCGCGCCAGCGACCCAGCGATCGCCAAGGTGGGGATGGCCAGCCAATAACGGGCAAGCCACATGGCGATGCCCAGTGCGGTGTTGTAGAAGAGCGAATTTGCACCCAGCCCGGCAAATGCGCTGCCGTTGTTGTTGCCGGCCGATGAAAAAGCATACAGGATTTCGCTAAAACCGTGTACGGCCGGACTCGTGTTAAGAATGGTAGCCAAACCTCCTTGACTGACAACGGCGATGGCCGTACCAACCAACACCAGTGTAGGTGGTATCAAAATCACAAGTGAAGACATTTTCATCTCATAGGCTTCGATCTTCTTGCCGAAATATTCCGGCGTCCGGCCCACCATCAGCCCGGCCACAAATACTGTGATGATGACAAAGACCAACATGCCGTATAAGCCAGAGCCGGCCCCGCCATAGACGACTTCGCCAAGTTGCATCAGCCACATGGGCGCCAACCCACCTAGCGGTGTATACGAGTCATGCATGGAATTCACCGACCCGTTAGAGGCCGCAGTTGTTGCTGTAGCCCAGAGCGCCGAATTGGCGATGCCAAAGCGTGTCTCTTTGCCTTCCATGTTACCCCCTGGCTGCAAGCTGCTGGCGATCTGGTCAACCCCCAACTGCGTGAGCGCGGATTACCGCTTTGTTCGGCGACAAAGGTTACTGTGAGCAACACCACAAAGATGAGGGTCATGGCTGTCAGCACCGCCCAGCCCTGCGCGCGTGTAGCGCACCATTTTGCCAAAGGTGTAGCAGAGTGCGGCCGGGATTAACAGGATCGACAGCATCTCCACCAAGTTGAGAGCGGCGTGGGGTTTTCAAACGGATGAGGGAATTGACGTTAAGAAACCGCCGCCATTGGTGCCAAGCTGTTTGATGGCAATTTTGACCACATCGGACCGACCGCAATGATCTGTTGCGTTACTTGATTGCCGTTGCTATCGGTGACCGACTGCACCAGATGCGCCGTTGCATCAGAAAGGAAAATTCTGCACAACCCCTTGCGAAACCAAAATTAAGGCGACAACAATGGAAAGCGGCAGCAAAATGTATAGAACGCTGCGGGTTATATCCACCCAAAAGCTGCCAATTGTCTGAGCAGAGTGCCGGGCAAACCCGCGTATCAGTGCAATGAGCACGGCAATGCCCGACGCAGCTGACACAAAGTTTTGCACCGTCAACCCAAGCATTTGCGTCAAATAGGTCATGGTCGTTTCACCGCTGTACCCTTGCCAGTTGGTATTGGCCGCAAAGCTCGTGGCAGTATTGAACGCCGAATCCGGGGTTATCGGCGTGGTCAGATACTGTGTACCTTGATTGAGTGGCAGCCAAGTTTGCTTTAGTCTTTGCAGCGCATAGAGTACGAGCAGCCCCAGTACATTGAACAACATGAAGGCCAGGCGTAGGACTTCCAGATCATCTCGTCGTCTTCATGCACACCAAACAGACGATACAAAAAACGTTCCACCGGCCCAAAAATCCGATTGACGACAGAACACCCTGCATAGACGTTGGCCATATAGGCGCCAAGCAGGGCCTAACTAATGCCAACAGCACGACCATATAGAATACAGAGTTGAGTATGCTGTTGCGCTCATGCGAACCACTCCGGTTTGAGCAGGGCGACCACCAGATAGACAAATAGCGCCAAAGTTAAAGCGCTGGCCATGATGTAGAGCAAGTTCATTGATCCATCCTCTTTATATTTCTTCGCAGAGTCTGATTAATCCCCAGGTCAGGGCATAGAGCGCGAGAACCAGACCGACAAACGCCATATCCATTGGTAAACCTCCAACTCTCTATTTCATTTGTAGACAGGCCGTTGAAACGCATGCCACTCTTACCCGGGCTGAAAAACGTCCAGCACGCGGGCCACGACGATCCACAATGCGATCACTACATTACTCCCCGATCTGGTCAAAAATGTCTCAACACTTCAGGCAAAGCAGTCAAGAAAATGTCAAGACGGGTCCGCACCGTAACCTCCACTGAGTAACGCACGTTACGCAGCTGCTCCTGGGAACACTGGTATCCTGTCGGCGGCCGCGCCTTAGAAGCAGTCACCTTTCGGGCGCGGCTGGCGGCGCCCCCAACTGCGTAACAGCAGTGAGTAACAAAAAACAGGCCGGCGCTATGAAATCGCCGGCCTGTACATGAATATTCAATTGTGAAACGTAAACGGCTTCTCGACCGATCGGCTACTTAGCCAAGGAGATCGGCCAACCGATCAATTTGATCTACAATCGGCAATACACGGCCAAAAGATCAGTTCGTCTATCCCGGCATCGGCGTATGCTTGGATCGCCCCCTGCACCGCGTCCGCTGAGCTGGGGATGGAATTGGCAAAGCCCTCTGCCATTGGTCCCATGAATGCATAGTAGTCAGCGAATATAGGCGCCGCCCCGTTCAGCGGCATTCGGTCCTAATGCCGAATACGCGCCGCCGACAAAGCGGGGCTTGCCCGGTTTTCCTGCCGTGTTCCAGGCATCTTGCACTACGGCATACAGCTTGGCAGCATCTGCTGGCGCTACTCCGCCCGAGATAAAACCGTCGCCCCACTCCGCCACGCGTTGCAAAGCAGCCGGGGCATACCCACCGATGAGTAGTTCTGGCCCTCCCTTACGCACCGGCGGCGGACCGATCTTGCTGCCGTCGTCGCCGACCGGCTCGCCCGACCAAGCGAGCTA
>CAVUCX010000045.1:0-27415 GCA_963739955.1 uncultured Bacteroidota bacterium | reverse complement strand
TTGCTCGCACAATCGCCAAAAACAGTATGAGTAACATATGTAAACTGGGCATGATAAATCATATTATAACTTTCGAAACGAACACCGCCAAGCAAAGTTATTTTTGAACCGAGATTAAAAGTGCCCATTACATAAGCCGCTGAAAATTGTTCTGCACCATTCCAATCATTTTTATAGCTGTCAGCATATTGTACAGGGACAGACCAGCCTTTCTCAGACAATTTCAGCCAGGTATCATATTTAGTTCGATCTAATGTATACCTAAAACCGCCGTTTGTAAAATCATATAAACTATTTAGATAATATTTTCCTCTCGAAAAATTATTATCCATTACCTGGGAAAAATGCAGCGGATTAGCAACACTAACTCCAAGGTAAGCGTTTGCGGCCGGATTTCTATACAAATCGTCAATGGTATGGGCGAAATTCTCATCGACATTATTCATACGTGTCGTTCTTATATACTTACCGCCGGCTTTAAATGTGGCAGTGATATCTTTAGAAAAGCTAACCGGTGCCGACACATCTAATGATGCATTATATAAATGCTGAGTAAACTGGTTGGCAATACTTTGAGTCCACCCTGATATCGTTGCAGCAGCAGCATCTTGCGGGGTAAGATTGTTGAAGACTCCAAGGGCATTCACAAGCGACATTTGCTCCTGCGCAGATTGGCTGCTATATCTAATCGGATTGCCTGAAGCATCATAACCAAATGGCGCCGTAACTGAACTTTGATTATTAAATGAGCTCCATGCAGCACCATAAAGACCAGGCGAATATCCGAAAATTGTATATTGTTGTGTGGCAGAATGAGACAAGCTTACATTCACTTTGATATCACCAAAAGTATTTTCTGCCTGAAGTGCGTTAATCCATAAGTCCTTTCCATATAAACTGCGATTTGGGGTATATGTTGCCGAAGTATTATTAAAATTAAATACGATATAATTATTCATCTGATCTGTAACATCCCCGGCATATGTATTTTGAAAAACTATTTTACCGTTCGGAAGGCGGTAATCCAATATAAGACTCCCGCCGCTGTTTTTGACAATATTGGCGTCGTATTCAAAGTTTGCACCGGTAGTTACGTAGGTAGCCTGTCCGAATGATTATTACCAGTCCGAAAGTATTGCAGGCGAAATGGAAGCTACCTGGTTTCCGCCGTCAGTACGGTTCATATTTCCTTGCAAGAAAGACGCCTAATTTGTCATTAAAGAAACGGTTGCTGATACTTGCCCAAAATTTATAATTATCCGCGACATGATCTGTTGAATTGTAATTTCCTTGGGCTAGAGCGTCAAAATGAAGACCCGATGGGGCCTCTCTTAATCTCAAATTAACCACTCCACCAAGTGCATTTGCATCCATATCCGGCGTAAGTGCTTTTATAACTTCAATGCCGGAGAGCAAATTTGATGATATAAAACCAAGGTCAGTTGCACGGGTGTTCATATCGGTTGAAGGTAATTCAATACCATTTAACAGAATCTGATTATATTTAGCCTGAACACCGCGAATAACTACCTGATCCCCGTTCATAAGAGAAACACCGGGCAGACGGCTAAGCGCTGTAGCTGCGTTATCATCCGGTAACTGATGAATCCTTTCGGATGATACTACGTTTACTATTGTATTTGATGTCAGCTGTTGGTTTATTGCAGCCCGCTGTCCCTGTGCCTGTGCAGTGACTGTAACGGTTTGACCTTCAATAGCTTCACTTGCCAGTACTACATTAATTTCAAGTGTTTTACCGGAAGGGACATTAATTTTAACAATGTGTGATTTATAACCTATATATCGAACTGCCAGGTTGTAAGATCCCGGCGGTACGGATAAAATTTGATACTTTCCATCTATGTTTGATGCTGCTCCTAAACTCGTCCCTTGCAAATAAACATTTGCGCCAAATAACGCACTTCCGGTGGTTGAATCTTTTACAACCCCCTGGATCTTACCGTTTTGCTGCGCATTTGATGAAGACACAAACAGGGACAGCAAAAACATTAATAAAAATGAAACCGTATAACTCTTCCTCATACATTACCTCCTAAATAACTGATTTATACTTTTGAGTTTTTAAAATTGCATCATGCGTAAAAATAATTTTAAAATCTTTAATGTTCAATTAACTGATATAAAGATAATTGAAACGATTCAATAAGTAAACAAATATAGAACAAAAAGAATATTCCATATTACTTCTAATTATTATTTTGTTCTAAACAAATTTTTGTGATGTAATATTTATCCATATTATTATGGATTCTCTGAATTTTTATTATGCTAATTTAATATTTCCGCTACTGTAGTTTTGGTTGAACCTGAATTTCGGTTTATGTTAGACAATGAGGGAAAAATTATCTTAATGATATGATACAAACTAAGTCCCCTAATCCCCATGCTGCCCCCAATATTTAAACTTTTATCCTTTACTATCCAATATAATATCGACGTAAAACGGTTAAATACTGCAGATTTTATTTCAATTAGTGCTTTATGCATCATCAAGATTTTAATCCGTAAGTTATTTCGAATTCCACTGTAAAAACAAATGATTTTCAATAATTACTAACAAATTGCAAAACTTACAAGTTTATAATTTAGCTACCTGATTATTTAACTAAATTGATCTGACCACAATTACCTATTAGTATTCTCCTACTTCTGAATTAAATCAAAATGAAGTTAAAAGAAACATCAACTTAAAATTATGATTTATAATTTCCGGTTCGTTTATATGTTAGGAAAAGTAAATGATCAGTTTTGAACTCCCAAATCTTTTAGCAATTGAATCATCAATTACCTGCTATTCTGACTTATTTTTGATCCAGTTAAATATATTTTTTCTTCTGCTATATGTCTAGATAATAATTTCGGTACTATAATTATAATTGCTACTTTAAAACTCGGGGTCTATTAACAATAATAAATTTTCTAAATTTACTTCCCGCTTTCATATCCCGAACCATTTGCTTCATCTTTCCGAAACTTCCGTATTATATCTTGATAACTTGAAACATTCTAATGTAAAATATAAAGTTTATTTACTATATCAAAATGTGCCTGTATGATATGATTTACTTACTCGTGAACTGACCCGGCTAAACTAAATAACTAATTTTTAAAAAGCAAGAGCAATTTTTAACTTTTAACTTTACAAAAACTTGTCCGTCTCCTCCTTTAAATTAGTAAAGGAAAACACAATTAAATCCCGATATCAGATTTTATATCAGGCAATAAAAATAAAGCGCCGTCTTCTTCACTGTTTTTACTTGCTTATCTTAAGAAGTTTTGCACCGTGTTTCCTTACATAAATTGAAATTGAGTCTGTATAGTATCCCAAATCTTTCTCCGACCACAGATCACGGATTTTGCATTTCCCGTTTAAGCCTAATTGATCGAAGTTAATTGTCAAATTTACGGAATCTTTTTCCGGAAAACCGGTCGGGTTCCTTGTAAATACATGGAACTTAACAGTAGCTCCTTCGGAATGGCTGACGCATTCGTTATCAAGTCCGGCAAGTGCGGTAAAAGTATCGTACCCGACCGGGATATCATATTCGATTACTGAGAGAGCGTGAGTACCGATGCCTTTATTGTATTCTTTATTATCAACAATTAATTTATTACCGCCTACGCTGCCGTTAATTGAAGCACTCCCCCATCCTGCAGTTGCTTTTATCCATTTAACTGAGGTTAAATCAAGAGAACCATTTTTGCCGCTGAGTTTCGGCTCAATCCAATCAGCATGATCCCAATTGTTCCCGTCTCCTCCGTCGGTTACTACCAGATATAATTTTTCCGCGCCTTCAATATTAACATTTACTTTGGTGCTTTGCCGGCCAGGTTTATAAGTTATAAGCTCACTGTTCCACAGAGCCAAACTGTCTTTTATCGGAGTTTGATCAGAGGTATAAAAGAGAGCCAAATATTTATCATTGCCGTTCTGATCATCAGCGGTCCATGCAATTTTTCCGCCGTCGTGAAAGAGAAGTCTGTTGTTTTTACTTTTGTTAAGCACATTAAGCGCTTCCTTGTTTGTAATTAAATTTAAGGTGAATTTATCATTATCGGGTAAATTTCCACCGAACATGAGAGGCGATCGGCAAATTAGAAAGAGCGACATCAAGGTGTATTGTTCATCCGCCGTTAATCTGCTTAAACGGCTGTCGCCGCGTTCGGCACGAATTCCGATTTTACCCAGAGGAAGCATATCGCCGTCCGGCCAATGCCCTCGGCTCATATATGGTATCCATTTCTCGAACAAAGCGAAATGCTCGTTCAATTGGGACCAGTTATCCCAAAAGTCATCAATTATACGCCACATATTTGCATGTGCACGAATATGTTCTGCATCCTGAATAGGAGTTTCACCCGGCGAGGTACTAAAAACAATCGGCCTTCCGCATTTATCGATGGCTTTGCGGATCATTTCTATTTCGGCTTTATGGTATGGACGCGACAGGTCGTCTACTTTCACGAAATCGACACCCCATGAAGCATAAAGTTTAAATAAAGAATTATAATAAGCCTGAGCACCGGGCTTGGATCTATCAACGGAATACATATCGTGAAGCCAGGTACACAATACTTCTGTATTATAAATTTCCCGCGCTGTGTATTTCGTACCAAGAATCGGAGTATTCTTTTCTACGGCTAATTTTGGAATACCCCTCATTATATGAATACCGAATTTTAATCCTTTACTGTGTAAGTAATCCGCCAGAGGTTTAAAACCTTTCCCGTTTGCGGAAGAAGGAAACCTGTTAACAGCAGGAACGAACCGGCCGTATTGATCCATTGAAAAAACAGGATCTTTTTCGTTATATCCGTGAGTTTTAGGATTTTCCACATACCAGCGGATATCGACCACAATATATTTCCATCCGAATTGTTTAAGATTTTCGGCCATATAATCCGCATTTGTCTTCACTTCCTTTTCGGTTACGGTAGGCCCGTAACAATCCCAGCTATTCCAGCCCATGGGAGGTGTCGAAGCGTAATCGGCAAAATTCTGAGCGTATAAAAGGAACGGGAAGAAAACCAAAACAGATAATAAATATTTTTTAATCATAGCCATCCTAAAGTTATTAATTAATTTTCCCGGTAAAGCATATCAGCATGAATAATTTGTTTTTCCAAATGAGGACCTTGAATACTCACCTCAAGTCCCATTCCGCCGCCAGCTTGGAAGAACAATACATCTATTTTATGATAACCCGAATTCAGCATAACGTTTCCTGAATTCTCAACCTCCGCATGCTGTCCGTCGTTGCTGACCACCAGCTTGTTATCAATTAAGATCGCCGAGCCGTCGTCTGGCGCAGCATAAAAAGTATACAAACCGTCGCTCGGTATTTTAATATAACCAGTATACTTCAAAGCGAAGTTTTCGGTTCGTTCGGTTTAATATTATTTTTTCGTAATACCAGTTTAAACGGTTTGATCTTGATTATTTGTATTTATAAAGTCTTACCTTTTGAATGCTAAAAGTATCACCCGGCAAATCCATATGTCTACCCTGATGACTTTGATCTCCGTTCAAGCGAAGTCCGGGAACCCATTTCCCGTTAACAAACTTTCCTCCGTCAATACTTCCGATGCCGACGATAGAGCCGTCATCTTCCGACGATTTAAAAGTTATTACCATTCCTCTGCCGGCTACATAAAATTCATCGGGCGAAATCATTATTATCATTCCGCCGTACCTTGGATTTTTACCTTCGATTTTGGGAGCGTACGGCCAACTGTATTCGTGGTGAACAATAAACACATATCCACCCAATTTTATTTCGGCGATCTGACTGGCGCTGTCAACAATAACTCCTCTCATTACTCCCTTGCCCTGGTCCGATAAGATTAGCGGAGTAAGCTGTGAAAGCACTTCGTAACCTTTTGCAACCTGGTTGTCCGATGGGTCTGCCAGCGATTCGATAGAGAAAGGACTGTATCCCATTACATTATGCTGGGCAATTGCGTAAAAAGCATTCACAACGCTTTGACTATTGGCTGCCTCGGGTATAAAAAACTGGTTGAATATTTGTTCCGGATTACCTACCGGCTTATCGTACTTAGATACCCATTCGGCGAAGTTCGGGAAATAAACATCCGGCGACATGAAATCTATATCGGGCGCGGCGGCTTTCCAAAGATCCATAAGATGCGGCAGCGGACCTCCGCTGGGATACTGACCAGGTTTGGCTCCCGGTCGAATAAGCGCCGCGTTTACATACATTGGCAGCGGATATTCTTTCTTCCCTGCTTGTGCAACATAATTCGCATACTTCGCAAAATACCAGGCCATGAAATATTCATCCGTTTGAAGGCCCTTTCCGAAAACCTCTTCCCAGTTTCCTGACGTTTTAAATCCGTTTTTCTTCCAATCGCTCAGAAGTCCTGGCTGAAGCGAACCCTTATGTTTATTAAGGTAATTTATCAGTTCTTCGGGAACCGGCGCGCCGAAAAATTTATCGGCGCTTTTGCAGTAATCTCTGGCATCCGGAATCATTCCGATTTCGTTTTCAACCTGAACCAAAACAACCGTTTGTTTTATACCGTCAAATTTGCGCAGATGCTTCATTAATGCCGCGAATGCAGCTGCATCGGTATTTCGGTTAGTCTCGTTGAAAGCAGTAAGAATTTCTTCCGCTCTACCATTACTTTCTCTGGCACGCGGAAATCTTTCTTCATCGGTTTTTATCCAGAGAGGTACGTAACACGACATACTGTTTTTCCATGTACCGAACCAAAGAAAAACAAGCTTAATATTATTATGCCTTGCTGCCGTTATAATACTATCTACCAGAGTAAAATTGAACTTTCCTTCTTTCGGTTCGATAAGCTCCCAGTACACAGGCACTACAAGAGAATTTAAATGCATCGCAACAATCTTCGGCCAAATTGTATTCATGTAGCTTAAGTCAGAGGCACTGGAATTGCCCGTTTCGCCCGCGAGCATGAGATACGGTTTCCCGTTAACAATAAGCTGCAATGTATTTCCCTGCTTGCTGAGATGAGGGATATCCGTCTTTGATAATAAATCATTTTGTTGTGCCGAAATAAATCCGGAAAACAAAAGGGTAATAGAAATAAAGGTTATCGAAAAAATATTTTTAATGATAAAACTTTTCATTGTATTATTCCTTATTTGGATACGAAGGTTGTAATACTCGAAGGTTCCATAATAAAGGTTATAGTTCCCTCGTTAGCCGTTATATCGTTTCCTTTTTCGCAATTTTTCGACTCCGATGTTGTATATGTCGCAAAGGTTGAGTTCATTGATCCGTTTTGAATTCGAAATACGGCTTTTTGTTCGGTAGTGCCGGAATTTACTGCTACGATTACAAATTTGGAAGAAGTGGAATCGATAAAAGCGGAAGCGGTTACTTTACTTATACCGGGATAGATCTTGCTGTCAACCCTGTGAAAACCAGGACGAATAAATCTTGAAAACTGAGACATAACATAACCTCTTTTTGTAACCTGACCTTTCTGGGCATAACTCTCATTCGGAAATGAAGTGCTTGTTTCTCCGTCGCCTATCGGTCCGTAAAATCTTACGATATACCACCATATATATGCGCTCATGTCGTCCAGCATACAATAATTCATTTCGGTTCCAACCTCCAGGGCCATAGGCCATTCATTAGCCGAGTTCTGGCTGTCAGTATAATGTTCGGTCATCCAGATTTCTTTGCCTTTTTGTTCAGCCAGCGGGTACGGCGACAAACCGGCTCCGTATATATGTCCTGCCATAATATCTAAATTTGCGCAAGCTGCCGAATCTTTTAAAATCGGATCGGAGTAGGTGCGCCTATACTGAAACGATTCGGGAGCCATAACCCTGGTTTGAATAGTATCGGCATTATTCTTCATAAAAGTCAGCATTTCGTCCGGAGTCCAGCCGGTCCAGGTTTGCGCGTAATCCGGCTCATTTTGGACTGATATGGCATAAATCGGTACGCCGTTTCTTTCCATATAATTATAAAAATCATTTAAATGCTTGGCGTATTCGGAGTACATGTCGTGACGGAGTCTTTGCTGACCATTTACGGTTTCAAGCATATCGGAAGGCGGGTTCCAGGGTGAAGCTACAATAATAGCGCCCATGTCATAAGCTTTCTTAGCTGTAGGAACATTTAAGTTCCATTGGGTACTGTCGGGCTGAATACGCAATCTTAAAATTGTAAAACCAAGCTGGCCTTCGCCTGTACCGAAAGCGGTTGTAATTTCGGAATCGGTCATATCAGGCCTCCAGCCGACAATATTGGCAGCGCCGAAGCCTCTGATATATTGATGTAAACTATCCACATTAATTTTATCTACAGGTATATAATTTACAGAAAAATATATTGTGGTATCATTGTGAACGGCAACGCTATCAAATTCCTGCGGAACAACCATTGGAAGAGTGGTTGAGTTGTTCTCAATTCTTACTTTATATATACCTGCGGACATATTTATTTTCATCATTCCTTTTTTTGCGGATGATTTGGATATGCTCATATTCGGAATTGAGACCATACCTTTGCTACCGGCGTCAAAAATCATTTTCTTAACCTGGGATTCTCCGTTGACCTGCAGCCTGTAAAAATAAATTCCGCTTGCAACTTTTTGTCCGAAGTTATTTCGTCCGTTCCATAATACATTATGCAAACCGAAGGACTGTTGTCCTACATTGAATTCCTTCACTACTCTGCCGAGGATATCATATATTGTTACATGTACATCGGATGATTTTTGGAGCTGATAAGGAATTGCGGCAGAAGAAGAAAATGGGTTAGGATAACTTTGTTCAAGTTTGAATTTAGTAGGGACATTATTAGCATTTGAATTAACCGAAGTCGGTACGCTAATCTGGAAATTTCCCGAAGCGTCTGTAGTAACGGTAAATTTATTCGTTGTATCCGAGTAATCGATAAATGTTATAGAAGCGCCGTTTATCGGATATCTGGATGTAGTAACTTTTCCCTGTACGGTTGCCGTTTGAGCATTTATTTGAGTATTGAAAAATATTTCGATGGAAAAAGCAAGAATAAAAATAAAAATATCTTTCTTATTCATTAGACATTTCTGCTTTTTATTACACATTGTTTTATCTCCTTAAATTTCTGTAAATTTTTTATAGGAATAAAATGACCGAAAATAGAAGTTTAGATTTTTCTTAACGGGTATGAGGTTGTCTTATAATTCGGAACCATGGCATGTTGAGCGGAGTCGAAGCATGAAATTGCGCTGAATACATACTTCGGCTTTGCTCACATTGACATTCGAAACACTTTTGAGACAGCCTCATATGGACTGCTTTTCAAAATAATCTCACAAATATATGATAACCGAAATATATGAAAAACACTTGAGCTATAATTTTCAGGTTGATGTTTTATTTGATATTCCGGAAGAATCGGTGAGTTTGTTTGAGAAGCATTCTTTAGTTTTGCTTTTTTTAATAGACTTAAGAAGGCTATTGTTAAAACAGTTTGAGTTAAAAGATTTATTCTAAAATAATAAACTGAAATATTATTATGTAAAATTATATTCAATACGGTTTCTTGAATTTGAATTTTCAATAAAAAAAAACAGTCCCGGTAATTACCGGGACTGTTTACAAGCCTATCAACTCTTTTAATTCCCGAATTAAAGGAGAAAACATTAACGAGAAGGTTTTGGGTTCGATCTTTTAAAATTTGTATAAAAATAAGAGGCTGTTCGCAAAAATATATTTTATTCCGGATCTTCTATTTTCATTATTAACAAATTACAACTTATCTAGTATGATTTGTTGCTTCTTCTTCATCGACTCTTTTTTGGAACAGCCTCATTAAAAAATATTTATTTTAACTTCATTAATAAACGTATAAAAGCCACTAAAAAAATTTTCCTCTCTTTTCAATCGCTATCTTATATAAATCAATATATTTCACGGCGGATTCTTTCCACGAATAATTTTCTTTCATGCCGTTTGATATGATCTTATTCCAAATATTTTTTTGATGAAAAACTTCAATAGCTTTTCTTAAAGCCGAGATCAAATTACTGCCGTCATATTCTTCAAATGTAAATCCGTTACCGGTTTTCTCGCCGTCTTTACTAAACTCATTCCAGTTTTTTACCGTATCAGCCAGTCCGCCTGTTTTCCTAACAACAGGAACAGTACCGTACTTTAAACTGTATATCTGGTTCAACCCGCAAGGCTCGTAATGCGAAGGCATCAGGAATATATCCGCACCGGCTTCAATAAGGTGCGACATTTCGTTGTTGAAGCCGATATAAACATGTACCTTTTCAGGATTTTCTACCTGAAGTTTTTTAAAAAGCTCTTCGTATTTTTCCTCGCCGCTCCCGAGAACTATCCACTGGGCCTCCAGGTCCATAAGTTCATCAGAAATTTCCTCAAACAAATCGAATCCTTTCTGAGAAACAAGCCGGGAGACTATACCGATAACAGGCATTCCTGCGGAATATTTCAATTTAATCTTCTCAAGCAGGTATTTCTTATTCTTTTCTTTACCCTCAAGAGAGTTTAATCCATAAGGATATGGAATGAACTTGTCTTTTTCCGGGTTCCAGTCGTTGTAGTCAACTCCATTTAAAATACCGAATATGTCCTTTTCTCTTTGTTTAAGATAATCCTCCATTCCCGAACCGTACTCAGGCGTTAAAATTTCTTTAGCATAAGTTTCGCTTACAGTATTGATAATTTCCGAATACATTATTGCCGTTTTCATGAAAGAAACATCGCCCTGATATTCTATCGGGCTTTCCGGGTAAAACAATTCGCTTCTTATCCCGCCTTTCTTTACCGTATCCTTAGAAAATATTCCCTGATAACCTATATTATGAATAGTAAATAATACAGCTGTTTTGGAGAAAAGTTTATCCCAGCCGTAGTTATCTTTCAAATACAGCGGCAGAATTCCGGTCGGCCAGTCATTGCAATGTACAACATCAGGGGGCCATTTAAATCTCTGCATGATCTCTATAACAGCCCTCGAGAAAAGTATAAATCTCTCGTCTTCGTCGAAGCCGTCTGTATAAACCTGATCGCGGTGAAAATAATGGGGGCAGTCCAAAAGGTTAACCTCAACGTTCGAGCCTGGGAGTTTCGTCTGATATAAATGTACCGATCGGGTATGATTCCCGATTTTTACGGGTATCTCACCTACTTCCCAATTATAATGAAGTTCATATTTTGATTCATCTATTGAATAGTACTTCGGCAAAAACAGTTTTACTTCATTACCTAGTTCCGCAAGCTGTTTTGGCAGGCTTCCCGAAACATCTGCAAGTCCGCCGGTTTTAACAAACGGAACCGCTTCCGAAGTAACAAAAGCAATTTTCATAATTCAGGTTCTTTGTTTATTAATCCTACTATAACAAATTTATTTTATATAATCTATATATTATATGTGATTATCAGTATCACTGAAAAAAAATAAATGGACTTTAATTATTTTTTTTCAACTTAAATTCTACAATATTGAATATACAATACCAAGCTGAAGAGACTGTTTCATTTGAGCCGTAGGCGACTGATCCTTTTGATAAATGAACAAGAATCCGATGTTAACATTAAGCCAGCTGTTTACTTTAGCTACTATTGAATTGTCCCATCTAACATCCCAAACATCCAAACTTTCAAAACGGGTAAATAAGGTAAGGTTGCTGTTCAATAATAGGTTTTCCGCAATTTGAATCTGCCCGGAAGTAACTGATTGAATACCGGTTTCAGCTTTGAATGCTTCCTTTTTGGAAGTGTTTATATTATCACTGTATTGCCTGAAGTGATTTGTAAATGTTTCCTGTACGGCAACGCCGAGTCTGGTTTTAAAATTATATAATCTATCATAAGTAAATCCCAAGCTTTGCGTCACGTAGCCGGGGTCAAAGAAATTTGCTATTTCGGTTGCCTGGTTATTATTATAATTATATCCGGGAGCAACAGTAGTTCTAACGGTATTACTGAAGAAAGGATCAACAGGCCATCCTACTTTCACCGACAGAACACTTTCCAGGTAAAATTCGTTATCGTTTGTCCTGAAATCTTGAGTACCAAGTTTGGTTCTGCCGTATGCAAGTTTTAAGTTATTGAAAAAATTCCAGGTCATGCTCCGGTAGTTATAGCCCAAATTTCCCGTAATTGTCCAGGTAAGCGAATTATCACCGCCCTGTGTCCAGTTGCTTAAGGCAAGCTGACTAATATTCAATCCGGCGATTGCTGACGGAGTCCAGAACGGTGCAAATACTGAATCGCTTTGCGACAATGAGTCCTTGACTAATTCCGCTGCTATGTCATTGTCCTTAAAAATGGAGTTGGTTTGTGCAAACAAAGTGACGCCGGGTAAAAAGATTGCCACAAAAATAAACATAAATTTATTTTTCATGCTTTATTCCTTATTTTTTATTTGGTATTTAAATGCAAAAAGAAACGGATAAGTTATGCAACTAATTAAAAATAATATTTCAATATATCAAGAAGGAGACCCATCAAAAAGAACAATTATTTTTGTTCATGGATTCCCATACGATCATTCTATGTGGAATGATCAGGTAAAATTCCTCTCATCATCATATAATTGTATTTCGTACGACATAAGGGGCCTGGGAGAATCTCCCGCGGGGGACGGTCAGTTTACTATGGAATCCTTTGTCGACGATCTTGAATTCATCATCGATGAATTAAAACCGGTTAAACCCATTCTTTGCGGACTATCTATGGGCGGCTATCTCTCTTTCCGCGCCGTCGAAAGAATGGAAAGCAGATTCGGTGGAGTAATTTTTTGCGATACTAAACCGGAAGCCGACAACAACGACGGAAAGTTAAAAAGGGCCGCAAGCATTAAAAAGATTAATACCGGGGGACTAGCCGCATTTGTGAAGGATTTTGTTCCAAACTGCTTTGCGGAAAGTTCGGTGAAAAAAATGAGGAAACAATATGAAAATATTATTGCTAAATCCTCATCGTTCGATCCTGCAGGCGTAAAAGGATGTCTGCTTGCAATGATCGGCAGAAACGATACTTCAGGCTATCTGCCGAATATTAAAATTCCTGTGCTTGTATTGTGCGGTGAAAAGGATAAATTAACGCCGGTAGGTTCGATGAAAAATTTCGCCGGTAAAATTCCGGGTTCTAAATTTGTCGTAATTTCCGAAGCAGGCCATATGACTCCAATAGAAAATCCGTTGGCCGTAAATAAGGCGATAAAAGAATTCATGGACGAGAACTTTTCAAAATAATGCCCTAAACATTTTCCTTCACATATCTCAGGGCGATAAATATGAGTCCAAATGTTTCAAAGTATGCAAATATTATAAAGAGAAGAAACGACTTTCCTTCATTAAAAAGAAAAATAAACGGGTATCAGCTTGCATACCTCGACGGACCCGGGGGAAGTCAGGTCCCGCAGACAGTCATAGATGAAATTTCCGCGTATTATAAAACCTGCAATGCAAACACTCACGGATTTTTTATTACGTCTCGTGAAAGCGATAAAATAGTAGAACAAGCCCGCGAATATTCGGCCGCTTTTCTCGGTGCGGAAAGCGGAGATTGTATTTCATTCGGCGCTAATATGACGTCGCTTAACTTTTCTCTTAGTAAGGCGATCGGAAGATTATTACACAAAGGCGATGAAATCGTTATTACACAACTCGATCATGAAGCCAACCGGGGCCCGTGGTTGAACCTCCGTGAAAACGGTGTCGTCATTAGAGAAGTAATATTGAAACAGGACGGAACACTCGATTACGAAGATTTCAATAAAAAGATAAATGAAAAAACCCGTCTGGTAGCAATGGGACTCGCTTCCAATGCACTCGGCACAGTTAATAATGTAAATTTAATACGACAACTGACATATGAGGTCGGCGCGTTGCTGGCGGTGGATGCCGTACATTATGCTCCGCATTTCCCGATTGATGCTAAAAGCTTGGGAGTTGATTTTCTCATGTGTTCGGCTTATAAATTTTACGGACCGCACGTCGGCATTTTATATTCAAAGCTAGGACTGCTGGAACAGCTGCAAACCGACCGACTGAGAACCCAATCGCCGAAAGTGCCTTACAGAATAGAAACCGGCACACTTAATCATGCCGCAATTGCCGGAGTAAAATCCGCCATAGATTATATTTCAACTTTCGGCGAGGGGAATGTTTTGCGTTCCAAACTGGTTTCGGGAATGGAACACATCGGCACCTATGAAAACTTTCTGGCGAAGAAACTTTACAATGGCTTAAAAAGAATTGAAGGAGTAAAAATCTACGGTTTATCTTTCGATCCCCTGCAAAGAGCGCCTACCATCTCATTTACGGTTGACGGAGCCGCACCGTCTGAAGTCTGCGCTGCAATTGGCGAAAGGGGCATATGTATCTGGGACGGACATTTCTACGCGGTAAGGGCCGTTGAAGTTTTAGGACTTCTGGAAAAAGGAGGATTAATCAGAGCCGGCATTTCCTTGTATAATACGGAGGATGATATAAAAAGGCTGATAAGCGGAATAAAAGAATTCATAAAGGCAAACCGGAAATGAAAGGGTCCGATCAATAATCCTTTCGAATTATTATGACCGGCCTCGACAAGGATTTATAGTTGATATTCCGGATGTAAAATTTTTTAGAGAATCTATACTCAATAAATGACCGGATGCCCTGTCGGCAAAAATTAAGCCGGGCCTATACTTATTTAAGGCTTCATATTCATTAAACGGCATACTTATTATAACATGGAATATATTAATTAAAAGAAGTAACGTGTCTTTTCGAATTTAAATGTCTACTGTTTGTAATTCATCTTTGATGTTTACTTATTTAATAAATTTTTCAAAGCTCTTCTGCTCGGTAAATATAATTTATATTCTCTGGCAAATATATTTTTGTTATCCAAAGGCAATGTATATTTGACAATTGCTTGATTTGTTTCTTTGCAAAGTATAATCCCGACGGTGTTATTTTCATCTTTATTTTTAATTTCACGGTCATAATAGTTTACATACATCTGCATTTGTCCTAAATCCTGGTGCATTAATTCTCCGATCTTAAGATCAATTAGCACAAAACATTTTAGCAAGCGATTGTAAAAAACCAAATCTATGTAGAAGTTCTTTCCGTTAAATCCGATCCTTTCCTGCCTGCTTTGAAATAAAAAGCCCTTACCTAACTCAAGCAGGAAAGATTCAAGGCGGCTTATTATTGCTGATTCCAATTGGCTTTCCGTATATGAAGGTTTTTCCTTCAGTTCTAAAAATTCCAAGACATACGGGTCCTTCAGTAAATCAATCGGCTTAGTAATTATCTGACCTTTTTTACTGAGTTTTCTTAGAGTACTTTTATTTTTACTTGATGATAAGCGTTCATAAAAAGATGAACTCAATTGCCGTTGAAGCTCCCGAACCGACCAGTTATTTTGTTTCGCTTCTATCTCATAAAAATTTCTTTCATCATTCTCGGTTATTTTTAAAAGATAGGAATAATGAGACCAACTTAAAGGGAAGCTGTCTTTGAAATTTGTAAATGTTGTTTGCCTTTTTACAAAGGCATTTGTTTTGTGACTCGTTGAAGATTTGAATTTCCGCGACACTGTTGCGGAAATTCTAAAACGGTATAAAAGGAAAAATGTTCGCATCCTATTTAAATTATCTTCAGAGTAACCCTTCCCGTAATCCCGTGATAATCTTTTAGATAGGTTTTTCAAAGTACGCCTGGCATAAGCCGCCCTTTGCTTGCCTTGTTGTTCATTTTCTACTATCATCTTACCGATATAAAAATTAGTAAAGACAAGAGTAGTATTTACATTTTGCGCTACAAGACTTCTTGCTTCCTCAATTAATTGTTTAATACCTGGATAAAGTTTATTATTTGATGTTGCCATAAATTAATTCCCCTAATTTAATTATGACTGAATTTTAGCTCTTTATTTATTTTCGAAGTGCCTACTTTAAGAATATTTATATCAGAAAATTGAAATACAAAACTGTTTACATAAATTAATATTTTATTCCCCGTAAATTTTGAAGATTTATACCGCGAAAGATCCTTTTACCGGAAAAGAAGTTTTCTCGTTCATAAAATAAAAATTCTTTTAATTAATCAAAAAAATATCCTTGTTTTATATCTCATTTTTTGAAATAAATCATTTAATTATTAGTTCTAAATAATTAAATAGACTTAGTCTTTAACCTTAGCTGATTAAATTATATTAAGCTGGTAAATGTAGAGTAACCGGCTCGGGTAAAAATATTCTAAGTGTATTTTGTGAAAACATTATATTGGTAATTGCTGACACAGCAATTTAATATCTTCAATTATACTTTTATTGTTATGGAAAATAAAAAATTAATGAAAGCAGTTATACACGAAGACGGTTGTTCCGCAGATAAATTAAAAGTCGATTTTACAGAGAAGCCGTCTCCTTCGACCGATCAAATACTAGTAAAAGTACACGCTTCCGCTTTAAACAGAGCGGATATACTTCAACGTCTCGGTAAATATCCCCCGCCCGCAGGCGCAAGTCCTATACTGGGACTCGAAATCTCCGGCACCGTTGAGTCAACAGGTTCGTCCGCAGTAAGATGGAAAAAGGGAGATAAGGTCTTCGGCCTGTTGCCCGGCGGCGGTTATGCGGAATATGCAGTAATACATGAAGACATGGCAATGAAGATTCCTTCGGCTTTGAATTTTAATGAAGCCGCTTCAATACCGGAAGTATTCCTTACAGCATATCAGGCTTTAGTATGGCATTCGCATCTTAAAGAAGGCGAAAAAATATTAATTCACGCGGGAGCCAGCGGTGTCGGCACTGCGGCAATTCAAATTGCAAAAACACTTGACGCTGCTGTTTATGTAACGGCCTCAAAATCAAAACACGATATTTGCATTAACCTCGGCGCCGAAAAAGCAATTGATTATAAAACCGAAAACTTTGCGAAAAAAATAAAAGAATTTAACTCTGGCAAAGGTGTTGATGTTATTATTGATTTTATAGCCGGACCTTATTATAAAATGAATATAGACAGTTTGAACATTGACGGAAGAATGGTTCTGCTTGCAACTCTCGGAGGAGGATTGGTTGACGAGATTGATCTGAGAAATATTTTATCAAAAAGACTTACTATTACCGGCTCCGCGCTTCGCTCAAGAACAAGGGAATATCAGATTAAATTAACAAAAGAATTCGCGGGATTTGCTCTTGAAAAATTTGAATCCGGTATATTAAAACCCGTAGTTGATAAGGTTTTCGATATGTCCGAAGTTTCACTTGCGCATAAATATATGGAAGAAAACAAAAACACCGGGAAGATAGTGTTAAAGATATCCGGTTAGATAATTAACATTACAAAAAACGAATCAAATTGTCACCCTGAGCGAAGTCGAAGGGTGATTTTTTTTGCAGGATGTCTTCGACTCTGCTCAGAGTAGCAAGCAGGGCCAGGGGAAGAAGTTTTGGCGGGATTTTATTTCTTTCCGCAAGCAATAAGATTAACGGGGTGCCGATTATTGACACGGTGTCATTCATCAAGAAAACTGAAATTAATCCCATACCGAATACTATGAAGATAAAAAGTGCGTCCACTGTTTTGGCATTTTTAAATATGCTGTATGAAATAGCGGATAAAAACCCGCTCTTATCCAAAGCTTCCCCCACCGTAAACATTCCGAATAAAAATAAAATGACATCGAAATTAATTGATGAGAAAGCCGAGGGAACGGAGATTTGACCGGTTAACATCACCGCCGCCGCACTGCCCAGCATTACATGTCAGATCTACAGTTTCAGGTTACCTATTTGTCTGACCGAAATTAATAAAAAAACACCTGGTAGTCTTTAAATTTTCCTTTCTCGTAATTGAATTTGGCGCTGAAGAATTTATCCTGATTAAGCCACGCAAGAAATATCGCATCGCCGTCCCATAGGTTTAATTCGGTTAATTTGTCGCTGTCGATCCATTCAAGTATACCTTCGTTCGAATCTATCTGGTTTCCGGTGAAATTTTCAGCCGTAAAAACGAATACATGCCAGTCATCCTTTCCGTCAAAAAGCGGAAAAGTTATAAAGCCTTTCATTTTAGGATTAATAACTTTTAAACCGGATTCTTCTTTTATTTCGCGGATTACGCATTCCTCCGGGCTTTCGCCCTGCTCCAGTTTCCCTCCCAATCCGTTCCATTTACCCTCATGGTAGTCATTTTCCTTTTTAACCCGGTGAAGCATAAGCGTTTTATTGTGCTTTTTATCAATTACGTAACAAAGTGTAGCTAATTTCATAATATTTTTATTTGATTTACAATTGTATTGACACTGTTGAATTACTAATTTAAGTTTTAACCGATAAGAAATAAAATTATAATGTAAAAATATTATTTTCTTTTCTCTTTGCTATTTAAAAAAAAATAGAAATATTACGATAGTAATTATATTTTAAAATAAGAAAATTAGTAGAGGAGACCTATTGTAATGGAAGGCGTATTTAACATCCCGGAAGATGAAATATTTATGAGCAACGATGACATTTCGGAAGAATCACTTAGCTCAAACTTACCGGAAAACAGGGATGAAAAAGAAAAACCGGAATTAAGTTTTGCTCGCCGTAAAAATCAGGACGACGATTTCAAGGATGATGATTTTGACGACGAAGACGGTGAATTCGAAGAAGACGACGAAGAAGAAGAGGACGAATATTATAAAAAAGAAGAGGATGACGGGTTGGAAGAGGAACCGTCGGATGAAGAAGATTTTTACGAAGAAGATTTCGACTTTGAAGAAGATGAAGACGAATTATTCGATGATGACGATGATATCCCTTATAATTGATCAGGAACAAAAGTTTTAACGGGGGAAATTATTTCCCCAGATATTTATCGGGGACCAAATAATTTTTTACATAGTCGGCTACGCCGTCTTCAAGCGAATGAAGAGGATGTTGATAGCCGGCTTTTTTTATTTTATCCAGCCTTGCTTCGGTAAAATACTGGTATTTAAGTACGAGATGTTCCGGCAGTTCTATATATTCAATATTAACGTCCTTGCCTGTTGAATCGAAAATCGCAGTAACAAGATCTTTCCAGGTACGTGCCTTTCCGGTGCCGACATTAAAAATTCCGTTCTTGTCTTTTTTATCCATAAAAAACAGCGTCATGTCAACCGCATCTTTCACGTATATAAAGTCGCGCATTTGTTCACCGTCTTTGTATTCGGGATGACGCGATTTGAAAAGCCTGACTTTGCCTGTATCCCTTATTTGTTCATAAGCTTTATGAACTACGCTTCGCATATCGGCTTTATGGTATTCATTTGGTCCGAAAACATTGAAATACTTGAGTCCCACGATCCGGTCAATCACTTTATGCCTGATTGCCCAAACATCGAATAAATTTTTAGAATAACCGTACATGTTGAGAGGCTTAAGATCCGGACTTAAAACTTCGCTGTCGTCAAATCCCAGCGCACCGTCGCCGTAAGTCGCAGCCGAAGACGCATATATAAAACGGGCATCGTTTGCCAGACAGTATTTAGCCAGCTTCTTTGTGTATTCGTAGTTGTTTTCCAGAAGATGATCCGCATTCTTTTCCGTGGTGGAAGAGTTTGCTCCCATATGAATAATCGCTTTTGGTTTAAAAGGCAGACCTGTTTCGACAAGTTGAATAAATTCGTGCTTGTTTATAAAATCTTCAAAATCCAGACCGACGAGATTTTTCCATTTTTCATCTAATCCGAGTTCATCTACAATAATAATATCTTTTTCGCCAAGCTGATTAAGCTTCCAAATAATCGCGCTTCCTATAAATCCCGCGCCGCCGGTAACAACTATCATTTCATTTTCCTGCGAATTATTAGCATCCTAATTTATAGTTTTATTCTTTATTGTCATCCCGAGCTGAGTCGAGGAACGAGTGAACCTGCCTGCCGCAGGCGTGTTCGTTCGCAATGACAAAAAAAATATCGGATCACTTCTTGTGATTATATATCTTTTTAATAGATTGCAATTTAATTATATTTGCTATTCTTTACAATGAATCGGATCGAAAGTAGTGTTCTAATTTTTTCTTAAAATTTAATTATGCTTTTACTACTCCCATCCCTCGACCCTGCCTGCCGGCAAGTCTGCTCGGGATGATATTAGCTGTGTCATGGTGAGCGAAGTCGAACATGAGAAGTGAAAGCATGAGCGAAATCAAAATATGTTTATATGTAATTAAATTAAGGTTCTACCGGATCTAATATAAAATAATAAAAATGAATGGTATGGAGACAATTTTCAACAAATTAAATGAGATATTAAAATCGAGGATTCTTGTGCTCGACGGCGCTATGGGAACTATGATTCAGCGGCACAAATTAACCGAGGAACAGTTCAGAGGTCAAAAATTCGCGTCTCATTCTCATGATCTAAAAGGCAACAACGACATCCTTTCGATTACACAGCCGGAAATAATAAAAAATATTCACCGTGAATATCTGAAAGCCGGCGCCGATATAATAGAGACTAACACTTTCAGCAGCAGCAGAATTTCACAAGCCGATTATATGACTGAAGATGTGATTTACGAATTAAATTACTCGGCGGCAAAACTTGCCAAAGAAGCTGCGGAGGAATACACAAAACTAACTCCGGAAAAACCGAGATTTGTCGCGGGAGCCATGGGGCCGACAAATAAAACAGCCTCAATGTCCCCGAAGGTTAACGATCCTGGATTTCGTGCGGCAACTTTCGATCAGTTAGCCGAGGCATATTACGAACAGGCAAAAGGTTTAATTGACGGCGGAGCCGACGTTCTTCTAATAGAAACCGTTTTCGATACTCTGAACTGTAAAGCAGCAATTTATGCGGTTGAAGAAATTCAGAAGAATACCGATAGAATAATTCCGGTTATGATCTCGGGAACCATAACAGATCAGAGCGGAAGAACATTATCCGGGCAGACTACCGAAGCGTTCTGGATATCAATTTCGCATACCAAAAACCTTTTAAGTGTCGGATTGAACTGTGCCCTCGGAGCTAAGCAGATGCGTCCTTTTATTCATGAGCTTTCTAACCTCGCGTCATGTTTTGTAAGCGTTTATCCAAACGCCGGGCTGCCGAATGAAATGGGCGAATATGACGAGACTGCAGAACAGATGGCTTCGGTGCTCGAAGAGTTTGCAGGAAACGGATTCTTTAATATCGTCGGCGGCTGCTGCGGTACAACGCCCGATCATATTAAGTTAATTACTGGTATCGCTTCCAGGTTCAAGCCGAGAGAAATTCCGGTCATCGAACCTTACCTTAGATTAAGCGGGTTGGAACCTCTGGTCATCAGACCGGAAAACAACTTCGTCAACATAGGTGAAAGAACAAATATTACCGGTTCTAAAAAATTTGAAAAATTAATACTTTCAGGCGATTACGAAGCGGCACTTACAGTTGCAAGAAACCAGGTTGAAGGCGGAGCACAGATACTTGATGTTAATATGGACGAAGGTATGCTCGATTCGGAAGCGGCGATGGTTAAATTCCTTAACCTGCTTATGGCCGAACCCGATATTGCCAAACTTCCTATTATGATTGATTCATCAAAGTGGTCTGTAATTGAATCCGGATTAAAATGTCTGCAGGGTAAAAGCATAGTCAACTCGATCAGTTTAAAGGAAGGCGAAAAAGTTTTC
Organism: uncultured Bacteroidota bacterium; assembly: GCA_963739955.1. Classification (GTDB taxonomy): domain Bacteria; phylum Bacteroidota; class Ignavibacteria; order Ignavibacteriales; family Ignavibacteriaceae; genus FEN-1297. The sequence goes on along the minus strand of CAVUCX010000045.1, from coordinate 5,773 downwards.
AAAGAAAGAGCGGCGAAAGTCCTTCAGTACGGTGCTGCGGTAATCGTAATGGCATTCGATGAAAAAGGTCAGGGAGATTCTCTTCAAAGGCGAATCGAAATTTGCGGAAGGGCTTATAAGATTTTAACTGAGGAGGTTGGATTTCCCCCGCAGGATATTATTATGGATCCAAATATCCTTACGGTTGCGACCGGTATAGATGAGCATAATAATTACGCGCTGGATTATATCGAAACGGTCAGATGGATAAAACAAAACCTTCCTCACGCAAAAGTAAGCGGAGGAGTAAGCAACATATCATTTTCGTTTCGGGGGAATAACCTCGTTCGCGAAGCAATGCATTCGGCGTTTCTTTATCATGCCATCAAAGCCGGAATGGATATGGGAATAGTTAATGCCGGGCAGCTTGAAGTGTATGAAGAAATCCCGAAGGATCTACTTACCCTCGTGGAAGACGTGCTGCTGAACAGAAGAAGCGATGGGACGGAACGTCTGGTGGATTTTGCGGAGACCGTAAAGCAGAAAGAAAAAACGGAAGTAAAAAAAGATGAATGGAGAAACGCACCGGTAAAAGAAAGGCTGAAACATTCGCTGATCAAAGGAATAGTTGAATACATTGAGGAAGATACGGAAGAAGCCAGAAAAGAGTTTAACAAGCCGCTTGAAGTTATAGAAGGACCGTTAATGGACGGCATGAACGTAGTCGGCGATCTTTTCGGTTCGGGAAAAATGTTCCTGCCGCAGGTTGTAAAAAGCGCAAGGGTAATGAAAAAAGCGGTGGCTTATCTTATACCGTATATCGAAGAAGAAAAACTTGCGTCAAACGATACGAAAGAAGCCGGTAAAATACTGATGGCTACTGTTAAAGGCGATGTTCATGATATCGGTAAAAATATTGTCGGAGTTGTTCTTGGCTGCAATAATTACAACGTAATAGATCTCGGTGTGATGGTAAGCGCCGAAAAGATACTACAGACCGCAATCGATGAAAAAGTTGATGTTATAGGTGTAAGCGGATTAATAACCCCTTCTCTGGACGAGATGGTCAACCTCGCAAAGGAAATGGAGCGAAGGGGTTTCAAAGTTCCTCTTTTAATAGGCGGCGCTACTACCTCGCGCATTCATACGGCTGTGAAGATCGCACCCAATTATAAAGGTATCGCGGTGCATGTTTTGGACGCGTCCAGGAGCGTACCGATAGTAAGCAGTCTGCTGAATGATAACAAGACCATAAAAGATGAATTCGAAAGCGGATTAAAACATCAATATGAAAAAGTCCGCGAAGAGCATCGGAAAAAACGCGACGCGAAAAATTTTATTTCACTTGAAGCAGCGCGCTCAAACAAATTAAAGACCGATTGGAACGGAATAAAAATCAAAAAGCCGGGTAAACCCGGTGTCACTGTTTTGGAAGATATGCCGCTTGCAATTTTAAAAAGTTATATTGATTGGACGCCTTTTTTCCAGACGTGGGAACTCAAAGGTAAATACCCCGCAATACTGGAAGATAAAACATACGGCATAGAGGCAGCAAAGCTCTATAACGATGCGAATAAGCTGCTTGACAAGATAATCGAAGAAAAGCTGTTAAAAGCAAACGGAGTCGCTGGCTTATTCCCGGCAAATTCTTTCGGAGATGATATTGAAATTTATACCGGGGACGACAGGAAGGGTGTTAAAGAGAGTACTCCACTCGCTTCGATCCCAGACAAAAAAATCGGACGGGCTGCCGAACCTTGCTCTTGCCGATTTTATTGCACCTAAAGAAAGCGGCGTAAAAGATTATATCGGCGCGTTCGCGGTTACGGCCGGAATAGGCATTGACAAACTCACTGAGAAATTCGAAAAGGATCACGACGATTACAACAGCATAATGACGAAAGCACTGGCGGATAGACTTGCGGAGGCGTTCGCCGAATACCTGCACGAGAAAGTAAGAAAAGAATACTGGGAATTTGCGCCTGAAGAGAATCTGAAAAGCGAAGACCTGATAAAAGAAAAATACACCGGCATAAGGCCCGCTCCAGGTTATCCCGCCCAACCGGATCATACCGAAAAGCCGATAATTTTTGATTTGCTCGACGCCGAAAAGAACACTTCCATAATATTAACCGAGAGCATGGCAATGCTGCCGGCTGCATCGGTAAGCGGATTGTACTTTGCGCACCCCGAAGCAAAATATTTTAATGTCGGCAAGATCGGGAAAGATCAGGTTATTGATTATCATAAACGCAAAGGTATGAGCCTGGAAGAAACCGAAAAATGGCTGAGACCTATACTGAATTACGATGAAGGAGAAGAGTAACTGCAAAATTCACCGCAGAGACGCAAAGGCGCAGAGGGAAGTTTAAATTAATAACTTTGCGGCTTAGCATCTTTGCGGTTAGCTTTTTAGAATTCTCTTATTTGAATAATTGATCAAAGAAAGTCTGCATAGCTGTCCAGCTTTTTTCATCAGCTTGTTTATTATAAGCAATGGGTAAATTGAATTTTTTACCCAGGCTGTCTGCAGCTGGATTTGTAAAGCTATGTTCTGCCCCGGGATAGCTGATGATTTTATAATCTACTTTTGCGGTTTTCATCGCGTCTTCAAAAGCATTTACCTTTTTCTCAGGATTAAACGGATCCGCTCCGCCTGTGCAGACTAATAATTTTGCTTTAACATCCTGCGGATTTTTTACTTTAGCAGTCGGCAGGTCTCCATGAAAGCTTACAACTCCTTTCAAGTTATCGCCTTCAAGAGCCATATCCAGGACAACACCTCCGCCGAAACAATAACCGATAGCGGCAATCTTGCTTGTATCTGTTTCGGGCTGTGCTTTAAGTATATTAACGGCCGCATTAAATCTAGTCGTGGCCGTATCCATGCTTTGCATTGCTGCCGCAGCAAGTTTTCCCGCGTCTTTGGGATTATCAACCGTTACGCCGTTGCCGTACATATCCGCCGCAAAAGCAACGTACCCGAGCTTCGCCAGCATCTTTGCTCTTTTTTTAGCGTAATCTGTCAGTCCCCACCATTCATGGACAACTATTATTCCCGGCCGTATTCCGGCCTTACTGCTGTCATATGCAAGGAAACCCTTAAGCGTAATTCCGTCTGCGGAGTAAGTAACCTCTTTAGCTACTATAGCCGGTCCCCGATCTGTTGTGTTTGTTTCCTTTTTTTGTGTACAGCCGGATACAATAAGCAAACCGAATAAAAATATTAATATGTATTTCATATAACCTCCTGTTTTTGTCAGTCCCAATTTTATTCTTTTCGAGTTAAGATATTGTGATAAGACTAAAAAGCTAGGAGGATGGAAGAGTAGGAATAGTCTATTGTAACGGAAATCATTTGAACAAGAGTTTTGGTCTTAGGATCATACTTTACCGCAGAGGCGCTAAGGCGCAAAGAAAAAACCTTTGTGGCTTAACGGTTAATCTTAAAATCTATCAAGCCGGTTCTTCCGGAAGAAAGGGCTTGAAATTTTAAAGATAAATAAAAAATTAATGATTTAAGTCCCCTTCGGCGGAGGGGATTTAGGGGTGGGTTAACATTCGACCTCTTTAAATTACATATTGATAGAGTATTCTAGTATTAGCTGCGAAGGTGAAGAGCCTCCTTTGAAAAAATGTAAATCAAGACCGCAGTGCAAATTTTCCTGTTAAAAGAGAACATATTTTAATGTAGAATCAACTTCGCAATCAACAAAATGCATTCGACTTATTAACCGCAGAGGCGCTAAGACGCAGAGGATGTTTTAATTCTTTGCGTCTTAGCGCCTTAGCGGTAACGTTTAATGAAATATTATTGCTTTGTTATCCTAATAAAGATCCGGCGGGGATATACTAAAGTGCTTCAGCTAGTATTCTTCTACAAAAGTAGTTAAAATTTCCAATTCGTCTCCCTCCGGAGTATTAGGTTTTGAATAAAAAAGATTTTCTATTCTTTTCAAAGCCGCTTCATAATCTCTTTTAGTTTTTACGGGTTTGAAGTTCATGTTGAATTTCCTCGGCATTAACATGCCTGACGGCAGGCAGGTTATATCATATTCTTGATGTGTTTCAATGAATCTAATATATACTATTTTAAAATCTTATCTGCCCAGGTTTTAAACCTTTGGAAATGTTTCATGAGAGCTTCGATATCTTTTTTAAGATAAACATCTCCGGAGTAAGACACTTTATTTTTATGGTCTATAATGTTTTTTAAATTATTTAAAGCTTTCCTTTTTTCTTCCGAATGCGGGATTAAGTCGTTTAGAAGTGATATGATTTCATAATGATTTTCCCCATGAACCTTTATACCTTTATTTTTAATTGTGATTGTGTCCGAATATGCAATTGCAGCATGAACGATTAAGACTCCGGCTGCATTGAAATATGAATACTCCGAAGCAACTCCCGCACCCTTGTAAAAATTTTCCGCAACTTTTTGGAAACTTAATGAACGGGAAGGGTCTATTTTCTTCAACGGACTTTTATTTGTCATTTCATATACTTTGCATTTGTTTACCTGATAAAACTATCCCCTCTTTTATAATTTTATCTACCGGTGATTTTATAAGTTTTGCTCTTCTTTTAAATTCTGCTGCGGAAATATAAAAAGGCGCCGCGGTTATTCCGTAGCTGTTATATAGTTCATCCCTGCAGCGGTTTAATATCTTTTCAAGTGCATTTTTGTTTTTTAGGTTTTTGTATACCACACATATATCAAAATCGCTTTTGATGGATTCCTCTTTCCGGGCTACGCTCCCGAAAAGAATTACACTAACGGATTCTTTGGAAAGGTGTTTCTTTAGTTCGGACTTAATTTTTTCGAAATACCGACTTTCTGCTTCCAGGGCCGGAAGAAGCACCTCTTTTACATAATAATTCGTAAAGTTAAGTGTAAAAAGATGATCCCTTCCACCGATTCTGCGGTTTATAATTTTAACCGCTTCCAGGTGAGTTAGTGCACTAATAGCCGCCGGAGCGCTGAGACCTGCTCTCTTTGCAATTTCTCTGCCGGTAAATCCGTTTGTTGTATAGCGGAGTTCACGCATTACCGCAATGTTGGAATAAGTAGAAAATATTTCATTCAGAGTATTATGAATAATCATAGCTTTGTTAGGATAAGTTTACATATGTAAAGTTTTCCTTACAAAGGTAATTCAATATAAACGTAAAATCAAGCTGACACCAGGCAATGGGATTCATAAAAGATATACCGCAGAGACGCTAAGGCGCAAAGAAAAAAAACTTTGTGGCTTAACGGTTAATCTTAAAATCTATCAAGCCGGCCCTTCCGGAAGAAAGGGCTTGAAATTATAAAGATAAATAAAAAATTAATAATTTCAGTCCCCTCCGGCGAAGGGTATTTAGGGGTAGGTTTTAATCCAATTTTCTATTGATTCAATTACTTGATCAAGTTTATAAATAATATCAAGATTATCAAATCTTAACACGGTAACGCCCAATTCATTTAATCTTTTATCTCTTAATCTGTCTCTTTCTTCCCTGCCGTAATGGCTCTCTCCGTCCACTTCTATTGCCAGCCTTAAATCTTTGCAGTAGAAGTCTACTATATAGTTATCTATCGGCCTCTGTCTATCAAAGTCATAGCCCAGTATTTGATTTTTCTTTAGATAATTCCAAAGCATTATTTCGGTGAAGGTGCTGTTATTTCTAAGTTGTCTCGCGAATTTTTTTAGCTTCGGATTATACGGTATGATTTTTCTCCTCTGCATCTAACCGGTAAAATAATAATTATTTTATTAAGACGGTATCATCGACCCACCCCCGGCCCTTC
>CAVUCX010000044.1:0-71878 GCA_963739955.1 uncultured Bacteroidota bacterium | reverse complement strand
TTCCAAAATGAAGGTGATGGTCATCAGGTCCAGAAATCCGTTGATAAATCGTTCAAGACCGAATTTTGTAACACCATATTTCCGCTTCATATGCTGAACGGGTTTCTCCCCTATACTGGTAAAACCAGCCTTTTTGGCAATCACGGGGATATATCTGTGCATTTCACCATATACCTCTATGGATTTGACCACCTGGTTACGGTATGCTTTGAGTCCACAGTTAAAATCGTGAAGTTTTATACCGGTTACTTTGCGGGCCGTCCAGTTGTAAAATTTGCTGGGAATGGTTTTGGAGATCGGGTCGTATCGTTTTCTTCTTCCAGCCCGAAACCATGTCCAGGCCTGTCTTCAAGGATCATTCGCCGTAATTCGGGAATCTCTTCCGGGCTGTCCTGGAGATCGGCATCCATGGTAACCACTACCTCCCCCTTTGCTGCCTGGAAACCAACATGAAGGGCGGCCGATTTTCCATAATTTCGCCTGAAGCGGATGCCCCTGACTTCAGGTTTACGGGCTCCAAAGATCATTAATAACCTCCCATGATCGGTCGGTACTGCCATCATCGATCATGATAATCTCGTAGCTGAAATGGTTTTTCTTTGCAACTTCATCAATCCAATCAGTGAGTTCAGCAAGTGATTCTTCTTCGTTATAAAAGGGGAATTACAATCGATACATCCATAATATAAGACTTATGCTACGTCGGCAAATGGCTCTGAGGGTTCTTTTTTAATGAAAATTGAAGCAATGAGACTGACGATCAACCCAAAAGCTGCCGTGGAAAGGATCGTCCTCAGGAAAACAATTCCGGGCTCCTGCATCCTGTCGGTCCTTGCCGTTAGATGTCTCAATAATCTCGGGTGAAAGTCCTTTCTGTAGCAATTTCTCTTCCATATTCTGCTTTAACAAAGCAACGAAATCGGGATTGATATATTGAATATAGATATTCGTATATAAGGAAAGGATTATGCCAATCAGTAATGCCGTCAGACGCCCCAAATCCCACAGCCCTGCCGTAGGAGATCAGGTTGTTGTTATATTCCTTCCTGAAAGCGTAAATGGCAATAACGATACCTCCAAAAAGGATGAGATTGGCAGATACCTGGTTGTATACGCTGAAAGCAGATTAAAGGCATCAACAGCCAGGTTATTAAGGATATAAATACCTCCGATGATCCCGGTATAAATCAGGGAGGGATACAACATATTTTTAATCCAGTTATTCATGTCAAAAGTGGATAATTCTGAACAAATATAATCGATTTAAAGGATATGTTCTTTCCATTGAAAGATATTTTGCAGGAAATAATAAAAATACTACTTTTGCAGCGGGCAAGTCTTATACGACCAGCTCCTGCTGAATTCCCCCAGGACCGGAAGGGAGCAAGGGTAGGCGGTTGTAGCGGTGCGATATAAGTAGCTTGCCCTTTTTTATTGTATAAGTCACGTTACCGACCCTTTTTCAGATCTCCTCGTCAAATCCATCCACATAACCACCTGTATTTAAAAACATGAACTCTTCTGCTCGAACATTCGGGACAGCATCATATTCCCGTTGGAATTCACTTTTCAACCACCTGTCAATTTAACATTCTTACGGTAAAAACCCTCGGTATAATTACAATTCGTAACTTATCATAGCTAAATTAGATTAAATATTAATTAAAACTGTTTTTTAACATAAATTTATTTTGTCAACTAAGGCATTTACCTATCTTTGCTTCTGAAATCGTACAGAATATTATGAAGTACAGGCCATACCAATATTATTGTGATTCTCGTGGTGCTCGTCATTCTTGGAATGATGACGTGAGAATGGTATGGTATAATTCAACAAAATATACGGAGCCATTCTCAGAACAAGAGAATGGCTTTTTTAATTTACTGTATATATATAGGAGCGATATGAACAATGAAACATCCGTTAAGAAGTCGATACCACCACGCAGGGCCGCAGGATGGCCGGAGCCCGCAGCCTTTGGAGAGCCAACGGCATGAAAGAGGAACAGATCGGCAAACCGGTCATTGCCATTGTCAATTCATTTACCCAGTTTGTTCCGGGTCATACGCATTTGCATCACATTGGCCAGGAGGTCAAAGAAGATTTTTGATGAGAAGGGATATTTTGCTGCCGAATTCAATACCATTGCCATTGACGACGGTATTGCCATGGGGCATGACGGCATGCTTGTATTCACTGCCCTCGCGTGATCTTATTGCCGACAGCATTGAATACATGGCCAATGCCCATAAAGTGGATGCCTTGTTCTGCATCAGCAATTGTGACAAGATCACGCCCGGCATGCTGATGGCAGCCATGCGACTGAATATTCCGGCCATTTTCGTTTCGGGAGGCCCCATGGAAGCCGGTGTGGTTGACGGAGAAGCCTACGACCTGGTCGATGCCATGGTCATGGCTGCCGATGAGAACGTTACCGACGAGAAACTCTCACTGGTCGAGACAGCTGGCCTGTCCGACCTGTGGATCCTGTTCCGGAATGTTTACGGCCAATTCCATGAATTGTCTGAATGAAGCCATCGGCCTGGCCCTTCCCGGAAACGGAACCATCGTGGCCACGCATAAAAACCGCAAGGCATCTGTTTGAAAAGGCTGCCGAAGCCCTGATCAGGAATATAGAAAGCTATTATTTCGAAGGCGATGAATCGGTTCTTCCCCGGTCCATTGCATCGAAAGCAGCTTTCCACAATGCCATGAGTCTCGATGTTGCCATGGGCGGATCGACCAATACCGTTCTGCATATCCTTGCCATTGCCCATGAAGCCGGAGTTGATTTCACACTGAAAGATATTGATGCCATCTCGCGCAAGACGCCTGTGCTCTGCAAAGTTTCTCCCAATTCAAAATACCATATCCAGGATGTAAACCGTGCCGGGGGAATTCTGGGAATCCTTGCCGAACTGTCGCTAAAGGAGGTCTTCTCGACACATCGGTAAAACGGGCCGACGGCCTTACGCTTGAACGAGGCCGTTGAAAAATATGATATCACCGGGAAGAATCCGGATGAGGAGGCTGTGGACATTTTCAGTTCTGCCCCTGGCGGGGGCCGGAACCTGGTATGGGATCGCAGGAGGCCAAGTTCAGGCATTCGATCTGACCGGGCCAACGGATGTATCCGCGATATTGAACATGCGTATTCGGCCGACGGAGGTCTGGCTGTCCTTTACGGCAATATTGCCAGAAACGGCTGTATTGTAAAGACCGCCGGTGTAAAGGCATCGGTGCTGAAATTCAGCGGACCTGCCAAAGTATACGATTCCCAGGATACGGCCTGCGATGGTATCCTGGGCAGAGAAGTTGAAGCAGGCGATGTGGTTGTCATCAGATACGAAGGGCCGAAAGGCGGACCGGGCATGCAGGAAATGCTCTACCCTACTTCCTATATCAAATCCCGTCATCTGGGTGAGAAATGTGCCCTGATCACCGATGGCCGTTTTTCCGGCGGAACTTCAGGTCTTTCCATCGGGCATATTTCGCCCGAAGCCGCAGAGAAAGGTGAAATTGGCCTTGATCAAGAACGGCGACATCATCGATATTGACATTCCTGCCAAGACACATTAATGTTCGGCTGAGTGATGAAGAGCTTGATGAACGCAGAAAGAAAGAAGAAGCAAAAGGCGATCGATGCCTGGAAACCCGAAGGCAGGGACAGGGATGTTTCGAAAGCCCTCAAAGCATATGCCAGTTTAGTCACATCCGCAGATAAAGGTGCAGTAAGAATCATTGATTAATATTAACCTAAATAAGATAGACATGGATACTCAAACGAAAACCCAGGCAAAAGGACAGGAGCCGGTCATCAAACGTGTTAGTGGTGCAGAGGCTGTTGTGCTTTCGTTGCTGGAAGAAGGCGTTGATACTATGTTCGGATATGTTGGCGGAGCCATCATGCCGGTATATGATGTTTTATATGATTACCAGGACAAGCTTAAGCATGTGATGGTGCGTCATGAGCAGGGCGCCATACACGCAGCCCAGGGCTTTGCCCGGATCTCAAAAAAACCGGGTGTTTGCCTTGCTACCTCGGGACCCGGAGCCACCAACCTGATTACCGGGCTGGCCGATGCCATGCTCGATTCCACGCCACTGGTATGTATTACCGGACAGGTCGCTTCGGCTCTGCTTGGATCGGATGCCTTCCAGGAAACAGATGTGGTGGGTATTTCCATGCCGGTTACAAAATGGAACTTCCAGGTTACCAGGCCGGAAGAAATCCCCGAAGCCATGGCCAGGGCCTTTTTCATTGCCAGATCGGGACGCCCGGGACCGGTTCTGATCGACATCACCAAGGATGCCCAGTTTGCCGAACTGGATTTTTCGTATGAGAAAATTGCCAAGAATACGCAGTTACACTCCTATCCCCATGCTGAACGAGGAAGCTGTTGACAGGGCTGCCGAACTGATCAACAAAGCCAAGAAGCCGATGATCCTTGCCGGACAGGGCATCCTGATCTCCGGCGCACAGGAAGAATTCAGAACCTTCGTTGAAAAAACAGGCATCCCTGTTGCCAGCACGCTGCTCGGGTCTTTCGGCATTGCCTTCCAACCATCCTCTGTTTACCGGGATGCTCGGAATGCACGGCAACTATGCACCAAATATCAATACCAACAAATGCGATCTGCTCATCGCTATAGGCATGCGCTTTGACGACAGGGTGACCGGCAACCTGAAGACCTATGCCAAACAGGCCAAAGTGATCCATATCGATATCGACCCTGTCGGAGATCGATAAAAATGTGAAAGCCGATGTAGCCCTGATTGCCGACGCCAGGCAGGCCATCGAAGCACTGCTTCCGAATGTAGAACAAGAATTCACATCCCGAATGGCTCGATTCGTTCAACGAACTCTACCAGTACGAATTCCGGAAGATCATTGAAAGGGACTGCTATCCGTCGAAAGGCGGACTGAGGATGGGCGAAGTCATCCATACCATCTCCAAGAAAACCAATGGTGAAGCCATCCTTGTCAGTGATGTCGGTCAGCACCAGATGGCTTCAGCCCGGTATTACCAGTTCAACAAAACGAATACCCAGATTACATCCGGCGGACTTGGCACCATGGGCTTCGGCCTGCCTGCATCAGTCGGCGCAGCCCTGGCTGCAGGTGACAGAGCCAGGTGGTGGCTATTATCGGTGACGGCGGATTCCAGATGACCATCCAGGAACTGGGAACCATCAGCCAGTCGAACCTGCCGGTGAAAATTGTCCTTCTTGAACAACAACTTCCTGGGCATGGTACAGACAATGGCAGGATCTGTTCTTTGATAAAAGATATTCCTACACTGAACTGACCAATCCCGATTTCATTACCATTGCAAAAGGATTCGGGATCAACGGAAAAACGATCTCCGCCACGGGAAGAACTCGATGAAGCCATCAACGATCTGCTGGCATACGACGGCCCCTTCCTGCTCGAAGTAAAAGTTGAAAAAGAAAGTAATATTTTCCCGATGGTCCCCGCCGGGGGAACCGTATCTGAAATGAGACTGGAATAAACTAAAAAAACAACACATCATGGAACAGGAATTCACATTATCAATATTTACTGAAAATAAAATCGGTCTGCTTCAGCGGATCACCGTCGTCTTCACTCGGAGGAAGATCAACATCGAAAGCCTGACTACTTCCGAATCAGAAGTGAAAGGCGTTTACAGGTTTACCATCGTTGTTAAAACCAGACTCGGACATAGTCAGGAAAGTGGTCAAACAGATCGAAAAGATCATTGGTGTGCTCAAAGCATTCTATTTTGAAGAAAGTGAGATCGTGTACCAGGAAATCGCCCTGTATAAAGTCCCCACCAGGGCTTTTGCCAATGGCGACGATGTTGAAAATCTGATCAGAAAACATAATGCCCATATCCTTACGGTTGAACCTGAATACATCATCATTGAGAAAGCCGGACATAAACATGAAACCCAGGAATTGTTTGAAAAGCTTCTCCCTTATGGCGTCCTGCAGTTTGCCCGTTCAGGACGGGTGGCCGTCACCAAGCAGATCAAGGAGATCACCAGTTATCTCAGGGATCTGGAAGTAGCCAACAGACATTCTGAAAAAGAAGTATTGTCAATAACCCAATAAAAAAAAAGAAAACAATGGCAAAAATCAATTTCGGCGGAGTCGAAGAAAATGTAGTAACACGGGAAGAATTTCCCCTTTCCAAAGCCCGTGAAATCCTGAAAGATGAAGTCATTGCAGTCATCGGTTACGGTGTCCAGGGCCCGGGCCAGTCACTAAATCTGAAAGACAATGGTTTCAATGTCATTGTCGGACAGAGAAAGAATTCCTCCTCCTGGGACAAAGCTGTGAACGACGGCTGGGTGGAAGGTGAAAACCTTTTCGACATCGAAGAAGCCTGCGAAAAAGCCACCATCATCCAGTATCTTCTTTCCGATGCCGGACAGATCGCCCTCTGGCCCACGGTAAAAAAACATCTCACCAAAGGCAAAGCCCTGTATTTCTCACACGGTTTTGGGATCACCTATAAAGATCAGACCGGCATTATTCCGCCGGAAGATGTGGATGTCATTCTGATTGCCCCGAAAGGTTCAGGAACTTCGCTGCGCAGGCTTGTTCGTAGCCGGGCAGGGTCTGAATTCCAGTTATGCCATTTTCCAGGATGCCACAGGCCGTGCTTTTGAACGCGTTATCGCCCTAGGCATCGGTGTCGGATCAGGTTATCTTTTTGAAACCACCTTTGAAAAAGAAGTATACAGTGACCTTACCGGTGAACGAGGTGTGCTGATGGGCGCCCTTGCCGGAATTATGGAAGCCCAGTATAACCTGCTCAGGAGCAAGGGACATTCCCCTTCTGAAGCTTTCAACGAAACCGTTGAGGAACTTTCCCAAAGTCTTCTGCCCCTTGTCGGAGAAAACGGTATGGACTGGATGTATGCCAACTGCTCCACCACGGCACAGAGGGGTGCACTGGACTGGAAAAACAGGTTCCGTGATGCTGTAAAACCTGTATTTGACGAACTTGTACAAGAGCGTAGCCAGTGGTAACGAAGCCCGGATCACCATTGAAGCCAACAGGCAGTCCGACTACCGGAAGAAACTTCACGCGTGAACTCGACGAGATCCATAATTCCGAAATGTGGCAGGCCGGAGCCCAGGTACGTAAACTCAGACCCAAAGAATGACAATGCGGGAATTCGACTTCCCATTCAATACCATTCTGAAAAGGCCGCGGGATCGGGCATTCCGTCGTCCGGGGTCTTTTTTCTCACAGGCAGACAGGTAATTCATTGACAAAGCACATGAAGAAATGAGTGAAGAAAAGGCATAACAAAGCTATATGCCGGAAGTGCGGAATATCCAGGAAGCCAGTGTAAGGCTGAAAGCGGTTGCCGAACATACGCCTCTTGTCAAAAACCTGAACCTTTCAGAAGAATATGGCGCCACCGTCATGCTGAAACGGGAAGATCTTCAACTTGTCAGATCCTATAAGATCCGGGGTGCTTACAACAAGATCAGCAGTCCTACCCCTTTGACGAGCTTAAGAATGGCGTGGTCTGTGCAAGTGCGGGCAATCATGCCCAGGGCGTGGCCTACAGCTGCCGCGAACTCGGCATCAAAGGCACGATCTTCATGCCCAGTCCTACCCCGTCTCAAAAAATCAGGCAGGTTAAAATGTTCGGTAAAGACCTGGTCGATATCGTTCTTGAAGGCGACACTTATGATGATGCCTATAAAATGGCCCTCGAATTTTGCAATGATCATAAATCATCTTTTATTCATCCCTTTGACGATGAACTGGTCATCGAAACAATGCCAGCACGTAATTAGGATTAAGATGAAAAACTTTTTTCTTCTTCGGTTCGAAATCTTTCATGAAACGCATTACACGTTCGTAATAATATTTCGGCGAATATATAGTATCTAAAATTTTCTTATAACCGTTAATAAGTTCTTTGGAATCCATGTGAGGAATAAAATTGATGGAAAAATCTGTGTTATTTCCGGTAAAATCGTTTAATAACCTTCCTTCATTTTGCAGTCTCTTCTGTAGTTTAGTTCCTCTGGGAGCGTTTAACAGTCCGACCATGGCCGTAACTATTCCGCTTTCCTGGATAAAGTTTGTAAGCCTATCGAATATTGCCGGGGGATCGTTGTCAAACCCGACAATAAAACCTCCCTGAACTTCCATGCCCGACTCCTGAATTTTTTTTATGCTGGAAATAAGATCGCGGTTCCTGTTCTGGATTTTATTACATTCAATTAGGCTCTCTTCGTTCGGAGATTCGATACCGATGAATACTGCTTCAAATCCCGCTTTAGCCATAAGCTGCATCAATTTGTCGTCATCGGCTAGATTGATCGATACTTCCGTGTTAAAATAAAACGGGTTTTTCCTTTTTTCATTCCACTCGGCGATTGCAGGAAGAATATCTTTTTTTAGTTTCGCTTTATTGCCGATAAAATTATCGTCTACAAAAAAAACGGGACCTTTCCAGCCCGCAAAATATAATGCGTCCAATTCGGAAATAACCTGTTCTTTAGTTTTTGTGCGTGGTCTTCTTCCGTAAAGGACCGTTATATCACAAAAGTCGCAGTCAAATGGACAGCCGCGCGAATACTGGACATTCATCGAAGTATAATTTTTCATAGATAAAAGATCCCAAAGGGGCAGGGGAGTATTGGTAATTTCAGCCCAATCTTCCGAAGTATATTTTGGTTTCGGATTCCCTTCTTTTAAGTCGCTGAGAAATTGCGGAAGAGTAATTTCTGCTTCATTAAGTATCAGATGATCGACGCTCTGGTAATATTCGGGACTGCTGGTAAACAAAGGTCCGCCGGCCACAATCTTTGCATTTAGATTTTTGCATCTTTCGATTACTAAATTAGCCGATTCACTTTGTATTGACATCGCGCTGATAAATACAAAATCTGCCCATAGAATATCATCGTCTGTCAGATCATTCACATTCATATCAATTAGTTTTTTATACCAATCCTTGGGCAGCATTGAAGCAACCGTTAATAAACCCAGCGGCGGAAAACTTGCTTTTTTCGATACGAACTTCAAAGCATGTTTAAAACTCCAGAATGTGTCCGGATACATTGGATAAACTAAAAGAATTTTCATTTTCTTCTCTATAAGTTTTTATTATTCTTCTTATACGGCAATTTGTTCCGCTTTTGTTACATTCAGTTCTACATTTAACAAGGTATAGAAAATAATTCCGACTGTAAATGGTTCTAATGGATAGAAAAGGGATTAATACTTAAGAATGATTATAATCGGCAGATGCAACTATTTGTAATAATTTAAGTTGTCCTTTTTATTACCACAACGGTTGCATCGTCTTCCCATTTGCTCATATTCCCGAATTCATCTGCAGTTTGAAATATTACATTCAATATTTCCTCAGCATCTTTATCTTTATTTTTAGTAATAACATTTTTCAAACCTTCCAATTCAAAAAAATCGCCGTTATTGTTTTGTCTTTCCACTATTCCGTCACTGAATAATACTAATATACTTCCCGGATTCATTTTGATATAAGACCGCCGCAGTTCAATTTCGGGGAGTGCTCCGAATACTAGTCCAGTAGATTCAAGTTCTGTTATCTCATCGTCATATATAAGGATAGGTGAAGGATGCCCCGCGTTTACATAAAACAAATTACCGTTTAATTCCATTTCGGCATAAAACAGGGAAATAAACCTGGTTGAATAGACACTTTGGAATATAATTTTATTTAATTTTTTTAAAGTGTGCACCATCTTCATATTATTTTCCAAACCCATACGAAGACCTATTATTGCATCACGCGCCAATAGCGCGGCAGGCAGGCCGTGTCCGCTTGCATCCCCGATGCAGAACCCGAATTCTTCCTCGTTGAATTTATAATAATCGAAGATATCCCCGCCAACTAGCTCCGCCTGTCTGGAATTCCCGGCAATTTGATATCCGGGAATTACCGGCGATGATGTCGGAAGCAGACTTTTTTGGATAAGGTAGGCTTGTTCATATTCGTTTTTTATCGACTCCGATAAAAGCCTGTAATTTAATACCGCTCTAACCGCATTAAGACAGAATTCAATTTCTTCGCGTATCCAACCGTTCATTAATTCAAAAATAATTATCCATTCATGTTCCTGGTTATTTACTCTAATTGCAACGGGAATTGTATACCCATTGCTGCGGCTGTCTTTTAATCCCGCACCGGACTCGGCCTGATCGAATATATAAGTTTTATAATTCAATACAGCCTGCACCTCTTTTGAATTTATAACAAGATTTGTTTTAAAATCTGAATTCTCATGATTTGAAAGCGGAGAAATTAAAATATACGAAGTGCTATCCTTCTCATATATACGTCCGCTCCCGATATGAAGATCTATACCGAAAGTTTTCAAGAGTTCATTTACGATTGTAAAAAGAAAGTCTGCGCCGGATTTTGCCGAAGTTATTTTACTGAGCAAAGAATCCAGCTTCCTATAAAAAATTTTCGGTTCGATCATAATGTATGTTTAAAATATTATTCTAAATATAGATTTCTTATTACAACTTATCAATCATTCTTATGATTTCATCTTTAGTCTTTGAGAATTTTTTCTGTAATCTAATTAAAAGATCGAACTCGTCTCCGTTATTTAATTTTAAGTCCTCTTCGGTTATAGAAGGATAAGCCAGTTTAATCTTTTTTTTAAGAGCAATCCAATTGCCTTTATTATTTATCTGGTACATATAATGCCTCTTACTTGGTAATTACACACAAGTAATATTATGAAGAAAAGGGTTATAAGTAAATCGAGCGAAAGGATGAAAAAGGAACTAACCCAGTATTGTTGAGGTGATTAGCGGTGAAGAACAAAATATACGGCATATTGTCGTACGGAATTGTTACGTATAAAATGCCTTTAGTTTGAGATGAAGTATTTTTAATGTAAATTAGTAACGTAAATATGAAAAGTTGCCTCAGTAAATTACCGATGCCTTCTATTCTTATTAATTTATAAAATCGACCGCTGATTTAAAACCTAACCAATTTTCTACCTACCGGTCTCAATAGGAAAAATATTCAATGACATTTGAAAACCTCAACTTAATAAAACCAATTTTAAAAGCCTTAACTGAAAAAGGGTATACAAAGCCGACACCGATTCAGGAAAAAGCTATTCCTTCAGTACTTCAGAGAAGAGATGTTTTGGGATGCGCGCAGACGGGTACCGGAAAAACCGCCGCTTTCGCTTTGCCGATATTACAATTGCTATATAAAGAAAAATTTGAAATAAAACGAAAAAAAGAGATCAATACTTTAATCCTTACTCCGACAAGAGAACTTGCGCTGCAAATTAATGAAAGTTTTACGGATTACGGTAAATATACTAATCTTAATAATGTTGTTATATTCGGCGGAGTACCCCAGAAAAAACAAACTGAAAAATTAAAACGGGGTGCAGATATACTCGTAGCAACACCGGGCAGACTGCTGGATCTCATAAATCAAGGGTATATAGATCTTCATAATGTCAAAATGTTCGTTCTTGATGAAGCGGATCGTATGCTGGATATGGGATTTATTCATGATGTAAGAAAAATAATATCAATACTTCCGTCAAACAGACAAACATTATTTTTTTCGGCAACCATGCCGCATGAAATTAAAAAGCTTGCGGATACAATACTTTCGAATCCCGACAGAATCGAAGTTACGCCCGGGTCATCTGCCGTAAAATCAATTCAGCAGAGTGTATATTTTGTTTCCAAAACAGATAAAAAGAATCTGCTTCTTCATATCTTAAAGAATAAATCCGTTAAATCGGCTTTGGTTTTTACAAGAACCAAACACGGCGCAAATTCGGTTACACGATTTTTAAATAGCGCTAAAATTTATGCCGAAGCAATTCACGGGAATAAATCCCAAAGTGCCAGGCAAAACGCTTTAAATAATTTTAAAACAAAAAAGACAAGGATACTTGTAGCAACTGATATTGCTGCCAGAGGTATCGATGTTGAAGAATTGTCGCATGTTATAAATTATGAGATACCGAATATATCGGAAACTTATGTACACCGTATAGGTCGCACCGGAAGAGCCGGATTAAGCGGAATAGCTCTTTCTTTTTGTGATCAGGAAGAACGGAATTATTTAAAGGACATAACTAAGCTTATCGGGCAAAATATTCCGGTAATTGAAGATCATCCTTTTATTAGTTTAACTCGAGATAATTTAAGCAATTTTACGGCCGGAAATATTTCTGCCTCAGATAATTCTTTAAAAAATAATGATAACTCAATATTTCCGGATACAAAAAATAAAAAAAGAATATACGGCAAGAATAACCATAAAAGGAAAAACTTCAAATATGAACGGCACAAAGCGCGATCAAATTAAAGCCGGTCTGCATGTTGCGATCGTATTAAAGAAAGATCAACCCACCGGAGAGTTGACGGAAGGGTATGTAAAAGATATTCTTACAAAATCACCGAATCATCCGCACGGTATAAAGGTGCGTCTTGAAACAGGCGAAGTGGGGCGTGTAAAAAGAATATTCGAATAGACTACTATGTAAATGCTTTTTATATTGACGGAATCCTTCCATTCAAAAAATTGCGCATTTTGAAGTATTGCCTCTTATCGAATGAATATATCAAAATATTGCAGTTATTTACCTCTGGAAGATTTTAAGTTGAATAAGTAACCTTTGTTTTTTATAATCTCAAAGTGAAATTTGAAGTATTAGGCAAATAAACATTTTATTTTGTATTATCGTGTTCATAATTAAAAATATTAATTTTTTGAACAATACCTGACAATTTAATCCGAGGAGATTATGAAATTCAGATGGGGCATAGTAGCGGTTATTACAGTTCTTTTTCTTTTTGGGGGATTATATTTTATTGGAATGGTGAAAAGTTCAGCCGACAAAGGGCTTGAGAATAATACCTCTATCGTAAATGCCGAATATGCTCTGGCTTCTGGTAATAAAATGTCCATTAAGCAAATTGACAGCTTGAGCGCCGCATATAATTTCTCGTTTACATCAGTAAATGCAAAGGTAACATCTCTAAAGTCGATTTACAGATAATACTTTTACCTTTTCCCGCCTGCCCACCGTCAAGCATTCAAAACTGTTCATATTATTATATTTTACTTCCCTATAAGTTTTAACTTGAAGTTATTTTTATATTTAAAGCGAAAATAAATTTTCATTCCTATTATAAAAAAAATGATTAGCTGGAAAACACATATAAAAGAAACGCTGGAATTGGCTTACCCTGTTATAATAAGTCAGCTCGGATTTATAATGATGGGAGTCGTGGATACATTGATGGTCGGCGGCCTGGGAGCCGTTCCTCTTGCGGCGGCATCTATTGCTAACAGCTTATTCATTTTAATTTTGATTATCGGGATCGGAATTTCCTATGCGGTAACTCCTTTGGCGTCAATAGCAGCAGGCGCGGATCAATTTGGAGAATGCGGCATTCTTTTTCGAAATTCCTTTTTTATTAATGCGATAACCGCATTTATTTTGCTGGCAGCCACTTATTCTATTTCGCTAATTATTCCGTTTCTCAACGGAAATAAATCAGTTGTGGTTTTATCTGTTAGTTATACTCAAATACTAGGCTTTTCCATTATACCGGCAATGCTTTTTCAGACATATAAACAAGTTCTGGAAGGACTTTCTATTGTAAAGCCTGCAATGGTTGTTACCATTATTGCCAATCTAGTTAATGTCTTAGGTAACTGGATTTTTATATACGGTAAATTCGGCTTCCCGGCGCTCGGCTTGGATGGCGCAGGGTGGGCAACATTCTTTTCAAGAACGTTTATGGGAATTGCTTTAATGTATTATGTAGTACGATCCCAAGAATTTAAATCGTATGATCTCGTTCTTCATTTCAAAGAAATCAAAAAAGATACAATTAAAAAATTACTTAATATCGGCATACCAAGTGCATTTCAGTATGTATTTGAAGTGGGAGCTTTTTCATTTGCCGTCATTATGGTCGGATGGCTTGGAACTAAACAGCTTGCGGCTCACCAGATAGCGATAAATCTTGCATCGGTTTCGTTCATGGCCACTCTCGGTATCTCTTCGGCCGGAAGCATAAGGGTAGGCAATGCCGTAGGGCGACAGAATGTTGGTGAAGTTCGAAGATCCGGATTTATCGCAATAATTTTAGGCGCTTCTTTTATGGCTTCTTGCGGGGTATTGTTTATTATCTTTAGGAATTTTTTACCGTCTTTATATATCAACGATCCGAAGGTAATCTCAATCGCATCAAACTTGCTTTTGATTGCCGCAGTATTTCAAATATCAGACGGCACTCAAGCGGTAGGTATCGGAATTCTACGGGGGCTAACAGACGTAAAAGGTCCTACGATAATAACATTTATTGCTTATTGGGTCTTGGCTCT
Organism: uncultured Bacteroidota bacterium; assembly: GCA_963739955.1. Taxonomy (GTDB): domain Bacteria; phylum Bacteroidota; class Ignavibacteria; order Ignavibacteriales; family Ignavibacteriaceae; genus FEN-1297. The sequence goes on along the minus strand of CAVUCX010000044.1, from coordinate 57,482 downwards.
TCCGGTTGGGTATTTACTCGGATTTACATTTAATTTGCAGGTTATTGGAGTTTGGATCGGTTTGCTTATCGGTCTATCCGCTTCGGCTCTAATGCTTACTTTAAGATTCAATTCGAAAAGCAAAAGTTTGATAAGCTTAAAATAATAACTTATTGTAATAAAAATTTTATAGGGTCAGGGGCATTAAAGACATTCCTTTTATTTTACAAAATAAAAAAAATTGTTATGCTAAATATTATTGTCTGAAAAAATACCGGTAATTAATTCTTTATTGATAATTTCAAAATAAATGTTTGTGGTGCGCATATTCTTGTGTCTAAAGTTCCATATTTCGTCCGGGTTTTCGATATTGGAAATAAAGGTTTTCTTAACTGTGAATTTATCATTTAGAGCGACAACATAAAAAGGTTTTTTATAATAATTACTTAAAATCGCCAGAGTCTTGCTTCCGATTTTATTTACTACATCCCCGTTTGATAAAACAGCATCTGCGCCGATTATGACGGCATCTGTTTTAGGAATATATAATCCGGCCATTGCATCCGTAATGATTTCCGTTTCTATGTTATTTTTTAACAACGATTTTGCTAGATATCTGCCTTCCAATTTAGGTCTTGACTCACAAATAAAGGCCTTTAAGGTTTTATTGTCATTTTTCCAATTGCGGAAAAAATTCTGAAGCGTGGCACTATTGGAAATTGTGAGAACTTTTTTTACATGTGTTAAGTATGGTTTGGAATTCGAATACAAAATAGAATAGCGGTCGTTAAGATTTTGCTCAAAGCCGTTTAAAAATTCAATAAGTCCTTTTTGCTCTTTTGTATTAAAAAGCTTCGAAACATTTTCAATATATTTATTTATTGCCGCAAAATGATTAAGCTTGCTTTTAATGTTTGAGATACCGGAATTAAAAAATTTCCTGTCTTCTGTGTGATCCTTAAATAATTTATTAATCCGGATTAATAATTCAGAGGAACCGGAGGTTTTATCGTTCAGGATTTTTTCGAGCTTTGAAAAAGGATCTTTCATAAAGTTAGTGTAAACTTATTTTTCCATTATCTTTTTAATATTTCTTACTGCCTGTTTGATCCTTTGTTCGTTTTCTACCATAGAAATCCTCAGAAATCCTTCTCCGTATTCACCGAAAGCCGCTCCCGGTGATGTTACAACCTCGGCTTTATCAATTAAATATTTGGAGAATTGAATTGAACCCATTCCCCTGAATTTTTCCGGTATAGGTGCCCATACGAACATGCTGGCTCTCGGCTTTTTTACTTCCCATCCTATTGAGTTCAGACCGTCCACCAAAACTTCGCGTCTTCTGTAATATATTTCCGATATTGCCTGGGTAACAGTAGGAGGGGAATCCAAAGCGGAGATGGCTGCAACCTGTATCGGGGTGAATATTCCGTAATCATAAAAACTTTTTAATTTAGCCAGAGCGCCGCATATTTGCCTATTACCGACGCAGAATCCGACGCGCCATCCCGCCATATTATAGCTTTTAGACATCGTAAAAAATTCAACCGCCACATCTTTCGCTCCCGGAACCTGAAGTATGGATGGGACCTTTGTACCATCAAAAACAATATCGCTGTAAGCCATATCGTGTACTATAACCATATCTGTTTTTTTTGCGTAGTCAACGATCTCTTTTAAGTAATCAAGGTCGACAACCGCGGTTGTCGGGTTTGCCGGGAAATTTAAGATCAGCATTTTAGGACGAGGCCACATGTCTCTTTTTATCAATGATAAATCCGGAATAAAATCATTTTCCGCTTTTAGCGGAATAGAAATGACATTTGCTCCGGCGGAAGTTACACCGTAAATATGAATAGGATAGGTTGGGTTTGGAACAAGTACCACATCGCCTTCATCCAGAAGAGCCAGACAAAGATGGGAAAGTCCTTCTTTGCTTCCTATTGTAGCGACTGCTTCGCTTTCCGGGTCTATATCAACGTTAAAATCCCGTTTGTACTTACGCGATATGGCTTTTAGAATTCCAGGAATTCCTTTTGAGCGGGAATAACGGTGAGTTTTGGGATCATCAATGGTCTGTTTTAATTTATCTATTATAAATCCGGGAGTGGGACTGTCAGGGTTTCCCATGCCGAGATCTATTATATCGATTCCCTGTTGTCTTTTTTGAAGTTTAATAGAGTTCAATTCGGCAAACAGGTAAGGAGGCAGTCTTTCAAGCCGCTTTGCAAATCTCATTTTATTCCTGAATATTGAATTAAAGATTTAGGTAATTGAATCATTCAATAATACTGATGAAAAATTTATTTTTCAATGCTTAGGAAGCTTTTACTATGCTAATATAGTATTTTTTTTTAATTTCAAATCTCCGGCACATAAATATTCGAATTTTACGATAATTATGACTTGACGGGTAATTGTTAAAAAAAGAAGACATGAGAAAAAGGTCGTTGTTAAGGAGCGCCCGGTATACAGACAAATTATTGTGAATAAGCATTCTTATTTTTATCGAGCAGGTGCATTCTATGTGAAAAGAAATGATAAATATATCATAATAAATGCACCTTTAGGAGCAAGAATTACTGTTTTACTTAGGGGATATAAAATTTTGCGAGTCAGAAGAGCGCGCTATTATGTTTTTAACGGCATTTATTACAGATACCTGCCGCAAGAAAAGATTTGCGTTTTTACAAAAAGACCAATCTGAGAACAGAATAAATTCCGCGAGTTGACTGCGGATGTTTATAACATGAAATTGATCAATCAATAGCAGCAATTAAATTGTTGATATATTAAGCTGCATGTATTATTTTAATTTTTATATATCTGCTCCGAATGTAAAGATAATCGGTTACTTTACGATAATAAATTATATTGCGGAGTGTAAACCGGTTAATGGAAAGGTTTTGGAAAGATGGGAGGTATTCATGGATGAGTCTATAAATTCGAAAGAAATTTTAGATTCAAATGATTTAAACTTTTTTTTCGGCAGGAATAATAATATTTCCTTCCTTCTGGATTCCGTACTTAGTACTTCAGCCGGCGCTGTACTAATCGTAAATTTGAATAACGATATTATTTACATAAATAAAAAATTTACTGAACTTTGGAATATTCCTCACTCCTCAATTGAAAATATAGAACTTACTTCTCTTCTTAATTTTATCTCGCCTCAATTAGCAAATACCGGTGATAACAGTGATCAATTTATTTATTCTGAGCTTAGTGATTTTGTAAAAGAAAAATTATTAAGATTGAAAAAAGGAAAAATATTTAAATCATCTTATGATCCTTTAATTTTAAAAGAACAGCACCTTGGGTACATCTGGAGTTTGTCCGATGTAACAAAAAGAATTTCCGAGGAAGTCGAGCTTTTAAACGAAAAATATTTACTTAAATCTTTATTGGACAATATTCCCGACTCTATTTACTTCAAGGATTTAAAATCAAATTTTACCAGGATTAATAAAGCACAGGCAGTAATTTTGGGTGTCGCTAACCCAAATGATGCGATCGGTAAAAACGATTTTGATTTTTTTGATAATGACCATGCAAGCTCGGCTTTTGAAGACGAACAAAAATTAATGAAGGAGAAAAAAGGCCTTGTCGGAAAAATTGAAAAGATCAGGTATGCAGAAAGCGGATATGTTTGGGTTACCGCAACTAAAGAGCCAATATACAACGATAAAGGGGAGGTTGTGGGGATGGTTGGCATTTCAAGGGATATTTCAAAAATAAAAGAAAATGAAAAAAAACTTAAGGATATATCAAAAGAACTAAAGAAGCTCAATAGAACTAAAGACAGACTGTTTTCAATAGTTGCTCATGATTTGAGAGGACCTTTTAATGCGTTGCTCGGACTCTCCGAAATTTTGTTAATGGATTTTGAGTCGTTGTCAAAAGAGGAAATAAAAAGCGATCTGGAAGAGATTTACGGTGTAATAAAAACGCAATTTCAGCTATTGGAAAATTTATTGAATTGGGCCCGCATCGAAAACAGCAACATGAAATTCGAGCCGGAAACGTTATCCCTGAAAGAAAAGACAGATTTTATATACACACTACTTACCAGTAATTTAAGGAAAAAAAATATTCAACTAAATTGCGATGTAACCGGTGATGTTGTAATATATGCCGATCCCAATATGGTAGTTTCAATTTTACTTAATTTAGTAATCAATGCGATCAAATATACCGCCGAGGGGGGAAGAATAAGAATTAGCGCGCAAAAAGAAAAAAAATATTTTCAAGTATCCGTAGAAGATAACGGAATTGGAATGGACAAAGATATCCTTGCGGGAATATTCGAAGGCAAATATAATTCAACTCCCGGAACTAACAAAGAAAAAGGAACAGGACTTGGGTTAATGATTTGCAAAGAGATGGTAGAAATGCAGAAGGGTTCGATATGGGCTGAAAGTAAGAAAGGACTCGGAAGCACTTTTCGTTTTACGCTTCCTGCTGCAACTTAAAATTTTATCCTTTTATTCAACTTCTTCTTCACGATTTATAAAACTTTTTATATCGAAAGTTTCGGTTGATGCCGGTATCGCCATTCCGTTAAAATTGGACAATGTTAAATATAACGCTTCTTTATTCCGGAAATCCTTTAAATAAAAAATTCTTACTTTAGTTCTGTTTTTTATCAACCAGTTAAGAGATATTTTCATTTTTTCGAGATCTTCTTCATCAGGGATATTTTCAGTATTAATATTTCCGCTGTAATAATCATCCAGTGCCTCTTCGAAAGAATCTTTGTCATCTATTGCGTATTTCTTAATAAATATTTTACCTTCAGTCAGCAGAAGATAATCTTTTCCGAAATTTTCGGATATTTCAAAAAGAACGTTTGCGGAATTAACCGGCTCCGCCAGCAGCGATGATTTGTGCGTTTGGGAAAGAATCAGATCGATCAATTCTTTTACTTCGGAAGCCTTCTCGTACTTCTGTCTTTCGGAAAAATCTTTCATTTTATTTATCAGCCTGTTCAACGCGAATTGATTTTTTCCGTACAGGAAATCATATACTTTGCTTAACTCGTCGTTGTAAACGCTGTCGTCCTTATTTTCACAGGGAGCGGTGCATCTTTCTATGTCTGCAAGAAAACAAGCTTTTCCTTTTCCATATTCGCTGTCGGAACATTCACGAAGGGCAAATGCTTTTGTGATCATTTCCAGAACGGTCTGTGCTTTCTTACGTGAAATAAAAAGTCCGAAATAATCATTCCCGTCAAAATCGAAATAGTTTGTAAGATCTACATAGGGGAAAGGATGCTGCTTGTTGATTTTCAGAAAATACTTGTTGCCGTACTGCTTAAGCAGGGTGTTGTGCCTGGGATTTATAATTTTTATTAATTCCGCCTCCATTAAAAGAGCGGTCAGTTCGGAATTGGTAATCTCGATCTTCAGTCTGGACGCACCCTTAACGATCTTCTTAGCTTTCCTCGGCGCATTTTGCAAGAAGTAAGAACGCAGCCTGTTCTTTAATGATTTGGCCTTGCCTATATATATAATTTCGCTTTTGGAATTCATGAAATAATATATTCCGGGAGAATCAGGGATGATCGAAGCGTCGCGAATCAGACTTTTTTTAATCCTTTTTTCGACGGCAGAAACTTTGGGAGCCGTTTGAAAATCAAGAAGTGTTTTTACGCTCTGAATATCGTGTTTGTTTTTTAATTCCTTAATTAATTTTATCAGCAGTTTAGCGGTTGTTTCTGCGTCGCCCAGCGCCCTGTGTTCGTTTGAATTATGCAGATTCAAATGTCTGGATACCGAGCCGAGTGATTTGCTCTTCAAATTTGGAAATAATCTTCTTGATAATTTCAAAGTACATAAACCCGGATTTTTGAATAACTCCTTGCCGCAATATCTGAATTCCTTCCTGAGAAAACTGCTGTCGAAGGGAAAATTATGCGCGGTTAAAATAGTGTCCGTAATAAAATTTCCGATTTCATCGGCTATATCTCCGAAGAAAGGCGCATCGTAAACATCTTCGCCCGATATTCCGGTTAGCTGGGTAATAAAATACGGAATTTCCCTTCCCGGATTAATTAAGGAATGAAATTTATCGACAATTTTTAAATCAGAAACTTTTACCAGTCCGATTTCAATAATCCCGTTATAAGTAGGGGATAAGCCCGTGGTTTCAACATCTATAATGCAGTACTCGGCTTCTTCAACCGGCAGTTTTGATAAATCTTCGTTAAGCATATACAAATCTATCATTAAAATAAAATACATTCAAAGATATAAAAATTATCTCCTTTGAATTTTATTTTCATTAAGGCATCCGGATTGCATTCATCAAATAGCAGAACTATAATTAAAACCGTAAAAACCGAGGCATGGTAATTTGTTAAAAGAAGAGAGGTTAACTTTTTTGATCTCCCGTTAAAGCAAGCATGTCCTTTCAATATTTTGTCATATGATTTTATGCATAAAGAAATTTAACCTGGCCCGGATTTCTTTTTATTTACTTCAATTTTCGATATATTGAACGCTCAATTTAGGAAATATATGGCTTCATTAAATTTACTTTTTATCGGCGATATAGTCGGTAAACCAGGTATGGACCTGGTACAATCTTGGCTCCCCAGCCTTATACAGAAATACAAAACGGATCTCGTAATTGTTAACGGGGAAAACTCTTCGGACGGCAAGGGTTGTACTGAAAAAGAGGGCAAAATATTACTTGATCTGGGAGTTCATGTAATAACCGGCGGAAATCATACATGGGATAAACATCAGTCCCAGGAATATATAAAAAAGGAACCGCGCGCGTTAAGACCTTTGAATTATCCCAAGGGTACTTACGGTAACGGTTTTTATATTGCCGATACCAAAAAAGGCAAAGTGGCCGTGGTTAACCTGCAGGGAAGAACCTTTATGGCCGACATCGATTGTCCTTTCAGAAGCGCGGACTGGGTCTTATCGAGGTTAAAGGGTGAAACGAAAATGATATTTATAGATTTTCACGCCGAAGCTACCGCCGAAAAAATCGCCATGATAAATTATCTGGACGGAAAAATAAGCGCGCTTGTCGGGACTCATACTCATATGCAGACCGCCGATGAAAGAATATTCCCGAACGGTTCCGGATATATAACCGACGCAGGTATGACTGGACCTTATGATTCGGTGATCGGAATGAAAACTCAAGCTGCGATAAACAGATTTATTTATCAGACTCCGCAAAAGTATGAGACCGCAGAGGGCGATGCCCATTTGTGCGGAATATTTTTCAAATTAGATACCGATTCCGGCAAAACAATCGAACTGGAGCGAATAGTATTTCCGGAGTTTATTAAAAAAACAAATTAAAACTATGCAGAACTTTCCCTTACCGCGGATAGACAATGATGATGAATTGAGGGAACTTCTTGTGCCTTACTGCAGAATTAAAACAGGGGATATCTGGAAAGATGCTGAAGGCATGCATAAAATAGGTTGTTTAGATGCCGCCGATTCATACTCGCTTAAAGAATTACTAGGTGAAGAAAAAGCCGTTCTCGCAATTCACGATCCGCCTTATAATTTTGTTGCTTTCGAAGAAAGAGAATCAAAAACATTCGCAGACTGGAGTAAACTCTGGATAAAAAACAGTTTTGATTTTATGCTTGATGATTCATCGTTATATATCTGGCTTGGCGCGGATCAGAATAATCATTTTCAGCCTTTCCCCGAATTCATTTTAATGATGCGCGATTCCGGTTTCACATCAAGAAGTTTTATTACCATGCGAAACCAAAGAGGATACGGCACACAGAAAAACTGGATGGCGGTAAGACAGGAACTTCTGTATTACGTAAAAGGACAGCCTGCATTTAATGTAAATGCCGAATACACGGATATACCCAAAGTACTTCGCGGATATTACAAAGTTGTAAACGGCAAACAAACCGAAAATATTGAACGAAGTAAATCCGAATTTATTAGAGCCGGTAATGTGTGGATCGACATTCAGCAAGTGTTTTACAGAATGGAGGAGAATGTAAACGGATGTTACGCGCAGAAACCTTTAAAAGCAATCGGCAGGATAATAAGTGCAAGCAGTGCTGAAAATGAAATTGTACTGGATTTCTTCTCGCATTCCGGAACTACCCTGCTCTCGGCTGAAATGTTAAATCGAAAGTGTTACACCGTTGATAAGGACCCGGTATTTTGCGAAATATCGTTAAGGCGCCTGGAAAATTACAGGAGCAGCGGAAAAACAGGATGGCAGAATTCCAATCCTTTCGAGCAGGAAATAGCGGACGATAAAAAGTTAAGGAACTACCTTGCGCATTTGTATAAAAAAAATCATGAAGAAAATTTAGTAAGCGGAATATAAAGCGTTAATCAAATATAGAGAGAAATAGTATGAATATAATTGATGGGAAAAAAACAGCGGCCGATATAAGAGAAGAACTAAAAGTTGAAATCGCCAAACTTACCGCCGCAGGTAAAAATATTCCCGGTCTTGTTACCGTTCTAGTCGGTAATAACCCGGCGTCCGAAATTTACGTACGCAGCAAAGTAAAAGCATGTGAAGAAATAGGAATGAGAACCAAGGCAGAGAAACTTGATGAGAATATATCCGAAGAGGAACTACTAAATCTTGTTGAAAAATATAATCAAGATAAAAATTTTCACGGAATACTTGTACAGCTTCCTTTGCCGAAACATATAAATGAGGACAAAGTAATCGAAGCCATTTCACCTAAAAAGGACGTTGACGGATTTCATCCGATCAGCGTGGGTAATCTGGTGATAGGTAAAGATACATTCGCGTCATGCACACCGGCGGGAATACAGGAACTTCTCATAAGATACGGTATCGAAACAAAAGGCAAACATGTTGTTGTTCTGGGCAGGAGTAATATAGTCGGAAAACCTATAGCTAATATAATGCTGCAGAAAAAAGAAGGCGCTAATTCTGTTGTTACCATATGTCACTCCGCCGCGGAAAATATTGCACAATATACAAAACAGGCAGATATTCTTATCGCCGCGATAGGCAAAGCGGAATTTGTAAAAGCCGATATGGTTAAGGACGGAGTGGTGGTTATAGATGTAGGAATAAACAGGGTAGAAGATTCAACGAAAAAGAAAGGTTACAGGGTTGTGGGAGACGTCGATTTTGAAACTGTTGCGCCTAAGTCGTCGTTTATAACTCCGGTGCCGGGCGGCGTAGGACCTATGACAATCGCAATGTTGTTAAAAAATACTTTTAAAGCTTATAAAATGTATGGGGAATAAAATGAGTAATAACGAATTGACCGAAGAATTAAAAAAACTTGTTAAAGCAACCGCCGAATCGCTTTACAAAGACGGTAATTATAAAATTAATAAATCAGGTTTCAGTGAAGATGAATCGGCGCTTTTCAAAGGCCGAAATGCCGAAAACCTTAGCCGGGAAGAGTTGGCGAAAACTATCGATCACACTATGCTTAAACCGGACGCGGTGCCGGAAGAGATTAGTAAACTTTGTGACGAAGCAAAAGAATATAACTTTGCGTCGGTATGCGTTAATCCGGGATATGTTTCGTTTTGTGCCGGTATGCTTAAAGAAACAGGAGTAAAAGTCTGTACCGTAATCGGGTTCCCTCTTGGAGCGACAACAACTGAGACGAAGAAATTCGAAGCAGAAAATGCGATTAAAAACGGGGCCGGGGAAATCGATATGGTTATTAATATCGGACAGTTGAAGTCCGGGGCTTATAATTATGTGTACAATGATATATCCGAAGTGGTTGGTACCGCGAAGCCTGGAAAAATAATAACAAAAGTAATAATTGAAACATGCCTGCTTACCGATGAAGAGAAAGTAAAAGCATGTCTGATTGCTAAAGATGCCGGTGCGGATTTCGTAAAAACTTCTACGGGCTTCAGCAAAGGCGGCGCAACTACTCATGACATTGCTTTGATGAAATATACGGTAGGCGCGTTAGTGAAGGTGAAAGCTTCCGGGGGTGTGCGTTCCAGGAAAGACGCGCTGGATATGATTGCAAACGGTGCTGATAGGATCGGAGCAAGCGCCGGAATCAAGATTATCAACGGAGAAACCTCAAAAGAAGATTATTAGAAACAGATATGATACTTGATGTAATTTTACAAAAATCGGACGACGGCTGTACTGCGGAGATCCCCAGTTTAAAAGGATGTGAATGCTGGGCTCATGACGAGGAAACCGCTCTTGATAAGATTATCGATCTGGCTGCATATTATCTTAAAACGGAAAAAAAGAAATTCAAACTTGATAAAGCCCGCGGAACAAAAAATCGTATAGTTTACAAATTGGTATTCTATAAGGCAGGAAATGATAGCCTTTAAAACGGAAAAGCGTAAAAATAAAATTATCAAAGTAATTAACCGCCGGCAGAAATCACTGAGGCTGGTGCTGGAAAATATTCACGATCCTCATAATGTTAGCGCGATATTCAGAACTTGTGATGCCGTAGGCGTGCCTAAGGTTTCGCTGGTGTATACAATTGAAAAATTTCCGAAGATAGGAAAGAAATCTTCAGCCTCGGCTTTTAAGTGGGTTGAGAAAGAAAAATTTAAATCTATAAAGGAATGTTACGATTCTTTAAGGGAAGAAGGATATAGTATTTATTCATCCTCTATCTCGGACGATTCTGTTCCGCTTTATGATCTAGATCTTACAGGGAAAATTGCTGTAGTATTAGGGAACGAACACAGAGGCGCTTCGGGAGAAGCGGCGGATTTGGCAGATAAAAAATTTTTAATTCCAATGCAAGGAATGGTGCAAAGCCTTAATGTTTCTGTTGCCGCCGCTGTAATACTTTACGAAGCTTACCGGCAAAGGTTGTTTGGCGGAAAATACGATTCAAGCGAATTTTCTGAAGAAGAATTGGAAAGAATGGCAGAAAACTGGAGCAGGAAGTAATTTAACATGAAATTACGGATTTAATAATGCAGACTTTTAATAAAATTGACAGGGTATCCGGAACGCTGGGACTTCCGGGCGATAAATCCATCTCCCACAGATCTGTTATGTTTTCCGCGCTTGCAAAGGGTAAATCTAGAATTATTAATTTGTCCAACGGGGAAGACGTAAAATCAACCCGAAAATGTTTTGAAGCACTCGGGGTAAATATCGATACAGAGGGTGAAACAGTAATTGTGGACGGAAAAGGGTTCAAAGGATTGCGATGTCCATCTCGACCTCTTAACGCGGGAAACTCGGGAACTACAACGAGGTTAATCAGCGGTATTCTTGCAGCCCAGGACTTTGAAACCGAAATTATAGGAGATGAGTCGCTTTCAAAAAGACCGATGAACAGAATTATTAAACCGCTTACTTCCATGGGAGCAAGGATAGAAGGTACTATAAACAATACACTGCCTTTAAAAATATATCCTTCCGATAGGTTGCATTCTATAAAATATGAAATGATGGTTGCCAGTGCTCAGGTTAAGAGCGCGGTTTTGCTGGCCGGACTGCATTTAGAAGATGAAACTGAAGTAATTGAAATGGTTCCTACAAGGGATCATACCGAAAGAATGCTTGGTTTGAAAACCGAAACTGTTGGTGAGACCAAAATTATCAGCGTATCCAGGAATGATTATCCTGAAACAAAGGATTACCTTATTCCTTCAGATGTTTCAACGGCTTCTTTTTTTATTGTCCTGGCACTGCTGGTAAAAAACTCAAACCTGAGAATAAATAATATCTCCCTTAATGAAACTAGAACAGGATTTATTCAATTGCTTGAAGAGATGGGGGCAGATATACAAAAAGAAAATTTAAGGACGGTGGCAGGTGAGCATCTCGGCGATGTCATCGTGAAAAGTTCACAGCTTAAAAATATTGAAATCAAAGAGAAAATTATCCCCAATATAATCGATGAAATACCGATCCTTGCCGTAGCCGGAATTTTGGCAGAAGGCGGATTTTCAATACGGCATGCCGAAGAACTGCGTGGAAAGGAATCGGACAGAATAGATGCGATCTGTAAAAATTTAAAAAATCTCGGGCTTGATGTCGAAGAGTATAAAGACGGATTTGCATTCGACGGCAATGTTAAAAACGATGCTCCGTTATTTGAAAGTTTTAGCGATCATAGAATTGCGATGTCGTTCGGTATACTTTCTCTTTTATCGAAGAACGGCGGCAGAGTAAATAATTTTGGTTGCGTTGGAATTTCCAATCCGGATTTTCTTAACCAGATTAAAGCCGTTGTCAGTTGAGTCTTCACGGACCTACTTCAGATCTGCGATTGTCCTTTTACCTAATATTAAATCTCAATAATCTGATGATCGAATTTATTAACGGTTAATTCTTCGTAAATCCGGTGTATTATATCGGTGCCGTATTTATTTACAAAATAAAAGAAATTCATTTCCCGTTCCTGCATATTTGAATTCGGGAAAAGCGCATTAGCAACTTTATCAATCTGCCTTACCGTTGTATCATATTTTTTCTTTTGAGCCTCTAAGGATTTTCCTTTCAGCTCATCGAGATAATAATAAATTTTCTGTTTGTATTTTGAACTCGCATCGCTAATGGTTTTATCCAGTTCGAATAATTTTTCTTTCAACTGATCAAAAGCCGCTTCAATTTGATTTGAAGTTATATTGAAGATTTCGTCAACGGCTGTGTTCGAAACAGTTTTAATAACATTTTCCTTAACCTTTTCCGGATCTATAAACAATTCTACAAGGCTTATATTATATTTTTCGATAATTGTGTTTATGTTTTTTTCTACAAGCGTTGCCGAAGAACGAGGGTAGATTATAGGCATTTCCACATTAAAGAATTCATACATGGGAGCAACCTGTGCAAAGTAAGAAATCTCACTAGGTCCGCCGACATAAAATGCGGTGGGGAGTAAATAATCCTGGCATATTGGTCTTAGAAGAACATTCGGGCTGAAATTCTCCGGTTCTTTTTGTATTAGTTCAACTAATTCATCGTATGTAAATTTCTTCCTTTTTCTTTTTAATCTGAATTCGTTATCAACCGGTTCGATTAAGAACCTTCCTTCGTCGTTGCTGTAAAAAAGATTTACCGGTCTAACTTTCACCTGTGCATGATACAGCTCTTCCAGAGTTGCGCTTACATGCACAAGTTTTTCGGTATGTTTTCTGAAATCAGTTATCTCCTTAATGAAAACCGGCTTAAGTTGTTTTTTTATTTCCGGATCCTGGGGATCAAATATGATTAAGCCGTATTTATCGAACAGCCAGAATATGAGTTCTTTAAATGACTGCTTAAACGTTTTTCCGGCAGCATAGAATGATTTTAAATTATTAAGAATGTCCGAGGTGAATTCCGTATCCCTGATATTTTTTTCAAGATATGAAAAAAAGTCGTTTATTGTCTCATCAAATTTTATATACCCGACGCTGCCGCGGTTTTCATCATCAATAACTTCCTGGCCGTATTCTAATTTTGAAATATTATTATTGCCGTCAATAATATTTATATATCTAACCTCGTTAAAATCATGATCGTCGCCTTCAAGCCAGAATATAGGAACAAACCGGAAATCATCGTATCTCTCGGACAAAGTATTGCTCAATTTGATTGCCGAAATAATTTTGTAAAGTGTATAAAGCGGTCCGCCGAGAAGTCCTAGCTGCTGTCCGGTAACTACCGCTAAAGTTTTATTATCGTTTAAATCGGCTATATTTTTTTGAGTTTTGGCGGAAGGAGAAAATCCATTATATTGGGCACTCAATATCCGGGAAAGTTGATCCCGGGACTCTGTATGATTCTCAGAGATTTTCTTGAATGTTTTCAGATATTCGTCTTTATTTCGGAAATTTGTCTTGTAAAAATTCTTAACGTTATCGAACTCATAAAGGTAGTCAAGATATAGATTATGGTTTCCGGGAATATCACCGAAATTGATATACATTCTTTCTCCAATTGATTTGAATTAGTGAATTAAAAGTAAGAAAAACTAATTTTCTTAACAATAAAAAGTTCAACTTAGTTTTCTTTATTACTGTAATATTAAGTAATATTAATCACAATGTAATTGAGAAAACATTTTAAGAAAGTTCGGAATAAAATTATTTTTAACTGCTGGATACCTATTGGAAATAAATATATTTAAATACTTTACGATTAAGAGGACAATCAACGCTATTAAGGTTATCTCTTCTTTCACTGTCTCAAAAATGATGCACAAGCCGATTGTATGGGGAATGCCGATATCATACTCAATAGAACCGACCAATTTATGCAATTTAAAATGCCCCGAATGCCCGTCCGGTCTGGGTGAACTTACTCGCCCTCTCGGTATTTTAAAAAAAGAACCTTATCAGGATATAATTGATCAGATTTCGAATACCGCATTTTATGTACAGCTTTTTTTCCAGGGCGAACCTTTTATAAACAAAGGTATCATTGATATGATAAGCTACGCTCAAAGAAAAAATATGTATGTGGCAATCAGTACTAACGGGCACACTATCAATGAAAAAAATGTAGATACTATTCTCGATAACGCTCCTGATAAATTGATTTTCTCTATCGACGGCCTTGACGAAGAGACATACCAGAGCTACAGAGTAGGAGGAACTTTCAAACAAGCAGACAGCGGATTGCGGCTGCTTTTGAAAAGAAAAAGAGAAAGGAAATTAAAGAAGCCTTTCGTCGAACTTCAGTTTATTGTGATGAAACAGAACGAACATCAGATCGAGGAGGTTTTTAATTACGGAAATAAAGCAGGTGTGGATAAGATCGTATTAAAAACTATGCAGGTATCGTCGTACGAAAATGCACTTCGTTTTTTACCGGAAAATGAAAAATACCGGAGATATATTGTAAAAGATAAAACCTTAAGCATGAAAGGTCAAATGAAAAACCATTGTTTTGCTTTATGGAGAACTTCAGTGATAACATGGGACGGAAGGGTGGTGCCATGCTGTTTTGATAAGGACGCAGAACATCAGATCGGGACTCTGAACGGTAAATCATTCAATGATATCTGGACATCAGGGAATTACAAAGACTTTAGGAATAAAATACTTACCGGAAGAAAAAATATAGGAATGTGTACTAACTGTACGGAAGGTTTACGGATTAACATTTTAGAAATAGAAAATTAAAACCTTATTTTTGTTTTTTACTCTTTAATCTTTTTGCATAATGAAAAAATATTTATTGCTGCTTTGTTTAATTGTTATACAGGTAAGCGGTTATTCGCAAAACGCTAAAAATGATTTTGATTTCGAATTCCTTCCCGCTGGATTAAATTTTCTCCCGCTAAAAGCCGGTATAGACGAACCGAGAATGGGCTTACTTTATTATTCGGAGAACTCAAATCTGAAAGTCGATATAGGTAATTCAATTGATCTACTGGGGTTTAACTTTAAAAATTCCGGCACTAAAATTACTGTCGGCGCGGATTTTTTTGCATATGCTTATGTAACCTCCTTTCTGGAATACCGTCTTCAGATAGACGCAATCGACGGTTTTTTCGGTGGAAATGTAGCTTATTCGAAGTCATTTAGTGACAGCAGAATTGTCGGAAGATTAAGGTATTTACACAGCAGCGCGCATTTGGTCGACGGTCATTGGAACTCGCTTCAAATGCAATGGATAGGTAATAAATATCCTACTGCTTACGGCAACAATTACGCCGAATTCCTGGTTGCGCATGAATTGTATCCGGTGCACAATTATTTAAGGTATTACGGCGGTTTGTCGGTATCTACCGGAATGAAAACAAAAGAAAAAGAATTAAAAAAATATGTTTATAAAGCGGGACTTGAATATGCATATTCGAATTTGTTCGGGAAGGTTTTCAGTAAAGACGAGAATTTGTTTCTTGCGATGAATTTTGATGTCAGGGGTATACCTGTATACACCGTCAATCAAAATTATTTATTAGGTATCAAATTCGGCAGCTGGACGGGAAAAGGTATAGTTTTATATTTATCATATTATACCGGCGGAGATGTGTTTAATCAGTATTTTAATGAACGCGTAACTCGTTACGGTTTGGGCTTCATGTTCGATTTTATATAAAGAAAAATTGTCCTATGCGAATAACCCAAAAAATTTCCAAATGAGTCTGAATGAAAAGATTATTTAATATTGATCGTCCGTCAAGTGATATGCGTGCAAAAAAAAAGAGTGTGCTGTTCTTTCTTCTGAAAATTATAATTGCGGCCGGACTTTTATTATTCTTGATTTTTAAGATAAATTTTTCCGAGTTTGCGGAAGTTTTGAAACACGCTAAGCTTTCGTTTTTAATCATAGGTTTTTCGCTATTATCTGTAAATCTGTTCCTTCAGTACAAAAAGTGGGAACTCACCTGCGGAAATTACCTGCAAGAGAATAATAAAAGAAAAATTCTTTATTCTTTATTTGCGGGATTATCAGCCGGTACATTTACCCCCGCAAGGGTCGGCGAATATTTCGGCAGGGCGGTGGCATTTAAGAATAAACCTATAATTCAAATAACGGTGGCTACTTTCATTGACAAATTTTATCCTTTGATTATTATCGCAATTGTCGGTTCAATAAGCAGCGTACTTTTTATTTATTATTATTATCACGCTGCTATTTATATAGCGCTACTTTTATTTCTATTATTATTTATAATCTTTTACGGCGCGATCTATTTGCTGGTTAAGCCTGGTATCCTCGATTCTATTTTGATTAAGATATTTCCGGAGAATAAAAAAATAAATTCACTGCGGGAAACGATCAATATGTTCAGAAATACCGATCGCAGATATTCGGTTAAGATGTTAATATTGTCGGTTTTATTTTATTTATGTTATATTTTCCAGTTTTCGTTTTTTATTGCTGCCTATGCCGGGCACTATGATTTAATTCATTTCTTCTGGGCAGGCAATCTGGTTATGTTCACAAAGTCAATCATTCCGTCCGTATCTTTTGCGGAATTGGGTATCAGAGAAGGGGCATCGGTTTATTTCTTAGGTGTTATGGGGTTTACCAGTATTGTTGCCTTTGATGCCGCAATAAGTATATTTTTTATAAATGTTTTACTTCCGTCAATAACCGGGGTATTTTTCCTTTTGAAAAAAGACAATGCTTGATATTTTTATTTCCCTCTTTATTTTATTAGTCTCGTATTATGTTTATTTCCTTCTCAGAGTCTATTCCGGAATCGGGAAGATTTCCCGTACAGGCAATTCTGTTGATCTCGGATATTATGTTTCGATAATTATTCCATTCCGGAACGAATCCGAAAACCTTGTAAAGAGTCTCAGAAGCGTCGAAGAACAAAATTTCCCTAAAGACCAATTCGAAGTGATTTATGTAAACGACTCCTCCGAAGACAACTCATTGGAGATTCTTGAAAAAGCAAATAAGTCAAACAATGTTAAAATACTAAATGTACCCCGTGATTTTTCATTTAATGCGCATAAAAAGAGGGCAATAAGATACGGCATAGAGAATTCATCCGGTGAAATAATTATAACTACCGATGCGGATTGTATTCATGGAAAAGAATGGCTTAAAGTAATGATATCGGCTTTCAATGAAAAAACCGGATTTGTTTCCGGTCCGGTAAAATTCAGAGACGGAAGAACTGTTTTTGATAAGTTGCAGAAAATTGAGTTTGCCGGTCTAGTACTTACCGGAGCAGGTTTAATTGGAAACGGTTCTCCTATTATTTGCAACGCCGCGAATATTGCCTACAAAAGGGAGGTGTATTATGAAGTAAACGGTTTCAACGATCAAATGAATCTTTCTTCAGGCGACGATGAACTGCTGATGCAGAAAATTCGTAAGAATACGGATTATAAAATTAAGTTTTGCTGGGATAAAAATGCGCTGGTGGAAACAGAAGCAAACAAATCGGTGAATCAATTTTACCAGCAAAGAAAACGTTGGGCGAGTAAGGGATTATTTTATGCGGATAAATTACTAATCTTAAAACTCGTAACAATATTTATTTTTTATTTAGGCTTACCTGTTCAGGCAATCTTTGCATTCACCTGGAACATGAATTTTATTTTTACCTTCCTTATATCTTTTGCTTTAAAAATAATAATTGAGTATAGGATAATTAAAAAAGGCAATGAATTTCTGTTATCCCCGGAGGATATGAATTATTTTTATCTTGCCGAGCTTTTGCATATTCCCTACATAATAATCTCCGGCGTCTCAGGTTTATTCGGTAATTATACATGGAAACAAAGAAAAGTTAAAAGATAAATTAACCGAAGCGTGTATAATAAAAAGTATAATGTTTATTAAAGTGGACATTAATTATCATTAAAGCCCGCATATATTCTTATTCTAAAACATTAAAATTGGCATTTTAATTGATAAACTTACTTTAAAACTTTTTGAGGCGTAAAATGAAAAGGCTAATGATATTAATGATTTTCCTATTGCTGGGATTAACTATAAAAACAAACGCTGAGCCCGGGTTAGTTCACGGAGGATTTGAATATTTTTATGAATCGCTTTCGCCTTACGGCTCATGGATTCAAATAGATGGGGGAGTTAATGTATGGCGCCCTTATAACTTACGTGCCGGATGGATACCTTATAAATACGGAAGATGGATATGGACTAACGACGGATGGTACTGGGATTCGGATGAACCCTTCGGTTATATTGTATTTCATTATGGAAGATGGTATTATGACGACTATTACGGATGGATATGGGTTCCGGATGATGTATGGGCCCCGGCCTGGGTTGAATGGAGGTACGATAACGATTATATAGGTTGGGCGCCGCTTCCGCCTTATGCTTCGTTCTCAATAAATTTCGGAATAAGGTTTACTACAGGTTATGTTACTCCGTACCGGTACTGGCATTTTGTAAAATACCGGTATATGTGCGATCCGTACGTCTATAAATACTATGCGCCCGAACATTATAAATACAGAATATATTCCGGGACTAGATACAGAACTAATTACGGTTATTCCGACGGAAGGGTGATAAATAGAGGAGTAGATGTTGATTATATCAGGAGAAGGAGCGGCGCGAGGATTGTTGAGAGGAATGTTGAAAGAGTGAACAATTCGAGAGATTTTAATAATCGCGGCGACAGAAATAACGGCCCGGTAAGAGCTTATATTATAAATCGCGATAATTTCCGGGATAACGGCGATAGATCGTATGAAGTAAAACGAGGCACAAGACCCTCGACTCTAGATTTTAACAGAGTTGATATCGGAAGAACAGACGCAAACAGGAATGATTCGAGAGATAATACCACTCGAATAATTGATAGGAATAACGACAGAAATACACCTGCTAGAGTAGAACCGGGAAGACCGGATGACCGTAAAATAAATAATGTAAAACCGGCACCTAGGAATAATCGTGAAATGAATATCGACAGAACACCTCGAAATAAGACCGAAATACAGAGACAACCGAGAAATGAAAACAGGAATGTAAGACCGGAAATAAAAAGGGAAAATACCGAACGAAGAGCTGCGGAAAATAAACGGGAAGTCAGAGACAATAGAAATGAAAGAAGAGACTCAAATTCTAACAGAAGAAAATAGGAAATAGCAAGATTCTCTCTCCGCAAAGCGGTGCCGGGTATTACTCCGGTGCCGCTTTTTTATTTTATGCTATTTTTTCTCCGCAAATTCTTTGGTAAGCGAAATTATTCTTGTTAAATCTATCATTTGAATACATTCCAGATTATAAGGGCAAACTTTTTTCCAGCAGGGAGAGCATTCCAGGCCGTAAGGAATAAGCTTCTCACCTCGTCCGTATAATTCAATTTCAGCGGGGCATGATACACCAAACCAAACAATAATTTGTTTTTTCAATGCGTTCGCCAGATGCATTCCAAAGGAATCGCCGGTTATTACGAGATCAGCAATAGAAATAAAACATGCTCCTTTACGTAATCCCATAGTTGTGGGTGTATTGATTATTTTTTTTCTGTCAGTTTCATTGAAAAATTCGTAAATCTGCTGATTCCGTTCCGTGTCTTCTTTTCCGCCCAGTAGAACGACTTGAAGATTTTCATCTTTCAGCATTTCCTTAATAAGTTTTATATGCTGATCAACGGTCATCTTTTTGTTGGGAAAAAGATTGCTGCAACCGGTGTTAAAACCAACATATGTTTTCGACGAATTATAATTAATTTCTTTTTTATAATCTTCTATGAATTTCTTCTCTTCGTCGGTAAAATTAAAAACATAAGGATCTTTTTGGTATTCAAGTTCGAATACTTCATGGATAATATCGATGCCGCTCCTGGTATTTTCCCTGAATTTAAGTTTATCGTCGTTGCCCATTAAGTAGCTGTACATCGCTGTTTTATTTGCGGGAATGATCTTGCCGTCATCATTCAGCAAAAAACCTAATTTATTCTCAGCCTTCACCTCGTTGGAAAACGCGCACGCATAATCAGATTTATCCGAATTCATCAGATAATCGTATCTAATATTTCTGACGATCATTCTCTGTTCGTCCGTCCAAGTATAAACTTTATCTATAAACGGATTATTTAATAGAATCTTTTCGGCGTTTGGCATTGTTATCCAATGAATAGTACTTACCGGAAATTTCCTTTTTATCGCATAAAGAACCGGGGTATTGCATAATACGTTTCCCAGAGCGTCCAATGAAACGATTAAAATCTTAACGCCTATTTTAGTATCGTTATTTTCATTTTGACATCCGTTTTCAAGGCAGTTTTTAAAAGAAAAACAAGGTTTGTATCCGCTGAAATTTTTACATTTCGGAATTTTTAATTCTTCAAAATCCATTTTTTATTTACCGTTTTTTAATTTTTATTTAATAGCGTTTTAATTGCGTTCGAAACTTCTTCAACTGAAATGGTATTCTCAATGCTGCAATTGTTTTGATCGGCGCTGCAATATTTTTTGCAATTTTCTTCGGTCACTTCAATGTTGATAGATTTATCATTAAGGACTCCGTGATGTTTTGCGCAGCTCATCGGTCTGTGGCAGAACAATCCGACTGTTTTTACGTTTAGCGCATCGGCAATATGAAGAGGACCGGTTGAGGGAGCAAAGAACACATTAGCTTGACCGATTACCTTTATGAAATCTCTTAAATTTTCTACAGAAGCCGTTATATCAAATATCCTATTCTTATTAAATGAAACAGCTTTCTTTTTAAAGTCATTGCTCATTTCTCTTGCGGTAAGTAATATCTTGATATGATCATCGCGAAGTTCTTCAACAAGCGATTTTACCAGAGAATAATATTTATCCTCGGACCAGTTGGGAGCAGATTTTAAAGATCCGGAATGTATAAGTATTTTAGAATCTTCCTTTTTTATTCCCAGTCTATTCAATATTTCAGCACCTTCTGTTGTCTCTTCTTTAGTAAGAAAAATTTCAGGATTTATATTGGAAGTTTTAACGCCAATCTTTCTTGCAAGATCCATACAGTAGTCTGCTTCATGTCGCAGGGGAGTATAATTATTTCTGGATACACTTTTCATTCCTGTAATTACTTCGTATAGCTTATGTCCGACGCCAATTCTGTTTTTGATACCGGCCCAAAACATCTGGTAAGCAGCGCGTTCCGTAGGCATCATCAATAGACCGTCGGTAAATTTTAAATTTCTCAGTTCACGAACAATTTTCCAGAAAGTTTCTTTTTTCAGATCATCAGTAATTGCTGCATTTAAATGGGGATTATTAAGCATCAGGTTTTTAGTATGAGGCTGGGTTAATGTAGCTATAAATGCATCCGGAAAAGTGTTCCTGATTTCCCTTATCATGGGAGTAATATATACTGCGTCGCCGACCCTGTCGGTTCTAATTAGAAGAATTCGTTTCATTAGTTCCAGTTATTAAAGACGAAGCCGTAATTGATCTAAATTAAAAGGATTTCAGAAATATCCGCTACCGTCAGTTAAACAATATTGTAATTTAATTCTTAAAAATAGCAATAAAATTCAAAATATCATTACTGCTAATGAATTTGAAAATAAAGATTCCAAGAGTGCTAATTTAATTTGTGCACTTGCTTTTAAATAATTACATTGAGGAGCATATTAGAGATTAATACTACCCAGCGGCATTTTTTTATTAAAGGGAAAAGTAATGCCATCTTTATTGAAGTAGATATACTTCCGAATTCAAATCATGTAAAACTTAATAGGAGAAAAGCTATGAAAGTCTTAAGACTATTTTTTCTTTTGATTCTCTTCTCTCTCCCGGAGTTAATTGCTCAGCAGCCTCCAATAATAGATCGTGAATTGTTCTTCGGTGATCCGGCATATTCGGGTGCTAAAATTTCACCTGATGGAAAGTATATTTCATTTCGAAAGCAATTCAAAGGGGTAATGAATATTTGGGTAAAAAGCATAGGTCAGAAATTTTCTGAAGCGCGTCCGGTTACAGCAGATTCAATCAGGCCGGTTAGTGGATATTTCTGGTCGAGAGATAGTAAATATATTTTATATGTTCAGGACAAAGGTGGCGATGAAAATTTCAGGGTGTACGCAGTAGATCCAAAAGCTGCCGGTGATCCCGTTCCGCCGGCTAAAGATTTAACTCCACTTGAAAAAGTACGGGCTGAAATAATTGACGTCCCGAAAAATACGCCAAATGAAATATTAATCGGTTTGAACGATAGGGATCCGCAGCTGCATGATGTTTATCGTGTTAATTTAGGTACCGGGGAAAGGACTTTAATCAGAAAAAACACCAATCAAATTGCCGGATGGCAAACAGATCTAAATGGTAATTTAAAATTGGGAATTAGAATCGATCAGCAAGGCGGAACCGAAATTCTGAATTTACTAAAAGACAGCG
Organism: uncultured Bacteroidota bacterium; assembly: GCA_963739955.1. Lineage (GTDB taxonomy): Bacteria > Bacteroidota > Ignavibacteria > Ignavibacteriales > Ignavibacteriaceae > FEN-1297. The sequence goes on along the minus strand of CAVUCX010000044.1, from coordinate 34,788 downwards.
TAAAGACTATTTATAAGGTCGCAAATGAGGAAGAAGCTTATCCGATCAGATTTACGCCTGATGGAAATTCATTTTATTTGGCTACGAACAAAGGTGATGACATTGATATGACTCAGCTTGTACTCTTTAATTTAGAAACAAGTAAAATCGGATTTGTTGATAAGGATCCTGAGAATGAAGTTGATTTTTCGTCTGCTATTTTTTCGGATAAAACCAACAAATTATTAGCTACTGTTTACGTCGGTGATAAATTAAGGATTTATCCAAAGGATAAAGAATTCGCAGTTATTTATGAAAAGATGAAGAAAGCTTTACCGGAAGGTAATTACGGCGTCAGTTCAATTACTGATGATGAAAAACTATGGGTAATATCTGTTTCTAGTGATGTCGATCCTGGTTCGGTATACCTGTTTAATACGGAAACAGGGAAATCAGAATTTTTATATAAGTCAAGGCCAGAATTAAACAGTGACTATCTTTCACATGTAAAACCGGTTACCTATTCGGCAGGGGACGGATTGAAAATTCACGCATATCTTACTTTGCCCAAAGGATTGGAAGCAAAGAATCTTCCGTTGGTAATGTTTATACACGGAGGGCCTTGGTCAAGAGATAAGTGGGGGTACAATCCTATAGCGCAATTTTTAGCGAACAGAGGCTATGCGGTATTCCAGCCGAACTTCAGAGGTTCGACCGGATTCGGGAAAAAATATTTAAATGCCGGAAATAAGCAATGGGGAAAAGGAGCTATGCAATCAGATATTACTGATGGCGTTAATTACCTTACAGCAAAGGGAATTGCCGATCCGAAAAAAATTGCAATTGCCGGCGGATCTTACGGAGGATATGCTACTCTGGCCGGTTTAGCATTTACGCCTGATTTATATGTTGCAGGTTTCGATATTGTGGGTCCTTCGAATATAATCACACTGCTGAAATCCATACCACCGTACTGGGCCCCAATAAAAAAAATATTCGATATAAGAGTTGGTGATATAAATGATCCGAAAGATCTGGAGATGCTAAAAGAAGCTTCACCTTTGAATTATTCGAAAGATATAAAGGCTCCTTTGTATGTTGTTCAAGGTGCAAACGATCCAAGGGTAAAAAAAACTGAGTCGGATCAAATTGTAATTGCTTTGAGAGATTTAAATCGCAAGGTAGAATATATGCTGGCGCCGGACGAAGGGCATGGATATGCGGGACTGGAAAACAGAATGGCTATGTTTACCGCGATGGAACAGTTCCTAGGTAAATATCTCGGAGGAAGAATTCAGACAGAAATAAAACCGGACATTGAAAAAAGACTCAAAAAAATATCTGTGGATATCGATACTCTTAAAGTTTCGGCTGAAATTGGCGAAATACCTTTCTTCTCGGCATTTGAGGGCAAAAAAATAAATCCGGGCGAGAATTATTATACTATTAAACTGAATTCCCAAGGTCAGAATATTATAATGGATTTGGGCAGAATTGTTGAGTTGACTAAAACGGGCGATAAAAACACAATTATGGTGATAGATGAAATATCCGGCACAATGAACGGAGCCGATACATTGATAGTGGATGCCGGATCGCTGCTGCCGATATCTCGAAATATTAAGCAGGGAACTGCATTAGTAAATCTGAATTTCGCTAATGACAGTGTTAGCGGTATAATTGATATGGGCACTCAACAAATACCTATAAAGATAAAAACGGACGAGGCTACTCTTACAGATGGAGCAGGGGTAGAACTTGCTCTCAGGGCTCTTCCTTTAAAGGAAGGCTTCAAAGGTTCCTTCAACGAACTCGATATTATGAAAGGTAAAACAAAGAAAATATTCTTTAATGTAATCGGAAGTGAAAAACTTACTCTGAATTCCGGAGAGTACGATACATACAAAATTGAACTTAAACCTTCCGAAGAAAACGATGGCAATGCTGTTATTTGGATGGACAAAAAACTCTCGAAGATGATAAAACTCGAACAGACATTAGGTGCCCAGATGGGCGGCGGTAAGTTAGTTATGGAAATAAAAAATATTTCTTCGGACTAAATCAGAATGTAAGAATTGTAATATCACAGGGGCTGCATTATCACATAAATGCAGCCGCTTATTTTATTTGATTTCAAAATATTAGCATATTCAAAAAAAAGTATTGGAAATTGTATTACCACGTATAACTCAATAGCCATAACGTTTATTCTGTTATTTAATGAAAATCAACGAGATAATTTTGAAAATTGAGATCTCTTTGATTAATTTACAGTTCAACAAAAGTAATTCATATCATAATTAAAGGATTCAAAATTGCCTGAAATAATTAAGGAACCGTCAATAGTCGAAGCTGCCGGTAACAAACCGAAAATTATAGAAGAATATATCGGGCGTGTCAATACGAATAATAGTGAGGTTAGTATTGCCAGAATGCGGAGCCCTGCCGGCTGGGTGGAGCCTGGGCAGACACCTGAATTTGACGAATATACCGTGGTATTGAAAGGGACTTTAAGTGTGAAAACAAAATCTGGTGTGACCGAATTGCACGAGAGACAGGCAATTCTATTAAAGAAAGGCGAATGGGTTCAATACGGAAGTCCTTTTGAAGGCGGCGCCGAATATATTTCTGTTTGCCTTCCTGCGTTTTCTCCAAGTACCGTTCATCGCGACGAATAAATAAAACCAATGACAGAAATCAATTCAAAAAATTTCGATTCCTAAATAATCTTGAAGAAAAAAATAAAAATATACCGTTTTTCTATATGACTCCAGCTTTTATCAGGGAAAACTTTTTAGATGCTAAACTGGCAAAAGTAATTTTTTATGTGTTGACTGTACTCGCATTGATCGTTGCATTTCAACACTATTATATTATAGTTGCCCACAATTCTTCAAGGTTCACTTTAACATGGCATATCTGTTTCAATCTTTTTTATTGGTGGTGCTGGATTTTATTTTTGCCCTGTTATTCGCTGGTTTAACGATAAATTCAATATCCGGAAACTTCAAACGGTATATTGGATAATTGCATATCTAGTAATGCCTGTTTCAATAGTTCTTATTCACCAAATTACAGCCGCGTTAGTAATACATCTGATACTTGGTATATATACAATTCCTACTCTTATATATAAAAGAATATTAAGCAATTCATGGGCCTGGGTTGATTTGGTTGTTTATTTTGTAATACTAGCCGCAGTAATTGTGGCAGATTATCAGCACAAGAATAAAATGAACGAGTTAAAGTTAAGCCGGTTGCAATCACGCCTGGTTCAATCCCATTTAAATGCGTTAAAAAGTCAGCTTCATCCTCACTTCTTGTTTAATACACTGAATACTTTATCCACTTTAATATTAAAGGGTAATAATGACGAAGCGGAAAGAATGCTCGATTTGCTGAATAATTTCTTAAGAAGTACTATTTATGTGAGCGAGGAAAACGAAATAAGTTTCAGAGAAGAATTAAATTTTATTAATCATTATCTGGAAATTGAAAAAGTCAGATTCAATGATAAACTTACAGTTACCGAAAATATCGGGGAAGAGGTTCTCGATGCGGTGGTGCCTAGTTTTTTACTGCAGCCTTTAATTGAAAACGCAGTTCATTATGCAATTGCACCGAAAAAATCTAACGGAATTATTCGGCTGACTGTAAAAAGGGAGCTCGAAAAATTATCAATATATATTGAAGATAACGGGCCCGGATTAAAAAATTTCGGAAAAAGTAATTCCCAAAAGGGAGTCGGGCTAAAGATTACTAAAGAGAGGCTTCAGCATCTTTACGGTAAAGGACATTTATTTGAACTGAAAAATTCTTCTCTTGGAGGTTTAATGGTAATTATTAAAATTCCATACAGAAACCGTTTTGATTCAATAAATGTGGAGAATGAATTCATGAAACAACCTGTTGATCCCGCGGTGGAAAATGTCCATTGATAAATATAATGCTTCAAATACTGTTGAAACGTTAAGCTCTTCTTTGAACATTTACATCCCTCTGTCTTTTGTCTTAATTTTGGTGGCAGTAATCGACACCGCTCAATCATTTTTAGTCTACTTCAAAGGGGAACCGACATTAATAAATTTCATGCGAATACTTACTGTAAAAACATTTTACTGTATACACTTTTTAGTTTTTGTTTTTATTATCCGTCTGATATCCAAGCGGCTTCAGCTTAATAAAAAATCAGTGCTAATGTGGAGTATACTTCACTTTTCGGCGATGGTAGGACTTATTTTAATTCATCAAGCGATATTCATGGAATTAAATTATCTGGTTTGGAACGGAAATGTCAAGAGTAGGTTCTTTGATTTGATCTTTAGTAACCCCAATGCCTGGCTCGATGTTTTGATATATATGTTACTATTAGTAGGTTATTTTCTTATGGAGTTAAGAAGAACAAACAGTGAAAAGGAATTGCAATTGTCTGTACTCGAAGTCCAATACTTAAAATCTAAATTAAATGAGCTTAGAAATAAAATTCATCCGCAGTTTTTATTTAATACAATGGGAATAATATCGGATCTCATTAAAAAGGGAAAAAACAAAGATGCTAATTATGTTTTAAGTTTGCTAAGTGATTTTTTAAGAACGACTGTTTACGGAAGTGAAAAGGAAGAAATAACTCTCGAAGAAGAATTGAAATTTGTAAATGAATTCTTGGAAATTGAGAAAATGCGTTTTAAAAATGGTTTTGCGGTAATAAAAAAAATTGACGCCAAACTAATGTCAGCCATTATTCCGAATTTTATTCTTCAGCCGGTAATTGAGGAAATGATCAACCGCATAAAAGATTTTACAATTTCCGGCTATGAAATAATAATCTCTGCCGGCAAGTTTGATGCTATTTTGACAATAATTTTAGAAGATAACATTGAAATAATTCTGGAAAGGCCGGACATTTTTAGTGAAAATGACAGTATGGTTAATATAACAAATGAGAGATTATCGCAAATATACGGGCAAGATTATCAACTGCAGGTTAGATCTAAAAAAAACGGTGGAGAAGAACGGATAATAAAACTACCGTTATATTACCAGAACGAAACGGATACCTTGAAATATCAATTGGAGAATATCAGGTGAATATAAGAACAATAATAATCGATGATGAACTTCATGCCAGAGAAGGAATCAGAATAAGGCTGGAAGAATTTCCATCTTTTAATATTATAGGCGAATGTTCTTCAGGATTGGAAGCGGTCGAAACTATAAATGATTTAAAACCCGATCTGCTGTTTCTAGATATTCAGATGCCCGAGATGAATGGATTTGAGGTATTAAGAAAAATTTCGGTAATGCCTCAACCTCAGGTTATCTTCGTTACCGCTTACGACAAATACGCAATTAAAGCTTTTGAGTGCCACGCATTGGATTATTTGTTGAAACCGGTAAATGATAATCGGTTTAGCGAAACCGTAAGAACTGTTATGAAAGATTTTAGCATCCGCAATTTGTATGCATATTCGCATAAGTTGAAAAAGCTTATCGATGATTATTATGAATCGGCTAATGCGGAAACTGATCAATCGGAAAAGACTAACGAATATTTGACCCGCTTAATGGTTAAGGCGAAAGAAGAAATTTCAATCATTCGTATTGATGAAATAGATTGGCTGGAATCAGCCGGAGATTATATCTATGTACATTCCGATTCAAAAAAATTAATTCTAAGGGAAACATTAATCTCCTTGGAATCAAAATTGGATCCGAAAAAATTTGTAAGAATTCACAGGTCGTCAATTGTAAATGTTGATAAGATTAAAAATCTAAAAGCAAATGAACACGGCGATTTTGAAGTTTATTTGCATAGCGGCACTAAACTAAAATTAAGCCGTACATATAAAGCACATTTCCAGAATATTATACTTTAAACCGGGATTCAAAAAATCTCTTTTAGAAATTAGTCCCCGGCTCACCTTGTAGATCCTCGTTTTACCGCAAAATACCTCGTTATGTCGCTTTCAACTGTACAAAATCGTAAAAAGCTCTCACTTTTAAAGTTAAGAGTTTAGTGGGCACTAATTCCGTATTTAAAGAAAATTGTAGATATTCGTCTGAATTATGAAAATGAAATTACTCTTTTTTCGTTTTGATTCTGTTCTTTGTGGTATTTTTTTGCCCATTTACTAAAACGATAACTTTATCGTATATACTTATGAAATGGTTTTAAAAGAAATTTAAAAAACTTAATAATAAAAAACTTAGGAGAAAATATTTTCAGACTTAGGAATGCACTAGAAAAAATCTTTTTATAAAACATTCAGAGGAGTAAGTATGAAAAAACTATTCTTTGGTTCGTTAACTTTCTGTCTATTACTGTCTTTCAATATATTAGCTCAAACTTCAGCAATTCAATGGACATGTACTGTTCCTGACAGTCAGAAAGTTTCATCTGTATCCGATAAACTTGTCGGCTATCCTGAAACCGGTTCAGCAGGCTTTGTTGTAAGAGATTATAGTAAAACCGGCGGACCGATAGGGAATTTTCAAAGATGGTGGCCTTATGAAAGCGGTAACCCGGTTTCTTGGGGTAACGAGACCGCCCAGGTTGATACAAGATTTATTCAATTCGCTGTTAAACCTCAATCCGGAAATACTTTTGTTACCGACTCAATTTCATTGTATTTAGGAGCCGGAGGCACAAACAGTATACGTGCAAACGTATATTATTCTACGGACACTAATTTTGCGACATCCACAAAATTAAATGATACGGCTCTGGTATTAGCTTACAATACGGTATCTTATTATTCATTTCCGGTCAGCAGGGAAATAAAAGACAACGAGACTATATACATCCGAGTATTCCCATGGTATGAGGGCGCCGCTTCTACTTCCAAATATGTATATATTCAGGATGTCAATATAAAAGGAGCAACACACGGTATTACATATCCGGCATCGGCGCTTTGGTCATTAACAGATCCAAATGCAGGAGGCACCGGATTAACTGCCTCAAATACCGGTCAGGTTTCCGGTCTTGACGAGAATCTTCACAATACTGAAATCAACGGTTACTCAGGTTATAACTCAAGTCAAAGGATCAGGATTTTAGGCAATGCCTGGCCGGCTAACCAAACAACTCAAATAGACACGGTTTATATTGAATATGCGGTTTCACCTAATACCGGGTTCAAATTTAACGTGAATACAATGTCTCTCAATATCGGTGCTGCCTCTATCAATACGATGAAGGCGAATATTTATTATTCTGCCGACGGGACAAATTGGACTCCGGTTACTTATTCAACGGGAGATACAAGCGCTAATAACTATGTAGCAAGGGATACTTTAACCACTGCAGCAGTATCTCCGAATGTTACAATTAATCCAGGACAAAAATTTTATATTAGAATTTACCCTTGGGTAGATAATGATCCAACCGTAAGATCCGGAAAATATTTATTAGTGCAGGATGTTATGATCGGCGGTGATGTCGAAGCGTTGCCAAGTCCGTCATCAGCTACATGGCCGCTATCGGATCCTACAGTAAGCGGAGGAACGGGTATGAGCCCGGTTATTGTCGGAGGAATTAAAGCCGATGATGAAATGCTTATGAATACTGTAATTAATCAGTATACAGGACCAAACGGAAGCCAAAGAATAAGAATCAGTGATAATAGCTGGCCCGCAAACCAGACAACACAGCTTGATACTGTTTATATTCAATTTGCCGCGGGACCAAAGTTCGGAGGTCAATTATTCGTTGATTCCGTTTCTCTGGATATTGCCGCAAGCAGTTTAACCAACATGAAAGCAAATATCTATTATTCTGTTGATTCCCTTACATGGGTACCTATCGCATATTCTACGGGTGATGCTAATAATTATTTAAGCGCTACCGATACCACTCATGTAAGTACAGCGGTAGCTAAAACTATAAATTCGGGGAAGAAAATTTACCTTAGAGTTTATCCTTGGGTAGATAACGACCCAAATGTTAAAAGCGGTAAATATGTTGACCTTCAAAATATTATTATAAAAGGAACTGTAACCGGCGTAACCGCGGATCCTCCCACTGTAACAACAACAGCGGTTACTAATATTTCAACTTCATTTGTAACAAGCGGCGGAAACGTTCCTTCGGACGGCGGTTCGCCTGTAACAGCAAGAGGTGTTTGCTGGGATACAACCAGCTCGCCTACAATTGCTAATGATAAAACCAGCGACGGTACCGGATCGGGAACTTTTGTAAGTCAGGCTACCGGATTAAAATCAGGTACAACATATTATTTGCGGGCTTATGCAACAAATATGGCAGGAACTTCTTACGGCAATGAAGTTAGTTTCACCACTCTAGATTCGACTCTTGTTCCAACAGTTACTACGGCTGCAGTATCAAATATTATGGTGCAAACAGCGCAATGCGGCGGCAACGTTACCGAATGGGGCGGCGATACTGTTCTGGTCAAAGGAATAGTATGGAATACTGCCGGCAATCCGACTCTCTCGGACAGCAAAACCGAAAACGGTAGCGGACTCGGTTCGTATACAAGCATATTGTATCCACTTGACGCTAATACGACCTATTATGTTCGCGCTTACGCCACAAACAGTAAGGGAACCGGATACGGAGTTGTAGATACCTTTATGACTCAGACTCCTCAGCCGACCGTAGAAAAAGTGGTCGCTAAAGACAGCAGCGGAGATTATACAACTGTTCAAGCTGCTTTTGACGGCGTACCCGACAATTACACCGGAAAGTATATCATATATGTTAAAAAAGGTACTTATAAAGAAAAACTAATTTTAGGCTCAAAAAAAGTTAATGTCATTCTTATTGGTGAAGACCGGGATAATACGATATTAACATATGATGACTACGCGGGAATTGCAGGCGGTACTTCCGGTTCTTACAGCGTAGGAATAGACGCTTCGGATTTCACTGCAATGAACATAACCTTCCAGAACACCGTTAAGAACGATCAATCCGTAGGCAGTCAACAAGCGGTAGCATTAAGATCAAACGGCGACAGGCAGGCATTTTATAATTGCAATCTACTCGGTTATCAGGATACATATTATGCATGGGGCGGAAGCGGTGCAGCCAGAGTCTACATGAAGAACTGTTATATCGAAGGATCGGTAGATTTTATCTTCGGAAGAGATATCGTTTTATTCGATAGCTGCGAAGTTCACGTAAACAGGAATCAGTGCTCAATTACAGCGGCAAGTACAGATGCGAATTCCAAATACGGATTTGTTTTCAACCATTGCGTAATTTCTTACGATACGGTTGGGTTTGACGGAAAAGCGGTTACACAAATATTTCTCGGCAGAGCCTGGCAAAGCAGTCCGAGAACCGTTTTTATGAACACATATGAACCCGGCGTTGTTGATTCTCTAGGTTGGAATCAGCAGCCTATAAATTCCGGTATTCTTCCGGCGCTTTACGCAGTATATCAGGATTACGGTCCGGGATACAATGAAGTCGGACATTCGAAAGGCATCGGAAGTATACTTTCAAATACCGAAGCCGCGGATTATACTATCTCAAATATTTTTGCTAAATCCGCAAACCCCGGATTAGCATATGATTGGGTTCCCGAAAAACCTGTTGTCACCGGCGTTGAAAAGGATAAATTTTCAGCAAAGATTCCGGAATCGTTCCAGCTTTTCAGAATTATCCTAATCCTTTTAATCCGACAACAATAATTAGATACGGGTTACCAAAGAGTTCGTTGGTTACTTTAAAGGTTTACGATATTCTCGGAAGGGAAGTAAGGACTCTTCTGCATGAAGTAAAACCTGCAGGACAATACAATCAACAGTTTAATGCATCAAATCTTGCGTCAGGCATATACTTCTATGTTTTACGTGCAGGCGATTTTGTTCAAACAAAGAAAATGATCCTTTTAAAGTAATTATTAATGCACTAAAGTAAAAAATATTTCCAGTAATTTATACTGCCTCCTTCGGCAGTAATCCTAACTTTGGATTGCTGCCGTTTCTTTTTTTTCAGCTCAAAAACCTAATTTCCCTTCCGGAAAATATATTCTTAACCTTAAAAATTTTTTTTCAGAATTGGGAAAGAATTCCGCCTTTATATTCCTTCTTTTTATGAATTTCGAGCATAAATAAAGTAAAAGGGTAATTTAAAAATAAAATAAATGGCACGTTTTATGGTTGTAGGAGTGATTGTGTTTTATTCTTATGTATAAAATTAAAGTTTTTAAATTTCAGGGCAGAGGAAATATAGGAATGGCTGAGTTAGAAAGTTTCTTAACTAATAACGCAGCCTGTTCCTACTGTAAATAAATTTTCCATTTACCGGTTCTTGCTTCCCTTTTAAAAATAAAAAAAATAAAAATCCTCGAAACGAGGAATTATTTAGGAGACAATAATGAAGATTCGTACTGAAGAAGCTCTTGAATATCATAGCCAGGGAAGGCGAGGTAAGATAGAGGTTGTTGCTACAAAACCATGTCTTACATCAAGAGACCTTTCACTAGCTTACACACCCGGCGTAGCTGAGCCATGCCGAGAAATTGCAAAGAACGAAGACGACGTTTATAAATATACTGCCAAAGGAAATCTGGTAGCCGTTGTTTCAAACGGTACAGCTGTTTTAGGATTGGGTGATATCGGTCCATCTGCCGGTAAGCCTGTTATGGAAGGTAAAGGAATATTATTCAAAAGATTCGCTGACATTGATGTATTCGATATAGAACTTAAGGGTAAAGATCCAAAAGATATAATTAAAACCGTTCAGATGCTGGAGCCTACATTCGGCGGAATTAACCTTGAAGATATTAAAGCTCCCGAATGTTTTGAGATTGAAGAGACTTTAAAGAAACAATGAACATACCGGTTTTTCACGACGATCAGCACGGCACCGCGATTATTTCCTGCGCTGCTTTGATAAACGCTGCCGAAATTGTCGGTAAAAAAATGTCGGAACTAAAAATTGTAGTTAACGGAGCAGGCGCTGCCGCCATTTCATGCTGCAATCTTTATTTGAAAGCCGGTGCAAAAAGAGAAAACATTGTTATGTACGATTCAAAAGGATGTTTGAGTAAGAATCGTACTGATCTAAATAAATACAAGTTGTTATATGCTACCGATAAAGATTGTCACACACTTGCCGAGGGAATGGTCGGTGCGGACGCATTTATCGGTCTGTCAAAAGGCGGCGTTGTCAGCAAAGAAATGATAAAGAGCATGGCATCTAATCCGATAGTATTTGCAATGGCAAATCCGGATCCGGAAATTACATATGAAGACGCAATATCTGTAAGAGATGATCTTATTATGGCCACCGGCAGAAGCGATTATCCAAATCAGGTAAACAACGTACTCGGATTTCCATTTATCTTCAGAGGTGCTTTAGATGTAAGGGCAACCGCGATAAATGAAGAGATGAAAATGGCGGCGGTAAAAGCTCTTGCCGGGCTTGCGAAAAAGAAAGTCCCGGAAATGGTTTTAAGCGCTTACGGCGGAGAAAAATTTGAGTTCGGAAGAAATTATATTATTCCGAAACCTTTTGATCCAAGAGTATTATGGAACGTAGCCCCTGCTGTAGCGAAAGCCGCAATTGAAACCGGTGTTGCCAGAATACAGATAAGTGATTGGAACGCTTATGAAGAACAGTTGAAGGAAAGACTCGGATTATCAAAAGAAGTAATCAGGGTAATGATTCATAAAGCAAAGAAGAGTCCTAAGCGTGTTGTATTCCCGGAAGGCGAGGAAGAGAAGATCGTAAGAGCGGCCCATGTGGCATTCAGTGAAAATATTGCTCAACCTGTTCTGCTTGGGAATAAGGAAAAAATCGGAGACATGATTGATTCACTTGGTTATGAAAGAAGTGAGTTTCAGATAAAAGATCCTGAAAATTGTCCGAAATGCGAAGAGTATGCTCAGAAATTTTACCATAAACGCCAGCGGAAGGGCGCGACCCTGCATGAAGCCAGAGAACTGATGAAAACCGAGATATACTACGGAGCGATGATGGTTGACAACGGCGACGGCGATGCGTTAATAAGCGGATTGACAACACATTATCCTACCACGATTAAACCCGCGCTCCAATGCGTTGGTATTAAAGAAGGCTTAAAAGTTGTTTCAGGATTATATATTGTTGTTACAAAGAAAGACGTATACTTTTTTGCGGATGCAACCGTTAATGTCAATCCTAATTCTGATGAACTGGCCCAGATAGCTATTTCGGCATCAGATACGGTGAAAGCATTTGACATCGATCCTAAAGTTGCGATGCTTTCCTTCAGCAATTTCGGAAGCGCAAAATATCCGGAAACCGTAAAAGTAAAAGAAGCGGTAAAAATAGTAAAAGAGTTGAGACCTGATATAATTATTGACGGCGAAATGCAGGCTGATACCGCAATTGTTCCTGAAATTCTCGAAAGAGATTTCCCGTTCTGTTCATTTAAGGGCAGAGCAAATGTGCTGGTTTTTCCTGATCTTAATGCGGGCAACATTGCGTATAAATTAATGTCGAGAATTGGTGAAGCAACGGTAATAGGGCCGGTTCTGATGGGAATGGGTAAACCTATTCATGTTCTTCAAAGAGGCGCATCCGTTGACGATATAATTAATATGACGGCTATAGCTGTTGTTGAAGCTAATAATCATAAAAAGAAATAATACCGGTTGGAGATATGTATAAAATTCTTAGTGCAGAGTTCCTGGCGCCTAATGTAAAAAAGATAGAAATCGAAGCACCGAAAATTGCGGCAAAAAGAAAAGCGGGACAATTTGTAATTGTACGAGTTGACGACTTCGGGGAAAGAATTCCGCTGACAATATCCGATTCGAATCTTGAGAGAGGTTCTATCACAATAATTGTTCAGGGAATTGGTAAAACTACAAAAGAAATAAACGAATTGAATGCGGGAGATTTTCTGCACGATGTTGTCGGTCCTCTTGGTAAGCCTTCGCATATAGAAAATTTCGGAGTTGCCGTAAGTATCGGCGGCGGCGTTGGTACTGCTATTGCATATCCGACCGCAGTGGCTCTTAAACAAGCCGGGAATCATACAATCTCCATAATCGGTGGACGATCTAAAGAATTTGTTATACTTGAAGATGAGATGAATAAAGTATGCGACGAAGTCTTTGTAACTACTGACGACGGAAGCTACGGTTATCATGGATTTGTTACGCAGAAACTTAACGAACTTATCGAAGGCAAGCGCAAAATTGATTTTGTGCTTGCCATCGGGCCAATCCCGATGATGAAAGCTGTTGCGGAAGTTACCAGGAAACATAAAATCAAAACGGTTGTCAGTCTTAACCCTGTTATGGTTGACGGCACGGGTATGTGCGGCGGATGCAGAGCTACGGTTGATAATAAAACTGTTTTCGTCTGTGTTGACGGACCGGAATTCGATGCGCATAAAGTGGATTTTGAAACTCTGGCAAGAAGAAACAGAACGTACCGAGATCACGAAGAACAGGCATTGAATAATCATAAATGCCATACCGAAGAAGCAATGCTTAAAGTGATGAACGAAAATTAATTCCGGTTTAATGCCGTTAGAGGCGGGTGCTTTACGGTTTTGATCTTGTAGTTGGATCGTAAATAATTAATAAAATATAATAACATCGTAGCGAAGGATTATTTAAAAATTTTCTTGTAGAATCGTTTTTAAATTCCTCGTTTATAATTGTTAATAAAGCATAAACGAAGTTCAAATAAAATCAGGAGTCTTTCAGTGCAAACTCTTTCAAATAAAGAAAAGATGAAAATTCCGCGTCAGCAGATGCCGGAACAAGATAAATTGGAAAGAAGCGGCAATTTTAAAGAAGTTAATTTAGGATTAACAGAAGAGCTTGCTAAGATGGAAGCGCTAAGGTGCATCCAATGTCCGAAACCTACTTGCATTGAAGGATGTCCGGTCGGAGTAAAGATAAGTGATTTTATAAGCCTGGTGGCTCAGGGAGATTACCTGGGAGCCGCGGCAAAAATTAAAGAAGATAATATGCTTCCGGCAGTGTGCGGGAGAGTTTGTCCGCAGGAAGAACAATGCGAAGCGAAATGTGTTGTCGGAAAAAAAAACGAACCGGTGGCTATCGGCAGACTGGAGAGTTTGTTGCGGACTTTGAGAGGGAACATTCGGGAAGTAATAATCATGTTTCAAAATCCAAAACAGGGAAAAAAGTTGCGGTTATCGGCAGCGGCCCTTCCGGCTTAAGCTGCGCCGGAGATCTTATTCAGATGGGACATGATGTAACCGTATTTGAAGCGCTTCATGATTTAGGCGGAGTACTTATTTACGGAATTCCGGAATTCCGATTGCCTAAAGATATCGTGAAAGCCGAAGTAGAAGCCCTCAAGAAGCTCGGTGTAGAATTTCAGACTAACGCGGTTATTGGTTTTACTGATACTATTGACGAGCTGTTTGAAAACGGTTATCATGCCGTGTTTATCGCGGTTGGCGCGGGCTTGCCTCATTTTCTTAAAATACAGGGGGAAGATCTTAACGGTGTTTATTCCGCTAATGAATTTCTAACACGCGTCAACTTAATGAAAGCTTATCGATTCCCTGAATTTGATACTCCTGTTTTCAACTGCAAAGGTAAAAACGTTGCGGTGTTCGGCGGAGGAAATACCGCCATGGATGCCGTAAGAACTTCCAAGCGTCTCGGGGCGAAAAAAGCTTGCATCATATATCGCAGATCTGACGCCGAAATGCCTGCAAGGCAGGAAGAAATTCATCATGCAATGGAAGAAGGAATAGAGTTTATTTATCTTTCCAACCCGGTTGAGTTTATCGGCGACAAGGACGGTTGGCTGACTGGCGTGAAACTTCAAAAAATGGAACTTGGCGAACCTGATTCGTCGGGAAGACGCAGACCTGTGCCTGTTCAAGGCTCCGAATACGTAATGAACATCGACATGGCTGTTATTGCAATCGGTAACGGCTCAAATCCAATCATTCAAAAGACTACTCCGGATTTACAATTTAATAAATGGGGCAACATAGTTGTTGAAGAAGATACCATGAAGACTTCTAAAAAAGGAGTTTTTGCCGGCGGCGATATTGTAACCGGCGGCGCTACTGTTATATTAGCAATGGGAGCCGGCAGAAAAGCTGCCGCAGCTATCAACGAATATCTGAAAAACTTGTAGATCTTTTTCCGTAAGAAAAAAATAGACCGTTTACATAAAATTGGTTATTTTAAGACCAGCTGTTTTCTACGTTTGTTTTTAATAAATGGGGTATTTAATGAAACACACTTTAGGTAGAAAGCTTCTTCTTATTTTTGTAATCTTTTACGGCAGTACGGTTTATTCTCAGACCAAAGACACATTATATTTAAATCTTAAAGATGCGATATCCGGTGCGCTTGAAAATAACTGGGACGTAAAATTATCTCTTAAAGATATTCAAAAAGCGCAAGAGCAAATCGATGAAGCATATTCAAATGCTTTTCCCAGGATTGATTTGCAGGGTACGTATATCAGAAATATAAAATTGCCGGTATTATTTTTATCTCCGAATACCGCATTCAATCCTTCTTCGCAAACTCAAACACTTGAACTGGGTTCTAAGAACAGCTACGACGCTATGCTTTCTCTCAGCCAGGTAATTTACAGTCAAAAGGTAAATACTGCAATTAAGATTGCCGGCGAATATTCTAATTACGCGGAGACAGGCAAGAAAGCTACCGATCAGCAGATTGTTCTGGCAGTTAAAAAATCGTTTTATACTATTTTATTATCAAAGCAGCTTGTAAATGTTACCAGGAGAATTTAGATGCCGCGCAGGCGAACTACGATAATGTTTCCGCTTTATTTAAACACGGTGCCGCTTCTGAATATGATCTTCTCAGGTCCGAAGTTCAGGTTGCTAATGTCAAGCCGATGCTTATTCAGGCAATTAATAATCTTGAGCTGTCAAAAATTTCCCTGAAAAATATTCTTGCTTTGGATCTGAATCAGCCTGTTGAAATAAAGGGTGAATTCGAATTTAAGAAAATAGAATCCGTCGTAATGAATGAAGCAGGTGAAAGCGCGATCGGAAATAATCCTTTAATTAAACAAATGAAAATACAGGAATCTTTGCTCGATAAAAACGTTTCCATTCAAAGAGCAGATTATTTCCCTACTTTATCATTATTCGGGCAATATGATTTCCAAACTCAAGACAATACATACCGCATTAAGAATTATAAGTGGGTAGAAACATTTATGGTGGGTTTGCAATTGAATTACACCTTATTCGACGGCTTCGGCAGAAGTGCAAGAATTCAGCAGGCCATAATCGATAAAGAAAAAGTAGATCTCGGCAGAAGAAAATTGGAAGAGGGAGTAAAGGTTCAGATTAAACAGTCTGTTATGAAAATGGACGAAGCGGAAAAGAAAATTCTTGCTCAGGAAAAATCTTTGCAGCAAGCCCAAAAAGCTTTAAAAATAGCGGAAACACGATATAAGAGCGGAGTCGGCACACAATTGGAAATTATAGATACTCAATCCGCTTATATGATGGCTCAAACAAATTATTCGCAGGCAATATATGATTATCTTATTGCTCAAGCAGATTGGGAATTTGCAGTAAGCAATAATAATTAATGTTCCGGATTGAACAGAAGTAACGGGGATCCCGAATCCTGACGCTTATAACAATTACTATCTCTCCCTAGAATACCGGCGCCAGAAAGTTTGAAGTTTAGATTTTTAATTTCAAGGAGTCAAATCAAGTCATGAATTTAATAAAATTAAAAAAAATAATTCCGGTTCTTCTTCTTGCCGTTATAGCGGTTTTACCGTTATTGAATTGCGGCAGCAAGCCTAAAGTAGAGCCTGAAAAATCCGATCCGTTTGCTCTGGATACCGTTCCTGTTAAAGTAATAAATGTTCATCGGGGAGAAATAAAATTAACAAAAACTTTTACCGGTACTCTTGAAGGCGAAAGTCAGGCGAATATTGTAGCTAAAATATCCGAAAGGATTACCGCAATAAATGTGAAAGTAGGTGATGCCGTAAAAGCCGGTGAGGTAATGCTTACTCTGGATAAATCAGGTGTTACTTCTCAATACTATCAGGCTCAAGCCGGTTTCCTGAACGCCGAGAAGGACATAAAACGTATGAAAGAACTTTATGAAGCCGGAGCGGTTTCCCGGCAGATGCTTGACGGAACAAATACTTCATTTGTAATTGCAAAAGCGAATTTTGAAGCGGCACAGGCTGCCGTAATATTGACTGCACCAATCAGCGGTATAGTGACCGCGGTAAATTCGAATATCGGAGATCTGGCGGTTCCCGGAATTCCTCTTGTAACTATTGCCGATATACGGAATATGAAAATAATATTCAGCGTCGGCGAAGGCGATCTTTCTAATTTTACGGTCGGACAGGCTGCCAATATTTATTCGGAGCAGAATCATGATTTGATCAAGACAGGAACAATATTCCAAATCGCAAAATCGGCGGATGTACAATCAAGAAGTTTTGATTTAAAAGCATTATTTCAAAATACAAATAATATGTGGTTTAAGCCGGGAATGTTCTGCAGGGTGAATGTAGATCTGCAAAATCACAGCAATATTTTTTCGGTTCCGAATGCTGCTCTGATTAATTCGCAGAATTCCACTGCGCTTTTTATAATTGCCGACGGGAAAGCTAATCTCCGCCAGGTTAAAACGGGAATTACGGACGGCAAATTTACTGAGATAACGGAAGGATTAAAAGAAGGCGAGAAAGTTGTAACGCTGGGTACTAATAATCTTAAGCACGGCAGTATTGTGCATATAACCGATTAAATATGTCGGGCCTATTTCAAATACTAATGAATTAAAAGGGAGAATATGAAATTAGCTGACGTATCGATTCAAAGGCCGGTATTTGCGACTATGATGATTATGTCACTCATAGTTCTCGGCATTTTTTCATTTATAAAATTGAACGTAGATTTATATCCGAACGTAGATATACCTTACGTAATTATTACTACGGTACTCCCCGGCGCGGGTCCTGAACAGATTGAAACCGACGTAACCAAAAAAATTGAAGATGCAGTAAACCCTATAGAAGGTGTGGATGAAATTCAATCCTATTCAAGAGAGAACGTATCGATTGTGATTATTGCATTTAAGTTGGAGATTGACGGTAAATCGGCTGCGCAGGATGTAAGAGAAAAATTAGCTGCAGTAAGAGCCGATCTTCCGGATGAAATTGAAGAACCGGTAATTCAAAGATATGATCCGGCAAGTTTGCCGATAATGTCAATTACGGTATCCGGCAATAGATCTGATAAGGAAGTTACAGATTATGCAAAGAATATTGTTAAAAAAAGAATCGAAAATATTCCCGGCGTCGGTTCGGTAGATCTGGCTGGGGGAGCAGAAAGAGAAATCAATATTGCGGTTGATGCCGCACGGTTAAAAGCATACAATCTTTCAATTCAGGATGTTATTCAAAATGTAGGCGCTTCCAATGTGGAGATACCTGGCGGCAATCTTATCGAAGGTTCGCGTCAGTTGCTGCTTAGAACCATGGGGAAATTTAAGAACGTAAGCGATTTTAATAATGTAATTGTTGCCACTCCAAAAGGTAAGGCCGTATATCTTTCAGATGTAGCGGCAGTAACTGACGGAGTTAAAGAGCAGACTAGCTTAACCAGATTAAACGGAGTTTATGCCGTCGGTTTAAATATAATTAAGCAGTCCGGCAGCAACACTGTTCAGGTAGCCGATGAAGTAAACAAGCAACTAGAGAACTTGAAAAAAGAAATGCCTCCGGATATTAAAATTTTTCTTGCCCAAGACAACAGTACATTCATTAAAGATTCGATTAACGATGTTTTATTCGATATATTTTATGGGGGCTTGCTAGCCGTTATAGTAATATTTCTTTTCCTTGCTAACGCCAGGGCCACTATTATAAGCGCACTGGCTCTGCCATCTTCTATTATAGCCAGTTTCATAATAATGTATGCTCTGAATTTTACCATTAATATGATGTCGCTTCTTGCTTTGTCTTTAGCTGTCGGTTTGCTAATTGACGACGCGATCGTAGTAATAGAAAATATATATCGCCATATGGATCAGGGGGAGACGCCTCTTGAGGCAGCAAAATCGGCTTCGCAGGAAATCGGTCTTGCGGTAATGGCAACAACTTTTACGATTGTTGCTGTGTTTGTTCCCGTTGCTTTTATGCCGGGTATTGTAGGCCGTTTTTTCTATCAATTCGGCATAACCATATCAGTTGCTGTGTTGGTTTCTTTGTTCGTGGCCTTTACTCTTACCCCAATGCTGTCATCAAAATGGTTAAAAAGGGAAGATGAAGTATTGTCTAAAGAAGGAAACATTTTTCAAAAGATTCTTTTTTATTTCAATCATTTTTTTGAATTACTCAGCAATAAATACAGCACTGCCTTAAAGTGGTCTTTTAAACCATCGCAAAACAGTAGTAATCGGGTCAATAGTGGTATTCATATTAAGTTTAAGACTTATGGGCATGCTGGGCTCGCAGTTTTTCCCAGATACCGACGAGAATGAATTTACAATTATAGTAAAAGCAGCGCCGGGAAGTTCGCTGGAACAGACCGGTAATATCTGCGGTCTGGTTGAGAAGGATTTAAAACGGTATCCTGAAGTAAATACAGTATTGACTACTATCGGCGGAGGAAATAACCCGGTTACAACCGCTAGTATATTGGTAAAGCTTGTAAATAAAAAAGAAAGAAACAAAAGCGATAAACAGTTGATGGATCTACTCCGCGCAGATGTTAAATTTCTACCGGGTGCAAGTATCGGTTTTCAGGTGCCGGGAGGACCGGGAGGAAGTCAGAAACCTGTTACTTTGAGTATAAGGGGGGAAGATATAAATAAGCTTAGCGCTATTGCAGACAAAGTGGAAAATATGGTGCGCGAAACAAAAGGATGCGTAGATATTGAAAACAGTCTTGAAACTTCAAAGCCGGAAGTAAGGCTGCTTATCGACAGAGAAAAGGCTTCCGATTTAGGGGTCAATCCGTATTTAATAGCATCAACGGTGCGTGCAATGGTAGACGGTTATGTTGCAACTCAGTATCAGGAAGGGGATGAACAATACGATGTAAGAGTTAGACTGGATAAAAATTACAGGGCGAACATTTCAGATATTTCTGATCTTATGTTAAAATCCAATAAGAACGGGAATGACGGAAGACCGATGATGATACCTGCGACGTATGTTGCATCGGTTCAGCAGGGGACCGGTCCTTCGCAGATAAACAGATATGCGAGGCAAAAGGAAATCAGAATTGATGCAAGTTTATCCAACCGGCTTTTAGGAGACGCTCTTGGCGAAATAATGGAAAAAGTAAATAATTTGAAATTAGACCCTGGATATTCGGTAAGCGTTGTCGGCGAAGGTAAACAGCAGGCGGAATCATTCGGTAATATTTTAATGTCCTTAATGCTTGCCATTGTTTTTGTTTATATAGTGCTGGCGGCTCAGTTCGATAGTTTCATTCATCCGTTTTCAATTATGCTGGCATTGCCGATGTCAATCATCGGTGCAGTACTCGCATTACTTTTATTCAAGAGTTCTATGTCGGTTGTTTCTTTTATCGGAATAATTATGTTAATGGGTCTTGTAACAAAGAACGGAATTCTGCTTGTAGATTATACAAACGTTCTAAGAGGCCGGGGGTTATCAAAGATAGATGCTTTGCTTAAAGCGGGCCCCACAAGGCTGCGTCCCATTTTGATGACCACGTTTGCGATGATTTTCGGTATGATGCCTGTCGCTCTCGCGTTAGGTGAAGGTTCGGAATTCAGATCGCCCATGGGACAGGCGGTTATAGGCGGATTAATTACTTCTACATTGCTTACTTTGTTTATCGTTCCCGTAGTTTATTCAATTCTGGATGATTTTTCTTTTTCAAGGTTATCGGCTTTCTTTAATAAACTATTTAAGAGGAAAAAAGCACCGGTTCAATAAAACGGAATTAATTCCGATTTTAATAATATAACGGGAGAAAGATCATGAAAATTATATTCTTAGTCTATCACGATATATTGGAAGACAGAGTATCTTTTCTTCTCGAAAAATTAAAGATAGATTATTTTACCGAATGGGAAAACGTCAAAGGGAAAGGGCATAGTTCCGATGCTCATTTGGGTACGAGAGTATTTCCCGGATTTAATGCTGTCAAGATGATTGCTTTCCGGGAAACTAAACTTCTTGATGATTTAATAACAGGGATAAAAAGCCTAAATGAACAAGTAAAACGAGAGGATGATTTGATCAGATTATTTCAGATTCCTCTCGAAAGATTGATTTAAATAGTAAGCTGTCCCGAATTGAATACTTTTAATTTTCATTGATACTAAATGAAATATATTCCCGGATTATTTTACTTCGGATATATATTCGAATTTTTTATTCGGGACAGCTTTAACTAATATTTATTTTATCTTTTGCTTTCTGTCGACGGTTAAAACCCTTCTATAACAATATATTAGTAATAGAAAAATAGAAACCCATACGACTGACATGAAAATTATCCCTTCAATTTGCATCCCGCAGTTCACCCTTTCTTATGATAAATTAACTCAAGTTGACCGCCACCTTTTATAAACTTAAAAAATAGTTTGAAATAAGAATTTATTTATCCTTTACCCGCGACTTAAGTCGCGGGTAAAGGATAAAAGAAGCAGTTTTTCTCACAAAAATCATTTAAGCGGTCAACTTGAGTAAATTAAATAATTTCAAGGAGCATTAATAATAGAAGTAATGTCCCTATTCCCAGGGAACCTATCATTGCGGCAAACTGCCACGGAAACTTTCCCTGAGGATTGGCGTTATTATTCAATAGTGCACTCATTTTAGGCCTCATCGTTTTAATAAAAAATCCGGAAATCTTTAAATCGGATCAAAATTAACATTAATTATATTTTCCAAGATTTTGATATATGAGCAGGATAATAGCATTACACTAAAATGTATCTTGGCGGGGCTTTGTTTTTAGGGGTAAGAAGGAAAGTACTGGAAAATTTTGGAACCGGTCCGGTTAATAGTGTACATGAATGAACCGGAGGTTTTGAAAATAAGAAATTTATTACCTCTGCCGCAGATGTAAAATGAAATTTTACGGTTAGCGGTATATGTTTTCTTTGAATCCATGCCTTTGTGCCGGGGGGAGATGATTTACTGCTGCTTGTGGAAGAAATTATATGCGAAGTATAAAAACTGTTTGGCGATATGGATATAACCAATGAATATGTAGAAATACCTAAATATAATACGGCTAATTTGATTAAAATAATATTTTTTATTTTTTGTTTCATAGAAGCAAAATTAATTGCTTCTGTTATTTAACAATTATTTTAATAAAAGCAAACTTTAATAATGGTATACCGGTAAATCCTTTGATTATTTTCTATTGAATAGTCAAAGGCAGCTGTTAGGATATTCTTAGCACTTCTGCGGAAAAATTAACCGCCAAGCGCGCAAAGACCGCAAAGGGACAGAAAACCTATTGCATTATATAAAATCCTTGGCGTTTCTTTGCGTTCTTCGGGGTGAAATATGATTTACTGATTTCATATCGGTGTTTATTTTAGCAGCAGCCTTTTATCGAATTACTCCAAAAAACCTACGACAAACCTCCAACAAACTACATAACTTTACACTATATATTTATTTTCACTTTAGCCTGGGGTATATATTCATTTTAAATCATTGTTATAGAAAATAAGGTAACTTTCTTTTAATATTTTAACCGACAAATTGAAAAAATAGCTCAAAAATAGTGATGAAATCTCTACCAGAATCCGATCTTTCATATTTTGATTTAAAAATGATAAATTCTTTTAAAAGAAAGTTTAAAACACCTTGACAATCTTAGTAATTTTTAACAATTTAAGTTATCGTTAAAGTAAACAATTAAGTCAAACATTCAAATTTGTAAATCTTGATAAAAAGAAAGTTGTTCTTTTAAAGAAAATAGATTCTTCACCCGTTAGTTGCTAATTTTCGAGAAAAACGAAAATTCGGAGAATATTTCCTTTAAAAGTAATTTGATGCAGTAAAATGAAGCTTCTTCCATGTCGTAAATATTTAGTTTATCCCGGCCGCAAATGAGCTTCTACAGGAAAAGACAGAAAATCAACATTTATTCCTTTAAAAAATAGGTATAGAGATGAAATTAAGTACTATAAGAGAAAATTCGAATAAAGCAGATAACAATAAAATATCTGTAGAATTAACGCAGGGATATACTGTGGAATATTATCCCAGATCTTTTAACGAGAAGGGAACTATCGCATTTTTAATAGCTTTAAAAGACATTGAGAAATCGTTATTTCTACTATCACCGGAAGATGATAGCTCACTATTAAACGAATTTGAAGGGGAATTATTAACCGGTTCAAAAATAGAAGGAATAAAACTAATTAAGAAATGCGCTTTGAACGGGCATAATTCCGAATCTATACAAAAACATTTTGAATTTACAAAACCGATAGTTATCGGTTTAGTAAATTCGTTCGGATTCGGAGATAGACTTGGTTTGGCAAACGCAGGACATATTAGGTCATTAGCCGGATATGATTTTAAACCGATTTTTGCGCAGCAGTCTATTAGAGAATTAACCAGGACTCAAAGAAAGCCCAACGAAGTAATGGATGCGGCAGTTTGGGCTGTTTTCCAGGAGGGTTACAAAGAAGGATATGGAGCTGATGCTGATCATCTAAAAACTACGGAAGATATAGATCTGATGATGAAGGCAGGTTATAAAACCTTTACGATCGATCCGGGTGAACATGTTGTAAACGAAGCCGATGTTTTAAGCGAAAGCGAACTTGAAAAACAGGCTGGGAACCTTCCCTGGAAAGATTTGAATGATTCAATCAGCTCAATGACCGGCAGATATGTAGGTAAGGGCCTCAAAATAGCAGACGATTTCGAAATCAAAGTTGAAAAAAACGATATGTTAAAGGCACTGGTAAAATACGGAAAAGCTTTGGCCCATATTAAAAAAATGTCAGATCATATTAATCAGAATTATTCCAATATTTCCAGCGAGCTGGAAGTTTCCGTCGACGAAACAGATTCTGTCACATCACCTTTTGAACATTTTTTTATTGCCAATGAACTAAAAAGAATGAACGTCGCTTTTGTTAGTCTCGCGCCGAGATTTGTAGGCGACTTCGAAAAAGGTATAGACTACAAAGGAGATCTTATTGTTTTCAAAAACGAATATTCCAATCACCTTAAAATAACTAACTATTTCGGAACCTATAAAATTAGCCTTCATTCGGGAAGTGATAAATTTTCGGTCTATAAAGTTATAGGCGGGATGCACTCGGGTTTCGTTCACGTAAAAACTGCCGGAACCAGCTACCTTGAAGCTCTAAAGGTTGTTGCGACAAAAGATACCGCGCTGTTCCGAGAAATATTGGATTACTCGACGGGACTTTATGAAATTGAAAAGAAAAGTTATCACGTATCCGCAGATATTAATAAGGTCAAAAAAGCTGACAAATATTCTGATAATGAATTGAAAGAATTATTTAGCATCAATGACATTCGTCAAATACTTCATGTTACTTACGGCAGAGTATTAACCGACAAAAATGATTCGGGAAAATATATTTTCCGAGAAAAAATTTATAAATGTCTTGCCGAGAATGAAGACCTGCACTACGAATATTTAATAAAACATTTTCACAGACATTTGGATCCATTTAAAGATTAATCTTTTACATCTTTATCGGCTCCTTATTTTGATGACCGGAATTTTCGGAAAGAGATATAACCATATCCGGATTAATTTGCCGTTGAGTTCATAATAAAGAATATATTACTAATTTAAAATTATATATGTAATTCGGAATGAACAATAAATTTAAATTTGTTTTGATAGGTTCCGGTAATATTGCTAATACTTATGTGAAAGCAATTGAGAACCTGAAAAATGCTGAAGTAATAGGTGTCATCTCCCGCAGCGGAAAAGTGCCTTCATATTTGGAGTCTAAAGGAGGAATTGAAACCGCGGTTGCATTGGAAGAAATTAAAGGAGACTTTGACGCTGTTATAATTTGTACACCAAACGCTCTTCACAGGCAATATACCGTTGAGGCCGCAAAATTAGGTAAGCATGTTCTAACTGAAAAACCCATTGAGATATCTTTGGATGCGGCAGATGAAATGATTTCCGTATGCAAAAAGAATAATGTAAAATTAGGCGTAGCTTATCAAAGAAGGATGAGTCCCGATAATAAGGTTATAAAAAAAATAATCGATGAAAATAAACTCGGCAAAATATTCGCGGCCGACCTTACAATAAAAAATTATAGAAGTAACGATTATTATAATAGTTCGGCTTACAGGGGAACCATGGCTATGGACGGGGGAGGACCGTTCATTCAGCAAGCTTCTCATAATATCGACTTATACCAATGGTTTTTCGGTAAGCCGTTACGTATAGTTAGCGACTATGATACATTTGTACATGATATCGAGGTAGAAGATCACGGGGCTGTTTTACTAAGATATAAGAACGGGATGATTGGAACCATCGTCGCTTCAACCGCGGCAAAACCAGGGTTCGATCCGCATCTTGAAATCCATTCCGAGTCCGGTACTATAGTTATGGATAACGATATCATAACAGGGTGGCTGGTCGAAGGAATGGAGAATCCCGGCGAATCGAAAGGAATTAAAATCCAAAGCGGCGCATCTTCCGCCGTAGTATCCAATACGTTTAATCACCAGGCGATTTTAGAAGATTTTATAGAAGCGGTTAGACATAACAGAGAGCCGTTTATAACAGGGGAATCCGCAAGAATAACTAACGAAATTATTCTGGATATTTATAAAAATAAAATCCGATGACTGATTTAGAAAATATTAAAAGTAAGACCGGAAATTTAATTCGTTTGGAATATGGCATAATTAAAACCAGACTTGAACGCGTATTATTGAATGAAGGCTTTTCCGAGTTTCAGGCATCAAAGCTTGCAAAAATTTTTTCAAATAACAGTCTTTACGGTAAAGACTCGCACGGCATAAACAGATTCAGATCTTTTATAAATACGGTAAGAAGCGGCAATGTAAAAATTAATGTTTCTCCTGAAAAAGTTCAGGGTGATTTTGCATTTGAACAATGGAACGGAAATTACGGTCCGGGTCCTTTGAATGCAAAGTTCTGTACCGACCGCGTAATAGAGCTTGCTTCTAAATTCGGAATAGGAGGAGTGGCGCTCAAAAATACTAATCATTGGATGAGGGGAGGCACTTACGGCTGGCAGGCGGCAAAAGCCGGTTTTGTTTTAATTAGCTGGACGAATGCAACACCCACAATGCCGCCGTGGGGAGGGAACAAAGCTAAGCTGGGAAATAATCCACTTGTTATCGCCATTCCTAACGAGAATGGTCATATAGTCCTGGATATGGCAATGTCTCAATATTCATATGGTAAACTGGAAAAATTGGTACAGTCCAACGAACTTACCGAATACTCCGCAGGGTACGACGATGAAGGACATCTTACTAATGATCCATGTACAATATTGAAAAACAAAAGAGCATTGCCGATGGGATTATGGAAAGGAAGCGGACTTGCATTAGTTCTTGATCTTCTCGCGGCAATTATGTCCGAAGGCAGATCATCTTTAGAAATCGGAAAAGATAAAATCGAATCGGGTGTGTCTCAAATCTTTATTGCCATTAAACCTAATCCGGAATATAATTCAGGACTTCCGGAAATTATTATAAAAAATATTTTGGAAGATATTCGAACTGCCGGTGCAAACGGCAATGAAAATATATTATATCCGGGAGAGTCATCATCAAAAATTAAAGAAGAAAATCTTAAAATAGGCGTCCCTGTAGACAGCAGTGTTTGGAAGGAAATATTAGAAATGGATAATTGAATTATGTCTTTGTTTCTAGAATTTCTGATTAGTAGATTTAAAAAATATAATTTTTATTTTAACAATTTGAAAAATTTCAGTATTAAGGAGATAAAATGGATAAATTTTCTTTTGAGCATTTAAACGGAAAAGTTTGCGCTATTACCGGAGGAGCGGGAGTAATAGGAACGGCTATGGCTCAATGCCTGGCGGCTGTAGGAGTAAAAATCGCGGTTCTTGATCTGGTTAAAGACCTTGCAGATAAAACAGCTAAAAATCTTGTCGAAGAATTTGGAAACGAGGCAATTGGTGTTGAAGCAAATGTATTGGACGAAAGCTCATTAGAAAAAGCTAAACAGGAGATTAACTCGAAACTCGGTCCGGTGGAATTATTAATAAACTGCGCCGGAGGAAATTCTCCCAAAGCTACGACTCAGGTAGAATATATCGATAAAGATGACATGAATGATCTCGAAAAAACTTTTTACGGCCTGAGCATTGACGGATTCAGAAAAGTTTTTGATCTGAATTTCTTGGGTACGCTTTTACCAACAATGGTTCTAACGAAAGATATGCTGAAGAACGGCGGCGGAGCGGTATTAAATGTATCTTCAATGAATTCATACAGGCCCCTTACGAAAATACCCGCATATTCAGCGGCCAAAGCCTCCATAAATAATTTTACCGAATGGCTCGCGGTTCATTTGGCAAAAGTCAACATCAGGGTAAATGCCGTAGCACCGGGGTTTTTTCTTACAAATCAAAACAGGTTTTTATTAACGGATGAGAAAACAGGCGAGATGACGGCAAGAGGCAAGAAAATTATTGCAGCGACACCCATGGGCAAATACGGAACGCCCGAAGATTTACAGGGTACTGTATTGTTCCTTTTATCCGATCTTTCGCAGTTTATTACGGGAATTGTAATACCAGTTGACGGCGGATTTAATGCTTATTCCGGGGTTTAATAACCATTCCTTAATACAGAGAATCCGGAATGGGTCCAATTAAAATGAAAGGTTTTAGTTATGTTATTATATAGCAGAGGTTCGGCAAACGATAAATTATCCGACGAAGATATTAAAGCCGGTCTCTTTGAAGCTTTTGATAAACTTGGGAAGAAGAAGAAAGTTCTGGCATTACCTCCGGATATAACAAGGCTTCATTCGCATTCCGGCGTTTTAACAGATTTTGCTTATGAATATTACGGCGATAAATTAACCGACGTTCTTCCCGCTATCGGTACACATTATCCTATGACAGAGGCGGAAATAGCAATAATGTTTAAAAGGTTCCCAAAGGGAAGTTCCGTGTCCACGACTGGAAATCGGGATTAATAACTCTGGGTGAAGTACCGGCCGATTTTGTTAAAAAAATTTCCGAAGACAAGATTGACTATAGTATTCCGATTCAAGTCGACAAGCTGCTTGTCGAAGGCGGATATGATCTGATTTTATCAATCGGGCAGGTAGTACCGCACGAAGTAATCGGTATGGCGAATTACAATAAGAATGTTTTCATAGGTACAGGGGGGAAAGAAGGGATAAATAAGAGTCATTTCCTCGGTGCTGCATACGGTATGGAAAGGATAATGGGACACGCCGATTCGCCGGTACGTCAGGTTTTAAATTACGGATCGGAACATTTCGCTAAAGATATGCCTATAATTTATGCACTGACGGTAATAGGTAAAGATGAGGAAGGCAAATTAGCGGTTAGAGGTTTGTTTGTCGGCGACGATATTGAATGTTATAACCTTGCCGCCAAATTATCTTTGGAAGTGAATTTTGTAATGCTGGAAAAACCGTTAAAAAAAGTAGTGGTATATCTTGAACCGGGTGAATTCAAAACTACATGGCTGGGTAATAAAAGTGTTTACAGAACCAGAATGGCAATTGACGACGGCGGGGAGCTGATAGTTCTTGCCCCCGGACTCAAAGAATTCGGTGAAGACCCGGGTATCGACAAATTAATAAGAAAGTACGGTTACGTCGGTACTCCCAGGGTACTGCAATTGGTTAAAGAAAATGAAGACTTGCAGAACAGTCTTGGAGCCGCCGCACATTTAATACACGGTTCTTCGGAAGGAAGATTTTCCATCACTTATTGCCCGGGAAAAATAACAAAAGAGGAAATAGAAAGTGTGAATTTCGAATTTGCGGATCTAAATGATATGATGAAAAAATATAATCCGGAAAAACTTAAAGACGGTTATAATATATTGCCGGGAGGGGAAGAGATTTTTTACATCTCAAATCCGGCTCTTGGCCTCTGGGCATCCAAGGACAAGTTTAAGTAATATTTTTAGTCTAAACTTAAATTATAATTTAATTGTCCAAAAAAAGTTTAATAATTAAATTTCAAGAATTCAAAATAATGGTTGATTATATTATAAAAATTAACCAAATTTATAATAAGTAATCGATAAAGTAATTGCTAAAGTTACTGTTAAGTGAGTAACTCTATTGACAAAAAAACAAAATATAACTTTAAGTGATATAGCTAAGGTACTAAATGTATCTAAAGTAACCATTTCAAAAGCTTTACGAAATCATCCAGATATTTCAGTGAGAATGAAAGAGATGATAAAA
Organism: uncultured Bacteroidota bacterium; assembly: GCA_963739955.1. Lineage (GTDB taxonomy): Bacteria > Bacteroidota > Ignavibacteria > Ignavibacteriales > Ignavibacteriaceae > FEN-1297. Next base: position 5,407 of record CAVUCX010000044.1, on the reverse strand, counting down.
AAAACTGCTTTGGAAATGGGGTATTCTCCTAATTTTGTAGCCAGAAATCTTTCCGCAAAAAAAACTAATACAATCGGTTTAGTCGTTCCTAAAATTGCACATTTTTTTTTCGGTGCAGTAATTGAATCAATATACGATGCGGCATTCGAAAACAACTATGAAATTATTCTCACCGTAACTCAAGAGGATAAGGAAAAAGAAAGCATGTATATTAACTCTCTTTTATCCATGAGAGTTGACGGTATTATTATTTCCATTTCTCAAGAGACGGTGGACTGCTCTATTTTCAATACGATTAAAGAAAGAGAAATTCCAATTGTCTTTTTAGACAGGGTAATAGAATGCGGTGATTTTACGTGTGTTACGGTTGAAGACTATAAGGGTTCATATAAAGCTACCGAACATGCAATTAAGATGGGGTATACTAAATTAGCGCATTTGGCCGGACCGAAGGAAATAAACATCAGTCGTGAAAGGTACAACGGGTTCATTGATGCTCTATCGGATAATAATATACCGTTGAATACCGATTGGATTGTTCACGGCGGTTTCGGTGAAAAGGACGGATATAACGGTTTTATGCAATTAGCGGAATCCGGTAATTTACCGGAATTTGTCTTTGCGGTTACCTATCCGGTTGCTTTGGGTGTGTACGCCGCTGCTCAAAAATTGGGATTAAAAATTCCGGATGATATTGATATTATTTGTTTCGGTGACAGCGATGTTAATCGCTTTATTTCTCCTTCATTGAGCTGTATTTATCAGCCTACCGAAAAATTGGGAAAAGAAGCAGTCCGGCTTATTATTGAACAAATTGACGGCTATGAAAAATTCAATCCGGTTAAAATTGAATTACCAACTAACATTGTTATTAGAGAAACTTGTTCGAAGAAAAATAATATTACAAAACATATACTATCTGAACAACAGCAATAAGGGAGTAATATTTCTTGTAATTTCATTTGTACAAGAATATTTTGCTGATTTACCGTTTTCCTTTTTGTTTAGATAACTCATTTAATAAATAGACGAGGTGCATTATCATGGAGAAATTTGTTCTTAATGATTATAGGTTTTTTGATCCGGACGAAAAAATTCGGAATAATGCTTATGAACTTTATAACAGCGTTAAGAATTTGCCTATTATAAGTCCCCACGGCCATGTCGATCCGGAAATATTGGCGTCTAATAATCCATTTCCTGATCCTACGGAACTTTTTATTATACCCGATCATTATATCCATCGCATGTTATATTCGCAGGGGGTTAAACTCGAATCTTTAGGGATACCTGCAATAGACGGAACTCCGGTAGAAAAAGATCACCGGAAAATCTGGCAGATTTTCGGCGATCACTTTTATCTTTACAGCGGAACTCCGACAGGAGTTTGGCTCAAACATGAATTTTCAGAAGTCTTCGGCATACAGGAAAAACTAAATTCCGAAAACGCAATGAAAATTTATGATATTATTCAGGAAAAATTGCAGACTCAAGAATTTCTGCCGAGATCTCTCTTTGAAAAATTTAATATTGAAGTTTTATCCACTACCGATGCGGCAGGAGATTCGCTTAATGTACATAAAAGAATTAAAGAATCAGGATGGAACGGAAGAGTGATACCGTGTTTCAGGCCTGACGGTACTGTAAATATTACATGGAAAAACTGGAAAAATGAAATCGATGCATTGAGCAAAGCTTCGGGAATTGAAGTTAGTTCTTATAAAAATTTTGTTAAAGCAATTGAAAACCGGCGTGAGTTCTTTAAATTAATGGGAGCGGTTTCAACCGATCAAGGCGTAAGATCTCCGTATACTCATAAACTTTCAGAAACAGAGGCCGAGAATATCTTCGGGAGAGCACTGAAAGGAAAAGTTACCGAAGAAGATGAAAATTTATTTACGGCAAATATGCTGATGGAAATGGCTCGTATGAGCATTGATGACGGTTTGGTTATGCAGGTTCATCCCGGGTCGTTCAGAAATCATAATAAAATTATTTATGACCGGTTCGGGGCCGATAAAGGCTGTGATATTCCGGTACAAACCGAATATACTAAAAATTTATATGAACTGCTGAATACGTACGGTAATAATCCGGAGTTCACTTTTATTGTTTTTACTCTTGATGAAACCAACTACGCGCGGGAACTGGCGCCATTAGCGGGGCATTATCCCGCAATGAAACTGGGTCCTGCTTGGTGGTTCCATGATAGTATTCAAGGTATGACCAGGTTCAGAGAACAAGTTACCGAAACTGCGGGAATATATAATACAGTTGGTTTTAATGATGATACCAGAGCGTTTTTGTCGATTCCTGCCAGGCACGATCTGTCACGGAGAGTAGATTCCAATTTCCTTGCCGGACTTGTTGCTAAGCATATTATTGATATGGATGAGGCCAAAATAATGAGTCATAGTCTGGCGTATGATCTGGTTAAGAATGCATACAGGCTCTAATCAGTTAATAAATGTTATAGCCCGAACTTCATTTAAATTGAACAGGAAACATTTGAAAAATTAATGAGGAATACATGATGCAAAATTCAACTCTGAATACCGGACCATCAGGAAACCTGGCGGATACTGGAAATACAAAAATGAGTGCATACAGATGGACAGTATGCGCACTGCTGTTCTTCGCCACTACGATCAATTATATAGACCGGCAGGTTCTTGGAATTCTGGCTCCTGTACTGCAAAAAGATATCGGCTGGAATGAAATTGAATACGGTTATATTGTTATGGCGTTTCAGGCTGCATACGGAATCGGATTAGTAGTGTTCGGCAGATTTATAGATAAGTACGGAACAAAAATCGGATATACAGTTTCAATTCTGATTTGGAGTATTTCCGCAATGGGTCATGCATTAGTAAAAACACCGTTCGGATTCGGAACAGCAAGATTTTTCCTTGGATTAGGTGAATCGGGCAACTTTCCTGCTGCTATTAAAGCTACTGCGGAATGGTTTCCTAAAAAGGAAAGAGCTTTGGCAACAGGTATTTTTAATTCGGGAGCAAATATAGGGGCAGTTGTTGCGCCCGCTGTGGTTCCGTGGTTAACTATTACTTACGGATGGCAGGAAGCCTTTATCTTCACCGGTGCTTTGGGATTTATATGGATAATCCTGTGGGTCTTAATGTATAATACTCCGGAAAAACATAAAAAAGTAAATAAACAGGAACTGGATTACATTCTTAGTGATCCTATCGAAAGTACCACAAAAATACCTTGGCTTAGACTTTTAAAGTACAGGCAGACCTGGGCTTTTATTTTGGGTAAATTTTTAACGGATCCTATTTGGTGGTTTTATCTTTACTGGTTGCCGAAATTTCTTGCAGAAAAATACGGATTAAATTTGATAGAATTGGGCTGGCCATTAATTGTTATATATACTATGACAAGTATCGGCAGTATAGGAGGCGGCTGGTTATCAGGCAGTTTCATTAAAAAAGGCTGGACGGTGAACAAAGCAAGAAAAACCGTTATGATAATTTGCGCAATTTTAATTGTACCAATCGTATTTGCATCCACTGTTTCTTTATGGGTATCTGTTGGTTTGATCGGATTAGCGGCCGCATCTCACCAGGGATGGTCTGCTAATTTGTTTACAACCGCTTCCGATATGATGCCTAAAAGAGCTGTTGCTTCTGTTGTCGGTTTGGGCGGCTTAGCCGGAGCTATCGGCGGAATGCTCATTGCTTATGCAGCCGGTTTAATTTTACAGCTTACCGGGCATTACATTTTACTTTTCATTATTTCCGGTTCAGCTTATTTAATTGCTTTGGCTATCTTTCATATTCTTGTACCTAAAATGGAGCCTGCTGATCTTTCTACCGAATTCGCCGCAAGTAAATAATATGTATTTTGTCCTGCGGTTTATAACTGCAGGACAAGTTTTAGTTTTTAATCCTTTTTATTGATTTAATAAAATTGAGCTTCGGATTGTTATTTGGGATAATATTTAATGTGGAGTTAACCAATAATTAAGAGACTAAATTTATAGCGATTAAAAATAGTTAACCAAAATGAAATTATTTTAAATTTATTCGTTGTGAAATAGTTTAATATTAAACTTAAGAATTAAGATGTTTGTGAATATGATCGTATAGAAAAAATATGGATTTTTTATATAAATAATCATAAATTAAAAGCAGAATATTAGATTTTAGATCTAAGGTTGCTTAAATTTTTTTGGAGTTTATTTCCTTCGAAAATTTTATTTACTTTAATTAAAGTTAGCGTTAAAGTTAATTATTAAGGCATATTTAATTGAAACCCAAATCCATTACATTAGACGACATAGCGAAACGCTTAAATGTTTCTAGGGTAACCGTTTCAAAGGCCCTACGAGGTCATCCGGATATTTCTTCTAAAACAGCCGATCAAGTTAAAAATTTAGCTAAAGAATTGGGTTATACTCCTAATTATATGGCTCGAAATCTTTCCTCCAAAAAGTCGAATACTATCGGTTTGGTAGTTCCGAAAATAGCTCATTTTTTCTTTGGATCATTGATAGAATCTATATATGATAATGCTCTTAAGTATAACTATGAAATTATTCTTACGGTATCGCAAGAAAATGAAGAAAGAGAAAAGAAGCATATTCAAACCCTTCTTTCAATGAGAGTTGACGGAATCATTATATCTATTTCGGAGCATACTCACGATATGGAAATATTTAATACCGTAAAAAAAATGGGAATTCCATTAGTATTTGTAGACAGGGTGCCGGAGATTTCCGGTTTTAGCAGTGTGGCCGTTGACGATAGGGGAGGGGCATTTAAAGCAGTTGAACACGCTATAAAGATCGGTTATAAAAAAATCGGTCATCTGGCTGGTTTTAAAGGGATCAATATCGGTGATAAAAGAAGAGAAGGTTTTGAAGATGCTTTGAAGAACCATAATATACCCTTGAATAAAGATTGGGTTGTTGAAGGAGGTTTCGGGGAAGAAGATGGGTATAACGGATTTATGAAAATGTATAAAAGCGGAAGTCTTCCGGAATTTATCTTTGCTGTAACTTACCCGGTAGCTTTAGGCGCGTATGCTGCTATTGAAGATTTGGGATTGGAAATACCTAAAGATATCGATATTATTTGCTTCGGAAACAGCGATGTAAACAGGTTCATTTCCCCTTCACTTAGTTGTGTTGACCAGCCGACCGATAAATTAGGGAAAAAAGCTGTCGATATGGTAGTTGAGCATATTAATAATCCTAATATAGAAGAACAGCACATAGAAATTGAGACCGACTTAATTCTAAGAGAAACCGGAATGGTCCAAGTGAAGAAAAGTACCCCTTCCGAAATAGATATTCCATCTTAATTTTTAATGAAATACTTGATTAAACATAATAATTTTACTTAAATTTGGTGCATTGCTTTTTTAATTAAGTATCCGGGGATGT
>CAVUCX010000043.1:0-95173 GCA_963739955.1 uncultured Bacteroidota bacterium | reverse complement strand
CTGTGTATACTGGACCGATTACGTATTGCTAAATAAATTCAAGTTTATAGAGAGAAATTTATAGCTTTTTAAAAGATCGGTCATCTCAATTGCAGTAAGCGCGGCGTCCCATCCTTTATTGCCTGCCTTTGTTCCCGCTCTTTCAATTGCTTGTTCAATAGTATCTGTTGTAAGTACTCCGAACGAAACTGGTATGTTATATTTTAATGTTACCTGTGCTATGCCTGTTGCAGCCGAACCGGCAACATAGTCAAAATGCGGAGTTGCGCCCCTGATAACGGCACCCAGACATATTATGGCATCGTATTTTTTCAGATCGGCTAATTTTGCTGCAGCTAGAGGTATTTCAAAAGCTCCGGGAACTTTAACAATATCAATATTACTTTCCATCGCACCGTGTCTTTTAAGACATTCAAGAGCGCCTTCAACTAAATTTTTAACAATAAATTCGTTAAAACGACTTTGAACGATCGCAAACTTGGTAGTGCTGCAGTTTAAATTACCTTCTATTACTTTCATGACTGCTTTTATATACCCCTGTTATTTATGCTGAATTTCTTAATAACTGCTGTCTCATTGCTTCAACAACGTTACTGTTTGTGTAGACTTTTCCTAAATTTCCTTCGTCATCTCGTTTTCCGCCGTGAAAATCCGAACCGCCTACTCGAGCAGGAAATATTCGTTTACAATTCCTCTGTAAAACCTTATTTGTTGAGGAGAATGGGAGGGATGAATTACTTCTATTCCGTCAACACCGGCGGTTATAAGCTCTTTTAAAATCGTTTCCGGCATATAACCGGGATGCGCAATAAAGGAAAGCCCTCCGGCGTCACTAATAATTTTAAAGCGCTTTGGGGAGAAAGATGCACCTTTTTTTCATAAGCAGGGCATCCATTACCTATATACTTATTAAATGCTTCGTAGTAGGATGAAATCTGACCCCTTTCAAGTAAAGCCTGTGCGATATGAGGTCTTCCTACAGCGGAATTTTGAGCTTTTTCCAAAACATCATTTATGGAAATGCTTAAACCCAGCGTATTCAATTTTGCTACGATTCTTTCAGCGCGTTTTAGACGCTCTTCACGAAAGAAATTCAAATACCTCTCAAGTTCCATATTATCGGTTTCAATATAATAAGCGAGTATATGAATTTCTTTATCCTGAAGATCCGTACTGATCTCAACACCGGGTATGACTTCGATACCTACCTGCTTACCTATTTCCGTAGCTTCTTCAATTCCGGCAAGATTATCATGATCGGTAATTCCCAAAATTTCGATCCCGACGGCTTTTGCCTTGTATATTAATTCTTCCGGAGAATGGTACCCATCCGAATAAGCCGTATGAGTATGCAAATCTGCTTTTGCGTTTGTATTTATATGTAATTCTTTCTGCAAGATTTAACTAAACATTTCTTTAAATTTTTCATAATCAAGTATTTTCAACTTTGAACCGTCCAGTTCAACCATGCCCTTCTTTGCAAAAGAGTGCAGTGTTCTGGAAATAGTTTCTCTCGAAGTACCTGCCATATTGGCCAGATCATGCTGAAAAGGTAATTTTTCAATTTCTACGGTTCCGTGCTTAATCTTCCCAATATCATCTGCGAGTTGTAATATTACTGTAGCAACTTTGCCTTCTGCATCTTTCAGAGACAGCGATTTAATTTTCATGTCTGCTGAGCGGAGTCTTTGGGTTAATTCCTGTAATAATGCAATAGCAATTTCCGGGTGGCTTTGCAGCAGTTCTAAAAATTCACTTCTTTGAATTATAAATAATTCGGAATCTTCCATTGCAGTAACGTTAGCAGATCTAGCCATACCGTCCAAAATAGCCATTTCACCAAAAAAGTCGGATTCTCCTAATATGGTCAAAATTACTTCTTTCCCGTCATCGCTTACGCGAGATACTTTTACTTTACCGCTCACTATAACGAATAAAGCCGAACCAGTTTCATGCTCAAACAGTACCACTGAATCTTTTGTGAAATTTTTCCGGATACCTAATTTCGAGATTTGCTCAAGTGTATTTTCATCTAATTCGGAAAAAATCGGTACATATTTAAGAAAATCATTGTTCTCTTGCATACTCTATTCCTCTATTAATTTAGTTTATGATGAAATATATATTTGCTGTTGTACAAAGTCAACCTTGTTAGTACCAAATAAAATAAAGATTTATTGGGATTTTATGCCCCATCACTTAATTTTTAGGGTGAATTAAAGATTTGAAAAAAAAATGAAAGGATAATATAACAATTTTTTAGGAGAAGGATAACTAATAGATTATATTTATAAATTGATTTTTTATAAGTATGTGTCTATTTTTGTTTCCTTATATATTATTAACTCAAATATCGGAGAAAAATATAATATGGCTATGATGGCCAAGATGCGTAGTTTGGCACCAGCTTTTATCATAAGCGTAGGCGTGCTATTTGTCCTTTTTATGGTTCTTTCAGATTCTAACGTAATGGAAGTGTTTGGAGTTAGAACTAACTTAGTAGGATCCGTTAACGGTGTTAAAATAACGTATCAAGAGTTTTCGAAAACGATGGATACAGAAAGAGAAAACCAAAAGCAGCAAACCGGTAAAGATGTGCCTGACGAGCAATCGGAGCAGTTCAGAGATCAGGTTTGGGATGCACTGGTTACCAAAATACTAATTGAACAACAGATTAAAAAATTCGGTATCAGCGTAAGTGATCAGGAAATTAAGGATATCATTCTTAGTAATAATCCCCCTGAATTTTTGAAAAGAAACTTTGTCGATTCAACCGGAAAATTTAACAGACAAATGTATTTGTCCGCTATTTATGATCCTCGCAACTCACAAGCCTTGGTTCAAGCCGAAGATTATATCAGACAAAATCAATTGAATCAAAAATTACAAAGTATGCTGCTTGCATCCATTACCGTAAGCCCTGAAGAGGTAAAGAGAAATTTTATCGATCAAAATACTAAATTAAATTCTCAATATGCGTTGGTCGATTTAAAGGAATTTCCTGCATCAACAATAAATGTTTCTAATGAAGAGTTAAAGAATTATTATAATCAGAATTTAGACGAATTTCAGGTTTTAGCTAAAAGAAAAATTGACTATGTTCTTTTTCCTTTGGCACCTTCCGGAGATGATTCGATAAATGTGAAAAGAGATTTGGAAAACGTATACGGTCAAATAAAAAGCGATACCGCAAGTTTTAAAAGTTACGTTCAATCATATTCGGATAAACCTTATGCGAAGGATACGATAACTGTTAGCGGACTTTCTTCAAAAGCAGTTTCGCTGCTTACAAACGCGAAACCTGGCGCTGTGGTCGGACCGGTATTAACTAACGAAGGTTATGTTATCTTTCATTTAGTTTCTTTAATTCATTCAAAGGACACTTATGTTCGTGCATCTCATATTTTAATAAACCAGTTCGGCAGCGATCAAAAGAATTTGGAAGAAGCTGATAAGATCTACAACGAAATTCAAAAGGGTGCCGATTTTGCACAAATGGCGGAAAAATATTCCAAAGACCCCGGAAGTGCTGCAAAAGGAGGCGATTTAGGCTGGTTCGGAAAAGGGCAAATGATACCTGAATTTGAAAAAGCTTGTTTTTCTGGTAAAGTCGGTGTTGTTCAAAAACCGATCAAAACAAATTTCGGATATCATATTATAAAAGTTACCGGCCGTACTTCTGACAAGTTTGTTGTTGAGAAAATAGTTGAACCGATACAAACCTCAGCAACAACAAAAGATTTAGAACTGAATAAAGCAAAAGATTTTTCGTACATTGCAAACAAAGACGGATTTGAAAAAGAAGCTAAGCTGATGAATTATAAGGTTATCTCCTCATCCGATTTTACAAAAGGATATAATTATATCCCTACCTTGGGCGTTAATAAAAATCTTGTGGATTTTTCTTTCAATAATGATGTTAATTCGATAAGTGACGCTATAAGTACAACAAAAGGATATGTTGTGGCCAAAGTTACTTCAATTTCGCCCGAGGGGGTTGAATCTTTTGATAAAGTGAAAAATGTGATAAAACCAAAGGTGGTGAAAGAAAAGCAATTTGAAAAAGCCGAAAAACAAGCAGAACTGATTAAGTCTAAAATAGGCGGTGATTTAACAAAAGCTGCTTCGGTCGACCCAAATGTTGTAGTTAGCCAAACAGGAGAATTTGCCGCTAATCAATCTATTCCAAATATAGGCTTGGATTATAATTTTATTGCTCATTCGCTGAAAGCCCCAATCGGAAAGGTTACTGATCCGGTTAAAGGTTTGCAAGGATACTATCTTATTAAAGTCCTTTCCAGGACTCCGTTTGACTCTACTGCTTTTGCTGTTCAGAAAAATAAAATTATGGCAAACCTAATTTCTCAAAAGAAAAATGCTTTCTTTTCCGAATGGCTGGCAAAATTGAAAAAAGATGCGGATATAGTTGATCATAGAAGTCAATTCTTTGCTCAATAATAATTTTTGAAATAATATTACTAATTGACCCCCGGTATCTTAATATCGGGGGTTTGATTTTTTAAATTAAATTGACAAATTACTGCCTAATTTTTAATATCCTTTTAAGATGCAAAATAAAATATTTGTCTTAATAACGATGTTGAATTTTATTGCCGTTGCTCAGTATAACGGCAACCGGTTCGCTGTAGGCGCGGATTTGATTTATACTACTTCTTCCAAGATATACTTATATCCTAATTCTTCCGATCCTACTATTAGGAATAGAGCTTTTCCGATTGATGATATTGTAAGCGGAGGAATCAACTTCAGATATGCGCTAATAGAAGATTTGTTTCTCGGTTTAAATATTGAATACATGACCAAAACTATTTCCGCCAGAAATTTAACCGTTTTTTCCGGTGATAATACTCTGTCAATCTATGTAGAAGATGGTTTTATTTTGGTTCCGGTTGAACTTTCTATTAATTATTTGCTCCCTTTTTCAACAGAAAAATGGAAGTTTCTTATGGGTGGCGGCGGAGCTTACTATTACGGTGAACAAATAAGAAAGTTTGGAGATGAAAAAATTAAAAGCACCCCTGAAAATATCGCATATGGAATTCAGGTCTCAATAAGTACCGAATATCTTTTAACTAAAAATTTAAGTTTCCGGGCTTCTATGAAATTTAGAGATCCCCAATTTACTGTCAATAACGAATATTCTAAAAGTCAGGTAAATTATAACGGAATGCTCATTACGGTTGCTCAAAAGTCGTTTGAATCGAAAATTAATGTGGATGGAGTTACTTTTTTAATAGGTACTGAATTTGCCTTTTAAAACGAAGGGGATATTTAATAAACTTACTTAAATTCGAATCCAAAAAAATGAAAAAAAGAATATTTTATTTAACAGGCTTTATGGGATCGGGAAAAAGTACAATCGGACCAATAGTCGCCAACACTTTGGGATGGGAATTTTATGACCTGGATAGGATCATAGAGGATAAAACGGGAATAAAGGTATCAAAAATATTTGAGTCTGAGGGCGAAGAATTTTTCCGCAGCCTGGAAACGGAAACACTGAATGAATACTCATGGAAAGAAAATTCTATTATTTCTTTGGGCGGAGGTACTATAACCATTGACCGCAATATTAAAATAATAAAAAGTTCCGGTATTTTAATTTATTTGAAAATATCACCCAAGACTGCTTATGAAAGGCTCAAATTTAAACGAGACCGTCCTATTTTAACTAGAGACGGAACAGTCAATCTCAACAAAAATGAATTCATTAACAAATTAACCGAGTTAATGGAAAATAGAAAAATATTTTATGAAAGCGCGGACATTATTTATGAAACGGAAGATTCAACAATCGGGTTAACTGTAGATAATCTTGTAAGAATTATGAAAAAAGAAATTCAATTATTAAATCATTAATCAACTGGAACAACAGTGGATATTATAAATGTACCTTTGAGAGAAAATTCATATCAGGTAATGATAGGTCATTCAATTCTTGATCGATTGAAAAGCGTAATTGAAAAAAATAAAATGAATAAAAATATCCTGATAATTTGTGATGAGAACGTAATGCATTATCACGGGAAAGAATTAAAACATACACTTGCCGGTTTTTCAGGAAAATTTAATTTTTATACTTTAAAAGCAGGTGAGACTTCTAAATCGTATACCCAATTAAACAAAATTTATTCATTTCTTCTTGAAAAAGGTTACGGCCGGGACTCTTTAATAATAGGAATCGGCGGGGGAGTGACAGGTGATTTAATCGGCTATGCCGCTTCTACTTATATGAGAGGTATTCAATTAATTCACGTTCCCACAACATTACTGGCGGCTGTAGACAGCGCCATAGGCGGTAAAACCGGGATCAATTTCGAAAAGAAAAAAAATATGATCGGTTCTTTTTATCAACCGAAGTGTGTACTTGTAGATATTTCTTTTTTTAGGACTCTTCCGAAAAAAGAGCTTACTTCCGGGATAGGTGAAATAATCAAGTACGGCTATTTAGCGGACAAAACGTTTTTTGACTATTTGGAAAAGAATATCACCGGTATTTATGATAATGATAATAAGATAATAAATCATATTATAAAGAGATGCGCTTCAATAAAAGCCTCTGTGGTCTCGCAGGATGAAAAGGAATCCGGTATAAGGAAAATATTAAATCTCGGACATACTTTTGCTCACGGCTTTGAAACGGATTTGAATTTTAAAATTAAGCACGGAGAAGCGGTAATTGCCGGAGTTGTTTCTGCTCTCTTTCTCTCTGACTCTTTAGGTTTATTAAAGAAAGATAATCTAGGAGAATTTTTAAATTTACCGCAAAAAATAAAAATGCCCCGTTTATTCCGTAATATCGATATGAAAAATATTATTGAAATTATGGGGCACGATAAGAAAAATAAAAACGGAAAAATTAAATTTGTGCTGCCAGCAAATATAGGTAGTATTCTTCTAGATATTGAAGCCGAAAAGGAAATAATTAAAAAATCTATTTTAAGTATGATAAATACTTTAACATACTAAATCAATTATTGTGAAAACTATATTAACAGATGAGTGATGATATTATTCATAGGGCTGATATTAGCCAATTATTATCCTATGTTTTTTGAAATTCCGGGAAGGGGAAACTGTCGAATCTGAGGGAATAGATTCGACAGTTTTGAGTGACATTCTTTTGGAGGGATTGTTATGCTTAAAACTATTTTCTATTTTCACGTTTTATTATCCAATTGTTATACCACGGGAAAAGGCCCAAAATAGCTTGTTTTCCCTTACACTATCTGAAAAGGATAAAATTTTACCGGTAAAAATTACCTTGATATGTGTAATTTACCTTTTATTTTTCTTGGTTAAACACGGAACTGATTTTTTTTAAGAGGGGAGCTGGCAGTTTTGGTCTGCCAGCCATTATAAGAAATTTTTATATGAGGGATTTTGCTTAAAACTATTTTCTATTTTCAGTAAAAATGTCTCAACTATAGTGCCATTTAAAGAGTTCGAAATTTTAGTAAATTGTCACTCATTATTTTTTTTATTTGTTTTATATTAAGACTCCAATTAAAAAATATGTTATTTTGAGACAGAACAAAAAACGAAAATTAAAATGCTGAATAATTATAATGATACTTATGTTAACTACGAAGAAGAGATTCGTAAATTAAAAAAAAATTTGAATGCGGTAATTCTTGCACACTATTATCAAGATTCCGAGATTCAGGATATTGCGGATTTTGTAGGCGACAGTCTTGAATTAGCCCGGGTGGCTAAAAATACAAATGCAGAGACTATTGTATTTGCGGGTGTTCATTTTATGGCTGAAACAGCAAAGATTCTGAACCCGAATAAAACTGTCCTCCTACCCGACCTTGAAGCCGGCTGCTCTTTAGCGGATAGTTGTCCCGGCAATTCTTTTAAAGCATTTAGGGAAAAATATCCCGATCATTTGGCGATTACTTATATAAATTGCACTGCCGAGGTAAAAGCATTAAGTGATATAATTTGTACATCCAGTAATGCGGAAAAAATTATAAATCAAATTCCGAAAGATCAAGCAATACTTTTTTCGCCGGACAGAAATTTAGGTAAATATCTTGCGAAGAAAACGGGCAGAGAATTGTTATTATGGGACGGCTCCTGTATAGTGCATGAAACATTCAGCGAAAGAAAGATTATTGATTTGCAGATTAAAAATCCGGGCGCAAAAATCATTGCTCATCCGGAATGTGAAGAAGTTATTCTCAGACGTGCAGATTTTATAGGGTCAACTAGTAAATTATTAAAGTATGTTCATGAAAATTCCGCGGACGCTTTTATTGTTGTTACTGAGGTAGGTATAATTCATCAAATGGAAAAAATCGCGCCCGATAAAAAATTTATTCCGGCACCGCCTGAAAGTGATTGTAATTGCAACGAATGCCCGTACATGAGATTAAATACTATGGAAAAACTTTATAGCTGTATGAAGGACAAATCTCCCGAAATAACTTTGTCTTCATCTATAATGCATAAAGCTTTGGAACCGATAGAAAGAATGCTCTTGATGAGCTAACACTTTTTTAGTTCTATTCTGAATGTCGTACCTTCTCCCAAAGTGGAAGATTTAACATAGATCTTGCCTTTATGATAAGTCTCAATTATTCTCTTGGATAAGCTCAATCCCAATCCCCATCCTCTTCTTTTGGTACTATAACCAGGCCTGAAAACATCTTTTCTCCTTTTCAAATCTATTCCTTTCCCGTTATCGCTAACTTCAATTTCTACAATACTTTTTCCAGGTCTGATATTTATATTTATCTTTCCTTCTTTCTGATCTATTGCATCAAGAGCATTTTTAACCAGATTTTCTATTACCCATTCGAATAATTCTGAGTTTAAATTTGCGCAGGCAAATTCGTCACCATCTAGAGTGAGTTCAATACTTCTTCCGGTTTGAGGAAGTCTTCGCTGAAAATATTCTACAACTTTTTTTACTTCCTCGAAAACAGATTTCGCGCTGATTTCAGGCGTAGCTCCAATCTTTGAAAATCTATATGTTATTTTATTTAGTTTTTCTACATCATCGGAAATTTCTTCAGCTATATCCAGAACTTTGTCCTTGTCGCTGTAACTGATCTTAAGCATTTCAAGCCAGCCCATCAAACTTGATATCGGTGTTCCGAATTGATGTGCCGTTTCTTTTGCCATTCCTACCCAGATATTACTTTGCTCGCTTCTTTTTATATTACTGAAACCGATATATGCCAGCCCTATAAACAATGCTGCGATAACTATTTGCACATAGGGATATAATTTTAATTGTGTTATCTGTTCCGAATCGCCGTAATGAATTTTTTGTAGTATTACCGAATCTTTGTAGGTAACCGCAATCGGTTTATGAATTTTATCCATTTCGGTTATTTTATTTTCGAAGTATATTTCAAGCTGTGCTTTTGACAGGGAGGTATCGTAAGGAACATTTCTAACGTCTTTAATATCAGCTTTGTCCTCAATATGAATTTTATTATCAGGTCCGCTGTTTATTAAGGGAAAATCTATTGGTTTTAAAATATTTTCAAACAAGAAGGTTATATCAACATCGCTGCCTGAAGAGTTAGCTACGTATTCGATGCCCTTTGCATACAATTGAACTATCTGTTTTTCAGTTTCTTGCAATTTCTGAACGAGACTTTGAGTATAAATAAGCGTTCCAGTTGCAATCACTATTGCTATGAAAAGAAGAATAATTTTAATATTTATTGTGGCCGGTCCACCCGACATTTTCATTGGCTGTATTCCTTATAAAATTCTTTTACCGCATCGAAGACTGCTTCGGCTATTTTTTCTCTGAAACTGTAGGTTAAAAGCATTGCTTCTTGATCGGGAACCGTCATAAATGCAGGTTCTATAAGAATGGAAATGCATTCAGGAATTCTGGTCATATAAAGATTATCCCAAAACAATCCGAAATCATCCAGCTTAAGTTTATCTAAAAGTTGAGCATGAACTAACTTAGCAAGAGGCAGTGCTTGAGGATAATAATAATACGCCGAACTCCCGTTATGGTCAAGCGGGTTTACGCCTTCAGGCACGGCATTATTATGAATACTGATTGAAATTTCAGGATGGAACGAGTTTACTCTATGTCTTCGTTCTTTTAAATAAAGCGGGTCTGTGGTATGAGTTAAAAACACTTTTGCTCCGGCATCCTCTAATAATTTTTTTAGCTGAAGGCTAATTCTTAAATTAACATCTTTTTCTTCGGTGCCGCGCGGTCCTAATGCGCCGGTATCAGGATTATGCCCCGGATCTAAAACTATAACACGGTCTCTTAACGGGCTGGAAAACAAACCTGAATTTTCTTTTGCAGGTTTTTTAATTTTTAATCTGAGCAGGTTTCCGTAATAATCGGTTGAATAACCCCATTGCGTTTTTTCGTTTAGCTCTATTTTTATTTTTAATACCCCGTCTTTGGGTTGATCCCACGTTACCTGTTTTATTAAATCACAATTATTATTATAAATCCAATCGATATCGGAAGTAACGTTGTAAACCAGTAATTCTAAACTTTCAGGATCGGTATTCTGAATGATTTTATAGGGACAGCGCTGGGTTAAACCAAGATTAACACTGACAAAATCGGTTGAATCTTCAGTTCGTATTGCATAAATGGAAGCATTGGGAATTGAAGTGCCGGGAAGCAAAACGAATGCGCCTGAATCAGGAACGAATACAGTTTCATCTGGAGAAAGCTGACATTTATACCACATCCCGATTTTACCTTTAACAAGTAAATTTATACCGCCGTCAAGAAATATATTATAACCGCCTTCAGGTTCATAGCGGCCAACTAACGGATTTAAAAAACTTTTTGTTTCAATAATTTCCGGTACCGCCGTATTGAATGCCGATATCCTTCCAGGTGCCGTTACATATATCGAATCGTTTGAAGGATTTTTTAAATATATTCTGATTTCCGCGTTACTTAGTTTCGGTATGATTGTAAAATTTCCCCAATAAATTCCCTTCACCGTATCATTATAATTAGTGAATCCGTTTCCGAACACTGCGTTCTGCCAGTTATAGTTGTGAACGATTTGTGTCTCGATTAACTGGAAAGTCCTCATTGATACCCTGTATGCGGAAATATGCCTTCATACCAGGAGTTCCCTTAAATTTTACCTTAACCGTGGAACCGGGTATAAGAGAATGATTTTCAGAGGGTAAAATTTGATAATTATTATCAATAACTAAAGTGTCGGATGGAGAAGTTTGCAGCGGTACCTTTATTTTAAAATCTTCGTGATTCTTTTCCCGCCGTTCCCGTCGGAAATATCGAAAATGAATTTACCTAGATTTTCACCGTCTTTCTTAAAAACAATAATTTTTGACATACAGATAAAAGCGCCGTCGCTGCTTACCTGAGCTTCCGAATCATTAATTTTTAGTTTTGCATTAGCCGGAGTGACTGTACCAATTAGGTAAAACGGCTTACCTGTAATTTCGAGACGGACTTCAGGGGTAGGGTACACCAATTTAAGCGAAGTATCTTCACTTTTAGCCAAAGATATAAATTGCCAAAATATTACTGCTGATATCAATAGCAGTATTTGCTTCATTATACAAAAAAAGTTTGTTGTCGTTTAGGTCCAACCGAAACAATGTCTACCTTAAATCCTGATTTATCTGCAATAAATTTTAAGTAGTTTTTTGTTTCGGACGGAAGATCGGAATAAGAAAGACAACTTGAAATGTCTTTTTTCCACCCTGGTAAAACTTCATAAACCGGTTTTACGGCCGATAGTCTTTCTACATCGGTAGGGAAAGATTTAATTGATTTTCCGCCAAGTTCGTAGCCGGTACAGACTTTTATTTCGTCGAAACTACTTAGCACATCTAATTTAGTTATCGCTACCGAGTCTATCCCGTTAATCATTGCAGAATAACTTACCAAAAAAGCATCGAACCACCCGCATCTTCTGGGGCGGCCTGTAGTAGCTCCGTACTCGGCTCCGACTTTCCTGAGTTTTTCTCCCTCTTCATCGGTTAACTCCGTGGGAAAAGGACCTAATCCTACCCTGGTTGTATATGCCTTAACTATACCAACCACAGAATCGATCTTAGTAGGAGGAATACCTGTTCCGGTACATGCACCTCCTGAAGTAGGGCTCGAAGATGTTACAAAAGGATATGTACCATGATCAACGTCAAGCAATGCACCTTGAGCACCTTCGAGCAGAATCGACTTTCCTTCAGCAATTGAATTATTTAAAAATGTCGGCACATCTTTTATGTATTTATCAATGATTTTGTCAAATTCAACATACTGCCGGATTATTTCTTCAACATTCAACTCTTCGTGAGCATAAACTTTAGTTAAAAGATTGTTCTTTTCTTTTAAATTCTCTCTTATTTTTTCTTCCAGTACTTTCCTATCCAGCAAGTCTACTATCCTGATTCCCTTTCTGGCGTACTTGTCAATATAGCAAGGTCCAATTCCTCGGCCCGTGGTACCGATTTTATTTTCTCCACTCTCGCTTATTGAATCCAACAGCTTGTGATAAGGCATAATCAAATGAGCGTTATGGCTGATAAAAAGTCTTCCGTCTACTTTTATGTCGTTTTTTTCCAGTAGAGCGATTTCATCCAGCAGGGCGGTAGGATCAATAACGACACCGTTTCCGATAACACAGATCACATCTTCTCTTAAAATACCTGAAGGTATAAGATGCAAAATATATTGTTTATCGCCAATTGCTACTGTATGCCCTGCATTGGCTCCACCCTGGTATCTCGTAACGATATCATATTTTTCGCTTAAAAGGTCAACTATTTTCCCTTTCCCTTCATCCCCCCACTGGCTTCCGACAAGTACTGTAACGCTCATTTGTATCCCTGATTAATATTGTAACAATTAATTTTACTTAACAAAATAAAAACTCCGAATTCTGAAATCCGGAGTTTTTAAATTCTTAATTATAAACTTCCATCAAACAATTTAATTTGAAAAGCTTTTAATCGCTTCGTCAACCGAATCATATGATTCAAAAATAGTAATAAGCTTAGTAATGATTAGCAAACTTTGAATTTTTTCCGTTGTACGGGCTAATTTTAAGTGTCCCTCGGTCTTTTTCATAGTGGTAAGCCCCCCGATCAACATTCCCAAGCCCGAGCTATTCATAAACTTTACTTCTGATAGATCCACTACAACATTTTTTTTCCCTTCGTCCAGAAGCTTATGAAGAAGTTCGTTAAATTCCTTGGTATCGTCGCCGCCCATAACATTTCCTTTTAATTCGATAACGACGGCATTATAATGCTCAACGATTTTATATTTCATGAATAACTCCTATTATTTTGTTGACAATTTAACTAGTCGCGGCTATTTATGCAATAGAGTCTAGCCTATAAAATAAATTACTTTTACACAGATCAAATGGTGGAATGCCCTGGTTTATTTCTTGGTTAAATCTATATATTTTAGGGAACAAACTTATTTTATGTTGCGTCTAAAAATATGAAATTAACAAAGAAGAAAAAAGAGTTGCAGCTTCCTCAGATATTAAATTTAGATGATGATTTTTCTCTAATTAAGAGGTTTATTGAAGGCGACGAATCCACCTTTAATACTTTGGTTCACCGCCATAAAGAAAAAGTCCGTAATATTATTTACATAACTCTGAATAATCACGATCTGGTGGACGATATAGCGCAGGAGGTATTCTTAACAGTTTATAAAAATCTGGGCAATTTCCGTTTTGAATCTCAATTCACAACTTGGCTTTACAGGATAACGGTAAATAAATGTAAAGACCATTTAAGAAAAATGAAAATCAGAAATATTTTTTCTCCGATTAAGGATTCTGAGGAAGAACTCGGATATTCAACACATCCAGAAAATATGGATATATCCGAAATTGTTCAAAAAGCAATTGCAAAGCTGCCTGAAAAATTGAGAGTACCGTTATTATTGAAAGATATAGAAGGATTAAGTTACCAGGAAATTGCCGAATCGGTGCAGTGTGAAATTGGAACGGTAAAGTCTCGCATTTTTAGGGCTCGTGAAGGCTTAAGAGATTTGCTTAAACCTTATGAGCAGGAGTTAAGGGCATGAAAAATATATACAAAAAATATGAAATGCTTTCGGCTTATCTGGATAATGAACTTTCCGACGC
Organism: uncultured Bacteroidota bacterium; assembly: GCA_963739955.1. Taxonomy (GTDB): domain Bacteria; phylum Bacteroidota; class Ignavibacteria; order Ignavibacteriales; family Ignavibacteriaceae; genus FEN-1297. The sequence goes on along the minus strand of CAVUCX010000043.1, from coordinate 81,053 downwards.
CGATATAAAAAAAATAGAAGATGAATTGAAGTTCTCCCAAGAACTACAGGAGAAACTGGTTGAATTAAAAAAGGTAAAACAACTAACCATATCTCATTATAAATCTGTTGCTGAAAATCCGTTCTTCGATACTAAATTAGCCGCAACAATGAGAACAGGAAAACACTGGTCATTAAAGATTAGAAAATATGCTCCGGTGATGGGAATAGTCGCTATTAGTTTGTTTTTAATGATTCTGCTTAAATATAATCCTGCTATAATAAAGAATATTGTTGAAGAACAAAAAACTAATATCTCATCTTTTTACAAAGAAAACTTAAAACCATTGCTTTATACTGCTAATTTAAACAATGATGACATATTTAATTTCGCTTTTTATCACCAGCTTCCGCTTGATAATCAGAAAAAACAAATTTTGCAGCTTGGTGCCGATAATAACGGTAACCAGTTCTTCGAAATAAAACAAGCCGGAATAATGCCTTCGCAAAACAGTTTGGAAAAATTTGCCAAGGTGCTTAAACTGAATGATAAACAGAAAATTGAAATAGATTCTATTCTTCAATCATATGCGGTTGATCTTCAAAATCAGATTTTAGTAAATAACAGTAATACAGTTGCGATAAATCCGAATCTTTGGAATTTTAACAAAGCTTTGACGGCTGATCTTATTGCGTTTGCTGCAAGAATCAACAATAAACAAATTGCAAAAGCTATACCGCCGGGATTTGAAAAATATTATAACAACGGCGGTATTGCAAAAGCCGTTAGCCAGATTAAATCTTCAGGGAACGATAAATATATTTTCTTAACCCCGGATTCTATCTTCTCCGAATCATTTTATTTTGATAAGGGTAAATTTAAAAATGAAATGAAAAAGTGGACCGAAGAATTAAACAGAAATATGAATGATGTTGATAAACAAATGCAGAACCTTAACTTTTCCGTTTATTTCGGTAAGGATTTTACTAAATTTAAAAACGATTCCTCAAGGGATAAAGAATTTAAAGTATTCATAGACAGTAATAGCTGCCGAGTGCATTTTTCAAAGCTGTTTATACCGAATATTACTATTCCGAATATAGACAGTATAATTTCTCATATCGATTCCGCCACCGGAATATTTAAATCATTTGCCTTCAGAATTCCCGAACATAAGGGAAAGAATTTTAATTACAAGTATTTTTATAAAGACTCCACAAAAAATTATAAATTTAATTTTAAATCATTCGGATTTGATTCTTCCTTTTCCGGGAATCATAAAAGGTCCGATTCAGTTTTTCTTTCGAAATTCAAGAATTTTAATTTCCCGATGAATCCGGATTCCATGGCGTCCATGTATAAATTCTTTTACAAAGATTCATCCAATATACGGCAGCAGAAAATGCTACAGGAACAAATGCATGAATTTCAAAAAGAAATTGAACAGTTCAGGAAAGAAATGGAACAGTGGCAAAAACAGTTTCATAATAATCAGAAGACACCTACGGGCAAAAGTCCGGTAGAAATTTAGAAAGCAAAAATGTGCCGGAAAGAAATTTGTTTCCGGTTATTGAACCTTGATAAATTTGCATTAATTGAAAATGTTTATTCCTTTACTGGATTCAATTATTACCTATACTTAAATTTGATCTAAAGCAAATATGCTTTATCTGCGGCTTGAAATTATTATTATGTTCACAGGCTGCAAAAATCTACTTTATTATCAACCATCCTAAATTTTGCCCGTTTATACTTCTTTTCTTTACAAAAACCAATTTTTAACTTAATTTAACCCCGTGCTGAAGTTAGCTTATGCCATTTTTAGATATTAAAGGTTGATTTAGAAAACCGACTAATTTGCTGAGCCGGAAAGTACTATTTATGCGACTTACTACAGACAAATTAAAAGGGAGTGTAAAGTTACAAACCTTTGCAGGTTTGCTAACTGTATTATTGTTTTTTAAGCTGTTTTTATATTCTCAGAATTCTTTTCTCTTGTCCGCAATTAATGAAATCCTGGTTATTTTAACCACAATATTTTTGATAATGGTGTTATCCGATGTAGTTCACGGCCGAAAAGCAAATCCTCTCGGTTTGGTTGTGAATGTAGGCATATTAAATGCATTTTTGTTTTTCCTCATAACATTTTCAGGAACTATATTAGGCGGTTTTTTCGAATCAAGTTCGGAAATAAACATAAATCCCGGATTTATGTTCAACTTAATTTCCTTTTTCTTCACTTTTTTAGTCATCGGTTCACTGGCTTATATTTTTCTTGTTTTTAAGGAACTATATTTTCTTAAACAGAAGAGAAATGTAAGAACTTATTTTAACACAATGATCGTATTCTTTATTTTAGCTGCGTTTACCAATGTTTTTAAAAGGTTTCCTGAATACGCATATATACGAGATACTTTTTTTATTATATCCCTATTGCTGATTTTTATTAACTCGATACGAATTTCGTGGATTGCTTTCTTGGTTAAGAAGGAAAAAATATCTCTTCTTATTTTTTCCGTAATAATTTCATTGCTTTTTATATTGAATATAATTCGCGGGTCGCAGGTAAATAGCTTCGTAAACGCTGTAAGTCAATTTTCTTTGGGAGCTAATCAGTTTTTTAAATTAATAATGATATATGGCGGGTTCTACTTCAGCGTACTTTTCTTTACGACATTATTTCATTTACCTACTGCGGAAGTATTCGACAGAAAAGCTCAGGAAATAAATTTCCTGCAATATTTCAGCAAACTTATAACAGAGTCGCTGGATTTTAAGGAATTGGCTGAGACTGTTACCGATATAACGATAAAAGTATGTAATTCTCAGGCTTCATGGATAATTTGGAAAGACGGTGAAGAATTTAAATCTTTGGCGCATAAAAATATCGGTTATTATGATGTCGGTATAATAACACAATTTATACTTTCAAGCATCCAAAAAATGAACTTGGATGGTACTCTTATTTCCAATCTGAACAAGCTAGAAACCCGTGATCAACTAAGCGAAGAATTTTTTTCTTTTGCCGTGGCTCCTTTGAAAGCTCACGATGAGGTTCGGGGGTATCTTGTGGCCGCCAGGAAAATGAATGTGGAATTCGATGATGAAGATATAACGGCTATGGATACGTTTTCGGATTATGCTTCAGTAGCAATTGAAAATTCAAGGTTGCTGGAAGAATCGATCGAGAAAGAACGGTTGGAAAAAGAGCTTGATGTTGCAAGGGAAATTCAAAGAAAAATCTTACCGAGCCGCAACCCCGAAATTGATAATCTGAAAATATCTACCGTTTTTATACCGGCATTTGAAGTCGGAGGTGATTATTATGATTTTTTTAATATCGGAAAAAATAAACTTGGTTTTGTCATAGCCGATGTTTCGGGAAAAGGGATTTCTGCCGCGTTTATCATGGCGGAAATTAAGGGTATTTTTGAATCTTTAACCAAAGTATTTGAAGACCCCAAAGATGTTCTGATTAAGGCTAATGAAATTCTTGAACGAACATTAGACCGTAGGAATTTCGTAAGTGCGGCTTATGGTGTTTTAGATTTAGGAACTCGTCATCTGAAAATTGCACGCGCCGGACATTGCCCGATTATATTATTAACAAAGAACGGCATTGAGAATTTAAGGCCTTCAGGAATAGGGCTCGGACTTAATTTTACTGACCACTTCGAGCATACTTTGGATGAATCGGAAATTGTTCTAGAAGACGAGGATACAATTGTACTTTATACGGACGGAATAACCGAAGCAAAAAACAGTGAAATGGAAGATTTCGGAAGTAAATTATTCGAAGATATATTATTAAAGAATTATAAAAAGGAAGTTGATGAAATATCAAATAAAGTAATCCGTGAAGTTACTTTATTTTCACAAAATAATTCACAGCATGACGATATAACTTTGGTTATTTTAAAATGGAAACAAAATTTAAATATTGACGGAGTGAAAGAATGGCAGATTTCAACACCTCAGTTAAAGAAGTAGGTGAAATTAACGTTGTTTATTTGAAAGGGTATCTAGACGCGCACACTGCTCCCGTATTGGAGAATACTTTTTCCAATATAATAAACGACGATAAGTACTCAATTGTGGTTAACTTCAATGATCTTTCGTATATAAGCAGCGCGGGGCTCGGTGTTTTTATGGCATTTATTGAAAAGATAAGAGAGAACAAAGGAGATATAAAATTATGCAGTATGAGCGATAAGGTTTTCAACATTTTCGACCTTTTGGGCTTCCCTTTACTTTATGAGATTTTTAAATCAGAAGATGAAGCAGTTTCAAAATTTAATGAGAAAAAATAATTTGAAAACGGGCAAAAAAATAAAACAAAAAGAATTAATTGTTAAGAGCAAGACGAACAATTTATCTTTGATAAGAGATTTTGTCTACTCTACTGCGCTGGAAATCGGAATAGATACCGAAATTATCGACAATATTATTCTTGCTGTTGATGAAGCTTGCACCAATATTATTAAGCACGCTTATAAGTCTTTGCAGGAAGGTGATATAATTGTCAAATTGGAATATTCCGATAAGAAATTTACAGTAATAATTAAAGATCACGGCGCACCTTTCAAACCAGAAACCATACCCGATCCTGACCTTCAGATATACTACCGGCAGCATCGCGTCGGCGGCTTGGGAATGTATTTAATGAAATCGCTGATGGATGATGTTAAATATGTTTCCGTGCCCGGGAAATATAATCAGGTTCGCCTTTCAAAGAATATAAATACCGCGCATTAAAATGAATGATTCCGAAAATTTAAAAGTTAAAAGAAATCTAACAGCTTTAATTGAATTCAGCAGAATTATTAATTCCAGCTTTGATTTGGAATTTATATTAAATAATGTGCTTCTGACATGTATGGGAAAATTCCTTGCTACCAAGGGAATAATAGCTCTAAAAATAAACGGTAAATTAATTCCTAAAGCTTCTAAAGGACTTGCTCATGAGATACTAGGAATTTTTCCGGACTTAATCGCCGAACACAGTAAGTTGGAAAGCCCTGAGTTTCATGATTATCTTGAACATGCAAAGCTTGTTGTTTTCGAAAAAATAAATTCATCAGACGAATGCTTGGGTATCGTATGTCTTGGGGAAAAACTTAACAAATCTTCGTTTACCGAAGACGACCTGGAATTCTTAAGAACTATTCTAAACATATCGGCTTCCGCAATTCAAAATTCAATGGTAATTGATAAGTTGAAGAATGTGAACAGAATGCTCGATTCGAGAATTCAAAGATTAAGCTCACTTTTTGAATTGAGTAAAGAGTTCGGACTTTTTTCCGAGCCAACCAGAGTTTCCAAGTTGCTGGTTTATTCGGTAATAGGACAGTTCCTAGTCTCAAAATTTGCCGTTGCTGTATTCGACAATGAAAAAATAAATCTCCTGGAATCCAAATATCCACAGGACGAATTGTTATCTGCTTTAAACGAATATGATTTTCTGGAAATTTCAAGTCCCCTTATAAAAAAAGATATCGCGTCGAATTTCGGAAAATTGAATGATCTTAATATTGAATTAATAGTACCTATGCTGATGCAAGGAAAAACCAAGGGACTTATAATTCTTGGCAAAAGAATAAATAATCAAAATTATACTGAAACCGATATTGAATTTATTTCTTCGGTAGGAAGCCTGGCAATAATTTCTTTGGAAAATATTCATTTATTTGAAGAAGCGCTTACAAAGCAAAGAATGGAAGAAGAATTGGAAATTGCAAGAGGGATACAGTTGAATCTTTTTCCGAAGTCGGTACCGCAATATAAAAATTTTGATATAGCAGCCGAAAGTCTTACATCGCAGCAGGTCGGGGGAGACTATTATGATCTGATCTCCTTGGACAATAAAAGCTTCTGTGTGGCGATCGCCGATGTTTCCGGAAAAGGCGTGCCTGCCGCGCTTTTAATGGCCAATTTACAGGCGTTTTTGAAGACGACGACAAAACATGGAATGAAACTATCCGAAGCCACGGCCCTGATAAATGATTTAATCTCCGAGAATACTTCCGACGGTAAATTTATAACATTTTTCTGGGGAGTGTTCGATGATGAAAACCTTACATTAGAGTATGTCAATGCCGGGCATAATCCGCCTTTATTAATAAGAAACGGTGAAATCATAAAACTTACAAAAGGAGGAATAATTCTCGGCGTTATGAAGACTACGGTGCCATACGAATCCGAGATAATTCAGCTTCAAAGAGGTGACGCTTTAATTATGTTTACCGACGGAATTACAGAAGCTAAAAACATAGATGACGACGAATATTCCGATGAAAGATTTGAAAGATTAGTACCCAAACTTATATCAGAGAAGTCTCCGGAAATATTAAAGTCAATTCAAAATGTAGTGAAAACTTTTGCCGATGGAACCCCGCAATCCGATGATATGACAATAGTAGTATTGAAAGTCAAGTAATAATTTTTTGTTTGTTCGAAATTACGTAGTTTAATTGTATTAATATTCAGAATTTAACGTTTTTATAACTAATCCTGCTCATATTACCAAATGAATAAATTCAAAGAAATATATCTTAAGAATAAATCTAAATTAATAATTACTGTGTCAGTTATTCTTATCCTTATAGCTTTGATCAATATTTATCTTCTTCTTGCGGTTAGAATAACTTCAAACGACGAATGCCTTTGGAATGAAAAAGAAGTTTCCCGCGATAGTGTGGTTATAATCTTCAGTAATGTAAAAGTGGGAGGGGTTTCTTGGAATGCCGGCATTAGGGACGGGGATAGGCTTCTTGCAATAGATAATACTTATGTAACGAATCCGACAAGTGCACAGATTATTCTTAACAAATTTTCTTACGGCCAGTATGCTGATTATACAATTAAAAAGAAAGACTCCGGCGCAATTGTCCATACTAAGGTATTTGTAAAAAAATTAATACAAATAGGTAGTCTTGCCAACGGTATTTTAGCTTTAATTTGGATGTTGATCGGTTTTATCGTGCTGATGGCAAAGACAACCGGAAGAGTTCAGAAATTGTTTTACTCTATCGGCGTTTGCGCCGTTCTTGCAACACTCGGCAATTTTGTCCCCATCACAAACGATCCGGAATTAATTCGTAAAGAATATATAGGCTTTTTGATAGTTTTACTTGGTACTTCCATCGGAAATGGTTTTATCCCGTTTTTATTTCTTAATTTTTTCTGGACTTTTCCGAAACAGAGGAAGTTTCTTAATAAGAAATTTGTCAGACGTTTATTGATAATACTTCCAATCGCTCTAAGCATATACATTTTCGTTAATACAATTTCATCGTACGGTGCGGTAAACATTGACCTCAATAAAATATTATTCGAAAGAACTCTTCTTGAATATCTTGGGGGGGCAAGCCATATAATTGCATTCACAGCGCTTTTTATAAGCTATCGAAGAATTAAAAATAAAGAAGAAAAAAAACCGATCTTAATAATTTTAATTGCATATCTTGTTGCCATAATCGCAGTAATTTATACCTCAGGCATAGCACCAGCTATTTCGGATACTATATTTAACTCACCGGCTTATTATACGCCGATTATTTTAATAATACTCGTTCCAATTGCGTTTGCGTACTCTATCTTTAAATATCAATTAATGGATGTAAGCGTAGTTATTAAAAATACGGTAATGTACGGAACTGCCACAGTAGGTGTTGCGGTAATCTATTTCTTTACAATTTATATTTTGGGTCAAAGAATAAGCGAAGCTATTGGTACCGAGTTTCAAAGTTTAATTGCAGGTGTAGTGTTTATTGCATTTGCAATGGTGTTTCAATCGACTAAGGACAAATTTCAGGATTTTCTCACCGCAAAATTCTATCCCGAGCAGTTTGCTTATCAGAAAGTACTTATAAAATTTAGTAATGAAGTAGCTACCGTTGTAGGATTGAATAATATACTGGACGCTATGGAAGGAACATTCATTGAATCGTTGAAAATTAACAGGTTGGGAATACTGCTTAAAAATAATAAATCGGATAAATTTTCTCTTGTCCGAAGCATAGGAATTTTTCAGGAAAATCTTGCAATAGAAAACGATAATTTGGAAGATGCGATTTTAAAAAAATCTTTGGTGACCGATCATCTTGTTATTGAGAGAAACGAATTTAAAAATATATTTCCTAATTCTGCCGAAATCCTTGAAGAACAACAAATTTATACTATTCTTCCGATGGTAATCAAATCTAATGTAATCGGACTGCTTCTCTTCGGCTTAAAACATTCCGGTGCTCAGTTTGCAGGTAAAGATCTGGAACTTTTATACGCTACTGCCAGTCAAGCGGCAATTGCGATAGAGAATGCCAGGCTATATCAATCGGAAGCCGAAAAATTACGGCTTGAAAGAGATCTTGATTTAGCCAGAAGAATTCAGCAGGGGTTGTTACCAAAATGCATTCCGAATATAAACGGTTTAGATATATGCGGTGAAATGATACCTGCGATGCAAGTTGGAGGTGATTATTACGATTATATTCCTGTTTCGAATACCCGATTATTTATTGTGGTGGGTGATGTTTCCGGGAAAGGACTTTCAGCTTCTCTATATATGACTAAGCTTCAAACTATGATTCAGCTTGCCTGCATCGATGGTAAGACTCCTAAAGAAATCCTTATTGATATAAATAAGAGACTATATGAGTCAATCGAAAAAAGCTGGTTTGTTACAATGACACTTGCCTTGTTTGATATGGAGAAAAATACAATGACGTTTTGTCGGGCCGGGCATGTACCCCTTTTGGTAGCTGAAAACGGAAGCGTAATGTCGCATCGGTCCCGCGGTCTCGGAGTGGGACTGGAAAAAGGCTTAATCTTTGCTGAAACCCTTGTGGAGGAAACTGTTCAACTTAAGCCGGGTCAGATTTACGGATTCTTTTCAGACGGAATTTCCGAAGCGATGAACGAAAATTTGGATTTTTTCGGGGAGGACAGAATTTACAGTATATTAAGAAATAAGACCGCAAGCCGGTCGACTGAAATAATGGACGAGATATGGAATAATATCAGAATATTCAGAGGAAATTCCGAGCAGAATGACGATATGACTGTTGTGCTGGTTAAAATAATGCAAACTTCCGAGCAGCTCAAAGCATAGATTTGTTAGGTCTTTATAATATAGATAAGAAAAATATTTGAAATTATCACCGGTAGTTTCGGTTAATTATTGCTTGACATCGTAGGTTAAATTATTTAATTTTCGATTGCCACTGCTGAAAAAGCGGTGGCAATTTTTTTTAAACTCTATAAACAAATTAGAGCTAATAATTATGTCTGATCAAAATTTTGTTTATTTAACTAAAGAAAGACTCGTAGAACTGGAAAAAGAACTTCAGGATATGAAGTCTAACGGCAGGAAAGAAATTGCCTCAAAAATTGCCGAAGCCAGGGCACACGGAGATCTTTCGGAAAATGCCGAATATGATGCGGCTAAAGAAGAACAGGGGCTGTTTGAGCTTCGGATCAGTAAACTTGAAAGCGTTTTATCGCGTGCAAGAGTAATCGAACCTTCTCAATTTCCTAACGGTGAAGTACATATTCTTTCTACTGTTCAAATAAAGAATTTGAAGAATCAAAAAATGTTTGAATATACATTAGTGTCTCCTGAAGAAGCTGATTTTCAAGCAGGAAAAATATCTATCACTTCTCCGGTTGGGCAGGGATTAATGGGAAAAAAAGTCGGGGATAACGTGAAAGTTAAAGCTCCTGCCGGTATTTTGGAATTTGAAATCTTAACCATAAAATAATTTTAGCCTCTTTTGACAGATGAATCCTACATACAACTAGCAATTGAAATTGCGAAGAAGGGGGTTGGTGAAGTAAGTCCCAATCCCCTCGTCGGTTGCATTATTGTTAAAGACGGTAAAATAATCGGTGCGGGATATCATCAGAAATTTGGTCATAACCATGCCGAAATAAATGCTATAAATTCTGCTACAGGCAACCTTGAAGGTTCAACAATATATGTAAATCTCGAACCCTGCAGCCATCACGGTAAAACACCTCCCTGCGTGGATAAAATCATCGAAAAGAAAATCAAACGGGTTGTAATAGGGACTCTGGATATGAATCCTTTGGTGAGCGGAAAAGGGATAAAAAAATTAAAAAATGCTGGAATTGATGTTAAAGTGGGATTGCTGGAGAAAGAATGTATCGAATTAAATAAATTTTTTTTCAAGTATATCTCAAAGAAAATACCATATATAACATTAAAAGCAGCCCAAACACTTGACGGGAAAATTGCCGATTCAAATTTCGATTCTAAGTGGATTACCTCTGTTGATTCCCGCAGAAGAGTTCATTCGCTCAGATCACAATACGATGCGGTTCTTATTGGTGCGGGTACGGTGAAAAAAGATAATCCAAGTTTAACTGTTAGACTGACCGAAGGTAGAAACCCAAAAAAAATTGTTATTGACGACAAATTAACTTTGCCGGTTGAATCCAAATTATTAACTAGCAGCGAAAAGAATCTTATCATCTTAACTTCGGAACATAGTTCCGGCAAAAGGAAAAAAATAAACAAACTGTTCTCAAAAGGCGCTGATATATTATTTATTAAGGAAAACGAAGAAGGAAAAATAGACCTGAAACAGGCTTTAAAAGAATTAGCAAAACTAAATATTGCTTCCATTCTTGTAGAAGGAGGCAGCAAAGTTTTTACTTCGTTTGTCAGTCAAAATTTATACGATGAACTGGTTTTATTTATTGCTCCTAAAATTCTTGGGGAAGGTTTATCCGCAATCGGTAATCTCGGAATAAAAAGTATACGTAAAGCATTGAAACTGCGGATAAATAATGTTGAAAAACTTGGAGACGATATTTTAATAGAGCTGGTTAAATAATTTGGCGTTATTACCGGCAGTTGTTTAATTTTGTAAATATAATTTTTTGATTTAAAACAGATAAAATTCCAAAAAGAAAAGGGAAAAAATGTTTACAGGTTTGGTAGAAGAGAAGGGAAAATTATTAAATAAAACTGCAACCGGCGAGGGTTATCAATTAACCTTACATGCAAAAAAGATTATGGATGATCTTGATATAGGAAGCAGCGTAAGCGTTAACGGCGTATGTTTAACTGTTGTGAAAAAGACAGCTGATTCTTTCTCGGTAGATACAATCGAAGAAACATTAAAAAAAACTAATTTAGGAAACCTTAACGAAGGCGATAAAGTAAACCTGGAAAGACCTTTAAAAGCAGAAGCAAGGCTGGGCGGGCACTTTGTTTTAGGTCATGTTGATATTACGGGAAAAATTACCGAAATAAGTGAATTGTCCAACAGCCATTTCGTTACCATCGAGTTTCCTCCCGAGTTCAAACATTACCTGGTTTATGTAGGTTCTGTAGCCATAGACGGAGTAAGCATGACAGTTGCCCGGTTAGAGAGCAATCAATTCTCAGTTGGTGTGATACCGCATACATGGGAAGAAACAATCTTCTCATCTAAAGAAGCCGGAGATACGGTAAATTTGGAATTCGATGTTCTGGGAAAGTACGTTGAGAGAATAATGGAAGGGAAAGCTGAAAACGGTTCGGTGACGGGATTAAGCTGATACTGAAAATAAAAATGAAAAGAACAGAGCAAAAAGTACTTAAATTTATTGATGAAAACAGTCTTATAGAAAAAGGAGACCGAGTACTAATTGCTTTAAGCGGCGGACCCGACTCGGTATTTCTTCTGCATATTCTAAAAAAATTTGAAAGTAAATTAGGTATTTCTTTAGGCGCGGTTCATATAAATCATATGATAAGAGGCAAAGCTGCCAAGGATGACGAAGTATTTTGCGTGAATCTTTGTTTATATTTGGGAATCGAATTGGCTGTGGTAAGGAAAAACGTTAGGCGGTTTGCGCATAAGAATAAAATTTCGGTTGAGGAAGCAGGCAGAATTTTAAGATATAGAGAATTCAGCAAAGAATGTTTGAAATCAGGTTATACTAAAATTGCTACTGCTCATAACAGCAATGACAACGCGGAAACGATTTTACTTAATTTGATTAAAGGCGCGGGTATAAAAGGGTTATCCGGGATCCCAGTTAAAAGAGGCAAGATTATAAGACCTACTCTGAATATTAAAAAAGAAGAAATTCTGGACTATCTGAAAGAAAAAAATATCCGATATCAAACTGATTTTTCTAACCTCAGTAACGATTACGAAAGAAATTTCATAAGAAACGAAATAATACCGGCAATAAAGGAACACCTGAATCCGAATCTTGAAAAGACCTTGTTTAACACTTCCGGCATATTTTACGACTCATCGCTGTTTTTGGAAGAGGAGTTCGATAGGTTAAAAAACGGCATATTAAAAGCCGGTAAGGATCAAATTAACTTATCGATAAAGGGTTTGGAAGAAGTGGATAAAGCTGTTGTTTCATTCGGTTTAAGATCATATATGGAAAAAATATTTGCGGTTCAATCCGAGTTTAACGATATTAAAAAAATTTATTCTTTGAAAAATAAACAGCCCGGCAGGGTTGCCGAGTTATCGAATAAAATTTTTGCCGTAAGAAATAGCAACGAAATTATTATTAGCATACGAACAGGTAAACTTCCGGAAGAACCGGTTTTGCTGAACGCGGGTGACTCTGTAAAAATTGCCGGAAGAAAACTTGAAATTCATGAATTTGAAGACGGAATTCCGAGGTATTCAGGTTCAAAGCTTACCGAATATATTTCGGCTGACAATATTTCCGGGCAATTCATGCTTCGCACTTGGAAGATCGGTGAGAAATTTTATCCTATCGGATTTAAGGGTACAAAAAAAATCTCGGATTTTTTAAACGAACAGAAAGTTCCGTCATCAATAAAAAAAGAGCAGCTGGTTTTAACTAACAATAATAAAATAGTTTGGGTTGTGGGATTAAGACTGGATGACAGATTTAAGATAACCAATCAAACAAAAAAGGTTTTTGAGTTATGCCTGAAATAAATATCGGTAAAAAAGATAGGCTGGTAATCGGAACAGAAGTTTTTGTTCCGTTGTTAAAGGAAGAAGTTATACAAAAAAGAGTGAAGGAATTAGGCGAACAGATAAATTCCGATTATACCGGTAAGACGCCGGTCTTTATCGGTGTGTTAAACGGAGCTTTCATCTTTCTTTCCGATTTAGTTAAGAATGTTAAGGTCGATTGCGAAATTGATTTCTTTAAGCTATCCAGTTATGGCGATGAAAAAATTTCTTCCGGCAAGGTAACAATGCTTAAAGAACTTAATTGCGACATAAACGGAAGGGACATAATTATTGTTGAGGATATTGTAGATTCAGGCTTGTCAATTAAGTTTATAGAGGAACTGATTTCGCCTCAAAATCCCGCCAGTATGCGAGTTGCATCACTGTTGGTTAAGCCGAATAGTCTTAGATATAATGTAAAAATTGATTATATTGGCTTCGAAATTCCCAGCAAATATGTAATAGGATACGGATTGGATAATGCCCAGAGGTATAGAAATCTGACTTCAATTTTTGTTTTGAGCGAGTGACAATTTTAATTAAATGAATTTAAACACAAACAAATTAAATATGACGGATAAAAATAACAACAAACCAAACTCAAAAGGCCCGTCAGGAGGCGGATCAAATAAGCCCGATGATAATTTCGACTGGTCAAAAATAATTAGAATGGTTTTTGGGTGGGGAGCAGTTATAGTTATAGCGGTTATCATAATGCAGCTTTTCAAGACGAATTCTACGAATTATGTAGATATTTCGTATCCGCAGTATGAAAGTCTGCTTAACAATGATCAGGTAAAAAAAGCCACTATTATTAAATCGGATGTAAATGATTATTACTTCAAAGCCGAGTTAAAAAGCGAAGTAAAGCTAAACATTAACGGCAAAAGCACATCTGTTAAATATGTATCGGTCTATTTACCGGAACCGATAATTAAAGAACAGGAAGCCGTATGGAAATCAAAAAATATTAATTATTCATTCGATAAAGAATCCAATGAGTGGATGAATATTATTATAGGCTTTCTGCCGTGGGTTATAATACTCGGTATTTGGATTATAATAATGAGGCGGATGCAGGGCGGCGGCGGCGGAACCAGAGGAATTTTTTCATTCGGTAAAAGCAAGGCAAAGCTTATTACTCAGTCCGGTCAAAAAATAACTTTCAGAGATGTTGCAGGTGCTGACGAAGCAAAACTTGAACTTCATGAGATTATAGAATTTCTTAAAGAACCGACTAAATTTCAAAAACTAGGTGGTAAAATTCCCAGAGGAGTGCTTCTGTTAGGCCCTCCCGGAACAGGTAAAACCCTTCTTGCTAGAGCGGTTGCCGGTGAGGCAGGAGTACCGTTTTTCTCTATAAGCGGCGCTGATTTCGTTGAAATGTTCGTTGGAGTTGGTGCCAGCAGAGTAAGGGATTTATTTGAACAGGGTAAGAAAAATGCCCCGTGCATAATTTTTATAGATGAAATTGATGCTGTTGGAAGACACCGCGGAGCAGGTTTGGGCGGCGGTCATGATGAAAGGGAACAAACTTTGAATCAACTGCTGGTTGAAATGGACGGGTTTGAACAAAACAGCGGCGTTATAATTATCGCAGCAACAAACCGGCCTGATGTTTTAGATCCTGCATTATTACGACCGGGTAGATTTGACAGACAGGTTGTTGTCGACAGACCTGACGTAAAAGGAAGAGAAGGAATTCTGAAAGTACATACTAGAAATATTCCGCTCGATCCGGATGTAAATCTGGAAGTCCTGGCTAAAGGCACTCCGGGATTAGCAGGTGCTGAGTTGGCGAATCTTGTTAATGAGGCTGCTCTACTAGCTGCTAGGAAAGATAAGAAAAAAGTTCAAATGCTCGACTTTGAGGAAGCAAAAGATAAAGTAATGATGGGCATGGAAAGAAAAAGTATGATCATCTCCGAAGAGGAGAAGAAAACCACTGCTTATCATGAAATTGGGCACGTTCTTGTTGCTAGGATGATTCCCGAAGCAGATCCGGTACATAAGGTAACGATTATACCGAGAGGCAGAGCATTAGGCGTAACAAGTTATTTACCGATAGATGAAAAACATACATATTCCAAAGAATATCTGGAAGCGATTATTACATATGCGTTAGGCGGTAGAGCTGCGGAGAAAATTATTTTCAATCATTATACTACCGGCGCAGGTAATGACATTGAAAAAGCAACTAACATTGCCCGTAAAATGGTTTGCGAATGGGGTATGAGCGAACAGCTCGGCCCGTTAAGCTACGGGGCAAAAGAAGAAGAAATTTTTCTAGGCAGGGAAATTCAAAGACATCGCGATTACAGTGAAAACACTGCTATTGAAATTGACGGGGAAGTTAGAAGAATAGTTAGTACCGCGATGACGATGGCAGAAAAAATATTAACCGATAATATTGATCTTCTTCATAAGTTATCTAAGGAGCTCTTAGAGAGAGAAATTCTGGATTCCGAAGAAATAGAGAAACTGATAAAGGGGGAAGAACTGCCGCCTTTGAAAAAAGATACGGCAATTGATAACGGAAATCCGGAACAAGTTCCCGAACATGTAAAAAAACTAATGGAACAGAGAAAACCAAAAGAATCTACTCCTAAAGATGACGCAAATTGATAACGGCACTATTAATTACAGAGATGAATTAGTTAGAAAACTAATTCATCTCTGCTCATTATCCATACCCATCATTTATTATTTTATTCCCAGATCCGAAGCTGTTATTATATTAAGCTTCTTCACTTTCTTTGCCATAATTCTGGATTTATCCAGATATTTCCATCCTTCATTCGGTAAGATGTTTTATAATATTTTCGGATTTCTGCTACGAAAGCATGAACTTGACATTAAAAAGAAAAATTTAAACGGCGCTACTTATGTATTTATTTCGGCACTATTATGTGTTATTATATTCCCGAAAATATTTTTTATAACCGGTTTCAGTATTTTAATAGTAAGTGATTCGATGGCTGCCATAATCGGTAGAAAATTTGGAAAACATAAATTCCTTTCAAAGAGTTTCGAGGGAACTTTAGCTTTTTTTATAAGTGCAAGTGTAGTTGTTTTTTTTACGCCCAAAATCGAAGGAGCGGCATCGGAATATTTGATCGGAATTATTGCTGCATTTGTCGGAGCTATAGTCGAGAACATTTCTTTCGGTTTTGCGGATGATAATTTAACAATACCGATATCAGTCGGTTTCACTATGTGGGGCTTATATTTATTTATGCTGCCCAATTTACAACTTATACTGCCAAACGTACCGAGGTGAAAATGAGGAAAATTTTAACCGCTTTCAGTTTGATTATCTTAGCGTTACAATTAAGTTCATGCGATTTTCAAAAACCGGCGTCCGGCCCCGAAGATGAAATTATTGTTGTTGCGGATTCATCAGAATTTGAAATGCTGAAACCGGCCCTGGACTCAACATTCGAAAAAATTATTTATACCCCGCAGCCTGAAAATTTATTTACGCTTAAACGAGTATCTGAAAGAAACCTCGATCAATATAAGGGAAGAAAGAATATCATAATTATAGCTCCCTTTAATTCAAATTCCAATACCGGTAAGTTTATTCAAGCTTCGGTAGATCCTAAACTAAAGACTAAGATTTTGTCGGACAGTGTTTTTGAAATTACAAAGTACAGCTTATGGGCACGCAATCAGCTTGTTATGTTATTAACCGCTCCGACTATGCAAAAGCTTATCGAAAATATTAATAAATCCAGCGATAATCTCCTATACGCCTTCCAGAAAATATCCGATAAAAGGCTTTATGCCAGTTTGTATAATTCCAGATTTGAGCAGAAAAAAATCGAAGGCGAATTTTTAAAAAAGTACGGATGGGTTATATATGTACAGGCCGATTATCAGCTGGCTTTGGATAAACCTAAGGATAATTTTGTTTGGCTGAGACGCGGTGTAAATACAGATATGGAACGCTGGATTTTTATTCATTGGATTGATAATGCCACTCCCGATTATCTTAATGCCGATTCTATCAGAGCAATGAGGAACAGAATGACTGAAAAGTATTACAGAACGGCGGACGACAGCAGTTATGTTGTTATTGCGGGTGATTATTATACCACGACGGATGTGAACTTCGAAGGAAGATATGCGTTGCTTACACAGGGTCTCTGGGAACTGAACATAAAAGGAATGGGCGGTCCTTTCATCAATTATACTTTTTACGACGAAAAAACTCACAGAATCTATATGCTCGACGGTTCGATTTATGCGCCTAAATATTATAAGAGAAACCTTATTCAGCAGATGGATGTAACACTTCAATCATTCAAGACGGAAAGCCAGTTGAGCAAAGACAGAAAAGATGATCTTCTTGACGCCGCTAAATAAAAGATATGCGGAATTACGATAATTTAATCAGTTATTCCTCAAGTACTTCCGCAATTCCCTGAGGAAGAATATAATCCGGGCAACTGTCCTTAATTTTTTTGATATACAGTTTTGCTCTGTCTACTTTATCGTACTGCATTTCATATAATGCTCTTCTTGCAAGCATTGAACCGACAAAATTTTCGATCATTCTTGTGTAGTGATTGCTTTCAGGCGGAAAACGTATTGAGAAATCCGGATTCCCTGCCGGGATGTATCCGTTTCCTTTTACTACTTTGAACATAAACAAATCCGGCACCAGAGTATAACCTTGAGGTAAAGCGAATTCGCCTTTTTGCATTTCGTTTTCAAAAAGTTCGGGTGCTATATATACACTACGGCTCACTATATTTTTAGCGACAATATCAGTCATTACTTTTCTATAATGCATTTCAATTATATTCGGATCGTAATTAGCTCCGCTTTCAAACGGAGCAACAGCATTCAGAAAGCCTTCAACATCGTTTTTCATGTCTTTGAATAAATCCGGATGATCGTTTGCCAACTGTTTGTAGTACCAAGATCGACGGAGCAACTCCTTGTCGATCACCGTAACATCCGGTCTATAATGCTCAACATATTGAAAGTAATAAGAAGGTGAAACCAAGTAATCCCATTCATAACTCATCAGAACGGCATTTTTATCGCAGCTATTTAAAACGGCTTTAGTGTAATCACGAAATGTATATACATCACTTTGGTTCACCTGATTAAAATTCAGGCTGGTTTGTACACCGATAAAAATAATAATCAGTCCAGCAGGAATAAGGTAGTTTAGTTTTTGCACTTTGAGAAGAGAAAAGATCTGAACAATTCCGAACAGACCGAAAAAACCTAAAGATATATACGACAATACAAAATAAGAATCGATATCTTTGATGTTGTAGTTTATTGAATATAATACTGTAAATAAGAATGTTATCAAAAGAAAAATAAATAATTTTTTTGCTCTTATAAAAGCGGTAAACAAACCCACTAGGCAGATGAAAAGACTTACCTTAAATTCATCAGGGAGGTTTGTTAGGAAATAATTCAACTGGTGTTCAGCCGACTGAATTGAAGAAAAAAGCCAAACTCTATATTGATTAGCTTCAATATGTCTAAAGAACCTGCTCAGACTCGTGGGATCTCCCCAATCCAGTACCGGATTTTGAGCCGCTCTGATTGGTAGATATAAATAAATTGCGGTTAAAACGGGGATGAAAACCAGGAGCATCATCCCTATGCCGGCAAAGCTTTTCCCGGTGAATTTATATTTATTAAAATAAAGGTATGCAAGTCCCGGCAGTAAGAACAAGGTTGTCATGTGATTTGAGAAAGCAAGTCCGAGCGAAAATGCGACCCATAACCATCCGTTCTTTAAGCTCAATTTACCGGGTGAATCTGTGAGGATAAAAGCTCTCAGACTAAAGAAAATTACAAGAATAAATAAAAATATCTGAAGAGAATAGACTTCCACAGAAGTGCTTAGCATCCAGTAGGTTTTATCGAAAGCTAGAAGTAATCCTCCCAGTATGGAAGTGATATATTTTTTTATCTCGGGGATTTCACGTTTAACATCCGGTTCCGGTTTATTTTGTTTCTCCTTTTTCTTGCGCGCTTGTGTTTTTGCATTTAATTGTTTGTTATTATTTTTGAAGGAATCCAGATTATCAAGAACTTTTTTTGAAGTATAAGAGAATAATCCTGCGCCGATACTGCACCAAAAAGCCGCAAGAATATTCATTTGGTAGATTTTTGAAAAAGGAAATTGTATCAGTGAAAATAAATGCCCGAGCATTGTAAATAGCGGATAACCGGTAGGATGAGCAATCCCCAATGTAACCTGTACTGTCGTCAGCTCTCCGGCGTCGATCTCAACTACCGAAGGAGCTAGTGTAAATAGATAAATTATAAAGACAAATAATCCGGTTAATACAGCAAAATATTTTTTTATAAATTTCAATATTATTTAACCTAAATATTTACTAAAATATAAGCGGTTTGTTTTTATAATTTCGGTTAAAATATTTAGAAGATTTTCCCCGTTTCCCAGATCCATCCTTAATGCCAGTGATTCAAGTTTTTTCTCATCGGCAGGCAATATAGATGACGAACTGTTAAAAATATTTTGATTAGTCAGTTCTAAATTTTTTAAGAAAGAATAATTGTTTTTTAAGATTTGAAGTTCGGAATATTGTTTGAAATTCTCAACAAAAAAAAGTATTGATTTTACTATTCCTTTAGCCCGGAGTTTTGAATATAAACCTGAACTTAAAATTAAATACTGGATTAAGAAGTCGATATCCGCAATTCCGCCGCTACTCTTTTTGATATTAAAAAATCTGGTTAAAGTTGATGAACTCGAAGGGGACAGCCTTTTTCGCATATCCGAAATCTCTCTTCGCAATTTATCATCAGCTTCGCTTTTTATTCTTTTGGAAACCGAATTTGCCAGACGGGAAATTAATTTATTATCGCCGGCAATAAAATCAAGCTTGCAGAATGCTTGAAGTTCCCATACTCTGGCTCTGGACTTTGCATAAGACTGATAACTTTTCAAGTCCCATACCAAAATACTGCTTTTACCTTCGGGGCGTAACCGGCAGTCTACCTCAACAGGTTTTAATGCATCTTTAATGCTCAAAAATAAATTTTGAAAATCAGATTGAATTTCAGGATATAATTGCATATTCTCCACTATAAAAACCAAGTCAATATCCGAAGAAAATGTCATTTCACCTGCACCGAAACTTCCCAATGCCGCGATTGCATAATTCAAATTTAAAGATCTTTCGAATATAAAGTTCTCACTGAGACTTTTTATCATCATCTTGAAAAATGAACTTAAAAGTGTGGATACATCCTTTCCCGGTAGCATTTTTAAGGTATATTGCACTGAAAGCGTAAACAGAAATCTTTTGGCTGTAAATGACTTAAACGATGCTTTTGTGATCTTTTCATAAGCCTTTCTGGTAAGGAAGAATTCTTTCAGGTTATCGTCCTCCGCAAATAAGTCGATAGATTTTTGAGAAAATTCGCATAACTGAAGAAAAGAATCGAAGAACTTGGAATTGCGGAATTCTTTGTACCAGATTGAAGGAAATGTTACGGATCTTAAAACTCTCACAAAATTTTGGAGCACCAAATCCGGATTTGTAGATAAGCTTAAATATTCTTCCAGAAAAGGTTCGATGATTTCGAAATCGGCAATTGATTTTTTATCGAATTGTTTTTGTCCGAGCAAACCTATTCCTTCGCGCAGAAATTGAAGGTCTTTTACGGCTCTGGCTCTATTCTCAAAATTAATGTACGATAACATATCCGTACGGTTATCTTCGTCAGATTCGATTCCCATAATTGAATTAAATATCGCCTGCACTTTTCTTCTGTATTCAAGTACGCTTTTCTTAAATTCACCGGTGCTGCGGTAATTTAAGTAAGAGCTCATCTTATCAAGTATTTCCCCGTCCTGAGGGATGGAATGAGTTTGGGAGTCGTTCATCAGTTGAAGGTAGTGTTCTATTTTCCTGTAGAACCGATATGCTGTATCGAAAGTTGCAGCTTCGTTTTCGTTTAGGAGGCCGGCTGCTTTTAATTTTTTTACGGCTCCGATTGTATTGCCGCATTTGAGCTCTTTATTTCTTCCACCGTTCAGAAGTTGAAGAGCTTGAACCGAGAATTCAATATCCCGTATACCGCCGGGCAGAAGTTTTATATTATCGGGGTCTTTTAAGTTTTTCTCTATATTCACCTTCAGTTTTTTTATTTGTTCGGTCGGCGAAATCGAAAAGGACGAAGGATAAATAAAGGGTTGCAAATAATTTATGAATTTATCGTATAAGGACTTGCTGCCGTTCAGGAAGCTTGCTTTTATAAGCATTTGCCGTTCCCAGTCATCACCGCGAATTTCATAATAGTTTAAATACTCCTCAACTGAGCGGCAAATAGCTGAAGTCCGGCCGTCGGGTCTTAGCCTGAAATCAACCCGGTAAATAAAACCTTTACTGGTAATTGAGGAAGCACTTTCAATGAATAAAAAAACCGCTTCCGTCAATATTTCATTATATTTTTTATGCGGCGTAACATCGGAGTTTTTATCGTAAAATATTATTAAATCTATATCCGAACTGTAGTTCAGTTCATTTCCACCGAGTTTTCCGAGAGAGATAATGCAATATTTACGTTTTAAATTTTTCAAATTATATTTTGCAAGTACTTCATTATAACATAATTTGAATAGCTCTCCTGAAATTATGTTTGCTAATACCGATAATTGAGAAGTAGTTTCTTCCAAAGATGAGTCCCCTAGTATGTCTTTTGTTCCTATCCTCAGTATTTCTTTTCTTTTAATGGTTCTTATTGCGTTTAATTTTGCATGGAGCGATTTGTATGAAGCAAGAGATTTATTTAACTCTTCCGAAAAGCGTTCTTTTTCGATTTTGGAAGATAATGTGCTTGGATTAATTATCCAGTAAAAGAATTCGGGATTTATTACCAGAATATCCGTTAGGTAATTACTATTGGCGGCAATTGCTATGATAATTTCGGCATATTGAGGATATTTCATGCATTCCAGCATAAAACTTATCCTGTCGTACATATTTGAAATTATCCTTAAAAGATTTGACTCAGAGCTGAAGGAAAAATGAGTTTCGGCGGTTTCATTTTCGAAAAGAGTTATCAATTCCTCGAACTTTTCAGGCGGCAGGTAGCCGGCGGATAAGTCGGCCAGTTTTTTTATAAATTCATCGGATAATTTGTAATTATTTTTTGTGTCGATCACTGTGCAAATGATAATTTTATTTACTTTTAAACTAATATTAAAAGTTTGTAAAAAGAATAGAAGAAATCTATCTTTATAAATAAATAATTAAAGATTATTCAGTAATAAATCTAATATTGTTTGCAAAATAAATGAAATTTGGCTTAAAATTTCTTGAAACATTCCGCTGCCCGACGCGGTAACAGCATTCCGATAAAATTGGAAAAAATTAATTAGATGTGTCTAGCTTTGTATTACTGTTATTGACGGGAATTTGTGTAACTTATAATAATAAAACGAACCAAAAGGTCATCGGTTCGTAAATTGCATTTCAAGGCACCTTTGGTTAATTTTGATATTCATTAATCCGATGGAGAACTATTTTAAATGAAAACTTTCCTTAAGAAATTATTCGGAGACAAGCAGGCGAAAGATTTAAAAATACTCTGGCCGGTTGTTGAAGAAATTAACGAAGAATATGAAAAAATAAAAGATTTTTCAGATGAACAGCTGAAGAATAAAACGATTGAATTTAAGGAAAAAATCCAGAATTTTACGGCTGAAGCAAGACAAAAAATTGAAGACATAAACAAAAGACTTCAGTCTGACGAAGAACAGGACATTCATTCGGTTTATGCTGAGTTAGAAGAAGCGGAAGAAGAATTAAACGATTCATACGAAGAAATTCTGGATCAGATACTGCCAGAGGCTTTTGCGGTTGTTAAAGCGACCTGCAAGAATTTACTGGGAAGAAGCTGGACCGTTGCCGGAAACAAAGTAACCTGGGATATGGTTCCGTACGATGTTCAATTGCTTGGAGGAGTTGTTTTACATCAGGGTAAGATTGCGGAAATGGCTACCGGTGAAGGTAAAACATTAGTGGCTACCCTGCCGATTTACTTAAACGCTCTTACCGGAAGAGGTGTTCATCTGGTTACGGTAAATGATTATCTGGCGTTGCGCGACAGTGAGTGGATGGGGGAAATATTCAAATTTCACGGGCTCACTGTCGGTGTTATTCTGAATACAATGGACCCGGATCAGCGTAAAAAACATTATGAGTGCGATATTACTTACGGAACAAACAATGAGTTCGGCTTTGATTACCTCAGAGATAATATGGCAATCGAAAAAGAATTTAGAGTTCAAAGAGGACATAACTACGCGATTGTGGACGAAGTTGACTCGGTTTTAATTGACGAGGCAAGAACACCCCTTATCATATCCGGACCGGTGGAAACTGATGATCAGAAATTTGATGAAATGAAGCCAAGAGTTGAAAGGCTTTTCAGACTTCAATCAAATTTCGTCGCAAAGATTGTACAGGAAGCTGAAGAATTACTTCAGACGGGAAATAAAGAGGATGCAACACAGGCCGGTATACTGATATTAAGGGCATATCGCGGTCTTCCGAAGAATAATAAACTCGCTAAAGTACTTAGTGATCCTGCCAATAAAAAACTCATGCAGTCCACGGAAATGGAATTCTTACGCGAAAAAGCTAAAAACATGTTCGTTATAGATGACGAACTGTATTTTGTAATTGACGAAAAAAATAATACGGTTGACCTTTCAGATAAAGGACGTGAAGAACTTGCCAGAGGAAGCGGACTGGAAAAAGATTATTTCATTTTACCTGATTTGGGCACCGAAATAAGTAAGCTGGAAAACGATGCCGAATTGACCGAAGACCAGAGAATTAAGAAAAAAGATCAGCTATATAACAGATATTCCGAAAGCAGCGACAGGATACATACCCTTCACCAGTTACTTAAGGCATATACTCTGTTTGAAAAAGATGATGAATATGTAATTACCGAAGACGGTAAAATAGCAATAGTAGATGAGTTCACCGGCCGTGTTCTGCCGGGAAGAAGGTATTCCGACGGTCTGCATCAGGCAATCGAAGCTAAAGAAAATGTAAAAGTAGAAAAAGATACTCAAACTCTCGCTACCATTACACTTCAGAATTATTTCAGAATGTACAATAAACTCGCGGGTATGACCGGTACCGCAGAAACTGAGGAATCCGAGTTTTACGAAATTTACAAGCTGGAAGTAGTTGTCGTTCCGACTAATAAACCCGTTGTTCGCGATGATATGGATGACGCGATTTTCAAAACAACCCGCGAAAAATACAATGCAGTCATCGAACAGATCGAAGAATTGAGAAAAGCCGGCCGTCCTGTACTGGTGGGAACTACTTCAGTAGATGTATCGGAAACGCTAAGCAGAATGCTTAAGAGAAGAGGAACTCCTCATAATGTATTGAACGCAAAACAACATCAGCGTGAAGCAGAAATTGTGGCGCATGCAGGCGAGATAAGTGCGATAACTATTGCAACCAATATGGCCGGACGCGGTACGGATATTAAGCTTGGTGCCGGCGTAAAAGATAGAGGCGGGTTATTTATTCTTGGTACCGAAAGACACGAATCAAGAAGAATCGACCGGCAGTTAAGAGGCCGTTCTGGACGTCAAGGTGATCCCGGTACAACGAAATTCTTTTTATCTCTTGAAGACAATCTTATGCGATTATTCGGGAGCGACAGGATTTCTTCTGTAATGTCAAGGATGGGTTTGAAGGAAGGTGAAGTAATTCAGCATCCTCTTATTACCAAATCGGTAGAAAGGGCCCAGAAGAAAGTTGAAGAAAATAATTTCTCTATAAGAAAACGTCTTCTCGAATACGACGATACAATGAATCAGCAGAGAGAAGTAATTTATACCAGAAGAAAACGTGCTCTGCAGGGAGACAGATTAAAGAACGAGATATTCGAATATCTTGAAGAGTATATCGAAGATGTTGTAGAACCAAATTTTGACGACATACTTAACGAAAATATAAAGGAACAAATTCTTCATTCGCTTCTTGTCGAATTTCCATTGGAACCTCAAGAGTTTGAATCATTGGGTAAAGAAGGAATTAAAAATAAAATCCTCAATGCAGCCAAAGAATTTTATAAAAAGAAAGAGGAGATGCTGGGTTCCGAATTGATGGCCAGGCTGGAACGTTACGCAGTACTTAGCGTAATTGATCACAAATGGAAAGAGCATCTTCGTGAGATGGATGATTTGAAAGAAGGAATCGGATTAAGAGCTTACGGGCAGAAAGATCCTTTGGTTGAATATAAAGTTGAGGCTTTTAAACTATTTGCAGATCTTTTAATACAAATAAGAGACGAAGTGGTTTCCTTTGCCTTTAAATTCTTCCCCCAGGCAGCGGAGGAAGTTCAAGCAAGAAGGAGACCAGTAACCAGAATAAGGGAGATAAAACAAAATACCGATAACATCGGAATTTCATCGGCATCTTCTAACGGCGACGGTGATACGGCGGTAAAAGTCCAGCCGGTCCGGGTCGGAGATAAAGTCGGCAGGAATGATCCTTGTCCTTGCGGCAGTGGAAAAAAATATAAACATTGTCACGGGAAATAATTCAAAATAAAAGCGTATGAAAAAAATAGAAGCAATTATACGTCCTTTCAAATTAGATGAAGTAAAAGAAGCACTTCTTGAGGAAGGTGTAAGGGGACTAACAATTTCGGAAGTGAGGGGATACGGAAGGCAGAGGGGGCATACCGAAACCTACCGGGGCAGCGAATATCAAATCGAATTTATTCCGAAAATTAAGATTGAAATAGTTGTCGATTCCTCAATAGCCGATGACGTTGTAGAAGCTATACTCAGAGTCGCGAAAACAGGTCAGGTAGGCGACGGAAAAATTTTTATATATGACGTCAGCGATGC
Organism: uncultured Bacteroidota bacterium; assembly: GCA_963739955.1. Taxonomy (GTDB): domain Bacteria; phylum Bacteroidota; class Ignavibacteria; order Ignavibacteriales; family Ignavibacteriaceae; genus FEN-1297. The sequence continues at coordinate 55,211 of CAVUCX010000043.1, read as the reverse complement.
CATTAGGATACGAACTGAAGAATCGGGGAAAGATGCTTTGTAAAAATTTTTTACCTTTTACTTTTATTTAATCTTTTATAGCTTCCTTCATAAAAAAACGAGCAACTTTGAAGAAGATATTTATCATCATTTTACCTGCTTTATTTCTGTACGGATGCGGGGTATGGGCTGATTTTTCCACCTATTTTAATTTATATTATAATTCTTCGGACCTTTTTCAGCAAGCCGAGAAAGATATTAAAGATGCAAATAACGATATATTCGCTGTTGAACCGGCACCGTTACCTGGTAGTGCGAGTACGAACATCAATAAAGTTATTCAAAAGTGTTCGCAGATTCTGCAATTTCACGCAAACAGCGGGTATGTAGACGATGCTCTTTTAATGATAGGAAAATGTTTTTACTATCAGACGTATTATCAAAAAGCATTGAGAAAATTTAACGAACTGTTATCAACCCAACCTAATTCCGATTTAATTTTGGAAGCAAATTTGTGGATCGGAATGTCGCAAATGGGTATGAGGGATTATACTAATGCTACAAACACGCTGCAGAATGTAATAGACATTGCTCGGAAAGATGGAAATAAAAGCATACTTGAGCGCGCTTATATAGAGGAAATAAAATATAGAATTTCCCAAAATGATGATGACGGCGCTATTACACTTCTTGAAAATTTCTTAAATACCTCATCTAATAATGAATATAAAGCTCAGGCAGCGTATAAACTCGGTCTGATATATGACGATAACGGAGACTACACTAATGCCGTAAAGTCTTTCGAACGGGTAACTAATTATGCGCCAACATATTTTATACTGGTTAATTCGCAAATAGATTTGGGGAAATCTTTAAGGAAAAATCATGAATATGAAAAATCAGTTGACCTTTTCAATTCGATGCGAAACCAGGAAAAATACTCCGATTCGTATGATCAGATTGAAGTCGAAAGCGGAATTACATACTCTAAAATGAATAGAATTGAGGAGGCTTTTCAAAAATTTCGGCTTGTGGATACGACGTATTCCAAGACTCCCAGTGCAGGTATTGCAGAGTATGAAATGGGTAATATTTTTGAAAACGCATATCAGAATTTTGATAGCGCAGATTTTTACTACAGAAAATCATTGTCCCATTCTTTACCCGCGGAATATATTAAGGAAGTAAGAAAAAAAGAAGAACTGATCGGCAAATACAAATTAAGTACTTCCGGTTTAGCAAGGATCACAAAAGATATATTCTATATTCAGCACCCGGATGAGTTTGTAAAAGATTCAGTAGAATATACGGAAAAACTGAAAGAGCAAAAGCAAAAGATTCTGGATGAAGAAGAAAAAAACAAAAACAGACAGGCAAATAGCTTCACACAAAATATACAGAGATCCATGCAGCCGACCTTTAAAATGGTTCAACCGTTAAGACCTACCATTTCCCTTGATTCTTTAACCAGTGAGCTGGTAAAAACCAAATTTGAATTGGGGAACATATTGTTTACAGAATTTAATTTGCCGGATTCGGCAATAAAATATTATGACGATATTATTGAAAATTATCCCGAATCACGATATAAAGCTAAAGTACTGTATGCAATCGGAAGTTATTACCTTGTAAAGAACGATACCGTAAAAGCAGATAGTTTATTCAATATTATTTACAATAATTACAGAAATGAAAGTATAGTAAATGCCGCAGCCAATAAATTGAATAAACCATTGTTGCAGTTTGATTATAATCCTGTCGATTCGATGTATACCTTTGCCGAAAATCAACTTGATAAGAATAAATACGATTCATCGTTAGTTAATTTCTATTCAATTTATATTACATCATCCGGGCTCTTCTTATGCTCCGAAAGCCCTTTATTCCTATGGCTGGATACTCGAGAATAAACTTTATCTTACAGATTCGGCGGCTGCGATTTACGATACTTTGGCAAAAAAATATCCCAATACTGTGTATGCCAACGCAGTAAAAAATAAGCTCTCTTATTATATCTTTGCCAAGCAAAGGCTATCGAATTCCGGCGCAGACAGTCTGAGCGGTAGTGGGGTGAACGATACTGCTGCAGTAAATCCTTTGGCCGGCAAACGGAATTCCGATCAAGATAAATTAAACGGCGAAAAGAAAACAGAGTCAGCTCAATCAAGCGACCGGCAAATAGAAGAAAGAAATAATGAAGAAGCTTTAAGAGAAAATACTGCCGCAAATCCCGATACTTTAATAAGAGTATTAAGAAGGTTCCAAAGAAAATAGCTAAAATTGATTTACTCTTATGCACAAGGAACAATTTCCGGAAAATGAATTATCGTTTTTATTCGACAAGTTGATCTTGTATTACAAGAAAAGAAAATTTACTGGATTACTTTTCTATTTCTTTTTTGTTTCCTATCTGAGCATTCCGTCATTTCAAATCCCACTGCTGGAATATTGCGGCTTTAGAGTCACTTCTCTCATGGAACAGCGGGCAATCCAGCATGATTTAATTTTTTATCCTAAACAATCATGGGTCAATATCGACAAAGTGAATCCGGCACTTTTAAAATCGATATTGTCTTTGGAAGATGAGGCATTTTTTAATCACAAGGGCATCGACTGGCGGCAGTTGGATAAATCCTTAAAAACGAACCGGAGGAGAGGGAGAATTGTTCGCGGCGGAAGCACCATCACAATGCAATTGGCAAAAAATCTGTATCTAACCACGGAAAGAAATATTTTTCGCAAAGCAAAAGAAATGCTTATAACATTCAGGATGGAAAAGGAGCTGACAAAAAAAGCGATTCTTCAAAATTATATCAATGCAGTTGAATGGGGTGACGGGATATTCGGGATAAAAGAAGCTGCAATGGTTTACTTTCATAAAAAGCCGAAAGATTTAACTGTGCAGGAATGCGCAAGACTTGCAGCTGTAATCCCTTCGCCACTGAGACATTCACCGGATTCAAACTCAGATTATGTTCTAAGAAGGTCTTCTATTGCTTTGGGAAGGTTAAATAATATTATATTATTTCCCCGGAAATAAGGATGAAACGTAGAGAGTTAAAGGAATTGATAGAAGAAGGGGAAAATCTTTATTGTGAATTCAAACGTAAATTCTCTTCGCATGAAAAAATTGCGAAAGAAATGATAGCTTTTGCGAATACCAAAGGAGGATACTTATTGTTCGGAATAGACGACAACAAAGCCGTCGTAGGAGTAGAAAGCGAAAAAGGTGAATCCGAATTAATTAAAGAAGCCGCAATTCAATATTGTGAGCCGCCGCTTAATGTAAATCTGGAATATATCGAATTAAACGGCAAAGAAATCGTAATTGCGGAAGTCCCGGAATCCGATAACAAGCCTCACCGGCTTCAGGATTATCTTGATGAATTTGACATAAATAAGGCATTAGTTACAATCCGGGTTAATGATAAAAGTATACAGGCAAGCAAGGAAATGATACGCATTATGCGTGCGAGAACTAACGATTTGGAACTAAGAAATTATTCCATTGGCCCTCTGGAAAAAAAAGTATTCGATTATCTGTCGGGAAACGAAATAATTACGGTAAAAACTTTAAGCAATTTAGTTAACATATCCGAGCGAAGAGCTTCCAGAACCTTGGTTAAGTTGGTACGAGCCGATTTGCTGGCCATTCACACAAAAGATAACGGTGAAGAGTATTTTACCGGACGCGGACAATAGCTATTATGTTTTCCCTATATCGAAGATCTTTCTCATTTCGAATATCGCAATTCCGTAGGCCACGGCAACATTAAGAGATTGTTTTATACCGTACTGAGGGATCTCCAGTGAATTATCACAAAGATCTATTAAATCCTGCGAGACACCCGTTATTTCATTTCCTATGATTATACAAAGAGGAAAATCCTCGCTCCGTACATCATAATAATTTTTGCTTCTGTCTGTCAATTCAAGTGAATAAATTTTTATTCCCTTATTCTTTAATTGAATAACTACATCCTTCGGATCGTGAACATATTCCCAGTTTACACTTTCCGTTGAACCGAGCGCCGTTTTAAGAATTTCTTTTTTAGGCGGATGAGGCGTATATCCGCAAAGAAAAAGTTTTTCAATCATTGCTCCGTCCGATGTTCTGAAAATAGAGCCTACATTGTAATTACTTCTTATATTATCTAGCAGGACATAAACGGGAAGTTTTTCGACTTTATGAAGGGTATCTAAGGTACTTCTATTTAACGAAATTTCGTCATGGGTTAGTTTTTTCATCAACAAAAATAACTATTTTTAATATTTAAGAGCAAGCTGACCGCATGCCGCGGCAATATCCTCACCCTGGGTATCTCTTATCATCACGACCAAATTTTTATCCTTCAGACTTTTAACGAAGTCGTCTATTTTTTCTTTTGGAGTAGGTTCGAGTTCTCCCGAAAGTCCTTCCGGGTTCATGTGCTTTAATGAGTTAAACGGTATTATATTTATTTTGCAGGGTAAAGCGCTGCATAATTTAGACAAAGCATTTACATCTTCTTCCCGGTCGTTTATATTCTTAAGCATCACATATTCAAAGGTAATTCTTGTTTTTGATTTTCTTGCATAATATCTAACCGCGCCGATATTCTCAGATAAAGAATATTTCTTATTTATTGGCATAATTTTAGATCGAATATCTTCGAAACAAGAATGAAGTGAAAGAGCAAGCTTTACATTTAATCCGGTATCCGCAAGCTCCCGTATTTTAGGTGAAATGCCTGCTGTTGAGACGGTTATCTTCTTCAGACTAATTCCCGTATTAAGTTCTTCGGCAAAGATCCTTAATGAATTTACGGTTTCTTTAAAATTTAATAACGGTTCACCCATTCCCATATAAACAATATTAGTGATTTTATCGATTCCGAAATCTTTTGCCGAAAGAAGGTATTGATCAAAAATTTCTCCCGCAGTCAGGTTCTTTTGATACCCCATAAGGCCGGTAGCGCAGAATTTGCAATCAAGCGGGCAGCCGACTTGCGTCGAAAGGCAAAGCGTAGTTCTCTTTTCGTCCGGGATGATCACCGATTCTATTTTATATCCTTCTTTAGTTTCGTATATATATTTTTTTGTGCTGTTAAAAGATGAAAGTTTTGAATCAACCGCTTTTAAAGTTATGATTTCAGTACTGTCTTTTAATTTTGTCCTGAGCGCTTTGGGAATGCTAGACATTTCATCAAAATCAGTGGCTAAATGATTATACATCCAGTTGAATAACTGCTGACCTCTGAATTTTTGATCTCCTGATTTTTGAAAATATTCTTTCAATTCCGAAAGTGTCATTCCCTTTAATACCGTTCTCGGATTGTTTCTTTCCATTTTACCCTTTAATTCCTCTGTCAAAAACATATCATTTAACTTGGGCAAATATAAATATAACTCCGTTTTCAAAAAATTACTTTTATTTACCTTAGGAGCTAAATCATATTAATGCCGCGATTATTGCAATCAATATATTATTGCATTATTTTCCTATGAATTGTTTTTGTTTTGGGGTAAACAGAGCTAAATCAAAAGTTTAGGTCGGATATAACCAATACTTAAAAAAATTACCAAAAAGTAATCATTACAAACCGAGAGGAACCATCATGAATTTCGAATTCACAGAAGACCAATTAATGATCCGCGACACAGCAAGGGAATTCGCACAAGCAGAGATTAAGCCATCTGCAGTTGAAAGAGATATTAATGCGGAATTTCCCAAAGATATTGTGAAGAAACTCGGGGAACTAGGTTTTATGGGAATGATGGTCTCTCCCGAATACGGCGGCGCCGGCTTAGATACAATAAGTTATGTCTTGGCTATGATGGAAATTTCTAAAGCTGACGCAAGTGTCGGTGTTATTATGTCAGTTAATAATTCACTTGTTTGCCATGGACTTGAAAAATACGGTTCTGATTACATAAAAGAAAAATATTTAATCCCGCTTGCAAAAGGCGAAAAACTAGGAGCTTTTGCGCTGTCAGAACCTGAAGCCGGAAGCGATGCAACTAAGCAGAAAACTATCGCTGAAAAAAAAGAAGACTATTATATTCTTAACGGGATAAAAAATTGGATTACCAACGGAATATCGGCGGATTATGTATTGGTAATGGCTTCTACCGATAAAGACAAGGGACATCACGGAATCTCAACTTTAGTTGTTGAAAAAGAGTATGCCGGATTTGGGCACGGTAAAAAAGAAGATAAAATGGGTATCCGGAGTTCCGATACCTGTTCTTTAACTTTTGAGGATTGTAAAGTACCTGAATCAAATTTGGTTTGGGAAGAGGGTAAAGGATTTAATTTTGCGATGAATACGCTTAACGGCGGGCGTATAGGCATAGCTTCGCAAGCTCTTGGTATTGCCGAAGCTTCTCTTGAAGCCGCTTTAAAATATTCGAGGGAGAGAAAAGCTTTCGGACAGCATATATCCGATTTTCAGGCAATTCAATTTAAACTTTCGGATATGGCAGTAAAACTTGAAGCGGCGAAACTTCTTACTTTCAAAGCAGCGGCATTAAAGGATGCCGGCAGGAAATATTACACCGAAGCGGCAATGGCAAAATTGTATTCATCTAAAATAGCCGTGGAATGCGCGCTTGACGCAATACAGATACACGGCGGTTACGGATATGTAAGAGAATATCTCGTCGAAAGATATTTACGCGATTCCAAGATTACAGAAATTTACGAAGGTACATCTGAAATACAACGAATAGTGATTTCACGTTCATTACTTGATGAGAAATTATAAATTTTGATTCTTCAACAGGAAGTAGCACTAATAAAAATTTATTCAGTAATCCCGAATATCCGGTGTTGCAGGCTAAGACCATTTAAGGAAGGAGATTTGATTTTACGTCAGTTAAAATTTTAATACCTATATTCCTTCTTGTTATTTCCTGTAAAGCCTATACACAAGTGAAATGGCAAAAATGGGGCAGGGCAGATTATTCGTACGAAATTCCGGAACATAACAATCAGAGAGATTATTCTCTCCAAAGTAAAAGCGCCGGAGGCGTCATGCTGAAATCGTTAGCCGATGTTTACTGGATTTTTATTTCCGATGTTGACGGCGATAATTGTTCTTTTAGTCCGACCTGCTCGAATTTCTTTATTCAATCAGTTCAGCAGACAAACTTGTTTCAGGGTACCATTATGTTCTTCGACAGATTTACAAGAGATATGGACATATTTAAAAAGTACAATCAATACCCTAGAGTTACCGACGGACATTTCTATGATCCGCCATCACTTTACACATTGGACGAAACTAAAATTAATTATATTCCCCCCTTTGAAGTAATAAACAAATAATGATAAAAATTATTTCAATAATACTTTTATTACATATTTCTTTATTTGCTCAAAGCGGCGCCAATAATATTTTTTTATCACCGGATAATGTAAAAAAATTCGCCGGTTATCTCTTCTGCCGGCACGATTACCTGCGTTCAGTGGAAGAATACAAGCGTTATCTAAAGAGCACAAAGAATGATACCGTCGATTATATTATCGGCGAAGCATATTCCAGAATGGGCAATTACACCGCCGCTGCCGATTACTATTTATCCGCTGCTCGCTCGTCATCACTCGGATCAATTGCGCATCTAAGTTATCTAAGATCGGTTTTCCAAATGGATAATTTAGCATTCTACCGCAATACTTTTAACAAAGAAAAAATAAATCCCGAAACTGCATATTATAACGACGCGTTATCGCTTTATAATTTTTCCTTTTTATTTGAAAGCGATAATCTCCCGGGCAAAAATAATTTCCTAAAACCATTCAAAGCTCGTTATAAAACCGGTGTGGAAAAGTTATATGACTACCGTGCAGGACTTTCCTACAAAAGTCCGGTAACCGCTGCAATACTTTCTGCGTTAATACCGGGAGCTGGTAAAATTTATACGCGTGATTATGCTGATGGGATAGTAGCCTTTCTTACAGCCGGCACGCTAAGCTATATAGCCTACTCCGATTTTCATGCCCGGCATAATTTTAGAGGATGGCTTTTTACGGCATTAGCTTCGGGATTTTATGCTGGAAACATCTACGGCTCTGCGGCTTCCGCGCAAATTTTTAACGTTAAAATTAAATTTGATTTTACTGAGATGCTGAAGAGTTATTTAAAAAAGGTAAACTACTTTGTCCCGATGTTAAACTTTTGCGAAAAATAAATGTCGAAAATATCTATTCAAATATTGATATTAATAATAATTACCGCCGCCGCGGCAAAAGCGCAGAACGCTTTGAGAATCCAATATAACAGAGCTATGATACTATATGAATCGGGTGAATATTTCGACGCGGTAACCGAGTTTAAAAGGCTTTTGTTTTTTGACCCGGATAAAGAATATAATTTTCAAGCTAATATGTTAATCGGTAATTGCTACAAAGCCGGAGCTAAATTTTCTGACGCAATTTTATTTTATACATATGCCGAAATCGCGGCCAGAACAAACTCGGAGATGTTCCAGGCAAAGCTCAGCATTATCCGGTCGAATATTTTAAGACGTACTACGGCGAGGGCCTTGACTTTATTGGGTATACTAAAATCTGATCCTCATTTTCATCATAAAACGGGAATAATAAATTACTGGCAAGGCTGGGCATATATCTTTTCTGATGAATGGTATAAGGCCTCAGAGTCATTTGCAAAGACGGATACGAATGCCGTGCTCGCTTTATTCTGTAAAAAAGTTGATGATGAAAGATATTCTCCGGTACTTGCAAGTATATTATCACACTTTATACCTGGATCGGGTCAATTTTACACAGGTAATTATTTTAGCGGTCTGCTTTCCTTAGGCTGGAACATATTATGGGGATACACAACGGTAGAGGCTTTTAACGCGGGGAGAATTTTCGACGGACTGATGGTAGGCAATTTTCTGTGGTTCAGGTTTTACAGAGGTAATTTTGAAAATGCCGAAAAATTTGCCGTGGAAAAAAATCTTGTTATTTCGAACAAAGCACTTCACTATTTGCAGTATGAATATACGGGATTAAAACCGTAGTAAGCTAAGTTAAAATTTTATCATTTTTATCATAAAATAAAAGTATTAATTAAGAATTTATATTATATTCTTACCAAATATTTTCATTTACTGGAAATATCTATTCGGGCAAATAATTAAAAGTGAGTTTATCTTGTACAACAACCATTTTTTGAGGAGGTTAAATGAAGAAAGGAATGATCGTTGGTTGTTCCGTAGCCGGGGGGATTCTTTTAATTGTTGCTTTATTGGTTATATGGGGAATTAATGCTTATAATAATTTAGTTACGTTAAATGAAACTGTTAACCAAAGCTGGAGTCAGGTAGAAAATCAATATCAAAGAAGAGCCGATCTCATTCCTAATCTTGTAAATACCGTAAAAGGGTATGCTAATTTTGAAAAAAGTGTTTTAACCGAAGTTACCGAGGCTCGCGCCAGTGTAGGCAAAATTACGGTAACGAAAGAAGTGCTGGATGATCCGCAGGCATTTCAAAAATTCCAGGCCGTTCAAGGTCAGTTAAGCAATGCTATTTCACGATTACTTGTTACCGTCGAAAATTATCCTGATTTAAAAGCAAACGAGAATTTCCTGCAACTACAGGCTCAATTGGAAGGAACCGAAAACCGGATTGCGGTCGAAAGAAGGAAATTCAACCAAACGGTACAAAACTATAATACTTCGATTAAAAGGTTTCCTAATTCTATTTTTGCCAATGTATTCGGTTTTAAGGATAAACAATATTTCAAAGCTACTGCGGGCTCGGAAACACCCCCTAAAGTAGAGTTTTAATAAATGAAGAAGTTTTTAGTCTTTCTAATATTTGCTTCGATCGGTTTTGCTCAGCCCAAACTTCCGCAATTGACCAATTATGCAAATGACTTTACTAATACACTCACTCAACCGGAGTTGAGTGTTCTTAATAATCAATTGAGAACTTTTGACGATACGACTAGTAATCAGCTGGTAGTCTTAATTATACCTACTTTAAATGATTACCCACTTGAAGAATTTGCAAACGAAACAGCAATAAAAAATAAGATAGGCACGAAGAAAAACGACAATGGAGTTCTACTTCTTGTTGTTAAGAACGATAGAAAAGCGAGAATTGAAGTCGGATACGGCCTGGAAGGTGCTCTGCCGGACGCACTTGCAAGTTCAATCGTGAGAAATGTAATGATACCTCATTTCAAATCAAATGATTACTTCAGGGGAATAAGCGCCGGAGTTAATGCTGTAATTTTAGCCACTAAAGGTGAATATAAAGCTCCCAAACAAAAAAATAATTCGGACAGGGAAAAAGGCTCCGGAATTATTACCCTGCTGATGATAATTTTCTTCATTATTACATTTTTTATAAGAGGCGGAAGAAGAGGTTTAGGCAGCATTATATTCTGGGGCGGACTTGGCGGCGGAGGTTTTTCTGGCGGCGGCGGTTTCGGCGGTGGCGGATTTTCTGGGGGTGGGGGTTTCTCCGGTGGCGGCGGAAGTTTCGGCGGTGGCGGCGCAAGCGGAAGCTGGTAATTCTTTTTGACTTAGTTCTATGTTGATGTTTATGAAACCTTTTATTAAAATTAAGCCGAAAATTAATAGGGTTTTGTTTGTATCCTTTCAAGAATTTTCATACAAATAAGTGTAATTTAATTCATCATATTTAAATAATTCTTTCCCAATAAGCGGGGAATGTCTTGCAAGTGTAAATAAAGGAGATAATCAAATGGCAATCAAGATTACGGAAGAATGTATTAATTGTGGCGCATGTGAACCGGAATGCCCTAATACTGCAATTTATGAAGGCGGCGTTGACTGGGAACTCAGCGGAAAAAATTACGGTGCCGACGATGCAGCTCCTTCCGGTGCCGGCGGATTTTATTCTGCCGATTTTTTTTATATAGTACCTGACAAATGTACCGAATGCAAAGGTTTTCACGATGAGCCGCAATGTGCGGCCGTATGCCCGGTTGACTGCTGTGTGCCGGACCCGGATCACGTAGAAGATGAGTCTACTCTTCTTGCCAGAAAAGATTACCTGGACGGAATAGGAAGATAAAAAATCCCATTTTTAAGGCTATTTAAATAGTAATTTATTGTTGGTCATAACAGGCAGATGAAATTCAATTTTCCGATTTGAACATGCGTTATTTTATATGAATTACTTTTAAATAGCCCTTTCCTTTTCTTTATAATATCCCCTTATTTGATAATATTAATTCCACTTTTGTGACTTAGACCAATTTAGAGAATGAGTATTTTTGATTTCTCAGAATTGAAAAAATTTACAAATCAAAATAATGACTAGTATGTACTAATAATACATTTTGATAGTATCTTAACGATTTTTATTACGTTGAATCTTAACAGGTCTTTTGGCATAGATTTAGTAAAATAATTACAAATAAACTTAATAATTATATATCTATAAAATTTAACAGTTATTTTTTAACGAATTATAAGGAGAAAAAGACAATGGCTATCAAGATAACTGAAGAATGCATCAATTGCGGAGCTTGCGAACCGGAATGCCCGAATAATGCAATCTATGAAGGCGGAAACGACTGGGAATACGGGGGAAAATCTTACGGTGAAAGCGATGCAGCACCTTCAGGCGCTAGCGGATTTTATTCAAGCGATTATTTCTATGTAGTTCCCGATAAATGTACCGAATGCAAAGGCTTCCACGATGCTCCTCAATGCCAGGAAGTTTGCCCTGTCGACTGCTGTATTCAGGATCCGGATCATGCTGAAGACGAAGCCACTCTTCTCGCAAAGAAAGATACCTTAGACGGCTTAGGCAGATAATTAAATATTCTTTTGTGAAAAAGGCATCGTATGGTGCCTTTTTTTATTTCTGCTGAAATAAAACCTCGTGACTAATTTTCCCTTTTGATGAATACCCTTTAACCTTTAACAATTCTTGTTTAATTTGTGTCATTCAACTTTTTAGTAAAAAATTGTTTATTAACTGGAATCGTTATGCAAATCGGCAAATATCAAATAGAATCGGTGAATTCAGGTTTTTTTGCCCTGGACGGCGGGGCAATGTTCGGTATTATACCTAAGCCTCTTTGGCAAAAAACAAATCAATCCGATGAGATGAACAGAATTAAATTGGCTACCCGCAATCTTCTGTTAAAATCGGGCAGCAAGAAAATACTTATTGATACGGGTATGGGTGATAAATGGGACGAAAAATCAAAAAACATTTATGATATAAATCAGGGTGAGTTTTCTCTTTCTTCCGAATTGGCAAAAAATAATCTCAAGCCGGGCGACATTACGGATGTAATTCTTACACATCTTCACTTTGATCATACCGGCGGCTCAACATTTTATGAAAACGGCAAACTGAAACCATACTTCCCCAATGCAACTTATTATGTTCAAAGAAAAAATTTTGAATGGGCTGTCTCACCGTCAGAAAAAGACAAAGGCAGTTATATTAAGGAAAATTTTGTGCCTTTAAAAGAGGAAGGTGTTCTTAAATTTTTAGAAGAAGGTGAAGCTTTCGATGAGGAAATTGATTTTCTAATAGTAAACGGTCATACTTTCGGTCAGCAACTGGTTAAGATATCCGATAAAAAGACGACTTTATTATATTCTTGCGATCTTTTCCCGACAACGGCTCATATTCACCTGCCTTATATTATGGGATACGATCTGCAGCCCTTGATAACTCTGCAGGAAAAAAAGAAAGTATTGGAGGAAGCAGTCGAGAATAATTGGTTCTTATTATTTGAGCATGATCCTGTAACCGTGAAGGCTACGGTGATGAAAACAGAGAAAGGCTACAAAGAAAATGATAAATACCAATCTCTCTGAAGAGGCAGAAGATTTGTCTGAATACTCTCGAATTTGTCATATTGATGAGATAAAAGAAAAAGAAGGTCGTAGATATTATATTAATAATGTTGAGATAGCTGTTTTTAAAGTCGAAGGAGAAATCTACATACTTAATAATATATGCCCCCATCAGCATAGCGCGCTCATTTATGACGGTTTTATTGAAAAAGGATGTGTAGTTTGTCCGGCTCACGGTTGGATGTTTGATCTTAGGACCGGAAAACTTCTTACAGGCGGAAGGGGACTGGAAACATATCCTGTTTGTATTACCGACGGAATAGTATATTCAAAAGTTAAAGAAAAAAAATTTAATTGGTAACTTTTAAATTTTCTTTTTATCAATATTTCTAAATGAAATTAACGAATGAAATAGTAACCGGAAAAGCGAAAGCAATAGGTTTTGATCTTGTCGGGTTTGCCAAAGCCGAGCCTTTAAAAGAAGAAATAAAAAAACTAGAGACCTGGATTTCGAAAGGCTTCCAGGCCGGTATGGGATATATGGAGCGAAATATTGAAAAGAGAGCGAATGTAGAAAATATCTTAACCGGCGCTAAAAGTGTTATTTCGTTAGCATTAAATTATAATACACCCGAAAAGCATCACTCGCATGATGACTACGGAAAAATTTCAAGATATGCCTGGGGAACCGATTACCATCTTGTTGTATGGGATATGCTTTCAGAACTTGAAGCACAGTTAAAGGCTGTCGATCCTTCTTTTGATTCAATATCATATGTGGATACGGGACCCGTGATGGATAAAGCCTGGGCTGTTAAGTCGGGCTTAGGTTGGATGGGCAAAAATACAAACGTAATAAATAAAGAGTTCGGGAGCTGGCTTTTTCTTTCGACGATAATAACTAACTTTGAATTTGAGTTTGATGAAAAGATTCCGGATTTCTGCGGATCATGCACGGCTTGCATAGATGCTTGTCCGACTGATGCGATTGCTGAACCTTATATTGTTGATTCAAATAAATGTATATCATATTTAACAATTGAAAATAAAAATAATATTCCGCAAGATTTTAAAGGGAAATTCGATCAATGGCTTTTCGGCTGTGATATTTGTCAGGATGTTTGTCCCTGGAATATTAAGTTTTCCCAAATAACCGGGAATAGGGAATTTTATCCTATTGAGAAACAAACCGGATTAAATTTAAATAATGTTAAAAGTATGGAAAAGAACGAATTTGATGTAAGGTTTGGCCGGAGCCCTGTAAAAAGGACGAAATTAAAAGGGCTGAAAAGGAATGCCGAATTTTTGTCATTAAACAAGAACAAATAGTTTCCGATTAGGATGAGATCTTGAAATTAAGTTAAAAAATCTGAAACTTTCTCGCGGGATTTGAATCAAACTCCATTGAAAAGATACAGTTCATGAAAAAATTTTTCAAGCGAAGATGAAATGATTCATGTAGATATTTACGGCGAAAAGAACGGATATTATTTTGCAATGTAGTCAATATTAAAATTATTCAATTAAATCTTAAAGAACATTTTTTCAGTTATAAGGAGAATTTATGTCATCAGAAAATCATCATCGAGTTGCGATTATCGGCTCTGGTCCTGCGGGGTTTACGGCAGCTTTGTATACAGCCAGAGCTAATCTGAACCCTGTTATGTTTGAAGGAATGCAGCCGGGAGGACAACTGACGATAACAACCGAGGTTGAAAATTATCCCGGGTTTGAAAACGGTATTATGGGCCCGGAATTGATGGATATAATGAGAAAACAAGCACAGAGATTCGGCGCCAAATCATTCTTCAAAGAAGTTAATGAAGTAGATTTTTCTAAAAGACCGTTTACTCTTAAAACTTATGACAGCGTGCATACAGCGGATGCTGTTATTATTGCTACCGGTGCATCAGCCAGATTGCTCGGTTTGCCGAGTGAAAGTAATTTTATGGGATACGGTGTTTCGGCGTGCGCAACTTGCGATGGGTTTTTCTATAAAGATCTGAAAGTTTTGGTTGTAGGCGGCGGAGATACAGCAATGGAAGAGGCTAATTTTCTGACTAAGTATGCCTCTGAAGTAACTGTAGTTCATCGGCGGGATGAATTCCGGGCATCAAAAATTATGTCCGACAGGGCTAAGAAGAATCCGAAAATAAAATTTCTCACGAATAAGGTAGTTAAAGAAGTTTTGGGTAAGCAGGAAAACAACCGGAAAGTTATGACCGGCGTGCTGCTTGAGGATACTAAAGATCATTCGGTAACCGAAGTTCAGGCAGACGGTTTATTCATCGCGATCGGTCATAAACCAAATACGGATATATTTAAGAATATTTTGGATATGGATGAAACTGGATATTTAAAAGTTAAAAACGGATCGACATATACAAATATTCCGGGTGTTTTTGCTGCGGGTGATGTTGCCGATAAAACTTATAGGCAGGCTGTTACTGCTGCGGGTTCAGGCTGTATGGCTGCTATCGATACGGAAAGATGGCTCGAGGCGAACGAGTAATAATTTAAACCGGGACGTATTGTCCCGGTTTCTTTTTAACTTTTAAGTTTTTGTTCTAACTTTTGTGCGACAAGATTCGAAACTACAAATGCTATTCCCGTGAATACAAACAAGAACAACGGGATCCAATATTCTTTGGAGGTTGCATCTTCCAGATACATTCCCAAGCCCAAACCTATTCCGAACCCAATACATATTATTCCTATTTTCATCCATCTGAATTTATCCCGTTTGTTCTCGAAGAATTCTTTTATCGATTGAGCGTCCAACCCTTTTTCGATAAGCATTTGCCTCTCTCTCGATCTGAGATAAAAGTAGGTTACTAAAATCAAACCTATCACCAGGAATAATATTATGGGTATGAAAACTCCAATTACTGCCGGATTCATGATATTCTCCTTTTATTTTTCTCTGCTGTTTTAGACCAACTGTTTAATTAACAGGTTACACTTAAATTTTAATTATTGTTTTTTATTCTGTAGGTTAGGACCATAGCTAAAAATAAAAGGTTACAACTTTTCCCGAAAATGATTATTTTGTTCCTGCTTGATAATTACTATGTATAATCGGGCAGAATAATTTCTATTAAAGTATCTGTAACTTTTATTAATCGGGGATAGTCATAAGAATTAAATGAAAGAACTTACTGATATAGAAATAATAGAATCAATTAAAAGAGGCAATCAGTCCGACTTTGCTCTTTTAGTCGACAGATATAAAAACAAAGCTTTTTCTCTCTTAGTCAGAATGCTTAAAAATGAAATGGAGGCCGAAGAAGTTCTTCAGGATTGTTTTTACAAATCCTTTAAATCTTTGGACTCCTTTAGAAATGAATCAAAGTTTTCCACCTGGTTTTATAGAATAGTATATAACACAGCTTTAACCAAGCTGTCGGCAAAAAAAAGAAAGACGGAAAATGAAATGACTTCGATTGATGATTTAAGGCATTTAAGAAGCAATTCTGATTACAGGATTACGGAAAGGGAAGATACTGCAGTATTTATCCGAAACATGATTGAAAAATTACCCGCAAATTATGCGTCGGTAATTAATATGTTTTATCTCGATAATATGAGCTGTGAAGAAATCTCGGAATCTATGGATGTTAGCGTAAATAATGTAAAGGTGATGCTGCATAGATCCAGAAATGTTTTAAGAGATTTGTTAATTAAAAACAGCTATCATAAGGAATTGTTATGAAAAAGTTAAGCGATGAAATTTTAAATAAATTCATAGACGGAGAACTTGACAGAAAATCGACTGATGAAGTAAACGAAATTTTAAAAGAGTCTCCGGAAGATTTACAGAGCTTAAATGAAATGCTGGCAATAGATAGGGAATTGAAGGATATTAAAGAGTATAAGGTCGGCAATAATTTTACTTCTGTAGTCATGAAGAGAATACTTACTACCGCGAAATTCAGAAAGAAAGACAAAAGGTTTATCGTCGTTATTTCATCTATATTTCTGGCATTAAGCCTTGGAGTAATAGGTTTTGCCTTTTACCTGATTATTCCCGAATTGTCTGTATCTTCTTCGGCAAATCAGAGCGTGAATTCATTTTTAAATTATATTACTAAACCCGCACTATCTTTAACCAAACTCGTAAATTCTCAGGGAATCTCTATTCTCGGATCGGTTTTTTCCCTGGTATTATTAATTTCCGGCTACGTATTCTTCGAGACGCAAAAGGCTAATAAAAGGAGAATGAGTAAGTATAACTGATTCCGGAATTTTATCTGTTCAAATGAAAAATACGGTCCTAATTTAATGACCGTATTTTTTTGTTTTTTGTGCCCTATGTTTCTACTTAATACACCTTTAGTGATTATATTTATCCCGTTAATTTTTATTCACTTGTTATAGCCGGACTGCGAGTTGAAACTATGAGTAATATTAAAACTGGTTATGTGGCAATACTCGGGAAACCGAATGCGGGCAAGTCTACTTTAATGAATGCTTTGTTGGGTCAGAAGCTTTCCATTATAACAAATAAACCGCAGACAACCCGAAAGAGAATACTCGGTATCCTTACGGAAGAAAAATATCAGATAATTTTCCTGGATACTCCGGGAATATTAAAGCCCGCGTATCTCCTTCATGAGAAAATGATGGAACATGTTGAAACATCGGTGAAAGACGCTGATGTAATAGTGCTGATGTTGGATGTTAATTCCGATCCCGACGGAATTCAGACTCTTGAAGACGATTATGTATATAAATTTCTTATCAAGAGTAAAAAGACTAAAATTCTTTTACTGAATAAAATAGACCTTACAAGTCAGGAACATGTTAAACTTTTAATTCAGAAATTGAAATCTTCGGCTTCATTTAAACAAATAATTCCGATTTCCGCCAGCTTAGGTTTTAATGTTGCTTCTGTTCTGGATTCAATTTTGGAATACTTACCGGAGGGACCTAAGTTTTATCCCGACGATATTGTGGCTGATGCGAACGAAAGATTCTTTGTTTCCGAGATAGTAAGGGAAAAAATATTTGAACTCTTCAAAGATGAAATACCGTATAGCTGTGAAGTAGTAATAGAGGATTTTAAAGAACGGGAAGATAAAAAATTTTTTATTCATGCCGAGATCATTGTGGAGAGAGAATCACAGAAAGGGATTCTTATAGGAAAGCAGGGATCCGCAATTAAAAAATTAGGCGAAACCTCAAGAAAAGAGATAGAGGATTTTTTACAGCATGAGATATATCTTGAATTGAGAGTCAAAGTAAGGGATAAATGGCGTTCCGATGAAAATATGCTGAGGTCATTCGGCTATTCATCCGGTAAAGACTGAAGTTTTCTGTTCTTAAAAGGGGAAAGTTCTTTATTTCAATGCAAATCAAAAAACACATACAATGAACAAAAAATATTCCGGCGAAGGTATATTATTATTAAATACAATTATTTGGGGAGCTACTTTCGTCATAATTAAAATGGCGCTGCGCGATGTCTCTCCGATGATGTTTGTCGCTACACGTTTTACGCTTGCTTCTCTGCTGCTTTTACCGTTTATGTTCAAAACAATAAGGAAAGCCGATAGAGGGACAATCCTGAGCGGAGCATTGCTGGGATTCATGTTTTTTTTAGGATTCGCTACACAAACAATAGGACTTAATTTTACTTCGGCTACAAAATCCGGTTTTATCACCGGGACCTTCGTGTTGTTCACGCCTGTTTTTCAATTACTTTTCGAAAAGAAAAAACCCAGCGGTGGAAATTTAACGGGCGTCGCTATTGTTATTCTGGGATTGATATTGCTGTCAAGTAAGGGCAATTCATTATTTGATATCTTCAGGGAAATCGGTCAGGGTTTTAATATCGGTGACTTCTTCACTCTCCTGTGTGCGGTGTTTTTTGCCATGTATCTTGTATACCTCGACAGTACCAGCAGAAAATACGATTATCGCCCTCTTGTTTTTATGCAGGTGGCAGTTACAGGCATTAGCGGTATAGTATTTTCATTCATTTTATCCGCAACCGGTTTCGAATCGTTTAAATTCGTATTAAATAGTAATGTGGTATTTGCTTTGTTGTATACGGCGATATTGGCAACAATAGTTACTACCACATTGCAGACTAAATATCAAAAATTTGTAACTCCGACAAAAGCAGGAATTATACTTTCTTTCGAACCGATATTCTCGATGATTCTTGCTTTCATACTGCTTAGTGAAAGGATTTCCCTCTTTGGCTTTATTGGATGTATCCTTATATTTACAGGACTATTAGTCACCGAATTGTTTGATAAACTTAAAGCTAAACATGAGTGATAATTTTGTTAGAGCAGAAATAATTGCAGTCGGTTTAGTGCAGGGAGTCGGATTCCGGTATTTTGTTTTAAGAAAAGCTCAGGCTCTCGGTCTGAAAGGATTCGTTAAAAATTTGTATTCGGGTGAAGTACAGACCGTTGCGGAAGGTGAAAAAGCCAATATAGAAGACTTATTTTTACAGATTAAGATCGGACCTTCTCATGCTTCCGTAAATAAGTGTACAATTGAATGGCAGCCATATAAAAATGAATTCAAAAGTTTTGGGGTAAGATACTGATGCCAGATTTTAAAACCGGTTTAGGATTCGATGTTCATGCATTTGCCGAAAACCGGAAACTGATTATCGGGGGCGTGGAAATTCCTTTTGAAAAAGGTCTGCTTGGTCATTCGGATGCTGACGTTCTGCTTCATGCTATCTGCGACGCTTTGTTAGGAGCGCTGGCTTTAGGAGATATTGGACAACATTTCCCGGATACCGATGAAAAATATAAAAACGCAGACAGTAAAATGCTGCTTAAAAATGTTTATCTTCTGATAAAAGAGAAGGGATTCGTACTTGGAAATTTGGATGCCGTTGTTGCGATGCAAAAACCTAAAATGTCAGCATATATTCCCGAAATGAGAAAAATAATAGCAGAGCTTTTGGAATCAGAAATTGAGAAGGTTTCCGTAAAAGCTACTACCACCGAAAAATTAGGTTTTGTCGGAAGGGAAGAGGGAGTATCCGCTTTTGCCACAGTTTTAATTCATCAAATTAAATAATATGATTGAACAGACTCTTGATTTCATTTCCGCGCTTAGTCCGTTTTGGATTTATGTTGCTCTTTTCTTTTTCTCATTCGTTGAAAATGTTTTTCCCCCGTCGCCCAGCGATCTGGTTGTGCTGCTTGGGGGCTCTTTAATTGCTACCCATTCTCTGCATTTTATACCGACAGTTTTATTTACAACAATAGGAAGCGTTCTGGGCTTTATGACGCTGTTCGTTATCGGTTCCCAGATGGACAGAAAGATAGTAAGAGCGGGTAAAATTAAATTTATATCTGTCGGCGCTTTGGATAAAGCCGAGAAATGGTTCGTTAAATACGGTTACTTTATAATTCTCGGCAACCGCTTTATGCCGGGCACTAGATCCGTGATATCGTTTTTTGCAGGATTAAGCGAACTCAATTTTAAGAAAACAGCAATTTTGTCCGGCATTAGTGCTTTAATTTGGAACTCTATTATTATTTATCTGGGATACATTTTCGGTAATAATATTCATCTCGTAGATAAGTATCTTTCAACATACAGCAATATTGTTCTTGTGATAACCGGTGTCGTAGCCTTATTGTTAATCGTTAAGTCCCTATTCTTTAAGAAGAAAAAACAAAATAATTGAAATTACCATTTCCCAAATATAGACGGAGTTTAACTCCAGAAGAAAAAAAACAAAGACGTACCGAAAGATTGCTTCTTGTATTATCGGGAATTTTGATGGGGTGTGCATTCCCTCCTTTTCCTTTTCCGTTTTCTCTTTTACTGTTTGTAGGAGTGATACCATATTTATACGTCATTGAAAGAAGAAACTCTCTAGCTGAAATCAGCAAAGCCACATACCTGGCTTTTCTTGTTTTTAATATCATCACACTTTATTGGGTGGGGAGCTGGCAAAAAACAGCTGATCCTTTTTTAATGATTGCGGGCGGAGTGCTGGTCTTTTTTAACCCGATTCTTTTTCTAATACCATCGACCCTTTACTATATATTTAAGAAAAATTTTTCTTCATCGAAGGCATTGTTTCTTTTCCCTGTATTCTGGATTACTTACGAGTACTTGTACATGCTTACTGATTTGAGTTTTCCCTGGCTTACGTTGGGCAACGGTTTGGCTACATTTAATTCGTTTATTCAAATTGCGGACATTGTAGGAGCCGTGGGGCTTTCTCTGATTGTATTATATATAAATGTTTTTCTGTACAGAGCTTTTATTAATTTCAGAACCAAGGGGAAATATTTTTCCTTTAATTTAGCTGCGGCATTTTTAATTTTTTCTATAACACTTTCATACGGCATTTACAGCATCAATACTTTTAAACCTTCCGAGAGGACAATACGTGTTGGATTAATCCAGCCGAATCTTGATCCATGGGCAAAATGGGAAGGTGGCGATTTAAACAGTCTTACAAATGAATATCTTCAATTATCAAAAGAAGCTGCCGCAAAAGGAGCAAAGTTAATTGTCTGGCCTGAAACCGCATTGCCCGTTTTTCTATTGGACGGAAATTACAGAGAAACGGTAGATCAAATCCGATCTTTTATAAGCTTAAACAAAGTATATCTTTTAACCGGGATGCCCGATTTGAAGTATTACTTCAAAGGTGAAAAAACACCACGGGATGCCAGGAAAGCAATAAGCGGAAATTATCATTATACCATGTTCAACGGAATTCTTTTATTATCGCCTGATTCCTGGGAAGTTCAAAGATATCATAAAATGAAGCTGGTTCCTTTCGGCGAGAAGGTCCCGTTTGCAAATGATCTGCCTTTTTTAGGCGAGCTGCTGAAGTGGGGAGTCGGCTTATCCGGATGGAATGTGGGAACCGATACAGTGAATTTTAATTTACCCGCGCATATAGAAAATAATTTTAACGGTAATAATCTGAAAAAAGATTCGTTAAAGATAAATGCACTTGTCTGTTACGAATCAGTTTTTCCATACTTCGTTGCCGACTTTGTACAGCGAGGGGCAAAGATGATTACTATTGTTACAAACGACAGTTGGTACGGCCGTTCCAGCGGACCATACCAGCATAAGGAAATATCTGTATTGCGAGCGGTAGAAAACAGAAGATCGGTAATACGCGCCGCTAACGGCGGGATAAGCTGCATAATAGACCCTCTTGGAAGAACAAAAATAGAATCAAAATTATTTACAAAGACATTTATCGTAGGAAATGTTGAACTTGAAAGCGGGACTACTTTTTTTACCGCGCATCCATTAATAATTCCGACGGCCGCACTGTTGATATCCTTATGGGTATTTGTGTTTTTTATATTGAAAAAAATTAAGAATAAACTTAAGGTTTAATAATCCAAAAAGATATTTATTATTTTCACATATCATTTTTCACAAAAAACTAATCAGAGCTTAATATGAAAAAATTAATTGATCTAAGAAGCGATACCGTTACCAGACCTTCCGAAGCAATGAGGAAGGCGATGTATAATGCTGAAGTAGGTGACGATGTTTTTCAGGAAGACCCGACCGTTAATAAACTTCAGGAATATACCGCGGAGCTGTTGGGTACTGAAGCCGCATTATTTGTGTCGAGCGGAGTAATGGGCAATCAGATTTGTTTGAATGTTTTAACAAATCCCGGAGATGAGGTAATCTGCGAAAGAGACGCTCATATTTTTCAATATGAATCCGGTTCGCCGGCGGCGTTAAGCGGCATTCAATTGATGCCTGTCGACGGCGCCAAAGGTGTAATTTCAGCATCTCAAATAGAACCTTTTATAAGACCTGAAAGCGCATATTATATGCCCAGGACAAAAGTTGTAGAAATAGAAAATACACACAACAGAGCAGGCGGTGCCGTTCATCCGATTGAAAATATTACAGAAGTTGAAAAGCTCGTTAAAAAGTATAATCTGTATTACCATCTCGACGGCGCAAGGATCTGGAATGCTTCCGTGGCATCCGGAATTAAGGTAAAGGATTATGTCTCTCACTTTGACAGCGTATCATGCTGCTTATCCAAAGGACTGGGCGCTCCGGTAGGTTCAATGATTGGCGGATCGAAAGAGTTTATCAAAGAAGCATTCAGGGTGCGTAAAGCCTGGGGCGGCGGTATGAGGCAGGTGGGTATTCTAGCTGCGGCGGGACTTTATGCTCTTCAAAATAATATTGATCGCCTTGAAGAAGATCATAAGAAAGCAAAAATGCTTGCGGAAACAATAAACGAAATCCCATGGCTTGAAATAGATATGGCATCCGTACAGACGAATATCTTAATTTTCAAACCGTTGAAGGTTTCTGTAGAAGATGCCATTGAGAAATGTAAAAACGAAGGGTTGCTTTTATCGGAAGGAAAGGTAGGTCTGCTCCGCGCGATTACACATCTTGACGCAAGTTTTGATGAAATAAGCGAAGCTCAGAAGATTTTAAGAAAAGTATTTTAGTCATTTTTAGTAAAAAAATAATAATGGAATTAGAAAAATTTAAACACATTGTAAAGCAAACGGTCAGATTCGCGGATCTCGATGCTATGCAGCATGTAAATAACGCTACTTATTTATCTTATCTGGAAGAAGGGAGAATCGGGTATTTCAATTTTATACTTGGTCTGCCTAAAGACAATATGGACTTTGGCGCCGTTGTCGCTAGAATTGAAATTGATTACAAGCAGCCTCTTGTTATCGGCGATGAAATAGAAATATTAACAAGAGTTTCAAAGATAGGAAATAAAAGCTCCGATGTGGAAAATATGATAACAGTTGAAAGAAACGGAACTAAAATAATTGCAGCGGAAGCGGTAACGAAATTAGTATCTTACGATTATCGAAGCTTGGCCTCAGTGCCGATTAAAGAAGAAGTGAAAGATAAGATCAGGAAATATGAGGGAATGTAAGTAAATAAATTTTTAACCTTAAATTTAATTAGTGGCTTGCGTCAAGACATATATTAGTAATAGGCAATTAATAGTGTTTTATGCGAAAGATTGTTATTCACATCTATTTTCAATTGATATTATATCAGTCTTTAAGTAATTTTGTAGTGTAAAATTAAATTCAAATAAAGGAGTTACAGCATGGCTATTAAAGTAGGAATAAATGGTTTCGGAAGAATAGGACGCTTGGTATTCAACGCGCTGGTTGGTAAAGGATTATTAGGTAAAGAAATTGATGTAGTAGCGGTAGTTGATGTTAGCACTGATGCAAAATACTTTGCATATCAGTTGAAATACGATTCCGTTCACGGGAAACTAAATGCTGAACTAAGTACAGAAAAAAGTAATCCGGGACTGGAAGCCGACGATGTTTTAGTAGTTAACGGAAATAAAACTAAATGTATTCAGGCTACAAAAGAACCGTCACAGCTTCCTTGGAAAGCATTGGGTGTTGATTATGTAATTGAATCGACCGGATTATTTACCTCATCCGAAAAAGCAAAAGGTCATCTTGAAGCCGGCGCAAAGAAAGTAATAATTTCAGCTCCCGGTAAAGGCGACGTCAAGACAATAGTTCTCGGCGTAAATGATAATGAATATGATGCTTCTAAACACAATATTATTTCAAACGCATCCTGTACTACCAATTGTTTAGCTCCGGTAGTTCATGTAATATTAAAAGAAGGGCTCGGAATAGAGACCGGTTTAATGACCACAATTCACTCATATACTGCTACTCAAAAAACGGTAGACGGACCTTCCAAGAAAGACTGGAGAGGCGGTAGAGCTGCTGCTATAAATATTATTCCTTCTTCTACAGGTGCTGCCAAAGCAGTCGGTGAAGTATTGCCTGTGGTTAAAGGTAAATTAACGGGAATGTCATTCAGAGTACCTACTGCAGACGTATCTGTAGTTGATTTAACATTCCGTTCGGTAAAGGATACATCAATTGCCGAAATCGATGCATTGATGAAAAAAGCTTCCGAAACTTATCTTAAAGGTATTTTAGGCTATTGCAACGAAGAAGTCGTATCTACGGATTTTGTTCACGACGATAGATCTTCAATATACGATTCATTGGCAACCATGCAGAACAATTTTAAGGATGAAAAGAGATCTTTTAAAATTGTTTCCTGGTATGACAACGAATGGGGTTATTCCAACAGAGTTGTCGATTTGTTGGTAAAAATTGCCAAATAAGTAAGGCATTTAAGACAAAGACGAAGTATTTACTTCGTCTTTGTTATTTATATAGTTCATGTCCTTTTTCTAAGTTTATACTTAAAGTGAAAGCGCTTTTCTTTTTCATTACATTAATAATCCTGCCGCAAATATTAACTCATTCGCAGTATTAGGTGCAGGATTGTGATATTTAAATTGCAGTGTTATTACTTTGGACGAAGGAATTTTTACAGGTGTTCAGTATTATAATATTTATGCAAATACCTTTAAATAAATTTTTTATTTTTATTAGCAAATAGAAAGTGAAGGTGATTTTAAATGAAGAAATTATCAATCGATAAGCTTGAATTAAAAAGTAAAAGGGTATTAGTGCGGGTAGATTTTAATGTTCCGCTTGATGAAAATCTGAATATAACGGACGACAGAAGAATAGTAGCGTCTCTTCCGACAATTAAAAAGATTATTAACGACGGCGGTAAAGCAATTCTTATGAGCCATCTCGGGCGCCCGAAAGGAAAAGTAAATCCTAAATACAGTCTTGCTCCGGCCGCAAAAAGACTCGGAGAACTGCTGGGCAGGGAAGTTAAACTTGCGCCGGACTGCATTGGAGATGAGGTAAAAAAGATTGTCGAAGTGATGAAAGACGGCGAAGTAGTTCTTCTTGAGAATTTAAGATTTCACGAAGAGGAAGAAAAAAACAATCCGGAGTTCGCGAAAAAACTGTCGGAGCTCGGCGATGTTTACGTTAACGATGCATTCGGAAGCGCCCACCGCGCGCATGCTTCAACCGAAGGAGTTACCAAATATATTTCAAAAAATGCTGCCGGTTATTTGATGCAGAAGGAGTTAGATTATCTGGGAAGCGCAATTTCAAATCCTGTAAGACCTTATTGCGCCATACTTGGCGGCGCAAAAATTTCCGGCAAAATCGATGTGATTATGAATCTTATTGATAAAGTAGATACTATGATTATCGGCGGAGGAATGGCATATACGTTTTTTAAGGCACAGGGAAAAGAAATCGGAAAGTCTCTTCTGGAAGAAGAGAAAATAGGTCTTGCAAAAGAATTATTGGAAAAAGTAAGTAAATCCAAGGTTAAATTCCTTATGCCCAAGGATATTGTTGTTGCAGAGGAATTCAAGAACGATTCTCCTTCTGTGGTGGTAAGCATCGACAACATACCCGCAGACAAAATGGGGTTGGATATAGGTCCTGAAACTGTTAAATTATTTAGTGAAGAACTGTTAAAATCTAAAACGATAATCTGGAACGGCCCGATGGGTGTTTTCGAGATGGACAATTTTGCGAATGGTACTTTCGCAATAGCCGAAACACTGGTAGAAGCGACTAAAAAAGGAGCTATAACGATAATCGGAGGCGGTGATTCTGCCGCTGCTATAAGCAAAGCAGGTTTAGACGATAAAGTTTCGCACGTTTCAACCGGCGGAGGCGCATCTTTGGAATTTCTAGAGGGTAAAGTCCTTCCGGGAGTTGCGGCTTTATCCGAAGCATAAAACCTTTTCGGGTTTTTTACATCTTATTTTAGTAAAATGGAACTGTTTTCCATGCATTTGATAATAATAATAAACAACAAGGTGATTAGTGAGCGATTATTATAGACCGTCCGGTTTCGGCGGATTTAGTTTATTTCCACCGGTAATTAAAAATTTATTAATTATCAACGGCGTAGTGTTTGTAATTCAAATGCTTGGTCAGCAGGTCAGTATGGGAAACGGTTTATCGTTTGGTGAAATTATCACCCAATATTTTGCGTTAATTCCGTTAGGCGGATTGACTTTAGGAACTGCAACAGGAATTACACATTGGAGTTTTTACCCGTGGCAGTTGATAACGTATCAATTTATGCACGGCGGTTTTGCCCACATTTTCTTCAATATGTTCGCGCTCTGGATGTTCGGAATGGAAATAGAATATATATGGGGTTCAAAAAAATTCATTACTTTTTATTTGATGTGCGGTATTGTTGCGGGAATTTTTCAATTAGTACTTCCTCCATTATTTAATGAATCTCTGGCGCCGACTATAGGCGCTTCAGGCGCTATTTTCGGCGTGCTTGTGGCTTTCGGTATGATGTTTCCAAACAGATATATTTATATCTATTTTCTGGTTCCGATTAAAGCTAAATATGTTATTACTTTTTTTGTGCTGGCCGAGATTTATTTTGTCGACAGCGGCGGTGGAAATATAGCTCATCTAGCTCACCTAGGAGGCGCTTTGGCCGGATTTATTTACATCATGCTCGACAGAAAATCAAATATAAGTTTGGGTAATATATTCAAATCTTCGCCTCGAAGTGGTTCCGGGAATGTTTTTGATACTTTTAAAAAATCCGCAGGCATGTTTACAAAACATAAAAGTCCGGAAGTTGAAGATGCTAATTTCTACGAAATAAAAGATAATCAGACACATGACAAAGAAGTAAACCAGGAAGAAATCGACGCGATCCTGGATAAAATTAGTAAGTCAGGTTATCAAAACCTAACCGAAAAAGAAAAGAAAATATTGTTCGAAGCCAGCAAGAAAATGAAATAGGGAAATATAACCCGATATAAAAGATTGAATAATTTCGGAAAATTTTTTTTTAGTAATTTTGTACCCAGTTTATTAATACTGGTATTTATTGCCGCCTCATTGAACCTCGATGGCTGCGATAACAATAAAATTATTAATGAAGATAAGTTGGTAAAAATTTATACGGATTTGATAATAGCTCAGGATACAACTAAAATTGTTCCGCCAAATATTAAGGAATTACGAAAAAATATTTTTGCACATTATGATGTAACCGAAAAGCAGTACGACGCAACGATAGATTATTATAATAACAATCCGAAAGAATGGCGGAAATTTTTTGAGAAAGCTATTTCGTACGCGGATAAACTCAAGAAGAAGAGCGATATTTAGCCAGCGCAATTCTTAGCAGGGGATAACCTATTTCGCCGCCTGTCTTTTCTTTAAGTTCTTTTAGTCCTCCGAATCCTTCCTTTATTGCGTCAAAAACCTTCTCTAACATTCCCTTATTATATAGATGTTTTATTTCCGTATCAGGCGCGTATTCGAGTATGGTTTCTATCTGCATCGAAATAACCGCATCGTTTAATTTTCTTAAAGAAGAAATGTCCGCAAGCGAATAACCTTGCCGTAATAATTTATATGTTTCTTTTATATTTTGTGGAATTTCGCTCTGCTCTTTTACTTTAACTTCGGGTTTATTCAATCCTTTTTCGAATTCTGTTAAAACTTCAAGAAGTTCCTGCCCGATTTTGTTGTACATCCTTAAATTAAAACCTTTGATAGAAATGAGCTCGTTCCTGTTCTTAGGCCGCTTTGATGCAACTTCTTTTAATACTTCGTCCGGACAAATTAAATAACCTTCCTGCAGAAATCTCCTTGCGGCTCTTACTCTTACCTGGTTCAGGAAATTAAATATCTCAAGGTTATCCTCATAATTATCGATCTCCTTTTTATTAATTACCGCCAATCCTTTTTCTTCAATATATTTTGCGCCTTTGCCGCTAAGTAGCAAAACTTTATTTCTTGCATTCGGTTTTTCTATAAAATTTTCGGCAACCAGACTTAAAAGTACAAACTTAATTTCGTCATTGCTGTAATTCTGACAGCTTGAGAAAGTTTCGAGTCTGGAAAATTTTTCGGCGCTTTTATTTCCTCTTAGAATAGAAAAAAGAACCGCTTCCGAAACCGGAGAAGTAATTGAATTCAGTGTTCTTAATATTATTTCTTTTAAATATTCGGAAATATTTTCAGGCAGCTTATCTTCATTTGCACAGTTATCACATTTACCGCATTCGTACTCTTCGGTATCTTCTCCGAAATATTTTAATATTATCTTGAATCTGCACTCGTCTGAGTATACATAATTAACCATATCCTCAATTTTTTTCTGCTGATATAAATAGCTTTTATTTATTTTATCATAATCCAGGGTAAGTCTGCCGGAATTTATACGCGGAGATGTTAGTTTAATATTTTGTCCCGGCAGCGGATTATTAAAAATTATTATCCCGAGATTATCCAGTATAATCAGACTCTCCAGAACCTCTGATTCCAACAGTCCCAAAGCCTGACCCATTTGAGCAAGAGATATATAAATTTTATTTATAAAGATTTCGCTTCCGTATTCTCTTAATAAAAGCAGAATAATTTCTTTCAGATATTCGTTCGAGGTATTTTTAGCAAACTGCTGAAGTCTGTTTTTTTCTAAGATTATCTGGACGGAAGTCTTTTTACTGAATTCGGAAATTTGCTTAATGTAACCGCCGTTCTCGAGAATGTTCAAGGCGGCAAAAAGCAAACCTCTGCCAAGTTCTTTTTTAACATACGAAGAAATGTAGTCCTTGTTTACCGGGATTTCTTTTTCGGAAATATTGCCCTCGGCAACTTTTCCGTAATCACAGACAGCGTCATAAACATTTTTAATGAGCTCTTTATCAGGGTGAGAATTTGAGAGTAAAAAGTTCTGAATATTTATATCCGAGTCTTCGTGCAGTAAAAAAGCTGTAGCGGGATTTCCGTCTCTTCCGGCTCTGCCGATTTCCTGATAATAATTCTCAATAGTACCGGGCATGTTATAATGAATAATTAATCTTATATCTTTTTTATCTATTCCCATCCCGAAGGCATTTGTAGCAGCTATAACCGGAACTTTGTCGTTTATAAAATCTTCCTGAATCTTTTTCCTTTCCTCGGGAGCCAAACCGGCATGGTAATAAGAGCAGCCTATTTTATGCAGATTTAAAACTTCGGAAACTTCTTCCGCCTTTTTCCTTGAAGCGGTGTAGACTATTGCAGGTGTTTTATATATTGAGATAAGTTCGAAGCATTTTTCTAATTTCCTTCGCGTAATTTGGACGTTCAATTGCAGATTATTTCTTTCGAATCCCCGTACAAATATTTCAGGATCTTTGAAATTAAGCTGCTCGACAATGTCATTTATTACTTCGGGAGTAGCGGTAGCAGTAAATGCGGAAACGTTTTTGATATCGATGAATTTTATAAATTCGCTTATTTTTCTGTAGCTCGGCCGGAAATTATGTCCCCACTCGCTTATACAGTGAGCTTCATCCACAAAAAGATAAGTGGGATTTAATGTCTTAATCCTTTCCGCAAAGGAGGTAGTTCCAAGTCTTTCAGGCCAGACATAAAGCATCTTGTATTTTCCGTAAGCGATATTCTGAAGAACCTGTTCGGCTTCGGAAAAACTCATTGAGCTGTTGATAAACGCGGCGATTTCCGTATTTCTGTTAAGCGCGTCAACCTGATCCTTCATTAATGCAATTAAAGGAGAAACTACGATCGAAAAATTTTCGGATATTAGAGCGGGAAGCTGATAGCAAAGCGATTTACCGGCACCGGTAGGAAGAACCGCGACAACGTTTTTACCGTTTATTATTTCGGAAATTATTTCTTCCTGATTCGCCCTGAACTCATCAAATCCGAAGTACTTTTTTAATGCCTCAGCGGGCAGTTCGTTTATTTTCTTTTTTTGCCGCTTCAAATTTATCCGCCGGTTTAAACTTTTGTAATTAAAAACTTTTTAAAATTACAAAAAAACGATGAATAAATTTTAGTGTACGTCCAAAGAGACTTATTACTAATATAACTTTCTTAAAATACTCCTCCTTTGTTCGCGTAATTCAGAATATCGAGAATAAAATTATAGTTATTCGCTTTCTTTTTTTTCTTATATTTATTGTAATAATCCAATCCAAATAGGAAAAAAATGGCAGAAAAAAATGTTATAGAAACAACGGAATTAACAAAAGTATACCGCTCTTCCTTCGGTAATAAGAGCGTAAATGCGCTAAGCGAGTTTAATATAGAAATAAAAAAAGGAATGATTTTCGGACTACTGGGTCCTAACGGGGCCGGAAAAACAACATTAATTAAATTGCTGCTCGGAATAACATTCCCGACATCAGGCAGCGCTAAACTTCTCGGAGAGGATATTTCGGATTATAAAATAAAAAATAAAATAGGATATCTTCCCGAGAATCATAGATATCCTGCATACCTTACCGGAGGTGAAGTGCTGCGATTCTTCGGCAGTCTCAGCGGAATGAAAGGGCAGAGTTTAAATGAAAGAATAGATGAACTGTTAAAAGTAGTTAAACTGGAAGAATGGAAAAAAACTAAGGTAAAGAATTATTCCAAGGGAATGATGCAGCGTCTCGGACTTGCCCAGGCTATGTTGAACGACCCCGAGTTGATTTTCCTAGATGAGCCGACGGACGGTGTTGACCCCATAGGGAGAAAAGAAATAAGAGACCTGCTTATTAGCTTGAAAACACAAGGTAAAACAATTTTTCTTAACAGCCACCTGTTGTCGGAAGTTGAATTAATTACTGACAGGGTAGGAATATTGAATAAAGGGAAGATGTTAAAAGAAGGCAATGTTAAGGATCTGACCGAAAGAAAAGAAGAGTATAAAATCAGATTCGAGAACGGAAATGAAATTTTATTAAGTGACGAATTACTGAATAAATACGGACTAAAAAACATCGGCGACGGATATTTCTCACTTAAAATTACCAGCAGCGGGGAACTTGATAAGGTTGTTGACGAATTAAGATCTAAAGGCTTGACTATCCGGGAACTTATTCAACAAAAGGATACGCTTGAAGATATGTTCATATCACTTATTAACCAAGCCGAAAAAGGAGAATAAAAATGAATAACATCCGGATAATGACCTGGTTTACCTTAAGAGAAGCTTTTGCAAGAAAGGTATTTATTTTTTTCTTAGCGTTATCGGTATTATCGATCGCTGTAACGCTTATTATCTTCAGCAGCGGAGCTACCGTCGATTTTTTTGCTGGCGCAAAAAATGCCAAGCTTGATATGTCGATGCCCGATTTGGTTAATCACCTGGAGCTTATTTTCATCACTCCTATAACGGGATTGTGTATTTTATTTTCAATCTTCGTAACAGCCAGTTTCGTTCCGATAATGCTTGAAAAAGGCAATATTGATCTTTTGCTCTCAAAACCGGTATCAAGAGATCAAATGCTTCTCGGAAAATATTTTGGGGGCCTGCTGGTTGTTCTACTGAATATCGCGTTTCTGGTGCTGGGAATATGGCTTATCATTTCAATAAAATTTTCATATTGGAATTTTTCTTTTCTTTGGTCTATTGTTCTGATTACATTTTCCTTTGCTGTATTGTATGCTATAATTGTTTTGATTGGAGTATTAACAAAAGGCTCGGTACTCGGAATGATGATAAGTTATCTGATTTATCTCGTGCTTAGTCCTCTTTTAAGCTTTTTATATCACAGCGGTCAGATATTTACTTCCAGTGAAGTCACCAGATGGGTTATCAAGATTTTATATTACATAATTCCTCAGACTTCGGAAGTCTCCGGATCAATTACAAACCAAATTGTATTGGGTAAAACGGTTGAAAACTACAACCCGGTCTGGATATCGCTACTTTTTATTATTTTAACAATGGGAATAGCTATCTCAATTTTTAGAAAGAAGGATTTCTAAATTTATTCAAATACGGAATTGAATCTTAACGTTTGTCAATAATTATTATTTTATTGAGAAATGTAATTATTGATTAGGATTGATTATTACATAATTTCGTAGGCATCTTAATTAAGAATATTAAATTATCGTAACTTTCCTTAAGTAATGGGAATGTATATATTTAGAAGAGTATTGGCATATTATTTGTTGAACCTGGAACGCTATTATAACTTTAAAAGATTATATTCGATTATAAGAAGTAATTAGCAAAAAGTCTTAAGATAATTTGCAGACAACTATGTAGAGGCCGGGTATTAACAGTTTCGGCTGTTCGGATAGCAGATTCGGCATTATTTGAAAAATATGAATTGAAAATTAATGATGATTATAGGTCGGTTTCTGTAACAGACAAAGAATTTATATTGCTGGAGAAAAAGTTCTCAGGGGAGCTTAGAATCGTCAAAACGGAAAATTTATTTCAGAATTAAAAATATTTTCCAACAGCATTAACTTTTCAAACACATTTAATAAAACTGCCTCTATACTTTTCGGTAAAATTAAAAATTACTCTTAAGAATGTCTAAACGAAATAATTGAGTTAAACATAATAGGACAAAAAATGCAGGAACAGAATTTAAGGTTGGAAGATCTTTTAAGCAAAACCAAAGTATCGGATGATGATCAGAAAATTATTACGAAAGTTGCGATTATCGGCGCAGGCGTTATGGGGCAGGGAATTGCTCATACGGTAGCAGCCGCCGGATTTGATGTTGTAATAATCGAAAAAGACAGCGAACACCTGGAAAAGGCAAAACAAAGCCTGAACGAATCGATGGACAGGGAAATAAAAAGATGGGCAATGACCCAGTCCGAAAAAAAATCTATATCAAGTAGAATTGTCTGGGAACTATCCATTGATAACGTTAAAGATTACGATTTGATAGTTGAAGCCGTAGACGAAAGTTTTTTGCTCAAACAAAGTATTTTTGTTGAACTCGATAAGAAGGCAAGGAAGGACGTTATTTTCGTATCCAACACCTCTACTTTAAGTTTGACTAAGCTAGCGGAAACCACGACTAGAGCGGATAAAATTATAGGTATGCACTTCCTTAATCCCGTTCCGAAAATTCCGATGGTAGAGCTGGTCAAATGCCTTCATACATCTAACGAGACAGTTGAGATAATAAAAGCCTTCGCCGCCAAAATCGGAAAAACTCCTGTTGAGGTTTATGAATACCCGGGTTTTGTTACTACAAGAGCTATTGTTCCCTTGCTTAACGAAGCAATGTATATACTGCTTGAAGGAGTTGCAACAGCTAAGGATATTGATACCGCAATGCGGCTTGGATATAATTTCCAGTACGGTCCGTTGGAGATGGCCGATTCGATGGGGCTTGACGAGGTACTCGCCTGGATGGAAACTCTCTGGAAAACTTTAGGAGAACCCCGATACAGAGCATGTCCGATTTTACGTAAACTTGTCCGTGAAAGGAAGCTCGGTAAGAAAACCGGCGAAGGATTTTATAAATATGATGAAAACGGACAAATAGTTTATTGACATAAATTAATCGATGAGGATAAGATCCTTTAATAATTAAATTACAATATTGTGATTCTTATCTCTAACATTTCGGTTAAATGATGTTAACATTAAAAAAAATATAAAATATTATTAGAATTAAAATTAATTAAATTGTTCATGGAAATGGAAAAATAATGAAAGTATTAGTATTAAACTGCGGGAGCTCTTCAATTAAATATCAGTTTATTGATACGAAAGAAAAAACAGCTCTTGCAAAAGGTGTTGTTGAAAGAATAGGTATGAGCAGTGCGGTTCTATCGCATTCCCGTTATGACGGCGACGGCATAAAAATCGTCGGCGAGATTTTGGATCATTCTATAGCGATAGAATATGTACTTGGTGTTATGATGAGTAAAAACCACGGAGTAATTGACGATAAAGCGGATATTGAAGCAGTAGGGCATAGAGTAGTGCACGGCGGTGAAACATTCAGCAACTCAATTTTAATTACGGATGAAGTAATTCAAGTGCTGCAGGATAATATTGAATTGGCACCGCTTCATAACCCGCCTAATATTAGAGGTATACAGGCAGTCAAAAGACATTTGCCCGACGCTCCGCAGGTTGCTGTTTTCGATACGGCATTTCATACTCAAATGCCGCCGAAAGCTTTTCTCTACGGTATTCCGTATGAACTTTATAAGAAACACAAGATCAGAAGATACGGTTTTCACGGAACTTCGCATCTTTACGTTTCGAACAGAGCAGCTGAAATACTGGGAAAGAAAATCGAAGAAGTTAAAATCGTAACCGCACATCTCGGCAACGGATGCAGTATGGCGGCTGTGGATAAAGGTAAATCCGTAGATACAACAATGGGTTTTACGCCTCTTGAAGGCTTGCTGATGGGAACAAGAAGCGGAGACTTAGATCCTTCTCTTATTCTTTACATTATGGGAAAAGAAGGCCTTTCTTTGAGTGAGGCTAATACGCTTCTGAATAAACACAGCGGCCTGATTGGTATAAGCGGTGAGAGCAGCGATATGAGAGAAATTCTTGTCGCGGCTAATGAAGGGCATAAACGTTCAAAATACGCGTTCGAAATCTTCGCTTACAGGGTAAAAAAATACCTCGGCGCTTATGCCGCAGCGATGGGCGGTCTGGATGCGTTTGTCTTTACCGGAGGCATCGGTGAAAACTCTCCCGAAGTCAGACATGAGGTTTGTAAAGATCTTGAGTTCCTCGGTATCGAATTGGATGAAGAACGGAATAAAAACAAAGAAGAGATCATTTCAAAAGATTCCTCAAGAGTTCCTGTCCTTAGGATTCCGACCAATGAAGAACTGGTTATCGCTATGGATACCAGTAGAATTGTCGAAGAAAAGGACATTGCAAAAACGGAACAGCCGGTTCATTAAAATGAGGTCAAGATTTCATTCAGCCCTTTGCCTTAAGAGGTTAAAGGGCTTTTCTAATTAATATGAATATTATTTAAATCCCGTGATGTAATATAGTTTACTTATCTTAAATTTGTATAAACAATAATTTGGTTATCATGACAGTAGAATTATTCTTTCTATCCTTTATACCGCTTTTTGTTGCGATTGATATAATAGGTACGGTTCCGATTTTTCTAGGTTATACCCATGAAGTTTCCGCTTTTCAAAGAAAAAAATTAATAGCGGAAGCCATACTTGCGGCGTTTATTGTAGCAATTATCTTTTTGATCGGCGGAAATTTAATTCTCGGTTTTATGGGAATAACAATTGACGACTTCAGAATAGCCGGCGGTATTATTCTTTTAGTATTATCTATAAACGACATAATTGCCACTTCGGAGAGCCGGAGAAGGCCGGCCACCGATATCGGTATCGTACCTTTGGGTATTCCCCTGATAATGGGGCCTGCTGCTCTAACTACTATTCTTATACTCGTTCATAATTACGGCTATTTGCCGACTATACTTTCAATGGTTTTGAATTTCCTTATTGTCTGGGTTATACTTGCAAATGCAAGGTGGCTAATAAAATTAATAGGAGACGGCGGTGCAAAAGCATTTGCTAAAATCGCTTCTCTTTTTCTGGCAGCCATTGCGGTGATGATGATCCGGGTGGGAATAACCCATGTGTTGACGCATATAAAATAATTGTAATTAAGAATATTTTTTAGTACTCTTTACTAAATTATTTTAAAATTCTGTTGTCTAAAGAATTCAATCAGAGGGAATTGTTATGGAACTCGGTATTAAAGGCAAGGTTGCTTTAGTTACCGCATCCAGCAAAGGAATCGGAAGAGCTGTTGCGGAAGGCCTCGTTGCAGAGGGGTGTATGGTTTCAATTTGTTCTAGAAATAAAGAAGATCTTTTGACCGCCGCAACGGATATAAAAAAAAGATACGGTGTGGAACCTTCATGGTCGGTATGCGATTTAAATAAACTCAGCGATATAGAAAGTACGGTTGCTTCCGTAACAAAACAATTCGGAAGTATTGATATTTTAGTGAACAATTGCGGCGGACCTGAATCAGGACATTTTCAGGATCTTACCGATGTACATTGGCAAGCGGCATTCGAACAGGTTTTATTAAGTACAGTAAGATTATGCAATTTAACCGTTCCCGATATGATCTTAAAAGAATGGGGCCGAATAATCAATATTACATCAGTTGCGGTTAAGCAGCCGATAGACAATCTGATGCTTTCCAACTCATTGCGGAACGGTATTATCGGCTTTTCGAAATCATTGAGCAATGAAGTAGCGAAATATAACGTGACTGTAAATAATATTGCTCCCGGATATACTTTAACAAACAGGATTTACGACCTCGCCGTGCACAAAGCAAAACAAAACCAGATTTCACATGAGGAAGTTTTGACGGAAATGTCGAAAGAAATTCCGATGAATAGGCTGGCCGGTCCGGAAGAAATTGCTTCTGTTGTTGTCTTTCTGGCTTCGAAACAAGCAGGATATATTACCGGCAACACTGTGCAGGTTGACGGCGGATTAAACAAAGGCGTATATTAGAGTTCAGATTTGTGTTTTGATTTTTTTTATTTAATAAGTACCCGAAAAAATTATTTGAATAGAAAATAATGTAGTTCGAATTTTAAATAAACTTTTCCTCATAGCAGAGGACATTAACAATGAAAAAGCAGCTTGAGATAATATTATCCCCCGAAAACATCAGCGACAAATCGGCCTTATACAGTTCCGCCGCAAATATTTTAAAAGTAGATCTCACGGAGATAAAATCCGTAATTCCCAGAAGACGATCAATTGATGCGCGACGGTTCCAGCCGGTATATAAAATTTTATGCGATATATATATAAATGAAAAGCCCCCGGCAGATGATATAAAAATTCACTACAAGAATGTAAAAGGCGACAAAAAAGTAATTGTAGTCGGGTTCGGCCCCGGAGGTATGTTTGCTTCTCTTAAGTTAATTGAACTCGGCATAAAACCGATCGTAATCGAAAGAGGCAAAGATATTCAAGCGCGGAGGCGTGATCTTAGGGAAATACAGCAGCATCATAATGTAAACCCGGAATCGAATTACTGCTTCGGCGAAGGCGGCGCCGGAACGTACAGTGACGGGAAATTATATACAAGAGCTACCAAACGCGGCGATGTAGGAAAAATTTTAAACATTCTGGTTCAGCACGGCGCAGATCCGGATATTTTAATCGACGCGCATCCTCATATCGGTTCTAACAAACTTCCCAAGATTATAAAAGCCATTAGAGAGACGGTATTACGGAAC
This sequence comes from uncultured Bacteroidota bacterium, assembly GCA_963739955.1. Taxonomy (GTDB): domain Bacteria; phylum Bacteroidota; class Ignavibacteria; order Ignavibacteriales; family Ignavibacteriaceae; genus FEN-1297. The sequence continues at coordinate 17,534 of CAVUCX010000043.1, read as the reverse complement.
GGCGGGGAAATAAACTTCGAATCCAAGCTTACGGACCTGATAATAAAAGATAATAAAGTACTGGGTGTAATAGTCAACGGTGAAAAAGAAATTTCCGCAGATTCGGTTATTTTAGCAACAGGACATTCAGCTAGGGATGTTTTTGAACTGCTGCATCGAAAAAATATTAAGTTAGAGTCTAAGCCCTTCGCTATGGGTGTCAGGATTGAACATCCTCAAGCTTTGATAAACGAGATTCAATATCATACCAAGGACAAACACGATAACCTTCCTGCAGCAAGTTATAATATATCATGCGACGTAGACGGAAGGGGGGTCTACTCCTTCTGTATGTGTCCGGGAGGAATCATAATTCCCGCCGCTACCGCACCCGGAGAAGTTGTTGTTAACGGTATGTCGCTTTCCAGAAGAGATTCTCCGTTTGCGAACGCAGGTTTTGTTGTAACAGTGGAAGAAAAAGATTGGAAGAATTACGAAGATAAATATCCGTTCGGCGGACTTTATCTTCAGAAAGAAGTTGAAAGTCTTGCCTTTAAACTTGCAAACAACACGCAAAGCGCTCCCGCACAAAGAGTAACAGATTTTGTCGGCAAAAAATTTTCATCCAGTCTTCCGGCAACTTCATATATTCCGGGAATAACACCCGCATCATTGCACGAAGTACTTCCAAAATTCATAGTAAGCGGACTTCAATCCGCTCTTTTCCGTTTCGATAAGAAAATGAAAGGTTATTATTCTGAGGAAGCCGTAATGCTGGCGGTAGAAAGCAGAACCAGCTCTCCTATTCGTGTTCCCCGAAACAGGGACACCTTCATGCATATTGAAATAGAAGGATTATTTCCCTGCGGAGAGGGAGCCGGATACGCCGGGGGAATTGTATCTGCTTCAATCGACGGTGAGAATTGCGCGGAAGGAGCTGTAAAATATATTACCGCTTAAAATTAAATGTGAGAGATATCAAAGTTAAAATTTTATAAATTTTTATAGTATTTGTAAAATAAGAAGATAATATTATTTTGAATCAGCTAAATATAAAATTCAAAAGAGGGTATGTATATGTCAGTTTACGAAGAAAAAAATAATCCGCCTGTTTGGTTTATCATTGTCGGAATTATCGTATTTTCCGTTGCCGCGGTTTTTGTTATGCTCGCTCCTACTAAAAAGTATTCACAGAAAAACCAGTATTATTTAAAAGGCGCTCAAGGTTCCCTTATAGAGAACACAGCTAGAATTGATCCTTCGGCTTATATATATGGCAATTCCGGAAATCACGTTTAAAATTCATTAGGTTCCGGATAACTGTTTTTTGTATTAGATAATTTAATAGCTCTTTTTCTTTGACGTCTTTTTATTTTTATCCGTTTTTGTCTTTCGCGCCGCCGCCTTCTTTCCGGGTTTCACCGGACCCGGGTTCTTAGCGGAATACAAAAGTTCTTTTAGTTTTACCAGTTTAAAACCGGAATCATCTGATTTTTGTTTTAACAGTCTTATCGAGTTGTAATTATCCGATAGTTTTTCCAGCAAAACCTTCTTATACTGCGTAATACTGGTTTTCGAATTTAATACACCGGGTTTTTTAGCAGCCCCTTTCTCATTCTTATTATTTTGTTCAATATATACTTTTGAATAGAGAATTCCCGAAAAGGTAAAAATCCAATTTATAAGACTTTCAAATCTTTCCTTATTGTAATAGAGTACACCTTCGAACTCGTTTAATGAAATATATCCGGCAACTTCTTTGTTATTAATCAGTTCGGCTATGAAAGTACTTTCCGAACCGTGTTTTAAGATTTCAGGGTCTTCGAATAAATAAGCTTTTGATATTAAAGCCCTGACTAATCTTGCGTTGTTATGAATTCCTTCTACGTTATGTCCCCAGTCCTTGAATATTTCAACAAGCGCTTTGTTAATTTGGAGACTTTCATACAGTTCCGCCCAATTTATTTTTGAGCTTTTTATTATCGATCTGAATATGCCGTAAAGAACATAGAACGCTATTAACAGTTGTTTCTCCGGTTGATGATTTTCGCCGACAGTAATAACGGAATCTTTAATTTTTTCAAGTTCCTTCTGAGTGGTTTTCTTTGTCGTCAAATCCTTTAACGAGTTTTGGAAAAATATGGTATATTTTATTAATCGTTCAACAGTATCAAGTGCAGTATCAGGATTCAAAGGTATTTTTTTTAGGTCGGTTACTTGATTAATAAAGCCGGTAAGCCTGTCAATAAACAGTTGGGGCAGATTAACGGTAATTTCATCAAAAGCAGATCGAGCTAACCCGGAATCTTTAAAACAGAGCGCGGAAATTTCGCTTAAATTATTTTTATCCAGCAGGAATCCCAAAGTTTCATGAAGCGGAGCCAGCTTTATTTCTTTCAACTTTTCTTCTAACGACGGAACTCCTGTGCCTTTTACAGCCTGATATAGTGTCTCATATTCGCCGGTGGTATCATAAATTTCTTTGAAATGAATAAATATTTTGTATTCATATCCGTTTAAAGTAAAGCTCATTCCGTTGTCAAAAATATCGTTGCCCGAAACTAAATACTGAAGTTTCGTTTTATGTTCCCTAAAAGAATAAAAATGGCCCCATTCCTTTTTTATGTTCAATGCCTCGGCAATTTTTTTTGATTTTTTCTCAGAGCCTTTTTGAGCTTTGAGGATCGAAAAATTTATATGTCCTTTTGCCTGTTCGAAAGAGTTATTATATATAATAAAAGTTTTTTCGTTTCCGGATTTATTTGAATAGGCAAAAACGTTTTCATTTGTGTTGCCGTAAGTATCAATAAAATCATAAAAGTCAAAATCATCCACTTGGCTAAATAAATATCGTTTTCTTATAAGAGGAAAAATTTCATACTCGTGTCTTCTTACCAGATTATCATCCGGTGATTCGTCATAATAGGCTCTTTTATATTCCATGCCGTATTTTTCGGAAAGACCTTCGACCTGCCCGTGACCGAACATCGGCATACCGGGCAGCGTAACCATGAGAACGGCAACTCCGAAGTATTTATCACCTTTTCCGAATTGGTTAACCGCAGTTTCTTCGTCGGGATTACTCATAAAATTGACATATCTTTTCAGGATTTCAGGATTAAAGTCAAGAGTATTTTTAATGAGCTCGCGGTATTTATTGTTTTCTTCTTTCATCAGCATATGCATGAAAGCACTGTTATAAACTCTATGCATTCCAAGAGACCTGACGAAATATCCTTCCATCAGCCAGAAAGCTTCCGCGAGAAGGAGAGTCTCCGGCATTTCTGCGTTCATTCTATCAACAACCTCACGCCAGAATTCTTCGGGCATTGCCTGATTGAACGATTCCTTTGTCATTGCATAATCCGATCTTGATGGTATTGCGCCGCCTGTGCCGGGCTGCGGGAACCAGAGACGCTGGTAATGTTTTTTTGAAAGAGTCATTGCCGCATCAAATCTGATGATCGGGGTTTTTCTGGCAACATGCATTATCATTTGTATTAAAGCTTCGCGCACTTCGGGATCAAGTAAATTTAGCTGGGCAGTATCGTTCCAGGGCATATGAGTTCCGTCATTGCCGTGATAAATATATTTTAGTGCTGCCAGTATAGGAATCTCTTCTCTGGAATACTACGGAGGCATCTTCACGGGAATAGTATTTGTCCTCGATTCTTATTTCCACTCTTTGATCATCGGAAAGATTAGGCCCGTTGAAAGTATAACCCGGAAAGGGAGGGTAATCGGACTGAATGAAATAATTTGGTTTTTCAACAACCCATTTTGAATAAATGCCCGTATGATTCGGAACCATATCGCTTGCCAATCTAATGCCGCGCTGCCACGCGCGGTTTTTTAAATTCTCGAAGGCTTCATCACCGCCAAGATCGAATGCAATCGTATAATCAAATAAAGAATAAGCCGAAGCCGCTGCTTCCGGATTTCCGGTTAACTGTTTGATTTTTCTTGATGCGCCGCTTCTTTCCCAAATACCTATCAGCCACAGAGTAGTAAAATTCCAGGAAGCCAGTATGTTTAATTCATCATCCGGTATCTCATCCAAACGGCGTATTGATCTGCCGTATTTTTTAGATAATTGGTCCATCCAGACATAAGCATTCTTGGCGAGCATAACTACTTTCGGCATCCATTCGATATCTTTAGTAAAGCGCTCTATCTCCGAGTTATAATAATCCAGTTCATCCGCGGAAAGATCTTTTCCTTCGGCAAGTTTAGAGCGGATACGTTTTAAAAAATCCTCGTCATATTTATATTGAGGTACCGGGGGAGTCGGCTTGGGGCCGAAACCTTGATGGATAAATAATTTCAGATCTTCTATTATCAAATCTCTTCCGCTTAACAGTCTATCGTTAAATTTATCGTAAACATATATGCTCCAGTTCCTTCGAATATATTCCAACTGTCCTTCCAGGCTGTAAGGGCTGCTGATAATAGGCTTCTTTAAGAAATCTATCAGTGAATTCTGATCGGGGTCGAAAGGTCTTTGACCGGAAAAGAAATTATTGATCCTATCAACAAGTCCCGGATATTTGGTTTTTTGAGCAAGAGACTCGTCGGAATATAATTCTTCAAGCTGGAGCGCAGCCGGATTATTATTTTCTAAATTTAAAAGAATTAATTCTTCAAGAATAATTTCGCGGTTTTGTTTAAAACCCGAATATCCATTTGAAATAATCCGCTGCGGAGATTTTTCCTTTATAAACTTCGGATGGCGGAAATTCGGCAATATGCTCTGTCAGGATCCTTTCAACCTCTTCTTCTCCGAGAGCAAAATTCATACTCTGGAGAGCATTTACAAAAACACCCGGATTTATTTTCTCTTCATAAATTCTAATAAGGTAATGGGAAATCTCGTGGATTAAACCCAGCGCGTTTATCTGTCCGGCCGAAGTGAAATTTTGATCTTCGCCGATTGATTTCCGTTCCTTATTTATTTTATCGGCAAGAATTCTGGCTTGGTTAAAATTAGCAATTATAATATCGCCAGTTAAAGAAAAAAGTGAGTGTTCAATTTTATATTTATCTCTAGCGGTTTTGGTAACGTGAAATTCGTATTTTGGCATAATCAGCACTTCTTCGAATAAATAAATTTGAAAATATTTGTTATATTGTAATAAGATAAAATAATAATGGTAAAATAAAAATTATCAGGCACATAAACCTTATAAAACTAAAAAATTAAATACTTTAAAGAAGTGATAAATGAGAAAATTTATTAAAAAAACACCTACATAAATTTAATCCATTTAAGATTAAGCGTCTAATTTTATTTAAAATGCTCAGGCTGCTATTTTGATGAATTACCGGTTGGCTTAAACAGGATCGATATGTACGAATACCTGGTTAATTTCAGGCAGCGCGGAAATAGCTCTCTGAACCTCTTTACCAATGTCATGAGAGGCTTCGGTTGTGGTATTTTTATCGACATCGATATGAATTTCGATGTGAAACTTATTCCCGACATAATGGGATTTTAATTCATTTAAGCCTTGTACACCTTCTACTTTTAAAGCCGCTTTGGCTATTTCAAGTATCAGCTGCTTATCGGCAGCTTTCCCCATTAAGTAATCAATATTTTCTTTTGCTATCTGGTATCCGGATCTGAAAACAAATAAGGCGATAAAAATTCCGGCTATACCGTCTACATATTTTAAACCCATCTGAATACCTAATATTCCTATAACGGATAAGGATGAGGCGAAAACATCGTTAAGGCTGTCTACCGCTCCGGCCCTAAGTGCCGGGCTGTTGTAGGTTTTACCGACCATTTTCTGGTACTGCATTAAAATGAGCTTTGTGATTATTGTTGTAAAAAGAATAATATAGACGGTGTGAGTAATATGTGTTTCTGCCGGATGAATAATTCTGATAACGGATTCTTCGATCAAATTTACTCCGACAATACCGGCAAATAGCGCCACTAAAAAGACTGCGATAGGTTGAGCTGCATGATGTCCGAATTGATGATCTTCATCCGGCTTCCGGAGCGATATCCGCACACTGTACATAATTGCAGCCGAGGATATTATGTCTGTAAGTGAATTTATCGCATCGGAAATGACTGCGATTGAATTTGACATTATACCTGCGGCAGCTTTTATCAGGAAAAGAAAAATGTTGGCGGCCATCGACAGATTAGTGGCTCTTTTAAGAATCTTTATCATTGAATTAGTTTTCATATGATATTTTGACAGGGGAAATAATTATAAATTCATAAGTTTAACACAAATATATGGGTTACCCTATTAAAATGATGCTTTTCGGAATTATCTTGAATAATCTTATTATATTTAATAATTAAAATAAATTATATGATTTAATCGACAAATTTTATTACCTTTTCCAGATTATATAAACGATTTTCCAGTATTTCAAATGATTGAGCCTATTAATAACATTTTGGAAATCCTATGCCGCGTTTGTTTTAGCAATGCAGGTTATTTAATAAAGCTAAAAGAGAACAAAATTGAAAATATAGCCTTTTACGGGGAAACTTTTTACTTGCCGGAACTTTTAAGTAAATTCCTTATCGAAAAACACAATTCAGGCGATTTAGAAAAAGAAGATTATGCCGGTAAGGCAATTATTAAAAAATTGAATTTCAATTTCCCGGTTAATGCTATTTTTATAAAAAAACTTTATTCCAATGAGAATAATGAATTGTTTTTCGTTATTTTATTATCTTCAAAATCCGGTAATTTTAAATCTGTTTTTAATAACGAGGTAAAGAATATATTAATCGTACTTACCGAAAAACTGAAAATATCCGGAGAGGAGAATAAACAGAATTCCGGAATTTCAAAATCTAATAAGGAATATCTTCTTAAGCATTACAGGAACTTTTTCGATTTGCTGCTTGAGGTATCCGAAGACCTGATTTTTATATTGGACCGCAGCGGATATTTCGTTACGGTTAACGATTTCGGAGCAGCTTCTCTGGATTACGGTACCGAAGAAATTATAGGGAAGCACTTCCTGGAATTTGTTTCCCCGAATGATAAAATATCGGCAGAAAAAGCATTCGGAAGATTAATCGAGAACGATAAAATAACAACTTCTGAAATCATATTTTTAAGTAAATACGGAAAAGAAATTATTTTCGAAATCAGCGGTAACTCTCTTTCCGAGGACGGAAGAATTGCCGGAGTGCTGGGAGTAGGAAAGAATATAACCCAGCTTAGAGTGTTCGAGGAAAAAATTAATCAGACAAATAATAAATTGATTGAAGCAAATAGAATAATTTCGATTGAAAGGCAAAGATCTCAAAGGCAGAAAGCCATTTTGTTCGAGCTGAACAAAATGAAAAGCAAATTTATTTCGAATATTTCGCATGAGCTCAGGACTCCGCTTGCTTCTATTATAGGTTTCTCCGAAACAATTTCATCCGACCATACCTTGCCTATTGAGATGAGAAACGAATTCAACGATATAATATTAAATGAAGCAAAAAGATTAGCTAAATTAATCAACGATGTGCTTGATATATCAAAAATTGAAAACGGGGAACTGGAACTTAATAAAATTGACGCCGATATAGTTAAGATTCTTATCGAGGCAGTAAACAACAATAAAAGCGATATTGAAAAAAAAAATATCATTTTATCCGTCGATTTACCGAAAGAAAGTGTTATTTTAAAGGTTGACGAAGAGAGAATCTCGCAGGTTTTAAATGGATTGCTGACAAATGCGGTGAAATTTACCGGAGAAGGCGGTAGAATTTCGGTATCGGCTCATGAGTTTTACAAGGAATTTGAGATTTCAATTAGCGATACCGGTATCGGAATACCTTCAAAGGATTTACCGAATATTTTTCAAAAATTTTATAAGGTCAACAGACCGGGGATGGAAATACCGGGAACAGGGCTAGGATTGGTTTTTGTAAAACAAATTGTAGATTTGCACAAAGGTTTTATAACGATTTTAAGCGATGTTAATAAAGGTACAACCGTTATTTTCAAATTGCCCAAAACGTCTAAAACATAACAAAAAAATTGAGGTTAAATATTGAATAAACTAGTTTACATTGTGGATGACGAACAAGCAATTTCAAAGCTCATTACTTTTTGGGTAAGAGATAAATGGAAATATAATACGGAAACTTTTGCGAACGGTGAAGATATATTAAGAAAAATTCATAACCGGCCGGACCTGGTTTTACTGGATATAATGCTTCCGGGTATGGACGGAATGGAAGTGCTTAAAAGAATTAAGCAGTTTGACGAAAATCTTCCCGTTATAATGCTTTCCGCTCAGGGAAGCATCGAAGTTGCTGTTGATGCTCTTAAGTTCGGTGCGTATGATTATTTCCCAAAACCTATTGATATGCAACGTCTTGAACCTGCCATAAAAAACGCGATAAAGAGCTATGATCTTACCAAGGAACTGGAAAATTTAAAAGAGAATGTAAAAAAAGAATATAGTTTCGATAATATAGTATCGGCCGACGGCAAAATGCAGGATGTTTTCAAACTGGTATCGAAGGTTCTAAATAACGATATAACGGTTTTAATTTACGGAGAGAGCGGAACAGGCAAAGAATTAATAGCCAGAGCTATACACTATAACGGCAGAAGAAAAGATAAGCCGTTTGTGGTTGTAAACTGCGCTTCCATACCAAGGGAATTGCTGGAAAGCGAATTATTCGGCCACGAAAAAGGATCGTTTACCGGTGCTCATCAGAGAAAGCTCGGAAAATTCGAGATAGCCAACGGCGGAACATTATTTCTTGACGAGGTGGGCGAACTGGAGATGCTGCTTCAGGCGAAGCTGCTGCGTGTTATTCAGGAGAAAGAATTCGAAAGAGTCGGCGGCACTGAGCTAATTAAGACAGATGTCAGGATTCTTTCGGCAACAAACAGGGATTTAAAACAAGCAGTCGAAATGAAAGAATTCAGGGAAGACCTTTATTACAGATTGAATTCTTTTCCGATTTCAATTCCCCCGCTAAGACAGCGTAAAGGCGATATACTTGTGTTGGCTCAGCATTTTTTGGAAGTGTTTGATAAAAAATTGGGTAAGAACAGTAAGGGTCTTACAAAGAAAGCCTTAAAATTGATATACGATTACGGATGGCCCGGCAATATTAGAGAGATGGAAAATACCATTGAAAGGTGTTTAATTATTTCCGAAAAAGAATATATTGATGTGGAAGATTTACCCCCTCAGATCAGAGTTTCGGAACCTCAAAATTCAGCCGATTTATCCGGATCATTTTTCAACGATGATAATATTATTCCGTTTGAAAAATTGAAGGAGGAAGCCATACGGCATGCTCTTAAGGTAACCGAAGGAAATATTGTTGAGGCAGCAAAAAAATTACGCTTGGGTAGGGCTACAATCTACCGGCTGATGGAAAAATATAATATCGAAAACAGGTCTTCAGATTAATATTTTATAAAATAATGTTATAGGTTCAATTATGGATTTTATCAAAGAAACGCACGGCGAAATAATTATTGAAATAGTCAACTTACCCAGAGCAACGCTTAAGGAAGCCGAGGAATTTAAACAGGTTCTTATTCAGGATATTGAACAAGGCGCCAGAAAAATTATTGTCGATCTGAGCGAATGCGAATTTATCGATTCCACCTTTCTGGGTTCTCTAGTTGTTTCATTGAAAAAAATTACGACCTTAAACGGAGACCTTCGCCTGGTTGGTTTTCAGCCCGCCGTTCATTCGATGTTTGAGTTAACAAGAATGTACAGAGTATTCGAAGCATTTAAAACCAAGGAAGACGCAATCCTAAGTTTTGATAATTGATTTGCCCTCGGTATTTATTTTTGTTAATTTTTAATAAACTAACGAATCAAAAGGATTTTCTTATTAACAAAGCGAGTCGAATTCTATTTTATGCCCGGTGAAGAAAAAAAATCTGTCTTAATTATTGATGATGATATTACTATCAGGAAGTTACTTAGTCATCATTTAAAATATAATAGTTATATAGTTGTTGAAGCCGATTGCGCTACCAAAGCATTTGAAATATTAAAAACCGATGTTGTTGATTTGGTACTGTGTGACGTTACTATGGACGAGATGGACGGTTTTACTTTCTGTAAGAAAGTAAGAGAAAACGAAAATTACAGGGCATTGCCTTTTATTTTTGTTACCGCTAAAAATACGATCGAAGATAAATCAAGAGCGATGGAAGCCGGCGGTGACGATATTATTACAAAACCTTTCGACATTCAAGACCTCTTACTAAAAGTTCAAGCTCTTATCAAACGATCTGAAATTTATAAGACCTACGGAACAAAAAAGAGTCTCGAACAATCATTCAAGGAAAGCACTACAAAAATTCTCCTTGTAGACGACGATCAAACCCTCGCCAAACTTTTTCAATATAACTTAAATAAAGCCGGGTTCGACTGCGATATAGCCGACGGCCCGGAGAATGGTTTGAAGCAGGCTAAGAAGAAAATTCCTGATCTGATTATATCCGACATAATGATGCCTGTTGTAGACGGTTATCAGTTTAGGAAAATGATATTGGCCGATCCGGATCTTAAATCGATGCCGTTTGTATTTCTAACTTCAAAAGGTGAGGAAGACGATATTCTCGACGCCTACAATCTTGGAATTACAGATTATGTTTTGAAGACTGCGGGTCCGCGCGTAGTAGTTGCCAAAGTTTCGGCAATCGTGAAAAGCCTGGGTAAAGAAAGACAAAAAATTGTTAATGAATTACATCATGCGGCAGACTCTCTCAGGGTAAGAGTAGTACCCGATTCTTCGCCGGTTTTCGACGGATATGAAATTAAACACTGGCACCAGCCTTTTCACGGAATACCGGGCGGTGATTTCATAGACTATTTTAAATTGGATGACAATAACCTGGCAGTAGTTCTCGGCGATGTAATGGGTAAGAAATGGGGAGCGTGGTATTTTGCATTTGCGTATGCCGGATACGTTAGAAGCGCTCTGAGGGTAGTATTGCAAACTGCTAAAGAGTTTTCTCCCAGCGACATTCTGCAACAGGTAAATAATTCTGTTTATCAGGATGCGAAGGTGTCGGAGGTTTTCGCTACTTTATCGGTTGCCGTAATAAACAGTCAGACTAAAACCGTTAAATATACCGGCGCCGGTGATCTGCCGATTCTGTATTTGAATTCCGTAAAAGGGGAAGTGGAAAACATAAAATCCAAAGGTTTGTTATTAGGTTTCTCGGCACAAGGCAGCTACGAGGATATTACCATTAACATGTCGGAGAACGACAGTATTTATTTGATCACAGACGGAATTATCGAATCAAGAGGTCCGGAGGGCGATCAATTCGGTTCTAAAAGACTTGCGGAGATGATTATAAAATACGGTAACACTCCCAATACTTTGGAAGGCATAAAAAAGGAATTTTCAGATTTTACGTCAATGAATTTTGAAGACGATATCAGTATTATTACAATAAAAATGCTTTAAAATTCTTCGCTTGCCTGAAGTTTTTCAGTACGGTCTGCAATTTTTAACTGCACTATCAGCTCGTAAAGATCACCTTCCATAATATTGGAAAGATTATATAAGGTTAATCCGATACGATGATCTGTAACCCTGTTCTGCGGAAAGTTATATGTCCTTATCTTATCGCTTCTGTCACCGCTTCTAACCATGGTTTTTCTTTGCGCAGAAATTTCATCGTTCTGTTCTTTTAATTTTATATCATACAGCCTGGCTCTTAATACCTTCATTGCTTTCTGTCTGTTTTTAAGCTGAGACCTTTCATCCTGGCACTGCACTACGAGCCCGGTGGGAATATGGATAATTCTGACGGCCGTTTCTACTTTATTTACGTTCTGACCGCCGGCACCTCCCGAACGAAAGATATCTATGCGAAGGTCATTCGGATTTATTTCGACCTGAACGTCTTCTGCTTCGGGCAGTACGGCTACGGACGCGGCGGATGTATGCACTCTGCCGCTTGCTTCTGTGGCCGGTACTCTTTGTACACGGTGTACGCCGCTTTCAAACTTTAATTCACTATACACGCTTTCACCGTTGATTGAAAAAGTCACTTCCTTAATTCCGCCCAACCCTGTATCGTTTATATCTATTAACTCTACTTTCCAATTCTTCATTTCGGCATAACGCGTATACATTCTGAAAAGGTCTCCTGCAAATAAAGCAGCCTCTTCACCGCCGGTACCGGCTCGAATTTCCATGATAATATCTTTATTATCATTAGGATCTTTAGGCAGCAGAAGATATTTTATTTGCTCTTCCAGATTATCTCTTTTTGCTTCAAGCTCTTCCAATTCGGCAACCGCTAACTCGGTTAATTCTTTATCTCCGCCCGAATTTATAATTTCTTTATTTCCCGAAATATTGTTTAATATCTGCGAATATTCTTCATATGCATGAATTATTTCCGTAAGATCGCTTCTCTCCCTGCTGAGGTTAACAAGTTTTTCCCTGTCATTTAAAAACTCCGGGTCCGAAAGCTGCTGGTTAATTCTGTCGAACTTATCTTTTATTCTTCTTAATCTGTCGATCAATTCCATGTTATATCTTTAATTTATAGACCTTAAATATAGCAAACTGAAGGAAGAAAATCTAAGAACATGATGAAGGAAGAAGTAAAATTTTAATGAATAAAATGAACCGTGAAATATTTATATTATTTTAATACCTTTGTAAAATTATTAAACGGAAAAAATGAAAAAATTTGAAATACCGGATATTTATAAGAGTCAGATTATATCCAAAATAAAAGAATTCAGAAAACTAAAGGATCCGAGGAAAAAGGAATTCAAACCCACTGTACTGGATTTCGGACCTGTAAAATTTCTCATTGCAAGGCATTTCGGCTTTTGCTACGGCGTTGAGAATGCTATCGAGATATCGTATAAAATAATTAAAGATAATCCGGACAAACGGAAGTTCCTTTTAAGTGAAATGATACACAATCCGGTTGTAAACGCGGAACTGCAGTCCGGCGGAATTAAGTTTATTACGGACACATCAGGAAAACAGCTTATAGATTGGAATGAATTGAGGAGTGACGATATAGTTATTATTCCTGCATTCGGGACAACTATTGAAATCGAAAATCGTCTGCGGAATATGGGTATTGATGTCAGGAAATTTAATACCACTTGTCCTTTTGTGGAGAAAGTTTGGAACAGATCTGCCCAGCTTGGAAGGGACAAATATACAATTATTATTCACGGCAAACATTATCATGAAGAGACCCGGGCAACTTTTTCTCACAGTATTCAAAATGGACCGTCTGTTATAGTTCGGGATATGGAAGAAACAAAATTACTCGGGCAATTTATTACCGGTGAAAAAAATAAAGAAGAATTTTATCAATTATTTAGAGATAATTATTCCGATGGCTTTGATGTAGAAAAAGATCTGATAAAAATCGGTGTAGTAAATCAAACCACCATGCTTGCGAGTGAAACCCAGGATATATCCGAATTCTTAAAAAACATAATGATAAAAAAATTCGGAATAGAAAACATATCCCGGCATTATGCCGATACTCGCGATACATTATGCTATGCGACTAATGATAATCAGGAGGCCACATACGGAATGCTGGAAGAAAAAGCAGATTTTGCCGTTGTTGTCGGCGGCTACAACAGCAGCAACACCAGTCATATTGTAGAACTGTGTGATGAAAAATTGCCGACGTATTTTATCTCGGGACCGGAAAAAATTATATCAAGCCATGTAATCAGGCATTTTGATATTCACGCTAAAATTGAAAAAGATATCTTAGGATATTTACCCTCAAAGGATAAAATAGAAATAATGTTAACGAGCGGAGCCTCATGCCCGGATGCTCTGGTTGACGGTGTGCTGTCAAAAATTTTGTCTTTGTTCGATAACGTGAAAGATATAAACGAAGTGCTGAATCAATATCTCGAATATTAATTGACGTTGCCTTATTTTACTCGATCGCTTTAAAATGTTAATGTCTGCTAGGTTAATAATACCATCACATTTTAAAAATATTATTTAGTGCTTAAGTTTAAAGAAAATTCTTTAGTCACCGGAAAAAGACATGTCTGGTTATCGCACGGCTGATATTGAATCTCGCCTTTGAGTTTTTGGCCTTTTAATTTTTTCGGGTTTACCGCTTTTAAAACGATTTTTACCGTAGCCTGGTCTTCGTACAGAGCCAGGTCTGTTTCTGAAAAGCTCAGCTTCATTAAAAGCGGAGCTGGATATTTTATTTTAACGACTTTTATATCATTGCTGCTTTTAATGGAAACAGTTGTCGGGGTTAAATAATCATCCAGGGGTTTATTTGCATTAATATGCCAACCGTCTTTTATTTCCAGATTAACATCCGCATAAATAAATCCGTTTACTTTTGATGAATCATTTGTAACGAACGCTTTTACCGATACTACATCTTTGGGCTGTATATTTTGACCGTATATTTCAGTTGCGGCGGTTAATAAAAATATCATTCCGAGGAACAAATAATTTTGAAGACGTGTTAATTTCAGAATATTTCTCATTCTTGTGTTCTTCCTTTATTTTTCAACATCCATATAATAAGACTGAATGATTTCCTTTGTATCGTTGTTTTGCAGCCATACAACAACCGCAAGATTATTGCGATTAATTTTATCCGTTCTTTGACGCCATCCGGTAAATCGGGCGTTCGGCCTCCAAGACGGATCATTCTGCGGCGCATTTAGGTACGCGGTTAATCCTTTTTCAATTTTGTCCACATCAAATGAATTATTAATTCTTTCCTTATTATTTTCCAGTTTTAACGGAAAGCCTGCTGCACCTTCCAGTAATGCTCTTACAACAAAAATATTATTTGTTACGCCGTTACCGCCCGGGTATTGAAGTGATTTCTCGACAAGTGCCGCATGAACATTAACATTCTTTCCAAGTTTTTTGTCTGATTTTATATTGACGGAAAAATTAACAATACCGCTGTTGAGCTTTGCTGATCCTTCCAATGCGGCAACAGGTTTATCATTTAGAAATTTATTGATTGCGTATTGATAAACATGAAATCTGTTTGCCATTAAAAACTTCGGTCCGCCTCCGGTTATTTTTTCAGTACCTTCTATGAAAACTGTGGGGGTACCGAAATTTCCGCCGTAATACAAATAACGCTGAAAGGTCTGCGGGTTTGTCATTGGATCCGGTGCAGGAATATGAACGTGATACTCGAGAATGGCTACTACATTACGAGGGAAATATTCGGACAAAGCGTCGAACGCAAAGTCGGCTCCGGCGCACGGCGGGCATTCCGCGCCGGTAAACAATTCAGCCATAACTATGTTGCCTTTATACGAAGCTGTCTTTTTGTACTTACCCGGTTCGAATTTTTCAAAACTTTCTTTTGCTGATTCTATTTTCTTTAGAATATCCGGTTCACTTAATCCCAGATCTTTTAACGACTTTATAAGTTTAGGAGCCGCATATGCCGTCATGCCTTCAATATAAGCCTCTTCTGCAGAATTCTTATTGTTGTTCTTTTCATAAACTTTACCCAGCGTGTACCAGAAATCAGAATCCCACGGGTCAACCAGCTTTCGTATGGATGTTAATTCCTTCAACGCTTCATTATCCTTTTTTTCAGCGGCAAGCACTATCGCATAATTTTTAACATATTCAATCCTATCCTCCAAAGATGATTTGCTATTAAGAGATTTAAGAGCCTCCGACGAATAGGTGCCGGCTTTTTTTAAATCAACGCTGGTGTTGGCCAAAAACACCGCAGCCTTTGATTTAGCTGCCGTGGAATTTTTATCATTTGAATTTTTGAAATAATTGTTCAGAATATCATTTACCGTTTTTTCCCTTAATTTGTAGCTGTCTTTTTTATCGGGCTTTTCCTCGCCGAGCCATTTGTTGAAGTTGGAGACCGCCTCATCAGAATTGCCCATTAATATTGCTTTTGCAGCGGTAACGATCGCAAGATCCTTTTTCCCGGCACCTTCCTGAATAATAGAGAGATTATTTAAGAAATCGGGATTAGTCCCGTTATTTGCCACTACTTTTTGTTCTATAACTAGAGCAGAATCTGATTTGCCGATGAGATATAGAATTTTAGCTCTTATATCAAGCACTTCGGCGAGGTTCCTGATATTTTGCTCTTCTGCCATTTGAGCCGCTTTGGAAGAATAAGCTTCGGCCGTATCCAGCCCCATTTTCTTTTCCGCCAGCACTGATGCCACATCAACATAAGCGCCCAGTCTAGAAAAACCCTGATATGAGTTCGTAAATCTGCTTGCATAAATAAGAGCCGAATCGGTTTTACCTAGGTCTGCATAAGCACTAAATATGTAATACCTAGCCCCGGCTGCATAGTTGCTTTCCGGATAGTTCTTTATAAATCCTTTTAACGCGCTCACTCGTTGTGCAGGATCGGTTACATTTACCGCACTTCTGTATACAACGGTTTCCTGCGCTTGAGCCAAGGATATCCAAATAAAAAATATCATTAAAGAATTTATTAAGAAAAATTTTACCGACATTATATTCTCCATATTTTATAGGTCGTAAAACTAAAAAAAATATTATTAACCCCCTATCTATTTCGAATCATTTTTTATAAAATGTTTATTAAAATCTGAGTAAAATACACGGATAATTAATGTAAATCCATATATTAAAAAGGATATTACATATTCAAATGATAACGTCCGGGTAATATTATATTTGTTGTTATTCTTTTTAAGAATAGCTAAATTTGTAAATTAAATTTTAATAATCGAGTAAAAAATGCAAGCGATAATACCTGTAGCCGGATTCGGAAGCAGATTAAAGCCACATACTTATTCTATTCCGAAAGTTCTATTGAACGTAGGGGGTAAACCAATCCTTGCTCATATACTGGATAAACTGCTGGAAGAAAATATTACAAAAGCAACGTTTGTCATCGGCCATCTTGGAGATATGATTAAGGAATATGTACTGAAGGAGTACTCGTCAATCGATTCCGAATTTATAGAACAGGAATCAATGGAGGGGCTGGGGCATGCAATTTATACAGCCATTCCCACATTTAAGGAGAGTGAAATTTTTATTATACTCGGCGATACTATTTTTGACGTGAATCTTAAAAACGTATTTAAAAGTAAAAAAAGCGCGCTGGGTGTTCGGCATGTGGATGATCCGAGAAGATTCGGTGTTGCCATCATAGATAATGGCTATATTAAAAAACTCGTCGAAAAACCACAGACTTGGTTTCGAACTTGGCTCTTGTCGGACTTTATTATATTGCCAACGCCGAAGCACTGGTTAAAAGTTTAAATACACTTGTTGAAAAAGATGTTCGAACTAAAGGCGAACTGCAGTTGACCGATGCTCTGCAAATGATGATAGAATCCGGCGAAAAGATTTCAACTTTTCCTGTAGACGGCTGGTATGACTGCGGAAAGCCCGAAACCTTACTGTCTACTAATAAATACCTGCTTGACTTAAAAAGTGTGAGTAAAAAATTTGAAAATGTAGTTATTAATAGGCCGGTATTTATTGCCGATGATGCTATGATATCAAATTCGGTAATAGGTCCATATGCAACGATTGATAAGGGCTGTCAGATTGATGATTGTATTGGTGA
>CAVUCX010000042.1:0-11066 GCA_963739955.1 uncultured Bacteroidota bacterium | reverse complement strand
TAAGCAGCTCTATTACGGTTTTGATGAATTCAATATTTTGCGGTAAAATTTCTTTTTTATAAACATCAAATAATTCTGTGTAGTCGATTTCGGTTTTAAGATTTTTTCTTAACTCAGAGACAATGCCAAGCTGCGGGATATGAATATATTCAATGCCGGCTTTTTCAAGGTAAGCTTTCATTTTAGTTTTTGAAAAGCCGTATTTCATTGAAAGTGGATTTTTGCGGACATCAATAACAAGAGCAATATTATTTGTAATTAATTTATTGATATATGAATCGATTGTAAGGCCTTCATAGCCCAAAGTAAATAGAGTTTTCTCATGCGAAAGGTTTTTAACATTTTTTACGGCAGTTAATTCTTTTTCATTAAGAATTTTTTCGGCAATTTCACTTTTAACCGCAAAATAGGGATAGTCAATGTATGTTTTTTTTATGAGCTCATTGCCTCTTATGTTTTTAAACAAAGAAGTAAATTTATGAAGCGAAGCTTGATCATCTTTGTTTAATTTACTTAAATGATTCTCATGCTTTGAAAGCATAAACTTATCTGCATTTTCCAGCATCCCCTTACTTATCAGCACTCTTTTATCTTGATAAGATAAATGACTAAAGCAGCCGAATTTGTAAGGGAAAAAATCATAATGGTTCTTGTTTGAAAATTTGCAATAAAGAAAAAGGAGTTTTTCAAAATCGGTGCTGTCCAGGCTTCCGCCGAATGATTCCAAAAGAGCTAAAAATATTTTTCTTCTGTAGTACATGTTAATAATTTTTGTTCCTGAAACAAATTTAATAATAATCTAATTTATTTGGTGAATTACTAAAAAATAAAAAAGTTGAAATAATAAGAGAACCGGGCGGAACAGAAATATCTGAAATCGTAAGAGATATTCTGCTTGACAAGAAACATAACAAAATGTTTATGGAAACCGAAATTTTTCTCTTCTCCGCATCTCGTGCCCAGCTTGTGAGGGAAAAAATTCGACCTTACCTCAAAAGGGGATTTATGTAATTTCGGACAGGTTTCATGATTCCACTACCGCATATCAGGGTTACGGCAGGGGAATTTCGGTTGATACCGTAAATCATATAAATAAACTTGCAATAGGTGATACTCTTCCTGATGTTACATTTATTATTGACATTCCTTGGAAGTCGCTCAATAAAGACAGAAAACTTAGAGGTGAAAATCTTCTAGACCGGATTGAAATTACAGAGGGCGGGTTTTATGATAGAGTTAGAAACGGGTATTTAAGTATCGCTAAGGGCAATAAGAGATTTTGTGTAATCGACGGCACACAAACAGTAGAGCAAATTCATAAATTGATCATTGAAGAAATTGACGTTTTAGAAAAAAGGGAGTTCGTATGAACTTGAAAAATATATTTAATGAGAATTGTTGTTCCGGTATTGGTGATTATTTACATTTTCCGGTTTTTTTACCGGCAAGGATGATGTTTATTTTGAGATAAATAAAAATATAGATCTTTTCGGGAAAGTTTATAAGGAAGTTACTTTTAATTATGTAGATAAGGTCGACCCGGAACAGTTTATGAGAGCCGGTATACGAGGCATGCTCGGTGTTTTAGATCCGTACACAATTTTTATCGATGAGAATAAACAGGAAGATATAGATCTGATTACCAACGGTAAATACGGCGGAGTCGGTATATCAATTGGAGTAAGAGGAGATAAAGTTACCGTTGTTGAAGTAATGGACGGATACTCGGCGCAGAAACAGGGAATAAGAGTAGGCGATGTGCTTATTCAAGCTGCCGGTAAAAAGATTACCCCGGAAAACGTTGATGATATTTCTTCTTTGGTAAAAGGCGAACCGGGAACAACCGTAAATCTAAAAGTTTTAAGGAACGGAGCCAAAGATACTCTTAGTTTTAATTTAATAAGAGAAGAAGTAAAAGTAAGAAGTCTGGTTTATCACGGGTTCTATCCTGAAAACAGCAACAATGTGTATCTCAGATTAACGAGTTTCAGCAGATCGGCCGGCGACGAGATACAGAAAGCATTAAAAGAATTGAAAGCGCAGAAGGAAATTAAATCTATTGTGCTGGATCTGCGAGGTAACCCGGGCGGACTTCTTGATGTGGCTGTTGATATTGCGGATAAATTTTTGCCTAAAGGAGACCTGGTTGTCTCAACCAAGGGCAGGGAGGAAGGAAGCAGAAAAAACTATTACTCTTCGCAAATCCCAATGGTAGGAAAACCTAGACTGGTTATATTAATAAACGGCGGCAGCGCATCGGCTTCTGAAATTGTTTCCGGCGCAATTCAGGATCATGATAGAGGCGTAATACTAGGTACCAAATCATTTGGAAAAGGTTTAGTGCAGACAATCACTCCGCTGGATTATAATACTTCACTAAAAATAACCACAGCTAAATATTATACCCCGAGCGGAAGATGTATTCAGAAAATAGATTATGCAAAAGAAAATAAAGCGGTATCGGAAGTTGATACCGTTATCAAATCTTCGTTTTTAACCGATCATAAAAGAGTTGTATACAGTGCGGGCGGAATTACTCCGGATACTGTTGTTAAGTTTGATATCAACGGCGATATTACAAAAGATCTGCTTGCAAAAGGAATCTTTTTCCAGTTCGCCGATCATTATTATTATGCTCATCCTAAAGAAAATTTTAATGACATAAATGATAATGATCTATTTAACAATTTCGAAAAATACCTTGAAGATCAAAAATATACATACCATTCAATAGCAGAAGAACAGGTTAACCATCTGCTGGCGGAGATAAAATCGAATAAAGCCGAACAAACCATTTCTGAAAGTTTGGAAAAAATAAAAAATGAATTCGATAAACTGGGCAACAGTGAGCTTAAAATTTATAAAAACGAAATTCTGGACGAACTGAAAATAGAACTTGCAGATAGATATATCGGCAATAAAGGCAGAGTTGAAGAGGAACTAAAATTCGATAACCAGTTCCAGGACGCATTTAAAATATTGAACAACGAAAAAGTATACGATAAATTACTGAATCTTTAGTCCCGGTACCATGAAAAATTTAAACGAGGTTGCCCCAAAAGTAAATTAAATTACTTTTTAAACAACCTCGTTTTTTTATTGTAAATTACCGAAACTTAGTCATCTCTCCTTATGCAGACACGTGTATCATATGTATAGTTTCATTTCCCTCGATTTGCATGAAGCTTTTTTATCATCGGTACTTATTTTCTAACGGTAATGAATTATGAATAAAGAAGTAAAAGAAAAAATTAAATCCATTGTAGGAGTTGCAAATTTTACCGATGCGCAGGAAGATCTTTTATGTTATTCGTACGATGGAACTCCACTGTTCAATCAAGTACCTGAATCTGTTGTTTTTCCAGAAGATGAAGAACAGATCTCTAATCTGATCAAGCTTGCGAATAACGAAAATTTTAATATTGTTCCAAGAGGCTCCGGAACCGGATTGAGCGGGGGAGCGATACCGGTTGAAAATTCCATTGTTGTGGTTATGACAAAGTGGGATAAAATTCTGGAAATTGACGAAAGAAATCTTACAGCAACGGTTCAGCCCGGAGTGATTACCGCAAATCTTCAAAGTGAAGTTGAAAAATTGGGGTTGTTTTATCCTCCCGATCCCGGCAGTATGAATGTATGTACTCTGGGTGGAAACGTTGCCAACAATGCCGGCGGTTTAAGAGGTCTGAAATACGGCGTTACAAAAAATTACGTGCTGGGTACAGAAATGATTTTACCGAACGGCGATCTGCTTAAAACCGGAGGAAAAAATGTTAAAGATGTAGCCGGATATAACCTGAGGGATTTTATCGTAGGAAGCGAAGGTACGCTGGGAGTAATAACAAAGATTCTATTGAAATTAATTCCGGCACCTACCGAGTCCGTTACATTACTCGCCTATTTCGATAAACTTATAGACAGCGCTAAATCGGTTACCGATATAATAGCGAAGCATATTATTCCGTGCATGATGGAATTTCTGGATAACACAACAATAAACTGCGTAGAGGATTATACAAAAGTCGGACTGCCGAGAAACAGCGAAGCTGTTTTGCTTCTTGAACTTGACGGTAGAGGAAGCATTGTTGCCGAAGACGCTGAAACAGTGAAGAAGATCTTGGTTAAAAACAATGCTTCGCAGGTTAGGGTGGCGCGTAATGCGGACGAAGCAATGCTGCTTAAAACAGCCAGACGCAGCGCCTTCAGCGCGCTGGCCAGAAAGAAACCCACTACAATACTCGAAGATGCAACTGTTCCCAGAAGCGAATTGCCGGTAATGATCGAAAAAGTAATCGAAGCCGCGAAAAAATTCGATGTTGTATTCGGCAACTTCGGACACGCAGGCGACGGTAATCTTCATCCTACATGCCTGACTGACGAAAGGGATAAAAAAGAAATTATTAATGCTCATAAAGCATTTGAATTTATATTTAACGAAGCGATAAAATTAGGCGGGACAATAACCGGCGAACACGGAACAGGACTTGCCAAAAAACAATTTCTCGAAGATGTTGCCGGGCTTCCCGGTCTCGAAATGATGAAGAAAATAAAAAGCGCAATCGACGAAAACAACATCATAAATCCGGGGAAAATATTTACCTTAAGTCCGAGGTGCGAAGGTTCACTGCCTGTTAGCAAAGCTCAGATTAAAGACTTTATGAGTACAAAAGGAAATTAAAAGAATTATTTATCACAGTATGCAAATACAAAATGAAATAAATAAATTAAAGCGCTTGCTTCCTGATGAAGATTTATTATCTCAATGCATACATTGCGGAATGTGCCTGTCTACATGTCCAACTTACGCCGTTACAAAATCGGAGAGATCATCTCCCAGGGGACGCATTAAACTAATTAAGTCTGTTGCCGAAGGTAACTTGCCCATTACATTGAAATTTGCCGATGAAATGAATTTTTGTCTTGACTGTCAGGCATGTGAAACCGCGTGTCCCGCTGGTGTAAAATATGGTTTGCTTGTAGAGGCGGCACGGAATGTTGTTGATGTTTCCAAAACGGGTAGAACGACACAGAAATTTTTTAAAAAGAATATCTTAAAATATATTGTCGCATCAAAAATAAATCTGAAAGCGGCTGCCGCATTGTTGTCTTTTTATCAAAGATCCGGAATTCAGAAATTTATGAGAAAATCAGGTTTGCTGAAATTAATTTCCGAAAAGCTGAGTAATGTGGATGGGCTTGCACCGATCATATCGAGAGGTTCAAAAGTAAATATAATTCCGGAAATCTACCATGCAAAAAAAGAAAAGAAATACAGGATCGCTTTTCTGACAGGTTGCTTGATGGAAGTAATGTTTGCCGATATCAATTCTGATACGGTTGAAGTGTTGTCATTGTTAGGCTGTGAAGTGATTACTCCGAAAAAACAATTCTGCTGCGGATCTTTAAATGCGCATAACGGCGACATTAAAACAGCGGTCGAATTAGCAAAAAAAAACATAGACATTTTTTCGGGTTACAATTATGATTTCCTTGTTTCAAACTCAGCGGGATGCGGTGCGTTTATGAAGCAATACGGACATATTCTAAAGGACGATGATAAGTATAAAGAAAAAGCCGAACAGTTTTCAAAAAAAATTAAGGATCTAACCGAATTCATTGCCGAAAATAATTTTAATGTTAAATGGGGACCAGTAAACGATACCGTAACGTATCACGATGCATGTCATCTTGTGCACGCGCAGCAAGTCTCTGAACAGCCCAGAAAGGTATTAAAAATGATTCCGGGTTTGAAGATTATAGAGATGAACGAGTCAGCCTGGTGTTGCGGCAGTGCCGGCATTTATAACATAATTAGATATGATGACTCTCTTATTTTCAGGGAGAGGAAGTTGCATAATATTAAAAATACAAATGCCGGTATTGTAGTAACCGGTAATCCAGGATGTATATCACAGATAAAAAGTGGTGCTGCAGAAGCAGGTTTAGATATTACTGTTATACATCCGGCTACGTTGCTCAAACGCTCATTAATAAAGGGTGAAACCTAATCATGTTATTTTATTTGCGTGTTGCTTTTCTCAACAATCTAAATCAAACCGCCAGTCAATTACGGATACATAATGATTCATATCACCTTAATTAAGGTTTTATTTAAATAGATTTGTTTCCGTAACTAATCGATCATTACTAAGAAATCCCAATTATAAATATTTAAAGAGTAGATGTATTAGCCAAAGAAATAATAAGGCAATTCTATAAAAATTGTTATTTTTTTTTGAGTTTAGTATAATCTCTTTTTGTTTTAAAAATATAATTTTTTATTTTTGAAAACTGATTTTGGAAATCATACTCAAGAGTTCGGCTACACTCAACGCGGAACGTCAAATATAGCCGCCTAAAATTCAAATAAAAAAATTATATAAAATATTTTCTGGTAGGTTTAGCAAATTAAACGCTGATTGGCTGTTTTGATTTTTAAATCTGAAATTATGCTGAAACAGTTTTAAACCTAAAAGGTTAATAATGAAGAAATCATTACTGGACTATATTCTCCGGATACGGTTACCTATTACCATTTTTGTTATTCTAGCAACTTTTACAATTACTTATTTCGCGTCGCGTGCCGAAGATAACGGCGTGGGCTATGCACCTGTGCAGCCCATAAATTTTTCACATAAATTACACGCCGGCCAGATGGGGATAGACTGCGAATATTGTCATACCGGCGTTGAAAAGTCTCGAAATGCAATGGTGCCTGCCGTATCCACCTGTATGAACTGCCATTCGATAGCTAGAAAAGACAGACCTGAAATTAAAAAATTAAGATCGTATTATTTTTCCGGTAAAGCTCTTCCCTGGGTTAGAGTTCATAAAGTACCGGACTTCGTGTATTTCAATCATAGTGTCCATATAAACAGCGGCATTAAATGCGAAAGCTGTCACGGTGATGTTAGAACGATGTCAAGAATTACGCAAATGCATTCATTCACAATGTCAGATTGTTTGAATTGCCATAGAAACGCTCAAAAAGAGTTGCCGTACTTAAAGAATGTGAAAAACGGACCTGATAATTGTTACGCTTGTCATCGTTAAACAGGAGCTAAAATGAATATCCAAAACATATTTCAAAAAAGTGTAAACAGAAAAAAATTTTTTAGTTCACTGGGAGCGGGATTGGCAGGCTATTTTGTTGTGAAATCTTTACCTTTAAGATTTCTTGGAAAGAGAATATTTAACGATAAAAATGAAAGTGAAAAAGTTTCAGTGAAGATAAATCCTTTCGCGGTCAGCAGACAAAAAATAGGTGGAAACAATGGCGGAAAATAAGGACGAACTACAACAGACCGGAAAACAAGAAAAATCTGATCCGAATTATTGGCGTAGTTTCAGGGATTTGTTCAAAGATACTTCTTTGATTCAAGCAAATCAGCATGAATTTGCCGACGGAGTTAAAGATGATTTCGAACCTGCTCAATTAAAAGGCTTATCAAGAAGAAAATTCCTTGCATTGGTCGGAGCTTCCGCAGCCCTTGCCGGAACTGGTTGTTCCGACTACAGAAGCAAAGGTCATATTGTTCCCTATAATAAAATGCCCGAAGATGTTGTCGTAGGTAAAGCAAATTATTATGCTTCCACAAGTACAGCATGTTCCAGCGGTTGCGGTGTACTTATTAAGACAAGAGAAGGACGTCCGATTAAAGTGGACGGAAATCCGGATCATCCCGTAAGCCGGGGAAAAACCTGCGCAAAATGCCAGGCAAGCATCTTAAGCCTTTATGATCCCGAACGTTTGAAAGAACCGTTAAGAAAATCCAAATCAGGAGAATTTCTAAAATCAACATGGCAGCATATTGACGATGAAATAATTGAAGCGCTGAATAAAAACGGCAGCAAACAAATTGCGATTGTTGCGCATACATTAGTTTCGCCTACCGGCAAAAGTGTTCTGGATGCATTTGCTGATAAATATCCAAGCACAAAAATTTATTCCTATGAATTATTCAACGAGCAGATCAGAAATTCAGCATGGAAAAAATCATACGGATCGGATCAGTTCCCTTTGATAAAATGGGATAAAGCAAAAGTTATCTTAGCTCTGGAATCCGATATGCTTGGAACCGACGGAGATAAAGTTGAAACATTAAGACTTTATTCGGAAGGAAGGGATGTAGAAAAATTAAAAAGCTTCAACCGGTTGTATGTTATCGAAGGAAACATGAGCATTACCGGAATGAACGCCGACTACAGAATGCGTCTCAGGCCCGATGCCCAGTTTGAACTGGTAATGAGTTTATTAAATGAAATAAGTAATAAAAAAATTGCCGATGTTCCTGTTGATCCCGACGAACTTGTTAAATATTCTATCGGATCTTTTGCCGGGAAATATAAACTGCCTTTAAAGAAATTAAATCAATTGGTTCACGACTTAAGCGTCAACAAAGGAGCCGGAATTGTTTACGCGGGCAGAAGTCTTCCCGAAAATGTGCACATCGCCGTAAATTTATTGAATGATGTTTTAGGCAATACGGCACTATATAGAAACGATGATTCCAAATTTGATGTTGTAATGCATTCCTCAAACGAAGAATTTTCGAAACTTATAAATGAAATGAAAAGCGGGAATGTAGGTGTACTAATTCATTACGATTCAAATCCCGTATATCATTTTCCCAAAGAAAGCGGATACGAAGAGGCGCTTGCAAAAATTCCTGTTGTTATAAGCATGACCGGAAGCAGAAACGAATCATCCGATTCCGGGAATTACATTCTGCCTATCAATCATGACTTTGAATCATGGGGCGATACCAGACCGAGAACAAATTTTTATTCAATGCAGCAGCCGGTCATCGACCCTATTTTTAATACCCGGCAAAAGGAAGCTATATTATTAACCTGGCTTAAGGGCAAGCCTGTGGTGTATGATCAGGAAGTTTATCACAAATATCTTCAGGATAACTGGCAGAAAAATATCTATCCCGGCATTAAGACAATGCTCAGCTTCACCGAATTCTGGAATGCGGCTTTGCACGACGGTGTGGTAAAATTAAATCCGTCTTCAACAGCAACCGGTAAATTTATTTCGTCTTCCCTTGATAGATTAAAACAAAAAAAAGGAGCGGCATCCGGTTATCTTGTAGTGCTGAAAGAAAGTTATCAGGCCGGAGACGGAAGATTTTTAGATAACGGCTGGATGCTTGAACTTCCTCACCCGGTATCGAAAATTACATGGGATAATTATGCAGCAATCTCGCATACTACCGCAAAAGCGTTGGGAGTGGAGTCAAACGATAACATAGAAATTACGGTAGGAAAAAATAAACTTGAAATACCTGTATTTGTGCAGCCCGGAGCCGCGGATAATGTGCTTGCTATTGAATTGGGATTCGGCAGAAGCGTTGTCGGTGTAGTAGGGCAGAAGGTAGGTTTTAATGCTATACCGTTGATATCTATGTCCGAAACAGATTCACCATGGATTTTAAATGCTTCGAATGTATCAAAGACAGGAAACAGTTATGAATTAATTTCCACCATGGAACATAACATGTTCGGTGACGCTCTTACAAAAGAAGCCGCACAAAAAAGAAAAATCATTCAGGAAGGTACAGTAGCCGAGTACGGTAAAAATCCGGAATTCATAAGGGAAAATAACGAAAAAGTAGACATCAGTTTATATAATGCGCACACATATCCCGGCGTGAAATGGGCAATGGCTGTGGATCTTAATAAGTGCATCGGTTGCAGCGAATGCGTGATAGCTTGCAACGCCGAAAACAATATTCCGATTGTCGGAAAAGATCAGGTAGCGGTAAGCAGGGAGATGGAATGGCTGAGAGTCGACAGATATTATTCCGGAACTATTGATGAACCTGTTGTAAGCAATGAGTTGATGCTCTGCCAGCAGTGCGATAACGCGCCGTGCGAAAATGTTTGTCCCGTTGCCGCGACTACACACAGCCCCGACGGTCTTAATCAGATGATTTATAACCGCTGTGTCGGAACCAGGTACTGCTCAAACAACTGTCCTTATAAAGTACGAAGATTCAATTTCTTTAACTTCAGGGACCATTTCAAAGACGCGTTTCAGCAGAGTAATTTACTCGGACTTGTATACAACCCCGAAGTTACGGTAAGGTCAAGAGGAGTAATGGAAAAATGTACTTTCTGTATTCAAAGAATAATGGAAGCAAGATCCGATGCCATCAGGGAACACCGTCCGCTTAAAGGTTCGGATGTTACCACCGCGTGTCAGGACGCATGCAACACCAACGCAATTAAATTCGGTGATATGAACGATCATGATTCCGAGTTTTACAAGAAGTACAGAGAGCATGAATTAGGGTATTACGTTCTCGAAGATTTAAATACCAGACCTAATGTTACCTATATCGCAAAATTAAGAAATATTGAGACGGAGGAAGCATAGTGACCAAAGATTATTCGGTCGAACTTTCACTTGTTGAAGGTAACCCGAGGCTGCGGGATCTGGATGATGTTATCATTGCCCCGATAAACGAAAGACCTTCTAAAAAATATTTAATGGCTCTTACCATTACCAGCAGTCTGTTGGTAATAGGAGCTATCTGTGTAGCTCTGACATTTTATTACGGTATCGGAATGTGGGGTAATAACCAGCCGGTAGCATGGGCATTCGGTATTACAAACTTCGTGTTCTGGGTAGGTATAGGGCATGCGGGAACTCTTATTTCAGCTATCCTTTTTTTACTCAGACAAAAATGGAGAAACGGTATTGCCAGGTTTGCCGAAGCTATGACGATTTTTGCGGTTATATGCGCGGGTATTTTCCCGATTATACATACCGGACGCCCCTGGCTTGCAGGTTACTTGATACCTTATCCTAACCAGCATTCCATATGGCCGAATTTTATTTCGCCTCTGGTATGGGACGTATTTGCGGTATCTACTTATCTTACAGTTTCCCTGGTATTCTGGTATGTAGGACTGATCCCTGACTTTGCCACTTTAAGAGATAAAGCGGTAAGCAAAGTTAAAAAGACAATCTATTCTGTTTTTAGTCTGGGGTGGCGCCATTCGAACCGTCATTGGAGACATTACGAAAAAGTATATATGATATTAGCCGGCTTAGC
>CAVUCX010000041.1:0-35186 GCA_963739955.1 uncultured Bacteroidota bacterium | reverse complement strand
GTATTTATCGCCGAACATATCCTGATAAATGACGCTTTGCGCCCCGGCAATTAATGGTAAGAATATCTCAATAAACTCATGCCCGCTTGAATAGGCGCTATGCCACAATATAGCATCGTCCGGTGTAAGCCCCGGATTCTTCTGCAAAGAAAGCAAACAATTCATAAAAGAACCGTTGTTAATTTCAACTACCGCTCTATTTCCGTTAGTTCTACTCTTTGGGATCAAGCAGAATAAATTTTCAGGTTTTAATGTTATTCCGGTGAACATTTTTGAACTTTTATTTTCATCCGCAATTATCTGATCGACCCGAATTAAATGTTTAAACTTTCCTTCTAATTTTCTATGGGCTATCTTATCGGTAAAAATTATTTCTATACCTGTTTGATTTGTAATATCCTGAATATTTTCAATCGGATCGTCAGGATCTATTAATAAGTAACCGTAACCGGATTTAATTACGGACAGCAGAGCAACAGGTAATTCAACAGACCTACTTGTACAAACCCCAATTACTTTTGCGTTTTTTAAATCCTGCGCAATAAGAAAATTACTTACGAAATCGGAATAATTATCAAGCTCAAGATACGTAAGCGACTTTCCGGCTGCTCTTACCGCAATATTATCGGGTTTGTTTTTTACCTGATTTTTAAATAGTTCTATAAAATTTTGAAAATTATAATATGAAGTTTCACTCACGGATACAAGTTCATCTTTAGTATAATGCTCTTTCTTATTCTCGTCTTTATCTTTTTTTATCGGCAGCATTTTTATAGGACTATCGGGAGAATCAACTATAGCTTCCAGAATGGCAATATAACCTTCAACCCATTGTTCTACTACATCACCTTCAAAGAGATTCATGTTATAATCACATTCAATTTTAACTATAGTTTCATCTTCAACGAGGTTAAAACCGAGATCATATTGGAAATAATATCTCGGGCCGGTAACAAATTTATGTTTTAGTCCGCTGAAATTAACCTTATCCATCGGCGGATCTATATTGAATAAAATAGATACAAGCGGTATTCTGCTCGGTTCGGTAGGCAAATTCAATTTGGATATTAGTCTTTCGTAAGAAAAATTCCAATTTTCCTGAGCATCCAGAACTGACGCCCATGTTTTCTTAATAACATTGACAAATGAATCTTCCGGATGAACATCAATTCTCAACGGAAGCGTATTTGCGCATTGCCCGATTAGTCTTTCCATTCCCAGCGGGCTTTGCGCGGCAAACGGAACACCGACCACAAGATCTTCTATTCTGCTTAATCGTGATAACCATACATTAAATGCGGCAAATAAAATTGCAAAAGATGAGCTTTTCTGTTCCCTGCCCACACGTTTTATCTTGGCGTACAGATCTTCGCTTATTGTTAGGGTTCTTCGGTCTCCTTCGTATGTACGACTGGGCGGGCGAAGTTTGGATGAAGGTAAATCGATTATAGGAGGAATCGTTCTGAAACGTGATAACCAGAAATCTTCACATTCTTTTTCCTCGGCAGATCCCTTATTGCTTTTTTCCCAATCGGCGTATTCATGCATCGGAATTGATGGTTCTAGCGCCGGCTCCGTATTATTCACATATGCGCTGTAAAATGTGGATAAATCTTCGAAAAGGACATAATGAGACCAACCGTCGCATACTATCATTTGTGCGGTTAAAATTAACATATACCTGTCAGACGCCAATTTAAGGATCTGGAAATCAACCAACGGCCCCTTACTTAAATCAAGAAAGCGTTGTGCTTCATTGTGCAGAATTTCATCTGCAGCTTTATCAATTTGATTCACGGGAAATGTGCTAAGATCTTTAAAAGGAATTTCCGGAACTAAATTTGGATTTTCTACGGCTTCGGATCCGTCTTCTGCAATCGTGCACCGCAATCCTTCATGTTTTCGGACAACTGATTTAATTGCCTTTTTCAAAGCTTCAATATTTAAATTTCCGTTAAAATATACCGCGGTACAAGCATGATGCGGGCCTGCTGCTTCGGGTCTCATTTGTGCACCGATCCACATTTCTTTTTGTGCTTCAGCTAGGGCAAATCTTTTGATATTATCAGATTTTTCCTCTTTTATTTCGGCCACAATTTTACCATTGTCATTTATCGGAGCAGGGAAGAAACCGTTGTCCTGTAATTCAATTACGGTCTCTTTGAAGGCATCAATAATTTTTCTTATATCCTGTTCGCTGTGAGCTTCCGATAAGAACATTGGGAAGCCTTCAAGAATGTGAATTCCTTTATTGCGTAAAATGTAGAACATCAGGCTGAACATAATTGAGATCTTTCGGGTAGCTATAGTATACAACCGAACTGAAGTTCATCATTTTAATCGGCACATTCCTTTGCAGCATAAAACTGTTCAGTTCCTCCGTTAATTCCCTGGCCTTTTGGTTTAATTCTTTTTGTAAATTACCGTTTTTAGATTTAAGGTAATTCAGTACCGCATTACATGCGGTTAGAGAAAGCGGATGCCTGGCGAATGTTCCCGCAAAGAATGTAACCCCGGCTTCCGGAATTGAATCGTCTCCGTATTGCCAGGTACCGCCGTCAAAAGCATCCATATATAATTTTTTACCGGCAATTACTCCGATAGGAAATCCGCCGCCAAGTATTTTTCCGTAAGTTCCGATATCGGCTTTAATATCGAAAAATTCCTGTGCGCCGCCCTGGCATGATCTGAAACCAGTGATCACCTCATCAAATATCAGCACGACGCCTGCCTCTTCGGTTATTTTGCGCAATTTCTGCAAAAATTCCTTCGGCTGAAAATCTGGTCTTCTGGATTGAACAGGTTCCACCATTACGGCAGCTATCTCAGGTAATAATTTCTTTATCGTTTCCAAAGAAGCTTCCGTACCGTATTCTAACGCTATTGTGTTTTGAACATTCTCTCTGGGGATTCCGGGCGCGATAGGCATTGTTCTTAATTGATCACCGGAACCGACGGTTTTGATCAAAACTTCGTCTATAATTCCGTGATAATCACCCGCAAAAAATACAACTTTATCTTTGCCGGTAACCGTTCTTGCCGCTCTGATTGCACCGAGTACGGCTTCGGAACCGGTAACACAGAACGCGGCTCGGTCCATGCCGGTAAATTCGCATATTAATTTTGCAACTTCGCCGGCAATCGGGGATTGCGGTCCGATTTCAAAACCAAGTTTCAATTGTTTTTCAACGGCTTCTCGTACAAACGCAGGATTATGACCGAACATATATTGACCGAAGCCCATAATAACGTCAATGTATTCGTTATCGTCCAAGTCCCAGAGTTTTGATCCCTCTGATTTCTTAGTTATAATCTGGTACGTCATTTCTTTCCAGAGCGGAAGAAAGCCGGATACGGTCCTGGGATCCGAATAATGATCTCTGTGTTCCTGAGTTAATTTTTTCGAGCTTAATGTTTTTCCAGTGTATTCATCAATGAGATTATCAAGATATTTTTGCTGTTCACCGGTGAGCTTACCGTCTTTATTAGTTTTAATCGGAT
Source organism: uncultured Bacteroidota bacterium (assembly GCA_963739955.1). Classification (GTDB taxonomy): domain Bacteria; phylum Bacteroidota; class Ignavibacteria; order Ignavibacteriales; family Ignavibacteriaceae; genus FEN-1297. The sequence continues at coordinate 31,685 of CAVUCX010000041.1, read as the reverse complement.
TATAAGGGCCAAACCTTTCGAAAACTTTTTTCCCTTTTGCATCGTCCTTAACCGCATCTTTTTGAACTACCGGTATTGATTGAGGAGCTGCGGTTTCTTTCGCAAGTTTAACTTCGTGATGAACGGCAGGTACATTTTTTATTCCCTTGCCGCCAAGAATCTCTAATTGTTTTTTCATTATCTCAAGCTGTTCGTAAACTAATCTTTCAACAGCGCTTCCGGCAGGATTAGCTTGATAATTTTGTTGAGGTTGATCATCGGTTACTGCTTCTTCATATTCTTCCATGATCTCCTCCTCGATTATCACTTCCTGTTTCGGCGGCTCAAATTTTCCTTCCGGTAATTTACCGTCGATAAATTCGGCAACCGATAATATGGTCGGTGAGGTTTCGAGCAACTGCCTTAAAGTGATTTTCACTTCAAACTTTTTCTGAAAGGCCAGACTTATCTGCGTCATAAACAAAGAATCAAACCCCAATTCGAGGAAAGATTTTGTTTCATTTAAGTCAGCTTTATTAAATCCAGATAATTCCTCAAGTAGGTTTTTTAGAATATCAATTATATAATCTTTTCTTGACATAGTATTGTCCTGAACAATTTTTTTGATTCCTGGTTTTTTTATTAATTTTCTTCCCTGATTAGTTTGGTTTACGCTTTCCGATATCTGTGCCTTATTTTGCCCTTTCTTAGGAGGCTCTATCCAGTAACTCTTTCTGTCGAATTGATATGTAGGAAGATGCAGTCTCCTTCTTTTACTAAGATGAAAACCATTCCAGTTTATTTTTACACCGGCAAGCCAAAGTTTACCGACGGCACTTAAAAAGTTCGAAACATCATCACTGTTTTCGTTAGGCTGAGTTAATGTTGTTACAACCGTTTGTATAACCTTTTCATTTCTATGCTGGCTTGCCATAGTTGAAAGAGCTCGCCCCGGACCAAGTTCAATCATAACAATGTTATTTTTATTCTGCAGTTCCGAAACACCGTTTGAAAAACGCACCGCATTCCTTAATTGAGCCGCCCAATAAGACGGTGTGGTGGCTTGCGCGTCGGTAATCCACGTTCCCGACAAACTTGAAATAAACGGTATATTAGGCTTATTAAGATTTATATTAGAGAACTCGGAAATGAACGGCTCAATAGCCGGTTCCATTAATTTCGAATGATAAGCATGTGAAGTGAAGAGCATTTTATTTTCAATATTCTTCCCGGAAAGTTTTTCCGACAATGCTTTTATCTTTTCCGTTTCACCGGAAAGTACAATAAGTTTAGGCGAGTTTATTGCTGCAAGCGATATATCATCATTTAGATATTCTTTTATATCATTTTCACCGCATCTTACCGAAAGCATACTTCCGGGAACCTGCTGCTGCATTATCTTTGCACGCTTCGATAAAATAAACAAAGCATCTTCTAAACTAAATACGCCGGCAATACAAGCCGCGGTATATTCTCCCACGCTATGCCCGATCATTGCTGACGGTTTGATACCGCGGTGGATCAATAATTGAGCTAATGCGTATTCGATTATAAATAACGCAGGCTGCGTATAAACCGTCTGTTCCAGTTTTTTTGCCGCATCATCGCCTGTTTCTTCCGGAAAAAGTAAATTACGGATATCTAAATCCAAAAGCGGTTTAAGTATTTCCGCGCAATTATCAACGATTTCCTTGAATAAAATTTCTTTATAGTAAAGGCCTCTTCCCATATTTACATACTGTGCGCCCTGTCCGGGAAACATAAATATTAAACCGGGTTTATCATTGACGTTTATCTTTCCTTTATTCAATCCAGAACCGGTAACGCTGTCAATTTCTTCGCCGGCCTTTATGCAACTTTCCGAAATAATAAATTGACGCCATTCGAATTCTTTTCTGCCTACTTGCAGTGTGAATGCAACATCGTTAATTGCTTCAATCGGATTATTCTTTAAATAGTCGGATAACGCAATCATATTATTTTTAAGGGAATTCTCCGTTTTACCGGAAACAATTAGAATTTGCTTTTCCCTGGTTTCTTCGCATGAAAAAGATATATCCGGAAATTCTTCAAGAATTGCATGCGCATTAGTTCCACCAACGCCGAATGCACTTACCGCCGCTCTCAGCGGTCTCTGCATATCGTCTAATCTTGTTAATTTATCAACCACATAAAAAGGAGAATTAGCAAAATCTATCCTCGGATTAGGTTTTTGATAATTAATGCTGGGAGGAAGAATTTTATGATATAAGGATAAAGCAGTTTTCATTAATCCTGTAACACCGGCTGCCGCGTCGGTATGTCCCAGATTGCTTTTCACAGAGCCGATTCCGCAAAACTGATTGGCATCCGTAGAAACGCGGAATGCTTTTTCCAAACTGGCTACTTCAATCGGATCACCTACAGGCGTTCCGGTTCCGTGAGTCTCAACATATTTTATTGTACTTGCGTCAATTCCCGCTAGCTTTTGAGCTTTTATAATTACTTCTGACTGCCCTTCGACGCTCGGCGTCATATAACCGGCTTTATCCGCACCGTCATTATTTATAGCTACGGATTTGATAACCGCGTAAATTGAGTCGCCGTCTTTTATTGCGTCTTCCAGCCGTTTCATTACAACAATTCCGGCGCCATGACTGAAAACCGTTCCGGTAGCATCAGCATCAAATGCCCTGCAATGTCCATCGACGGCACCTATGCTGCCATCGACAAAAAAGTAACCTCTTTTTTGAGGGAAAGTAATAGAAACTCCTCCTGCCAGTGCCATATCGCACTGTCCGGATATCAAACTTTGATAAGCTTGTCCTATTGCAACCAAAGAAGTGGAGCATGCAGTTTGAACATTAACTGCTGGACCGTTTAGTCCCAATTTATAAGCTACTTTTGTTGTCAGAAATGCATTATCATTTCCGGTAAGAGTAGAGTAATCGGAAAGCTGGTATGAATTCGTCATTTCTTCGTTAGATTCACGATCTTTAAGTATATTATAAATGAGATAAGTATTTAAACTCGACCCGGCGAATACCCCGATTGATCCCTTATAATTTTCAGAATAATAACCGGCATCTTCCAAGGCATGCCAGGCGCATTCGAGAAACAAACGATGTTGAGGATCCATTAATGCGGCATCCCTCGGATTATACCCGAAGAACTCCGCATCGAATTTATCGGCATTTTCCAATACGCCTCTGGCTTTAACAAATTTTAATTCGGAATTAAGGTTTCCTTTCGGCAGATACTCGAGTTCTTCTTCGGTAAAAAACGAAATAGATTCAACCCCTTCTACAAGATTCTGCCAAAATTCCTTAATGTTATCGGCTTTCGGATATTTTCCGGCCATACCGATTATGGCAATGTCAGTTCCCTGATTGTCTCTTTTATTACCGTTAAAATTATTTGTCTCGTTTACTCTTTCTCTTTTTTTACCGATAAATTTAGCAATTGAGGAAATAGTTGAATATTGGAAGAGATCGACAATTGTAATCCCTTCGTTAAAAATTTGATTTATTCTGATTTGTAATCTTCCCATCAAAAGAGAATTACCTCCCAGATCAAAGAAATTATCGTTCAGGCCTATGTTCTCTATGCCTAAAAGCTCGTGCCAAATTTTAATGAGTTCTTTTTCTATGGAATCGATTTCACCGTCATCTATAAATTTAGAAGCAGCTTGAACTCTTTGTTCCGGGACCGGAAGAGCTTTTAAGTCTCTTTTACCGTTTGGTGTTAGCGGAATTTTATCTATACGAACATAAAGCTCGGGAATCATATAAGCCGGGAGCGACTGACTTAGATATTGTTTTAACTTTTCGATATCAATTTCTTCTTCAGAAATTAAATAAGCTACTATCCTTACAATTTCTTCGGAATAATTATGTACCGTTACGGCACAATCTTTTATCTCTGGGAAATTTCTTATTGAGTTTTCAATTTCACCTAATTCAATTCTGAAGCCTCTAATTTTGATTTGATGATCAATTCTTCCTAAATATTCCAGATCATTCTCCGAAATAAATCTTGCAAGATCTCCAGTTTTATAAAGTCTTTCTCCATCATTAAACGGATTTTCTATAAATCGCGTTTTTGTCAATTCAGGTCTATTTAAATAACCTCGTCCCAAACCATTTCCGCCTACATACATTTCACCCGTCTCGCCTAAAGGAAGAGGTTTTAAATTTTCATCCAAAACATAAACTTTCAAATCAGGAATCGGTTCACCTATTACACTTCCCAAATTCAAATCGTCTATGCTAACCGGTCGATATGTTACGTGTACCGTGGTTTCGGTAATACCGTACATATTCACTAATTTAGGATTTTTGTCTCCGTGCTTTTCGAACCAAGGCTTTAAGGAAGGTAATTTCAACGCTTCTCCGCCGAAAATTACGAGGCGTAATGATAATTGATTACAATCTTCCTTTGTGTCTTCCACCTGAATTAATTGGTTAAACGCTGAAGGAGTCTGATTTAAAACCGTAATCTTTTCACTGATCAGGATTTTGTAAAATTCTTCGGGTGACCGGCTAAGCATATGCGGAATTACAACCAGTTTCCCGCCGTAGATTAAAGCTCCCCAGATTTCCCAGACAGAAAAATCGAACGCATACGAATGGAAAAACGACCAGACATCATTTTCGTTAAAACCGAACCACGCATGCGTTGATTCAAATAACCGTACCACATTATAATGGCTGATTAATACTCCGTTAGGTTTACCGGTGGATCCTGAGGTAAATATTGAGTAAGCCAAATTATCGGGAGTTACCGAAGTAACCGGATTATAGCTTTTCTCCTCAATCGGTTTAAATTCGTCCAAATAAATTATTTGGGCATCGTTAGACGGCAGGTGGTTAGCAAATTCCTTTTGAGTTATTAGTAAAGCAGCCTTGGAATCTTCCATCATAAATTCCAGCCGTTCTTTGGGATAACTTAAGTCGATGGGTAAATATGCGCCTCCGGCTTTTAATATTCCTAAGATCCCCACTATTAAATCGATCGAACGGTCCATGCATATGCCGACCAATTTTTCTGGTCCCACACCCAACGAAATTAAATGGTGTGCCAGTCGGTTCGATTTTTCATTAAGCTCCCGATACGTTATCTTTTGAGAGCCAAAAATCACGGCTGTAGAGGTAGGTGATAATTCTACTTGTGTTTCAAACAGTTGATGAAGACACTTGTTTTTAAAATGAATTACAGGATAGTTATCACCGATCGGATGTGTTTTATTTGAATTATTCATATTTGGCCTACTTTTAAATCATTTTAACTATTGAAAAAAATATAAGAACCGGATAATTGTTAAAAGTTTTAAAGGTGAGTATTTATTAAATTATTTACCGAATAAAAAATTTTAATTATAATCAAATCCCCAAAAATATTATCAGAGAACTGTCTGATGTTGAAAAAGAATTTTATAAAACCGGATGATGTTTCAATACATGTACATTATTTTGAAATTGATGATAATCAGGAAATTCCATTTAGTCTTCAAGATTCCTTATCAGAGGATGAAAATCTTCGCGCCGATAAATTTCATCATCTAATTGATAAAAAAAGGTATCTAATATCGAGGGCTTTCTTAAGAAATATTACGGGTAATTATCTTAACTTGACTCCCAAAGAGGTTCGGTTTAATTATAATAATGAGGGCAAACCGTTAATCTCGCCAAATATGAATTCTGATAACCTTCAGTTTAATTTATCACATTCAAAAAATATGGTTGCCTGCGCGTTTTGTCTGAAAGACGATATAGGTATTGATACCGAGTTCATCGATGAGAATATAAATTACTTGGAAATTTCCGAAAATTATTTCAATAGTTATGAAAACAGTCAATTAAAGAATTGTGAAGAATCAGAAAGAATAAAACTATTTTTTAAAATTTGGACAATAAAAGAAGCTTATCTAAAAGCACTCGGGTACGGACTGGCTTTATCTCTTCAAAATATTGAAATAAACTTAGGGGTGAAGTCAACAACTTTCATGGTTAATTATAAAGAAAATAAAAAAAACGAAAGAAGCGGTTTTTATTTAATTCCAAAGTTACAATTTAATTTTTCAACTGCTGTTGTTTGTATGAGCGAGAAAAAAAACTTAATAGTATATAATCACTCCGGTATATAAATAATTAACCTGCTTTAAGAGTATTTTTCTTCAAAAGAAAATTCTTGATGTTGTTTAGGCAAGAAAAATTTTCTGTTATAAGTTCTTCGTCATCAATAGTAATTTTGAATGTTTCTTCCAGAAAACTAATAAGTTCAATAATGCCGGTAGAATCAATAATTCCTTTTTCAAACAGATTTGTTTCATTATCCAGAATCTTACCGTCTCCGTATAAAAAATTTTCACAAATGAATTCTTTCACGATATTTACTGTATCCATATTTCTTATGCTTATAATTTTTTTGAAATTCCGAGTAATTTAATTTAATATTTGAGCATTTCTTCAACAATTGAAAAATTGTTTAATTTACTATCGAAAGAATCCCAAACAAACTTAAACTTGAATTTACACTTATTTATATAAATAGATAAAATCCATGCATTTACGGAAAAAACAGGAAATAAAAATTAATATTTTTATGCTTTCATGTAATTGCCGGGTTCATAGGCATATTTGTAACCGTATCCGTAACCGTATTTGTATCGAAAAGATGAACTTTTTATTTCGCAGGCGTTAACAACAACCCCCATAATATTTATTTTCGACTTTCTAAGTTCGCTAACGCCAAGTTCTGCGCTTTCTTTTAAAGTCACTTCGTGTCTGACAATAACAACAGAGTTCCCGATTGCCCGGCCGAGTATTAGTGGATCAATAACCCTGGTAACAGGCGGAGTATCTACAAATATGTAATCGTAATGACTCGATTTTAACGCATCTATTAAAATCTTAGTTTTTTTAGAATGAAACAATTTGCTTGAATTTTCACTTACGTTGCCGGCAGGTAAAATACTTAACGAGCCCGATCCGGAAATATTTTTAAGAACAGGGGACAAATCAATAATAGGAAGTTTATTGATATCGTTGCTTAAAACAGTGGAAAGTCCCGGCACTTCCCTGGAGATATCAAATAAATCTGACAAAGTGCATCTTTTTAAATCGGCATCTACTATAAGTACTCTCTTATCCGCCATCGCAAATGACTGCCCCAAATTAGCCACTATAGTGGTTTTTCCGCTGTGCTCTTCACAGCTTGTAAACATAATAATTTTTGTTTCGGGTCTTACCGAAAATAAAAGTTTTGTCCTCAAAACGTTATATGATTCAACAACACCCGATTCGTTTGATGACAATGAAACGAGTTTTTCATTTATATTTTTGGATCTTAATATTTGCCTTCTCAATTTTTTAGAGAACTCGGGAATTATAGAAAATATCGGAAGCTGCAGAAGTTCTTCAATTTCATTGAGTTGTAGTAATCTTCTTTCATGAAATATTCCAAAAGAGACAAAAACAATTATTGAATCTATCCAAAGAAATAAACAAACAGCTAAAATGATCAATCGTTTTGGAGATATGGGATCGGCCGGTAAGTTTGCCGGATCTGCGATTAAAATATCCTGCAATTGAGATACTTCTTTTATCCTCATCTCTTCCCTTTTATTCAGCAACAGATTAAACACTTTCTCATAAACATCTTTGTCTCTCATTAATCCGATTAATTCGGTTTCTTTCCCGGGCATACTTTGAATTTTGGATTTATACTGGCTGATTAAATTTTCTAACTTAGACTTTTTCTCTTTAAGAGTATTAATAATTATTTGGTACGCCGTTAAAGTATTCTGGTTGTAAGAGCTTAATTGTTTTTTTATTTGAGAGATCTGATTCTCTATATTAACAACATCAGGGTGATTCACTGTTTCCTTTTGCAGAAGTTCTATCCTTTTAACCTCAAGATTTGATAGCTGGGTTAATAAGGAGGCAAACGGACTGGTGGATTGATCGGTCGGATTAGGAGCTAAATATGTCTGATCGAAATAACCATTTGACTTATATTCATTTAACATTTCCTGGCTTTTCTTTTCATACTCGCTTAATTTCAAATCATTGTTGATTTTCTCCGATTCCAGATTACTTAAAAAATTTATAAGATTATCCGAGTTTGCATCAATTTTAGTTATTCCGTTCTGCGACTGATAATTGCTTAAGTTATTTTCAGCAGTTTTAAGTTTATTTTGAACATCCTTTAATTGCGAGTCTATAAATTCGTAAGACCATTGAACATTCTGCCTTTGTTGTACATTCCTGGTCTCCAGGAATTTATTTACAATTGTGTTCGCGATTAGCTGCGCAGTTTCGGGATAACGATCTTTAACCGAGATCCCAATTAAATTTGTGTTGGCTTGCTGAGCAACAGTAACATTCTTTTCTAATTCTTTAAAAGAACTTCCGTTATCATAAACCGTGAAATATAATTTTTCACCGGTCTGAACATTCGGCCAATAAATAGTCATGCTCAGATTGTTTGTACTAATATCAAATGGATTACTTTTGGGATAAGTGCCAATTAGAGTACTTTTATTATTAACCATTTTAAATAACTCATAACGATCGTCTGCGCTGCTGAAAAGTGTTAAATTCATTATGCCGTCAAGAGAATCGATCTTTGTATTTAAAATCTGAGGAAAGGTTTTACCATTTAACTGATCGTTTTTTAACCACGTATTATAGTCAGGTAATAATTTCTTAATGTTAATAGTATTACCGTGGGGAAATTCTATTTTATCAATCGATAAATTTAGATCCAATTTATTAATTACCTTATCCATAACGCTTCTAGTTTTAACCAACGCAACATCAGTCTGAATATCATCTTGCGATTGAAGAGAAACCAATTCTCTATAAGAATCAACATTAACCTGATCTTTCGGGGCTTCCTGTTTTTTCAGCAATACGGTAGATTCATATACTGGTTTTGTAATATAATAATAAATAAAACCGGCTAGAAATATAATTACAAAGGAAAAGATGATAAACAATTTCCTTTTATATAAAGCTAAAAATATCGAGTCAATATTTAATTGTGAAGGCGCTGCTTTAGGATATCCCAAATCTTTATTTTCACCATAATTCATAATCTATTTCCTATAAAATTCCTCTGTATATCAAGGCAACTAAAACACTAGCCGCAACACCGAGAGCGGTAATGATAACCGTAGATGTTGCGCCGGAAAACCATTTACGTGTAATATCTATTTGGTCTCCTGATTGAAGACCTATATCATCTAAACTGCTGCCGTTTTCTAATACTTTTTCACCGTTTATTTTAATCTCTTTTCCGTTCCTGGTAATGTATATATCGCTTAAATCGGCATCTTGAGTTGTGCCCCCTGCTTTGGCAATAAGATCCGACAGTTTATCGCTGCCTGTCACATAATAAAATCCTGCATTTCGAACTTCGCCGAATATATTTACCCTAACTAAAGGCAAAATTGTCAACTCAGGATTTTTATATAAGCTGCTGTATTTATTATAAATTTCTTTTTTAAGATTCTCAATATTGACGTTAGCCGCAACAATTTTACCGAGATAAGGTAAACTAACGGTACCGTCATCCTGAATATAATAATCTCCCGATATCGAATCTGTAATATTATAAAATATCAATTTAATGCCGTCTCCGGGGCGAAGAGTTTGGGCAATGTTATTAAAATTCAATATTAAAATCAGGATAAAGGCTTTAAATAATAATTTCTTCATTTTAATTTCTAAAGACAAATCGTGTTGAAAATCTGCAATTTTGTTTCTGCTATTTTAATAATTTAATTATTAAAAAGATAAAGAGAATTTCATATCTGTGTTATAAAATTATTCTTTAAATTCGGCAAGTTTTGTTCTAATAATTTTTGCAGGTACGCCGGCAACAATAGTGTTTGGCGGAACGTCTTTAGTAACTACGGCGCCTGCGCCGACAATTGCGTTTTCACCGATTGTAATTCCGCATAAAATAGTGGAAGAAGAGCCTATTGAAGCTCCCTTTTTAACATAAGTTTCTTCTACTTTCCAATCAGCCTCCGTTTGAAGTTCACCGGAATCGGATGTAGAACGCGGATATTTATCGTTAATAAATGTAACATTATGTCCAACAAAAACATTATCATCAATATGAACGCCTTCGCAAATAAATGTATGCGAAGATATTTTGCAATTTTTACCGATAAACGCGTTTTTCTGAATTTCAACAAAAGCGCCTACTTTGGTATTATCGCCCAATGTACATCCGTAAAGATTTACGAAGTTGAAAATCTTTACGTCCTTGCCCATTTTTACATCTTTGAGAACCCTAAATTCCATTCTACATTTTTCCTTTAAACTGTCAAAATGTGATGACTAATTCAAAAAACTGCAGCCAATTAGACATATTCGTGAACTTCTTCTTTTATTTTCAGTGATTCGGCATCATCATTATTTAAATAAACCAGCTTTGCCATATTTTTAATCGACTTGTCGGAAGCTTCTAAAATTCTAACAACTTCAAGACCGTTCTCACCGTCGGTAAGCGGTTTCCGGTCCTCTTTTATGGAATCTATAAATTCTTTTGCGGCAGCACCTAAAGCTTCCGTTTGTTCTATCTTCGGGGAATACATGTCACCCGTTCTATATTGAACAAGTGTATTATGGATACTTTCAGGAGTAGAAACATCTACACCGCAGTCATAGATTTTTATCTTCTCAGAATTCTCAAGATCATCAAACACAAGCATTTTCTTTTTACCGGCAATAATAATTCGTCTTATTTTAACGGGCGAAGTCCAGTTTACATGAAAATGCGCAAAGCAAGATTTATCTTTAAAATGAATTGATAATTGAGCTAAATTTTCAAGGTCATAATAGCTTGAAACTCCGCATGCTGTAACGCCGAACGGTTCTTTATCACCCAATACATATTTCATAATAGAAAGGTCATGAGGAGCAAGATCCCAAATAACATTTATATCATGCTGAAATAAACCCAGATTGATCCGTACGGAATCGAAATAAATAATATCGCCCAATTCGCCTCTTTCAATGATATCCTTTATTTTTCTAACCGCGCCGGTATAAAGAAAAGTATGATCTACAAATATTTTCAGGTTTTTAGAATTTGCAATTTTTATTAATTCTTCTCCCTGAATAGTGGAACTGGTAAAGGGCTTTTCAACCCAGATATGCTTGCCGGCCAGCAGCGCTTCTTTTGCGAATTTGAAGTGCGTATTTACCGGAGTAGCAATTGCTACCGCGTCAATATCGGATTGAAACAAGCGTTTGTAATCTTTAGTGAATTCGGCCGCAGGAAATTTAGCCTTCATCATAGAAATTCTTTCGTCTTTCAGATCGCAAGCAATAACTTGTTCTACTTCTTTTTGAGCAAGAAAATTTCTCACTAAATTGGGTCCCCAGTACCCTAAACCTATTACACCTATTTTCATTGTGGCCTCCTAATATAGTTTACAAATTTTTTTTTATTCACCTCTACCCCCCGCCCCTTCCGAATAAAATAACCGGAATTGTCTTTAACATTAATTGCAAATCCATCCAAGGCGACATATTATTTATATAATAAAGATCCAGAACAATGGAATCTTTGAACGAAACCTTACTGCGACCGATAACCTGCCAAACCCCCGTACATCCGGGAATTACATTTACTCTTCTTTTCTGCCAAATATCATAATTTTCATATTCATACAATAAACATGGTCGGGGACCTACCAGGCTCATATCTCCCCTAATAACATTGAATAATTGAGGTAATTCATCGAGTGATGTTTTTCTCAAAAGCCGTCCGATTTTAGTTATCCTCCAATCGGATTTTACTTTGGTCTCTCCCTGTGAAGAATTATTTTCCTTCATAAACTGTAGCATTTTCTCTTTTCTTTCGGCATCTTCCTCTTTAATTACTATCATGGTTCTGAATTTATAAAATTTAAATGGCCTTCCTCCCTTACCCACCCTTATTTGAGAAAAGAACACCGGACCCTCGGAAGAAATTTTTACCAAAACAGCTATTAAAACGAAAAACGGGGAAAGAAGAATAAAAGCTAATATTGAAACCGCTAAATCAAAACCCCTTTTAATTTTAAAAGAAATCCAACTGTTATTATAAGAAGAAGAAATATCTATAACAGGAAGATTTTCGTATTTTTCGGTATAAAGTTTTTGAGGAATAATTTTGAATAACTCCGAGGTTATTTTTACATGAATTTTGGTCTCCCGGCAATAATCAACAAGTTCAAGCAATTGCTCATAGTCCCTGGTTTCATCAACTATTAAAATCTCATCAATTTGATTTTGCTTTACAACTGTATTAATGTCTTTGTATTTTCCGAGTACTTTTTTCCCGTTTATTATTTCTTCGCCTATTTCTTTTGCTTCATCAATAAATCCGACGATGATTATACCAACCGGGTTCTCAAAGGCTAATTTGGCGGCAAGCATACGGCCGGGTTTTCCGTCGCCGACAATAAGAACTTTTCTTCTTAAGCCTTTGTTTTTTAGCAGAACATAGAGCCGTCTTAAAAATTCTATTCTCAAAATATATGTCCAGAACAAAAAAGAAATTACAAAACAGGTAATTGCGGTAACTGCTTGAGATAAACTGTTTGTTAAGATTAAAAAAGCAGGTACTGCAATAAAAAGAGAAAAAAAGACGGATCTAATAACAGCCGTTAAATGTGCCGATCTAACCAGAACAATTGTAATTTTGTACATATTATTAAGGCTAAAAATAAGAAGGACTATAAGCAAAAAGGCTATGCTCAAAACCGCAGGTGATATTACAGCTTTTACTGAATTTATGTTCACGTTAGTAAGCGCATTCATTGCTAATCCGGTAAAGTATAATACAATGGAAAAGATCAATATATCCGATATTACAAATAAGTATTTATATTTTGGCATCTTCATTTTTATAACCGGTGACTGTTTAAATTATTATTTCGTCGAAAACTTGGTATTTTTCAAATTAAATCGAATTTACTTATGACATCAAATCATATTTGTCGATATATTTTTGAATTTTAATTTTGCTTTCTTTAAGAATAACAGGCTCTTTTGACGTAAGATCAATAAGCGAGGAATCGCTGTTGAACGATTCCGAATTAGTATAAAATATGGCATCCACTAAATCGGCGTATTCCTCGGTTAATACTTCATGACTTTTATTACTTGCATATTTCTGATCTCTAAAGCTTATACTAAGCAGGGGATTTCGTATCTCAGTTAACAGCCTTAAGCAAAAGCGGTTATTGGGTATCTGAAAGACTGCGGTTTCGGATTCGAAATAATCCTGAAATTTAGAGTTAAGTTTGAAAATTACCCTCACAGGATTCGGCCAGATCGACATCAGAAAATCAAAATGCTTTTCCGAAATAATATCTATGTAAAAAATTAAATCCGAGAGACTATTTATAAGCAAAGTAGATTCATGAATAATATTATTATTTGAAAATTTCTTCAGCCTTGAGATGGAATCAACATTTAACGGATTTCCGCCAATACTATACACGGTATCAGTTGGATGTATAAATATTTCCCCCTGATTATACATTTTTATCACCGTATCTATAGATTTTTCAAACTCCCTGTCGATATTATATGTTTGAATTTTATTATAAGTTTTCATATTTCTTTAGGCTTAAATAAACGGGAAGCGTTAAAAAATAATTTTAATTATTTTTAAAAAACGATTTGATGTTTTCGCAGATATATTCAATCTGCTCGTCTTTTAATTCGGGAAACATAGGAAGAGATAAACCGGATTCTGCCAAAATTTCGGTATTCGGGAAATCTCCTTTTTTATACCCGAGAAATTTGAAGCAATCCTGCATATGAAGCGGAATAGGATAATGCAAACCGGTCGCTACGCCTTTTTCTTTAAGATATTCGGCAAGTTTATCTCTTAAGCTGTTATTTTTTTCTCTGCTGTAACCGTTAACCTGGACAACAAAAAGATGATAAACATGTTTAGCATAAGGCATTTCGGCAGGAAGCTTAATATGTTCAACTTCAGAAAGTAGTTCTTTATATTTAGCGGCTGCACTTCTTCTTCCTTCCGTCCAATTATCTAAGTATTTAAGTTTTACACCAAGTACGGCGCCTTGAAGACCTTCCATTCTGTAATTATGACCGAAAATCTCATGCTGATATTTTTGAACAGCACCATGATCCCTGATCATCTTTGCTTTCTTTGCTAATTCCGGATTATTAGTAACCACTGCCCCGCCTTCACCATAAGCGCCGAGGTTTTTCCCGGGATAGAAACTGAACGAAGCTGCTTGACCGAATCCCCCTATTTTTTTGCCCTTATATTCAGCTATATGAGATTGAGCCGCATCCTCAATAAGTACTAAGTTATGATCTCTCGAAATTTCAATCAACGGATCCATATCTGCCGCCTGACCATAAAGATGAACGGCAACAATAGCTTTTGTTTTCGGTGTTATTGCTTTTTCTATTTTAGAAGGATCAATATTGTAGCTGCCGGGTTCGCAATCAACAAAAACCGGTCTGGCCCCGCATAGGGTCGCGCCCCATGCTGTCGCTATAAATGTATTTGCCGGAATAATAACTTCATCTCCGGGGCCTATACCCAAAGCCCATGTCGCAATATGATTACCGGCAGTACCCGAATTTAAAGCAATACAATAGTCTACATCATGTGCTTTTGCGAAGTCGGTTTCAAAATCGGAGACGGCCTTACCGAGAACAAAAGCCGTGTTATCCAGAATATTCTGAATAGCAGTATCAATTTCTGTTTTGATTGATTTATACTGGACTTTTAAATCCAGGAATGGTATCTGCATAATTTTTACCTTTAAATTTCAATATTATTTTAAATGAGATGAGTAATAATTCTTTATAACAATAAACCGCTAATTTTTTAATGTAAGAACAAAGCTTCGCTTCCGTGAGTCACATTGCTCACTTTTTCAAAAATTTTAATCTTTATCTTTAAGGGATGTTGTTTTGAGGTATTTTATTTTAACTAGAGATTATACGAGCATTAAATAAACTTTTTATGATACCTCTTTACCATTTTATTGCATAAATATCTTTAATAAAGTTTATGAACAATAAAACACATTCACTATTTCAACAACATCCGGAGCACCGGAACCCGGTTATTTTAAAAGTTCGGAAATCAGCTCAAAGGAATTTAAAAGAAATAAATTCTCGTTTTTATATTTTAGAATTCCGGTTAAGTGAATAATCTGCTCGCATGAAGTAAATTTAAATTCTTTCTTTAATTCTTTATCAAGATTATAAATATTGAACACCTTGTCCACAATAAAGCCATAGAATTTGTTATTAATCTCCATAACAATAATACGCTGGTCTTCGTTTTTTAATTGCGGATCAAGCCCAAAGATTTTATATAGATCAATTAAATTGATTTTTAAAATACCGAGGTTTATATGGGGTTCTTCGGAGTTTATATTTTCTTCCTGATTTAACTCGATTGGATTAATTATTTCAACAATATCCGCCATATCAGCACAAAAGTTTAACCCAGCAACAGTAAATGTTAACAAACCTTTATATTTTTCTAACGGTGGTATTTTTTCAGTCATCCTATTTTTCTCCTTGGACAGATTACTTTGCAAATAACGGACCAAGTGGAATGTTTGATTTATGATTAAAATTGAGGTAGTTGGGAAATGTAGAGTATAATTATTATACCATGCTTTTAAAAAATTATACCATTAAATTTATTAGGCGCTATATTAAGAGGTCTAAATAAGAAAAGCTATTTAGAATTGGCTTCATTTATATCATATTGCGCCATTTTTTTGTAAAGAGTGGCTTTAGTAATTCCGAGTATCTGGCTGGCCTTGGTTTTATTCCATTTCGATTCTTCCAGTACGAATTGAATATGTTTTTTCTCCATTTCTTTAAGAGATGTTAATTTCTGAGGTTCTGCATGAGCGGTTTTATGAGCTATAAAGTTAAAATATTCTTTTGATAAAACATTGTCTTTTGCAAGCAAAACTGCGTTCGTAAGTGTATTTTCAAGTTCTCTTACATTCCCAAGCCATTCGTGATTTTTTAACATTTCCATTACTTCAAAAGGAATTGTATTAACTCTTTTATGCACTTCCATATTTATTTTTCGTAATAAGAAAACTATAAGTTTGGGTATTTCTTCTTTTCTTTCCCTTAACGGCGGAACATCAATGGTAAAAATATTAAGGCGGTAGAAAAGATCCTCTCTGAACTCACCTTTCTGCACAAGGTCTAAAAGATTCTTGTTAGTTGCAGCCACAATTCTGGCCTCCATTGGTATGGTTTCTTCTCCGCCTACTCTTTCATACTCTTTTTCCTGTATAACTCTTAACATCTTAACCTGCAGTTTAGGGGAGAATTCGGATATCTCATCAAGGAAGATCGTACCCTTGCCGGCTAATTCAAATTTGCCTTTTTTATTTTTTGTTGCTCCGGTAAAGGCACCCTGTACATGTCCGAACAGCTCACTTTCAAGCAGCGATTCCGGCAGAGCCGAACAATTCACACCTATGAACGGATCATTCTTCGTAATACCGCTGTAATGAATCATTCGTGTAATTAATTCTTTTCCGGTTCCGCTCTCTCCCTGAATCAGAACATTTACTCTGGTTCCTGAAACTTTACCAATTTTCTTATAAATCTCCTTGGTCTGTTCTGTAACTCCTCCTATCATGTAATTTTTCAATAAGAATTTTTCATTCTCTTCAGGGAGAGGAATGATCATCTGATCATTCTTCTTTTTATTATCAAGTGTTTTCTTTACGATTAGCTTTATTCTTTTGAGATCATACGATTTCTCTATAAAATCGTATGCGCCTAATTGCATTGCCTTTATGATGGAATCAGTTTCATCGAACGCAGTTATTATGATGACGGCAATATTCCCGTCGATTGCTTTGATTTGCCTCAATACTTCTAAGCCGTCCATACTCGGCATTTTTAAATCGGTAATGACAACGTCCGGACTATCTTTTTTTACATATTTAATCCCGTCCTCGCCATTTGTGACCAACTCTATTTGAGAAAAAGTGTCGGAAAGAAAAATTTTTAAGGTCTGAGCAAATGCTTTATCATCGTCTATTATCAGTATCTTCTCCATTTGCACCTTTTTTATAAAATTTCAATTCAAAAATAGTTTTTCCCGGTTCTGATGATAATAATTCAATTGTTCCGTTATGGAATTTCATAATTTTATCAACAATAGCCAGTCCGAGCCCGGTACCGGAAGGTTTTGTAGTAAAGAAAGGTTCAAATATTTTTTTATCTACCTCAACGCCGGAACCGTTATCCTGTATGAACACCGAACAATAATTTCCGTTACTATCACCCGATATTGTTATCTCTCCGTCTTCAGAAACGGCATCAATAGAATTTTCAAATAAATTAGTAAAGACAGAAATCAACGACATATAGTCACCCATAATATTGATGTCTTCCACTATGTTATTAATTGAAATATTCTTTTCGGCAAGTCGCCTTTTTAAAATTTCCAGGGTTTTTTCAACAATTACTTTTATATCTATTTCAACTTCTATGTATTCCTCACTGCGGGCATATTGAAGTACATCAGTTAAAAGTCTATTTAAGTTTTTAACAGTGCTGTGTATAACTTCGAGTGGATTCTTAATATCTTCGGTTAAATTTTCATTTTCAAATAGAATTTCAACGTAGTTTTTAATTGTAGCCAAAGGATTTTTTATCTCATGCGATAAATAAGCTGCCATTGTACCTATTGATGCTAACCGCTCGGCTTTGCGCAATTCTTCTTCGGATCTTTTATATTTTGTTACATCCCTGAAAATAGAAAGAACTAAGTTCTCTTTGCCGGAACTTATATATGAAAAACTAACATTAAAGAAAACGGATTTTCCGTTGCGCAGAACAAAATTATTCCATTTGAAATTGACAAACTTTTTGTCTCTATATAATATCTTATATTCTCTTAAATTTTCTTCCTGCTCCAGGTCCGACAGTCGGTAAATTATGTTAAATGGTTTATTAATTAGGGCTTCTTCATCCATTCCGATAAGTTTGCAGAAAGCATCATTTACCAAAACTATTTTTCCGTCACTATCGGTTAATCTCATTCCGTCAAATGATTCCTCCCAAATGGAACGAAATCTTGCTTCTGATTCTTTTAGTTCGTTTTCATATTTTTTACGCTCGGTAATGTCTCTTTGAATTTCCAGAAATCCTATTACTTTCCCATTTTCATTTATAATAGGGTCGGCAGTACCTTCGATAAACACTTCCCGACCGTCCTTGGTTTTATTAATAATCTCTGTTTTAATGCTCTTTTTGGATATAAGTGTACTCCAGAATCTTTTATATTGGTCCGTAGTCATCAGGTTGCTTTTTAATATTCTTGGAGTGGCTTTACCAATTACTTCGCTTTCTTTATAACCGTATAATTCCTCAAAAGCGGGGTTGACATGAGTAATAATACCATCTTTGTCTGTTAAAAGGATTATATCACCGGTTGAATCAAGCGCCTGACTCAATTTCAGTATATGCTCTTCAATTTTTTTCTTTTCGGTAATATCTTTTAATACAAAAAGGTAAAAATTGTCGGAAGTAAGAGATACCCGGGTTTCAAATATTTTTTCTTTGTTGTTCAATAAAAGGCGGATCTTTTTCGATACACATTTTTTGTCGGATCCGTTAATTTTAATAGTATCGAATATTTCATTTACATCTTTTTGAGGGAAAAGGTCGTCAATATTCAACGTATGATTTTGAGAAGTGCAAAAATCCCCTGCGATAAGATCAAAATATTTTATATCCTTAATTTTACCGGAACCCTCAGTTTTTATATAAATTTCAGGTAGAACATCTGATTTTGATTCGAGGGCAACTAGAAAGTCTTGAAAATAACTTCCATTACTTCCTTTATTATCAGAAAGCTTCACTTCAGGCAACACTTCCCCTCTATATAGCATATTGACCTTTTAAATAGTGAATAGCAGTTAAATAAATTATTCTCAAGCATTTTAGAATTTCAAACTTTTTAAGATTTTCATGCGTATAATTTACTCTTTTTTCTTTCAAAAACAACAAAATAGCTCTAAATGCAAGTTTATTTAATAATTTTATAATAAAAGCTGAACTCAGCAAACACCATTTTTCATAAAAACATGAATATAAAATTATTTTTTAAAATAACTTTTTATGTAGTCAAATCGAAAACATTTATTTCATTAACTATAATATAACTAATGTCCGTATAAATTTTATACCGTTAGTAAAAACTTTTAAACTCTTATTGCAACGAACACAATTATCTTAGATTGTTTTGTTTTAACAAAAAAATCGAATCTCATCTTAAGAAAAGCACCTTCTTATATTCGAAACATCCATTGTTTTTCAATGATTAAAAAGTAATACCGTATGCTTCGGTGAAAGCTTCTTTTGCATATTGAGTCGAAGCATATGCAAATCCCTTATCCCCCCATTGTGAACCCCAGCTATTTCTGACGATAAATCTGTCCTTTGTATAACCAACAAAAGCAACGACATGCCCTCCCCTTACTGTGTCGGGTTTATATATGTCAAGTTTTCCTTTTGTATTAGAAGCATTGTCCTGTACAAAAGAATTAATCTCCTCGGACTGTAAACGCATTTGTCCTGATTTCAATGTTTATTAATCTTAATATTCAGTAAATGCAGCTACACTTGATTTTGAACGATTAATGAACCAAAATGCAAAACTGAATTAGAGAAGAAAAAAAGAATCGGAAATATATCTTTGAGTGATAGGAAATGCGGGAAAGGTAATTTTATTTTTAAGGATACATGTATGGTTATAAACTAACTTTCGTCAGGTAAAAAGTCAATATATTAAACATTTAAAATTTTCACCCGATTCACTGACAAATTGTATATAAAATTACAGAAACTTTAGCGTGAATACTGTAAGCTTTAATAATACAGAGTAAATTTAGTTATCATCATAAGGATAACCTTTGTGGTGCGAAATTTCCAACTTATCCGGCCAATCGTCTTCCGACTCATCCTCCCAATCATATTTTTTATACGGGTCCGAATCGCGAAATGAAAACGCACAATAAATTCCCGTAAGTGAGCCGAACAGATGATATTCCCATGAAACACCGTTATCGAGCGGAAGTATACCCCAAACTATGCTCCCGTAAAGAAAGGTAACGATCAAAGCCAGGGCTATGGAACGTGTATCTCTGCGTATCAATCCGCTGAAGAATAAAAAAGTTACCAAGCCGTAAACCATACCGCTTGCACCAATATGGTAGGCGGTTCTTGCAACGAGCCAGACAAAAACTCCGGGCACAAGATAAACCATCAAAAAAACTTTAAAGGATGAATCCGGATAAAAATACATTATGCCTGTTCCCAGGAAAAGAAGAGGCAGAGTGTTTGAGAATAAATGAGCGAAGCCGGCATGCAAAAGAGGAGCGGTTATAATACCGATTAAACCGGTAAGATGCCGGGGCAGTAAACCGAATTTATCCAGATTAATGTTAAACAGAAACTGTATTACCTGTATAAACCAAAGCAGGATTATAAAAGCTAAAGGAACCGATAAACTGAATAATAATTTTTTCTTTTCATCCGACATTTAATGTCCTTTTTGTACGGAATACATAGCAATAATTTGGGATAAAATCCAGCATAAAGAAATCCATGATATTCCGATCAACCATCCGGCAATTACATCGGTAGGATAATGTACGCCGAGATATACTCGGCTGAAGCCGATAAGAAATATCACTAGTGCCGTTATTAATATGATATCGAGCTTCAATAATTTATTACTAATAAATTTAGTAATTAAAAATGCGAGCGCCGTATACAATACGGATGAAATAAAAGCATGGCCGCTGGGAAAGCTGTAATAGAAGGCCTGCACAAGATGAGGTACTGCTTCGGGTCTGCTTCGGTCGAAAGCCCATTTAAAAAGAAATCCAGCAGACCTGCGCCTATGACCGCAGTAAGAATAATCCACGCAAGCCGATATTCTTTTCTTATTGCACAATATACCGTCATTAGTCCGGTCAGAGTTATTACCGTTTCTGTATTTCCCAGCATAGTAATCTTTTGCATTAGCGGTAACAGCCACGACTTGAATAATGGAACCGATAAATTATCACTATTACGTAAGGCTAAAAGAATATCTATATCAAACTTGCGGGTTATATCGAAATGTACCGCCGCTGCAATTAACAAGAAAAGAGAGGAACAAACAATTAAAATAATTTTTGCGTGATCAATTTGAGCCGCGTTTGTACCGTTGATTTTCAAGTTATTAATTTTATGGGTCACTATTTTTATACCGAATAATATATGGAAGTGAAATATAAATGATTTAGTGATTGACGGGAAGGAGTTGCCGATTAATTTTTCGGTTTGAGAATACTACGGGACCGGACAGATGCCTTTGCTGATCTGCCATATAAATGAAATAGTTATAACCGCAATTAAAATCACTTTCAAAATTATTATTAAGAATTTCTTATTTTGCTTCTTCATGATAATTTTAAGTCTTTAAAAAAATAAAGGCGCTCAAAAGAGCGCCAAAGGACACGCAAGTTTACCAAATATTTTTTAATTTTTCGGTTTTGCTTCGCTAACGATAATGTTACGGCCTTTGAATTCCGCCCCATTAAGAGCCTGGATTGCATTACTTGCCTCAGATTCGTTTTCCATTTCTACGAATCCAAATCCTCTACTTCTACCGGTCTGACGATCGGTAATCACTTTTGCAGATATAACAGTACCGTGAGCTTCAAAAGCTGCTTTTAAAGACTCATCGTTTACTGCCCATGGGAGAGATCCCACAAAAAGTTTAGTACTCACTAACTTACCTCTAAAAAATAGTTAATAATACACTGCGACCACTTACGCCGCTCCACAAAATAATATTATTAATTTTTAAAACAAAATATTTTTCTGTAAAAGAGCATTATTTTCTTTGATTTTGGCATGTTTTTAAAGAAAAATGTCGATTTTATGCAAATTCGGGAGTTAATATTTGGCTTTTTCCAACTTGATTAATTTCTATCCTATTACAATTTTTATCGCTTCGGTCAAATTATCAATTAGTATTACTTCAATTTTTTCACCCTTTTTGATGCCTTTTTTGTTGTTGCCCGGAACAATAATTCTTTTAAATCCAAGTTTTTCGGCTTCCTGGATTCTTTTTTCGATATGCCCTATACTTCTTATTTCGCCACCTAAACCCACCTCCCCAACCACAACCGTACTGTTATCAGCAACTTTATTAAGCAGACTTGATGCAATACTGCAGCAGACCGCAAGATCGATTGCAGGCTCCAGTATTTTTACTCCTCCAGCCATATTTAAAAAAACATTATTTGCCGATAACCGGAATCCGGCTCTTTTTTCCAAAACGGCTAGTAATATAGAAAGCCGACGCTGATCGAATCCGGTTGTTACCCGCTGGGGATTCCCGAAATTAGAAGGAGTTACGAGCGCCTGCACTTCTAAAAGAATCGGGCGCGTACCTTCAATACTCGAAGTAACTACCGAACCCGAGGTTTCTTTATCTCTTTCGCTTAAAAAAAGTTCACTGGGATTTTTAACTTCACTTAATCCCGATTCGTGCATTTCGAATACGCCTATCTCATTGGTACTGCCAAACCTGTTTTTCTGCGCCCTTAATATTCTGAATGAATGATTATTCTCCCCTTCGAATTGAATAACCGTATCGACTATATGCTCAAGTAATTTAGGACCGGCGATTGTTCCGTCTTTTGTCACATGTCCGATGATTATGATGCTGAAATGTCTTTTTTTTGCCTCTTCCATTAAGAGGGCGGTGCATTCCCTTATCTGCGTTATTGTTCCGGGCGCGTTATCAAGCTCGCTGCGGTACATTGTCTGAATCGAGTCGATTATTACAACCGAAGGCTGCAGTTCGTTCATAGAGGCAATTATTGGCGAAAGATCTGTTTCCGCCAGGATATAAAAATCATCCGATTTTATTTTTATGCGACCTGCTCTCAGCTTGATTTGTTTTGCCGATTCTTCACCCGTTACATAGAGCACTCTGTGTTTTAAATTCGCCGCGCTCTGCATTGCAAGAGTCGATTTTCCGATTCCGGGATCTCCGCCGAGAAGGATTACCGAACCGGGCATCAATCCTCCTCCGAGTACGCGGTCGAACTCGCCTATTCCGGTTTTAATTCTGTCTTCTTCGTATGCGGTTATTTCTGAAATTTTAAGCGCCTGGCTTTTACCTTTATATTGCGTCGTTTGTCTCTTTGAAGTTTCGATTATTTCTTCGGTAAAGCTATTCCAGCTTTCGCACTCCGGGCATTTCCCGAGCCATCTCAGCGATTCATATCCGCAGTTGGAGCATATATATTTTATTTTAGTTTTACTCATTTTCTTAGTGTTACCTTAAATTTTCAAAGTGTCTATTTAGCCACGAAGTCACTAAGACACAAAGGAATTAAATTATAAATCTTTTTATTCCGTCTCTAATTAAAGGAACATTAAAATTTATTAAATATCCCAAACGCAGATTTGTTAATTTTAAATGACTTAATATTTGTGCTTGCCAAACAGGATTTACTTGTTCCACTGCTTTTAATTCACAAATCACTTTTTCTTCTATAAGAACATCAAGTCTCAGGCCTTCGTCAAATGTAATGTTATTATAAACGATGGGTATATCTATCTGCCTTTTAACAAATAAATGTCGGTTACGCAGCTCATAAACAAAACAGACTTCATAAATTTTTCCAGCAAACCGGGTCCAAAGGCTTTATGAACACTAAAAGCGCTTTCAACAACTGCTTTCCCGATTCTTTCTTCTTCTTTAGACAAAGATTTAAATTTTTTCATTTTCCCCTTTCAAATCTCTATTCCAAATTAAATAAAGATGGAAGAAATATAGATCAAAATTAACAATAGAAATAACCTTAGTGTCTTAGAGTCTTTGTGGCAATCCACAAACCATTAACATAAAAAAGGACACTTGATTTCACTTAGTAAGATTACAAATATTTTTTAACAGTCTTTTCTACATTCTCCAAAGTGAAATCAATTTTTTCGATGTCTTTACCGCCTGCTGTTGCAAGATGCGGACGTCCGCCTCCGCCTCCGCCTACAAGCTTAGCAAGATCGCCAACTATTTTACCGGCACTAAGTTTTTTCTCTTTTATCAAATCATCCGATACAACGCAGACAATTCCCACCTTGCCGTCCAACTCCGATATCATTACGCCGATTCCGGATTTCATCTTATTCCTTAACTCATCGCCAAAGGATTTAAGCTCATCCATATTGTCGGCATTTACCTTCGCCTTGTAAATTTTTATTCCGTCGACATCAACCGGCTTTGAAACAACCGTATCTATTTGTCCCAGTTTCCCTTGAAGTCTCAGTTCGCCGATCTCTTTTTCAAGTTTCTTTTTTTCCTCAACTAAAGCCGCAATTTTTTCATCGGATTCTTTTAGTTTTTCAATTTGCGTTGAGATATATTTTTCCACGCCAAAACCGGTTACGGCTTCAATCCTCCTTACACCGCTTGCAATAGAGGCTTCGCTTACAATTTTAATAAGTCCTATTTGCGATGAGTTCTTAACGTGTGTACCGCCGCAGAATTCCATACTGAAATCGCCGAACTGAACTACATTAACAAAATCGCCGTACTTATCTCCGAAGAACATCAGCGCACCCATCTTTTTTGCTTTATCAAAAGGTACGTTGCGGTGGTGCCGGACCGGAATATTTTTCCTCAGTTCTTCGTTTATTAAAACCTCGATATCGTTTAATTCGCTGTCACTTACTTTCGCAAAATGAGTAAAGTCAAAGCGGAGTCTGTCCGGCCCCACATAAGAACCTGCTTGATGAACATGCGTACCCAGAATTTTTCTTAATGAGGCATCCAGAAAGTGGGTTGCCGAATGGTTCCTCATAATATCCCAGCGCCTCTGTTCGTCTACTTGAGCGATTACTCTCGTACCGGGAACTAATTGGAAATCATTCTGATTATCAACAACATGCACAATCTTATTATCAATTTTAGTTACGTCTACAACATCAAGCGCGGTTTCACCGGCAATTATTTTGCCCAAATCGTCGATCTGACCGCCGGCTTCAACATAGAAAGGAGTTCTGTCGAGAATGATAAGATCGGTGCCGTCATTTTTTTTACGTCCCACTATTTTAGCGTCCGATTTTAATTCGTCGTATCCGGTAAACACAACATTATCGACATCCGATAGTTCGAAGGAATTCAAATCGTTTGTGGAAATGCTAACCGATGCGAATTTTTCTTTTGATGCCTCGCGAGCTCTTTGCTTTTGAACCTGCATAAGTTCGTTAAATCCTTCTTCATCAATCGTAAATCCGTTTTCAAGGGCCATTACGTTTGTAAGATCAACCGGGAATCCGAAAGTATCATATAACATAAACAGATCCTCACCGGGGATTACTTTGGCGCCGTCTTTGCTTAATCCTTTGATCAATTCTTCAAATAACGAAATACCTCTATCAAGTGTTGCATTAAAACTTTCTTCTTCCGCTTTTATTACCTTCTCGACGTATTCCTGCTTCTCAATAATTTCGGGAAACACTTTACCCATCGTATCTACAAGTACCTTTACGATTTCAAAAAGGAACGGCTTTGTGAAATTAAGTTTACGTCCGTAGCGAGCTGCTCTTCGTAAAATTCTTCTCAGCACATATCCTCTTCCGTCGTTGCCGGGAACCGCGCCGTCGGCAATTGCAAATGTAAGCGTTCGGATATGATCGGAAATTACGCGCATGGCTATTTTGTTTTCTTCATTCTGGTAAGGTATTCCGGAAAGCTTGGCAACCGCATTAATTAAAGGCATGAAAACATCGGTATCGTAGTTAGAGCCTTTTTTCTGAAGCACGGCGCAGACACGCTCAAAGCCCATTCCGGTATCGACGTGCTTATGGGGCAGATCGTGAAGATTGCCTTTTTCATCTCTGTTATATTGAATGAAAACAAGATTCCAGATTTCAATACACTCCGGAACACCGGCGTTAACATATTTGGGATTGTCAAAATCATCGGAAAGATTTATATGAATTTCGGAACAGGGTCCGCACGGACCTGTTTCACCCATTTCCCAGAAGTTATCCTTTTCATCAAATTTTAAAATATGACTTGGTTTTATATCCGTTTTAGATTTCCACAATTCAAATGCTTCATCATCGGTTCTATAGACGGTTGCCCAAAGACGTTCTTTAGGTAATTTCCAGACACCGGTAAGAAGTTCCCATGCCCATTCGATAGCTTCGGATTTGTAATAATCGCCGAACGACCAGTTTCCGAGCATTTCAAAAAAAGTATGATGATAAGTATCGTGTCCCACTTCTTCAAGATCGTTATGTTTTCCGCTTACGCGGATGCACTTCTGCGTATCGGTAGCGCGTTTATATTCCCTACTGCCGGAGCCGAGAAAAACATCTTTGAATTGATTCATGCCGGCGTTTGTAAATAGCAGGGTTGGGTCGTCGAACGGAACGACAGGAGCGCTGCTTACAATTCTGTGATCTTTGCTTTTGAAAAAGTCGAGAAACTGCTGTCTGATTTCTTGTGATGTCATCGTAACCTATATAGTTTTAATTAAGGTCTTAAAGATAATAAAAATGCGGAAAAGCATAAACAAGGTAATTAATTGCTTAAATATCTAATAGCTCAATTGCCCCGGCATTTATGCCGGGGCAATTGATGGGATATTTAAATTATTTTTCCAAATATTTAATAGCAGTTCATCATTTTAAAGTTGCCGCTAATAGCAATTTAACTTTATATTGCTCTTCGAATCAGAGAATTTTCTGTTTTCATTTCCTGTTTACCTAATACATATTCAGTTGATTTAAGAAAATACACCTACTTGTCAAATTAAAAGGGAGCAAAAACATATGTATTTAAAAAAAATATTTCTTTTAATATTCGGAGCTTTGTTAATTATGGGCTATAATGAAACTTCAGGACAATATTCAGAGGGACAAGTCTACCACGGATTCAAGTTAATAAAAAAAGAATTCGTAAAAGAAGTAAACTCGGAATGTTATTATTTCGAGCATGTAAAAAGCGGCGCGCGTCTTTTTAAGATAGTATCAGATGATCCGAATAAAACATTCAGCATCGCTTTTAAAACCGTACCTCAATCAGACGGCGGCACACCTCATATTCTTGAGCACTCGGTTCTGAACGGATCCAAAAACTTCCCGGTTAAAAGTCCTTTTGATGTCCTTGCAAAAGGCTCCCTCAATACATTCTTAAACGCCATGACCGGCAGCGACATTACTATTTATCCCATTGCCAGTATGAACGACAAAGATTACTTTAACTTAATGCATGTTTATCTCGACGCTGTTTTCAATCCGCTCGTTATTCAGGATAAAAGGATATTCGAGCAGGAAGGCTGGCATTTTGAAGAAGACAGCGCAGCAAACCCGGTTATATACAACGGCGTAGTTTACAACGAAATGAAAGGCGCATATTCAAGCGCAACAAGAGAACTGAGCTACCTGGAATATAAAAACCTTTTTCCTGATAACGGTTATGGTTTTTCTTCGGGCGGATATCCTTCGGCAATACCAAAGCTGTCTTATCAGAAGTTCGTCGAATTTTATAAACGTTTTTATCACCCTTCCAACAGCTACATCTTTCTTTACGGAAATGCCGATTTAAATAAGGAACTTGAATTTATAGATACCGCCTATTTAACTCATTACAATAAAATTGATGTTAACTCAGATATACCACTTCAAAAACCTTTTAAGAAGATGAAAGAGATTAACAGTCATTACTCGGTTACCGAAGGCAGCGATACGAACAATCAGACATATCTTAACATCAGCTTCGTCGCGGGTTTGAATACCGACCGCGCTCAGGTTATGGCGCTGAATATTTTATCGGATGTTCTTGTGAACCAGGAATCGGCGCCTCTTCGACTTGCTCTTCAAAAAGCAGGCATCGGTAAAGAAGTAAGCGCATCAGTTGATGATATCGAGCAGAATGTTTTCGATATTACGGTACAGAACGCAAATCCGGGCGATAAGGAAAAATTCAAAGAGATTGTATTTAGTACGCTGAAAAAAGCCGCGGAAGAAGGACTCGATACCCTGGCGGTTGAAGGCACACTGAACAGAATGGAATTCGGATTGCGCGAGGGCAACGACGCTCAAAAAGGACTGTCGTATAATTTTAAAGCGATTACGGGATGGTTCTTTGCCAATGATCCTTTCTTAAGTCTCGAATACGAAAAACCTCTCGCGGAATTAAAATCGGGAATTAAAAACGGTTATCTTGAAAAAGTAATATTAAAAGATTTTGTAAATAATCCACATAGTCTTCTAATTACGCTTGAGCCTAAACCCGGACTGGAGAAAGAAATAAACGAGAAGACGGATAAAGAATTATCTTCTTACAAAGCATCTCTTTCACCGGATGAGGTTGAAGGACTTGTAAAAAACACCGGTGATTTAAAAGAATACCAGAAACAGGAAGATTCGCCCGAAGCGCTTGCAACAATACCGCTGCTTAGCCGTAATGATATTAATCCTGAAGCCGAGTGGTATTCGCTCGATGAAAAGAATGTTGACGGTATTCAGGTTCTTGCGCATAATGAATTTACAAACGGAGTTGTTTATGCAAAGATGTATTTTGATATGAAGGTTCTGCCCGACAGTCTGCTCCCTTACGCCGCCCTTCTTTCCGAAGTACTCGGAAGTATGAATACTGATAAGTACTCGTACGGCGATCTCGAAAAACAGTTAAATATAAACACCGGAGGATTCAGTACCTCTCTAAGCAGCTATTCTCAGTATAAAGATGAATCAGTATTGATTCCGAAGTTTATTGTTTCTTCCAAAGCGATGAGCGGTAAGGTAAATGTAATGTTCGATCTGATGGAAGAACTTATTAATAAAACAAAGTACGCTGATAAGGACAGACTGAAAGACATTCTGCAAAGGCATCAATCACGACTTGAGGCTAACGTCAACCGGAACGGTTACGGTTATGCGGAAAAAAGACTTTTATCTTATATCAGCAGCCGCGGATTATTCAATGAAATTACCGGAGGAATTTCTTATTACCGGTTTATATCTGGATTGACGAAAGACTACGATAACAGGGCGGATAACATAATCGGCAACCTGGAAAAAACCGCTGAGCTTCTTTTCAATAAAGGAAACTGCATCGGCGCGGTTACTTGCGCGAAAGATGATATGCCCGCATACTTAAATAGTTTCGAAAATATAACAGGTAAATTTGCAGTTGAAAATGCACCTGAACAAAAGTGGAATTTCGATCTTCAGAAAAAGAACGAGGGATTTTTAACCGCATCCAAAGTTCAGTATGTAATTGAAGGGTACAACTACAAAAAACTGGGTTACGACTGGAGCGGTAAAATGCTTGTACTAAGTCAGGTCCTTTCGAGAGACTGGCTCCAGAACCAGGTAAGGGTTATGGGCGGAGCTTACGGAAGCTGGGCGTCGTTCTCGCCTTCAGGACATGCATATTTCGCATCCTACCGCGATCCGCATTTGAAAGAAACATTGACAAATTACTCCAATACGGTTGATTATCTTAAAAAATTCGATGCGGATGACAATGCAATGACCAGGTATATTATCGGCACAGTCGCGCAGCTTGACAGGCCGCTTACCCCGTCATCCAAAGGTGACTATGCGGTTATATATTATTTTGAGAAAATGACGAAGCAGGATATGCAGAAAGTTCGCGATGAAGTTCTCGCAACCACAACTGAAGATATCAGAGGGATGAATAAGTTTGTTGCCGATATTCTTGCGGAGAAAACTTTTTGTGTTTACGGAAATGAAGAAAAGATAAAATCTGAAAAGGATCTGTTCAACAGTACAACTACTTTAATGCCGTAACATCTACTTGTGTAGCACAGATTACTAATCTGTGCTACATGTTTAATTTATTTAAAGATTTTTTGATTACTTCTTCAAGCGGGAGATCCGGACTTTCACCCAATATATCTCTTACAATTTTTTCACCGATTTTCTGATTATATCCCAAAGTTGTAAGTGCTGCGACAGCTTCATTCTTTATATTGAAGGGAATATCGTCTCCGCCTTCCCCGGTTATATGATCCACTTTAGTTCTCAGTTCAAGTACCAGTCTATCCGCAGTTTTCTTTCCGATGCCGGGTATTGCAACTATGCGCGATGAATTGCCTGACTGTATGGCGTTTTTTAGTTCGTCTACCTGAATACCCGATAATATATTCAAAGCAAGTTTAGGTCCAACTCCGTTAACCCCGATATTAGCAATTCAAACATTTCTTTTTCCGACTCGACAAAAAAACCGTACAAAGTAATTGAGTCTTCTTTTACTCCGGTATAAATAAAAAGCGAGACCAATTCCTTATCGGTAATTTTCTCGAAAGTATTTATTGAAATGTTTACCAGATATCCGACACCGTTTACATCCAGCAATAATATTTGTAGGTTTTGCGGAAATTATTTTACCGTTTAAATATCCAATCATTTAAAATCCTATTGATGTTAGGAATTAATTATTCTTTCGGGAAACGCCTCTATGAACGATTTCCAGTTGGTGCTTTTTTTCATAGGCATTCTCATCCTGAACGCATGGCATAGCGCAACGGCAAGTGCGTCGCTTTCATCATGCCTCATCTTTTCTTCTTTTAGATTTAGAATTGTTTTTATCATATAACTGATCTGCTCTTTTGAGGCGGCGCCGGTGCCGACTACGGATTTTTTTATTTCCCTCGGCGAATACTCGCTGGTCGGGAGTTTGTTGTGTACTGCGGCCAGAATGGATACTCCGCGCGCATATCCTATTTTCATTGCTGATTGAACGTTTTTTCCGAAGAAGGCGGTTTCAATTGCAAACTCCTCCGGTTTATATAGTTTTATGATTTTATCCAGTTCATCGTAAATTATTCCGAGGCGAAGCGGGATTTCTTTAGCAGGCGGCAACTTGATCAGACCGTTTACGACACGCGTAAAGGAATTTTTGTTTTGATTTATTATACCGTAACCGGTATAATTTGTACCTGGATCAACACCTAAAATTATCATTTTATAATTTTTACGGAGCACAGATTATTAATCTGTGCTCCGGGAATTTTAATTTAAAGAAGAATCGTCTATATCCGCGTTGGAATAAACATTTTGAACATCATCAGAATCTTCCAGGGACTCCAGAAGTTTAATTACTTTTTCAGCATCCTCTCCGGCAACGGCTATTGAATTCTTAGCTATCCATTGAAGTGAAGCATTTTCGATCGTAAGATTTTTTTCAAGCAGTGCTTTCCTGACAGGTTCAAAAGCCTCAAGGGCAGTCTGAATAACATAGATTTCCTCTTCCGTCTGCAGATCTTCAGCGCCGGCTTCGAGAATAATTTCCATAATTTCATCTTCCGACTTTGCTTGCTTAGGAAGTGTAATAACCCCCTTTTTATCGAACATCCAGGCAACAGATCCGTTTTCGCCCATACTTCCGCCGCTGCGCGAAAACAAATGTCTAACCTCCGCAACAGTACGGTTCTTGTTGTCTGTAGCAACTTCCACAATTACAGCGACTCCTGCCGGTCCGTAGCCTTCGTAAGTCAATTCAACATAAGTAATACCTTCAAGTTCACCGGTAGCCTTCTTAATTGCTCTTTCTATATTATCCTGAGGCATATTAGCTGCTTTCGCGTTATCGACGGCCAGCCTTAAACGCGGGTTGCCTAC
>CAVUCX010000040.1:0-4300 GCA_963739955.1 uncultured Bacteroidota bacterium | reverse complement strand
TCAAAGGCTCGGTAAAAAAATACTGGAAGTCCGGGAACCTGTCGGTTAGTTTTGACGGGGTCACTTATATTGATAATTTCAGTTACAACTTCAACCGGTATGAGAAAGTGGGAATAATTGGTAAAAACGGATGTGGAAAATCCACCCTGCTCGATGCGATCACCGGGAAACTGGCGCCCGGTTCGGGAAATATTGAATATGGCGAAACCATTGCGCTCGGATATTACCAGCAGGCAGGGATACAGTTTAATGAAAACCAGCGTGTAATAGAAGCTGTAAACGAAATCGCCGAAACCATTAGTCTCGCCGACGGAAAAATTGTTACCGCTTCGCAATTTCTGAACCACTTTCTGTTTACGCCCGATTCGCAATATCGTTATATTTCAAAATTAAGCGGAGGTGAAAAAAGAAGGCTTTATTTATGTACGGTACTGATGAAAAGCCCCAATTTTCTGATCCTCGACGAGCCAACCAACGATCTCGATATTATGACCTTACACATTCTGGAAGATTACCTCGCTGATTTCCCAGGGTGCGTGATCGTTGTTTCACACGACCGGTTTTTTATGGACAGTATTGTGGACCATCTGTTTGTTTTTCAGGATAAAGGAACCATAAAGGATTTTCCGGGAAACTATTCCGTTTATCGGGAAAAAGAAAATAAAATCAATAAAACGGCCCTTTCTGAAAACAAAATCAAAAAACAAAAGGATGTTACCCCTACAACTGAAAAAAACAAAAAACCGGGTTATAAGGAAAAAAGGGAATTCGAGCAGCTCGGAAAAGATATAGAAGCGTTGGAACAGGAAAAAGCCGCTCTTGAGGCCTCTTTGTATTCAGGAACCCTTGCTTCCGATGAGTTGCAGGAAAAATCGGAAAAGCTGGGCGCCCTGTTAAAATCGCTGGAGGAAAAATCAGACAGATGGCTGCAGTTAAGTGAGATTATGTAAGTACATTTTGCTAATGAATCAATTATTATATTTGTTTACTTTTATTAGTTCAAAACCTTCAAGGTTTTAAAAACCTTGAAGGTATAACCAGCGCCAACAATATTCAGGTAAAAAAGAAGATTCAAAAAATAGGAAATCACACAGATTATTTTTCTAATTTTACTGGCATGCCAAATGGTTAAATAGCACACGAATAGTAAATAGTAAAAAATAACTCAAATGATAACAGAAAAATTTATAAACGAAGAAGAACAGGAACAAACTGGAAAAAGTCAGGGAATTCAGAAAATAATCGATCATAAATTTCTGGAACAGCGAAAAATATTTCTTTGGGGACCAGTAGACGATGATTCGGCGCAGGATCTTGTAAGTAAATTATTATACCTTGAATCGGTAAAACCAGGTGAAAAGATTACCTTTTTTATTAACAGCCCCGGCGGGATCGTATCATCCGGATTTTCGATCCTTGATACCATGGCTTTGATCTCCTCTCCGGTTTCAACAGTTTGTATGGGCCTGGCAGCCTCCATGGGATCGATCCTTCTCTCTGCCGGTGAAAAAGGTGAACGGTATATATTTCCCCTGGGTGAAGTTATGATCCACCAGCCGAGTGTTGGAATGGTACAGGGAAGCGCTGCCGATCTCGAAATTCAGTCAAGACAAATTATCAAAACCAAAAATATTTCTGCAGAAATTTTATCCAAAAACTGTAATCAGCCTTTGAAACAGATATTGAAGGATTTTGACAGGGATTACTGGATGAATGCCAATGAATCGGTTGAATACGGGATTGTGGATAAGATATTTGAGATGAAATAAACAGGTTAGCCAAGGCTTCCGCAAATAAGCTCCTGATTGTATATCATTTCCTGAAAAATAACCCAGGCAGACCTGAAAATCCCTGCTTGGCTTAGGCAGAGCCTAAGCCAAGCAGGGATTTTTATTGCTTAACCAGAAATATCATTGAATTCACATCCTGAACCTACAAATCAGAAGAGAAACATTAATAGGTTAATTGATGAAAACTTAACTCAATGATTTTTGCATAGTTAATTCATCTTTTATAAATTTGTCGCCTAAACCTAAACCAACTTACTTTATGAACCGAAAAAACTTTATCGTTTTACCGGTATTGTTACTTGCAATTAGTCTTCTGAACGCCGGGGTACCTGAAACTTGTCTTTTATTTTCAATCACATCCAAAAATATAGCGCGACTGGGTATTGTAAACATTTCAGATAAAAACCTGAGTTTGAATATCCAGAACACAGCAGGAAAAATATTTTTCTCGGAAATTATTAAAAAAGGGAACAATTATTTTAAATTTCTTGACCTTTCCGCACTACCTGATGGAAGTTATACTGTTGAACTGAGTGGAGATAAAGAAGATTTCGTTAAGGGATTCTCTAAAACAGGCGACTATACAAGTGCAACTGAATTGATTAAAGAAAAAGCCCCGGATTTTCAACGGGTAGATAATAAAACATTTGGTTTTGTATACAGTAATGTCAGAAATTCGGTGATTAGCGTTGAAATGGAGCACGATGAAGAGATTGTGTTTGAAGAAAATAATCTGACAGGCGCTGTAATTGTGAAAAAATATTCTCTCGAGAAGTTACCCAAAGGCACATATACATTTAAAATACATGCGGCTGATAAGGTTTACAGCTACAAGTTAACAGTAAAATAAACAGTAGTAGTAATATGTTAAATATCCGTCGCAAATTAAGTTTAGGGTTATTATTTTGCAGTTTTACCGGTTTAATTGTCATCGCACAGAAGCCGGAGGATTATCACCGGCAAAGTGCAGAAATGCTCGCACAACATAAGTATGCCGATGCCTTAACAGCTATTAATAAAGCCATTAATCTTGACTCATCCAATGTTGAATATTATATAACGAGGGCTGAAATAGCGTACAATCTGAAAATTTACAATAAAACCATCGAAGATTGCTACAGGATACTGGCATTAAATCCCGATATACCCGATGTTTATTTTCTGAGGGGTGAAGTATGCCTGGTGACTAACAGTTACAGGGGGGCAATTTTGCTTTTCAGTAAAGCTATTGAAAAATTTACGGAGAAAGATAAGCTTTTCAAAAGTTATATTAGCCGGGGTAAGGTCTATGCAAACATGGGTAAACATTTGCAGGCTGTCAGAGACTTTTTGAAGGCAGACAGTCTTTATCCCGATTCTGTAAACCATTTAATGCCAATGGCTGCATCCTATATCAAACTGAATAAATTGCCGGAAGCCGAATTCACTCTTGAAAAAATACTCGACAGGGATGTGGAAAATGTTCCGGCAAACAAATTATACGGCGATATCTATTATAACCGGAAGAATTATGAAAAGGCAACTGGTTTCTATGAAAAATATATACTCAACTCGCCCGGAGACATAGAAGCACTTAACAGACTTGCTCTTTCTTATATGATGCTGAAAAAATATGATAAGGCTATCAAATACTGTAATACATCACTAAGTCAGGATGCCGTGAACCCGGAGACAAACAAGATCAGGGGGATGATTTATCTGGCTGTCGATAATAAAGAAGAAGGATGCAATTGCCTTTTCCGCGCATTGGAGCAGGGCTACATTAATCAGTACGGATATGACCTGTTGGAAGTTTATATTAAAAATTGTGAAAACAATTAGTACTCCGGGGGCAAAAAATCATCAATTGGTTGCGAGCGGTTTTATGCAAGTGTTATAAAGTTAATAAGTAAACCGGTTACACCTTCAAGGTTTCAGAAACCTTGAAGGTGTTTAGTTTACGGATTTTGCAGACGCACTCCGGATGCTGTCAATGGCGTTCCGGATTTTGCAGATGCACTCCGGATACTGTCATTTTCATCCCGGAAATTACCGCAGCATAACGGATTTTGCTATCGCGTTCCGGAAATTACCGCGAGGTAACGGATTTTGTCAATGCCATCCCTGATTTTGCTGCGGCGTAGCGGATTCTGTCAACTATCTTTGCGGATTTTTCCGCGGCGTTCCGAATTTATCCGCGACATGCCGGATTTTTCCGCGGCGTAGCGGATCCTGTCAAATGTCTTTCCGGATTTTTCCGCGACATAGCGGACTTTGCCGACGCGTGCCGGATTTTTCCGCAGCGTAGCGGTTCCTATCAAATGTATTCACGGATATTTCCGCGACGTAGCGGATTTTGTCAACGCTTCCGGACTTTGCCGCAACGTGCCGGACTTTGCCGCCGCATGCCGGACTTTGTCAGTGCCATCCCGGATGATATCAATGACTTCCCGGAAGAGTCCTTAAAATAAAATTTTTAAAAGTAAATATGACTTATTTCATATCTTTACTTGGATTATATAAAACTTTGC
>CAVUCX010000039.1:0-46459 GCA_963739955.1 uncultured Bacteroidota bacterium | reverse complement strand
ATGATTGTATCTACTTCAGGTTACAGTTAGCTGCTAAAAAGCAAATAAAAAAGTTGAATCGATATTAAGCGAGCACGAACAGGGTGTTATTACTGATGCTGAACGTTATAATAAAATTATTGACGTTTGGACGCATACAACAAACGATGTTGCACGTGCTTTGATGGAAAAAATCAAGATTCATAACAACGGTTTAACTCATTGCATATGATGGTTGACTCCGGTGCTAGAGGTTCGCAGGAACAGGTAAGACAGCTTGCCGGTATGCGTGGACTTGATGATGAAACCTCAGAAAAGTTTATCCGGCCAGGCCGGTGAAATTATTGAGAACCCGATTGTTGCGAACTTTAAAGAAGGTCTTTCCGTACTTGAGTACTTTATTTCAACTCACGGTGCCAGAAAAGGTCTTGCGGATACAGCTCTTAAAACTGCCGATGCCGGTTATTTAACAAGAAGACTTGTTGATGTTTCACAGGATGTAATTATTACTGAAATGGATTGCGGAACTATTCTGGGTATTGAAATTACCGCTTTGAAAGATGTTGAACAGGAAAGAGAACCACTCGGCCGAAAGAATTATAGGTCGTGTCTGCTCAGGAAGATGTTTACGATCCGAGAACAGATGAATTGATTATTGCGGCAGGCGATTTGATTACGGAAGAAATTGCAGAAAGAATAGAAGACTCCAGTATTGATTCGGTTTATATAAGAACCGTATTAACTTGCGAATCAAAACGTGGTGTCTGCGCAAAATGTTACGGAAGAAACTTAACTAACGGTAAACTCGTTGAGATAGGCGAAGCAGTAGGGATAATTGCAGCACAGTCAATTGGCGAGCCTGGTACACAGCTTACTCTTAGAACATTCCACCTTGGTGGTACTTCTTCAAGAATTGCAAGTCAGTCGCAGGTTGAGTCAAACATTGACGGTATAGTTAAGTTTGAAAGAATTACTTATGTAGAAAAATCGGATTTCCTTGGTACGGTAAAAGTTGTTACAGGCAGAAGAGGCGTTATCGGACTATATGATGATAACAACAGACAGATTAAAAAATTCGATGTTCCTTACGGTGCAGAATTAGTTGTTAATGACGGTCAGGCTGTTAAAAAACGTACTCCTCTTTATAATCACGATCCGTATAATTCAGTTATCCTTACGGATATTGCAGGTATGAGTAAAATTTGTCGACATGATTGACAATTCAACATTACAGCAAGTTACCGATGAACAAACCGGTCACGTACAGAAAGTTGTTATTGAATCAAAAGATAAAACTTTAACTCCGAGTATCATGATTGAAGCTGAGGACGGAACAAAGAAATCATTCAACATTCCTACAAGAGCTTATTTATCAGTTGATGAAGGCGAAAGTGTTCCTGCAGGTACTATCCTTGCTAAAATTTCCAAACAAGCAAAGTAAGAGCCGGGACATCACCGGTGGTCTTCCTAGAGTAACAGAACTTTTTGAAGCAAGCAGCCCGCAGGAATCAGCAATTGTTTCTGAAATTGAAGGAAATGTTAAATTCGGCGCAAGAAAAAAAGGTTCAAGAGAAATTATTGTTATAGCTCCTGATAAATCCGATGAAAAGAAATATAATGTTCCGTTAGGAAAACACGTACTTGGTTCAGGAAGGTGATGAAATTCCTGCCGGTGAAAAAATAACTGACGGACCAATTAATCCTCATGATATCTTGAAGATTAAAGGAACAAGCGCGGTTCAGGAATATCTTGTAAATGAAATTCAGGATGTTTACCGTTTGCAAGGTGTTAAAATAAACGATAAACACATTGAAGTTATTGTACGTCAAATGCTTCAGAAGATTAAAATTGTTTCTCCTGGCGATACCAAATTCCTTGAAGAAGATGCAGTTGACAGAAATGAATTTATCGAAGAAAACAATAAGATTATGGGCGTGGTTAAAATTGAAGATAAAGGCGATTCAAGATATAAAGACGGACAATTAATCTCCAAGAGCAAATTCAGAGAAGTAAATGCGGATCTTAAGAAAAAAAGCAAAAAGGGTATTATAGCCCGTGATGCAGAACCTGCCACATTTGAACACGTGCTGTTAGGTATTACGCAGGCGGCTCTTTCTACGGCAAGCTTCATCTCTGCTGCTTCGTTCCAGGAAACAACAAAAGTGCTTGCAAATGCTGCAACTGAAGCAAAAGTTGATTATTTGCTCGGACTTAAAGAAAACGTGGTAATGGGGCATTTAATTCCTGCTGGTTCGGGTTTGAAAAAGTACAGAAATATCATTTTAGATTCAGAAGAAGTAATACCTGAAAAGAAAGAAGAAGAACAAGTTCAAGCCTAAAACTAGATAAATAACTTTTAATCCGGCTTAAGTAATAACTGAGCCGGATTTTTTTGCTTAAAAATTCAAAAAAAATAAAAATAATTTCAGGTTTTCTTGACAAATTTTGGCATAACGTCTATATTAGGAGTCTGAAATTTTTTGAGATTTATAAGATTAGGAGATATTTGTGCCCACGATAAATCAGTTAGTTAGAAAAGGTCGGGTTAGAATTTTAGCCAAGAAAAAGGCCCCGGCATTGGATGCTTGTCCGCAAAAAAGAGGTGTCTGCACAAGAGTTTATACATCGACACCTAAAAAGCCGAATTCGGCATTAAGGAAAGTGGCAAGGGTTAGGCTAACGAACAGTATGGAAGTTACTGCCTATATACCCGGCGAGGGGCACAATTTGCAGGAACACTCAATCGTCTTAATAAGAGGCGGAAGAGTTAAAGACCTTCCTGGTGTACGTTATCACATTATCAGAGGTACATTAGACACCAGCGGTGTAGAAGATAGAAAAAAAGGCAGATCGAAATACGGAGCTAAAAAACCAAAGGCTAAATAAGTTTTATGAGAAAGAAAAGAGCAGAAAAAAAATATTTAAAACCGGATCCGAAATTTAATGATATTCTGGTTGCTAAGTTTATTAACTCGATAATGTACGACGGAAAAAAAGCCGTTGCCAGAAAAGTTATTTATGATGCTTTTCAGATTATCGAGGAAAGAACCAAAAAACCTGGTTTGGAAGTTTTTAAGAAAGCTTTAAATAACGTCCAGCCGGTTATCGAAGTTAGAAGCAGAAGAGTAGGCGGCGCCACTTATCAGGTTCCTACTGAAGTTAGACCTGAGAGAAGATCAGCTCTTGCTATGCGCTGGATTAAAACTTACTCACGAGCAAGAGGCGATAAATCAATGCCTTTGAAATTAGCTGCCGAGTTAATTTCCGCTTCAAATAACGAAGGTTCAGCGGTTAAGAAAAAAGAAGATACACATAGAATGGCAGAAGCCAATAAGGCATTTGCACACTTTAAATGGTAATTATAAATAGATAAAGATAGAAAGACTAAGATTTAGTATGGCAAACAAGTTTCCAATAGATAGAGTTCGTAATATAGGAATTATGGCTCATATTGATGCCGGTAAGACTACGACTACAGAGCGTATACTTTATTACACAGGTAAATTACACAGAATTGGTGAAGTTCACGACGGCGCAGCTACTATGGACTGGATGGAACAAGAAAAAGAACGCGGAATTACAATTACAAGCGCCGCAACTACATGCTTCTGGAGAGATCACACTATCAATATTATAGATACTCCCGGGCACGTTGATTTTACCGTTGAAGTTGAAAGATCTTTAAGAGTATTAGACGGTGCTGTTGCTTTATTCTGTGCCGTTGGCGGCGTTGAACCGCAGTCGGAAACAGTTTGGAGACAGGCTGATAAATATAAAGTTCCCAGAATTGCCTTTATTAACAAAATGGACAGAACCGGTGCAGACTTTTACAGTGCGGTTCAGATGATGAAGGACAGACTCGGCGCTAATGCAATACCCATTACTCTTCCTATAGGTGAAGGTGATATGTTTGCCGGTGTGATAGATCTTCTTACTTTTAAAGCCCGGATGTATCATGATGAAACTATGGGAGCTACTTTTGACGAATTTGAAATTCCTGAAGATTTAATAGAAATTGCTAAAAAATTCAGAACGGAAATGCTCGAAGCAGTTTCCGATGTAGACGATACGTTACTTGAAAAATATTTAGAAGGTAATGAAATTTCCGAAGAAGAGATAAAGACTGTTTTAAGAAAAGCCACGATTGAATTAAAAATTATTCCGGTTTTGTGCGGCTCCGCTTTTAAGAATAAAGGTGTGCAGAAACTTCTGGACAGTGTTGTCGATTTCTTGCCTTCACCTATTGATTTTAAAGAGATCGAGGCCCACCACATCGGTATTAACGATATGGTGAAAAGAAAAATTGATCCGGATGAGAAATTTACAGCGCTTGCATTTAAAATTATGAATGATTCTTATGTCGGTAAACTTACGTTTTTCCGGGTTTATACGGGTACATTAAAATCTGGCTCGTATATTTACAATGCAGTAAGCGGTAAGAAAGAAAGAATCAGTCGTCTTCTGCAGATGCACGCTAATCATAGAGAAGAAATTGATGAGGTAAGAGCCGGAGATATAGCGGCTGCCGTCGGATTGAAATTTACAAAAACCGGCGATACTCTATGCGACGAACATGATGCCGTAATGCTTGAAAAAATTATTTTCCCGGAACCCGTTATTCAGATTGCTATTGAACCAAAAACTAAGGCCGATCAGGATAAGTTATCCGATGCAATGGTTAAACTTTCCGACGAAGATCCGACTTTCAAGATTAAAGTTGACGAGGAAACCGGTCAGACCTTGATCAGCGGTATGGGCGAGCTTCATTTGGAAATTCTCGTTGACCGTATGAAGAGAGAATTCAAAGTAGAAGCAAATGTAGGCAAGCCGCAGGTTGCATACAGAGAAAGCATTACAAAAACAGTAAACTCCGAAGGTAAATTCGTTAAGCAGTCCGGCGGACGCGGTAAATACGGTCACGTTTGGGTTGAACTAAGTCCCAACGAACCCGGTAAAGGCTACGAATTTACGAATGGAATTGTAGGCGGTGTAGTACCAAAAGAATATATTCCTGCTGTTTCTGCCGGTATACAGGAAGCGATGAGAAACGGTGTTGTTGCCGGCTTCCCGGTTGTGGATATTAAAGCTAAGATTTACGATGGTTCTTATCACGATGTTGATTCCGACGAAATCTCTTTCAAAGTTGCAGGTTCCATTGCGTTCAAAGAAGGCGCCAGAAAAGCAAAACCCGTTTTGCTTGAGCCCATAATGGACGTTGAAGTTGTTACTCCTGAAGAATATTTAGGCGATGTAATGGGTGATTTGAATTCAAGAAGAGGTAAGATCGAAGGATTCTCTGCAAGGAAAGATGCTCAGGTAATTAAGGCGACAGTTCCGCTTGCTGAAATGTTCGGATATGCTACGGTTTTAAGATCGATGACTCAAGGCCGTGCAATTTATACGATGCAATTTGGACATTACGCCGAAGTACCGAAAAGCCTTGCTGAAGAAATTGCTGAAAAAACTTTAGGTAAAAAATCGGTAACTACTACTTAACAAGGAATATTAATAAAAGTAAATTACAAAGGAGAATTAGATGGCAAAAGAAAAATTTGATAGGAGTAAACCTCACGTTAACATAGGTACAATTGGTCACGTAGATCACGGTAAAACTACGTTAACTGCTGCCATCACAATGGCTCTCGCATTGAAGGGCTTATCACAGATTAGAACATTTGATAGTATTGATAATGCTCCCGAAGAAAGAGAAAGAGGTATTACTATTGCAACGGCGCATGTTGAATATTCAACTGCCAACAGACACTATGCTCACGTTGATTGCCCCGGCCACGCAGATTATGTAAAGAACATGATCACCGGTGCTGCTCAGATGGACGGCGCTATTTTAGTGGTTGCCGCTACCGATGGCCCTATGCCTCAAACTAGAGAGCATATTCTACTAGCACGCCAAGTTGGTGTTCCGAGAATTGTTGTTTTCATGAATAAAATTGATATGGTTGACGATCCTGAATTAATCGAATTGGTTGAAGTTGAATTAAGAGATTTATTGAATTCTTATGAATTCCCCGGCGACGATATCCCGATTATTAAGGGTTCTGCTTTAAAAGCTCTTGAAGCCGGTGCCAGCAATACTCCTACGGATGATCCTCGTTATGACTGTATCTGGGAGCTTATGGACGCAGTTGACAGCTATATTCCGATACCGGAAAGAGATACCGATAAACCTTTCTTAATGCCTGTTGAAGATGTTTTCTCTATTACCGGCCGAGGCACAGTTGCTACCGGAAGAGTTGAAAGAGGACAGGTTAAGATTCAGGAAGAAGTTGAATTGATCGGATTAGGAGTTCACAAGAAAACCGTTGTAACCGGTATTGAAATGTTCAGAAAAGAACTTGATTCCGCTATGGCAGGTGACAATGCAGGACTTCTTTTAAGAGGTGTTGATAAAAAAGAAATTGAAAGAGGAATGGTTCTTGCAAAAACCGGATCGATCACCCCTCACAAAAAATTTGAAGGCGAAGTTTATATCCTTTCAAAAGATGAAGGCGGACGTCATACTCCTTTCTTCAACGGATACAGACCTCAGTTCTATTTTAGAACAACCGATGTTACAGGTGTTGCCGAATTACCGGCCGGAACCGAAATGGTTATGCCCGGCGATAACGTAAAGCTTACGGTTCAATTGATTTCTGAGATCGCTATGGAAGAAGGCTTACGTTTCGCTATCCGTGAGGGCGGCAGAACCGTTGGTGCCGGTGTAGTAACGAAAATTATTGAATAATAATTAGTACATTTCACCGAAAAGGGAGTGTAAACTCCCTTTTCTTGTGTAAAAATTAAAAGGAGTACTTTACGTGCCTGGTCAGAAAATAAGAATAAAATTGAAATCGTACGATCATATTTTGATTGATAAGTCTACCGAAAAAATAATAAAGACGGTACGAAGCACAGGGGCGGTAGTTTCAGGTCCGATACCTCTTCCAACAAGAAGAACAGTGTATACCGTTTTAAGGTCACCGCACGTGGATAAAAAATCGCGCGAACAGTTTGAAACCAGAGCGCATAAAAGAATTATTGATATACATAATTCAAATAATAAAACCGTCGATTCTTTAAGCAAATTGGATATACCGGCGGGTGTTGATATTGAGATTAAGTTATAATGAATTTGGGAGTAAAGATGTCTGGCATCATCGGTAAAAAATTAGGAATGGCTAGTATTTTCGGAACTGACGGGGAACAAATTCCCGTTACCGTAATTCAAGCCGGCCCTTGCAAAATTGTTTCAATTCGTACAAAAGAAAAGGACGGCTACGAAGCTGTTCAGTTGGGCTTCGGCGAAAAAAAGGAAAAAAATGTTTCCAAACCGGTCCTCGGACAGTATAAGAAAAACAATCTTACTCCTGTTTCGGTTTTAATGGAATTTCAATTCCCTTCCGTTGCCGAATATAAAATCGGCGATGAAATTAAGACGAATATTTTTGCTGTGGGAGATAAGGTTAAGGTTAGAGGCAAAAGCAAAGGTAAAGGTTTTCAGGGCGTTATGAAACGCCACGGCTTCGGAGGTGTTGGAGGCACAACACACGGACAAAGCGATAGATTAAGAGCTCCGGGTTCCATCGGCTCAAGTTCCTATCCTTCCAGAGTATTTAAGGGACAAAGAATGGCAGGAAGAAAAGGTTATGAAAATGTTACGGTATCGAATTTAAAGATTGTTAAGATTTTATCGGAAGAAAATATTATTCTCGTTAAGGGAGCTGTTCCTGGATCAATAAATTCATATGTTGAATTGATAAAGAATTAAGTTGGTATAAAAATGACTTTAGAAGTATTAAAAATAGACGGCACTGCATCAGGAGAGAAACTAGAACTCTCAGATGATATTTTTGCAATAGAGCCGAACGAACATGCAATTTATCTTTCCGTTAAAGCTTTTTTAGCGAATCAAAGACAGGGTACGCACAAAGCTAAGGAAAGAAGCGAAGTTAGAGGCGGCGGTAAAAAGCCGTGGAA
The DNA here is from genome assembly GCA_963739955.1 of uncultured Bacteroidota bacterium. Taxonomy (GTDB): domain Bacteria; phylum Bacteroidota; class Ignavibacteria; order Ignavibacteriales; family Ignavibacteriaceae; genus FEN-1297. Next base: position 38,505 of record CAVUCX010000039.1, on the reverse strand, counting down.
ACAAAAGGGCAGAGGCGGTTCACGTGCCGGTACATCCCGCTCTCCTTTGTGGGTTGGCGGCGGAACAATCTTCGGCCCGAGGCCAAGAGATTACAGACAGGATTTACCCAAGAAAGTAAATAAACTTGCCCGTAAATCGGCTCTTAGTCATAAGGTTAAAGACGAACAAGTTATTATTGTTGAGGATTTTAATTTTGAACTGCCTAAAACAAAAGAATTTGAAAAGTTTTTAAATGCCATTAAAGTTGGCGGTAAAAAGATTCTTCTTTTAACCAAAGAAAATTCCTCAACGGTTTATAAATCTGGCAGAAATATTCCTAAGGTTAAAATCCTGGAAGCCGGTAAAGCATCTACATACGATATTTTGAATAATCAAGTTCTTGTAATGCAAAAAGGCGCGGTTGAAATTATCAGTAATTCTTTTAGGAATAATGAAGAGGCGGTGAACTAAAATGCATCAAGTTTTGATAAGCCCGTTAATTACCGAAAAAATGACTAATCTTACTGCAGATTTAGGAAAATACGGATTCCTTGTTAACCCTAAGTCCAATAAAATAGAAATTGCAAAAGCAATCGAGACAAAGTTTAATGTGCATGTAGTAAATGTAAGAACTATTAACCATCCCGGCAAAATGAAAACGCAGTTCAGAAAAAGCGGAAGGTTTTCCGGTAAGACATCAAAATTCAAGAAAGCAGTTGTTACCCTTAAAAAAGGCGAAACAATAGAAATTTTTGAACAAGTATAGAGTAAGTAATACCGATAGACTCGGGATTATGAAATCGAAAATAGGACGATTAAATGGCAATTAGAAAATTAAAACCGAATACTCCCGGAACGAGATTTAAAAGTGTTTCTTCTTTCGAAGAAATTACGAGAACTACTCCGGAAAAATCTTTAACCGTATCATTAAGAAAATCGGGTGGTAGGAATAATAAAGGTAGGATTACTGCACGTCATATCGGAGGCGGCCATAAAAGAAAGTACAGAATTATTGATTTTAAGAGAGATAAATTTGGTGTACCGTCAAAAGTATTTTCAATAGAATACGATCCCAACCGTACCTGCAGAATTGCTTTACTTCACTACGCAGACGGTGATAAAAGATATATCATAGCTCCCGAAGGGTTGAAGGTGGGCGCGAAAATACAATCTGGTTCCGGCAGCGATATAATTGTAGGTAATGCATTGCCTCTGAAAGAAATGCCTCTCGGCAGTTTCGTTCATAACGTTGAGATTAAGCCAGGTAAAGGTGGACAGCTTGGAAGAAGCGCTGGATCTTCACTTCAGGTTCTTGCAAAAGAAGGTGATTACGCACAGTTGAAAATGCCTTCCGGTGAGGTAAGACTTGTAAGGCTGAATTGTATGGCTACATACGGTGTAGTAGGAAATGCAGAACAGGAAAACATCAGCTTGGGAAAAGCCGGCAGGACAAGATGGAAAGGTATAAGACCTCATGTAAGAGGCGTTGCAATGAACCCGGTAGATCATCCTATGGGCGGCGGCGAAGGAAAAACTTCCGGCGGCGGCCATCCGGTTTCACCCTGGGGCCAAAGAGCCAAAGGTTTGAAGACCAGGAAACATAAAAAAGAATCAAATAAATTTATTATTAAAAAACGGAAATAGTAGAGAGTAATTATGCCAAGATCGGTTAAAAAAGGTCCATACGTTGACCATAAGTTGGCTGCAAAAATTTACCAGTTAAATAGCAGTAATCAAAAGAAAATAATTAAGACTTGGTCGAGAGCTTCTACAATACTACCTGATTTTGTCGGCCATACTATTGCGGTTCACAACGGAAATAAAATGATCCCTGTTTACGTTACCGAAAATATGGTGGGTCATAAACTGGGAGAATTTTCTCCTACTAGAATTTTTAGAGGTCATCCTGGTACAAAAGCCGAAAAAGCCTCGAAATCAAAATAAATTCGAAGTAAAGGATTTTAAGATACAATGGAAGCAAGAGCAATACACAAATATATAGGTTCATCGCCTAGGAAGATGCGTTTAGTGATCGATCTTATAAGAGGGGTATCGGTTGATAAGGCACTTGAAATTTTACATTTTTCGTCTAAACATGCCTCTAATGATGCTGAGAAAGTTGTAAGATCCGCATACGCAAACCTGGTTAACAGTGAAGAAACTTCCAGGCTTGAACCTAACGAAGTCTTTATTAAAGAAGCTTACGTTAATCAGGGACCTACATTAAAGAGAATTTCACCCGCTCCAATGGGACGGGCTTATAGAATTAGAAAAAGGTCGTGTCATTTAACTGTTGTAGTTGAAAAAAAGGCATAAACTTTAGGAGGATATTTTTTTGGGACAGAAAACAAACCCGATCGGATTTAGAGTAGGAATTATTAGAGGATGGGACTCTAATTGGTACGAAAATAAGAGTTATTCTTCCAAATTAAAGGAAGACGACAAGCTGAGATCATATGTAAGGAACCGTTTAAAAAAGCGGGTATTTCAAGAATAGTTATTGACAGAACATCCAAGAACATTATTCTTACTATCCATACATCCAGACCGGGTGTTGTTATCGGAAAGAGCGGTAAAGAAATTACTCAACTTGAACAGGAATTAAAACAGGTTACTGATAAGGAAGTAAAAATTCAGATATCTGAAATTAAAAGGCCTGAGTTAGACGCTTACCTGGTTGCAGAGAATATTGCAAATCAGCTCGCAGGACGTGTATCCTTTAGAAGAGCGATGAAAATGGCAATAACAGCAGCTATGAGAATGGGAGCCGAAGGAATTAGAATTATGTGCTCCGGTCGTTTAGGCGGCGCGGAAATGGCACGTACCGAACAATATAAAGAAGGCAGAATTCCGCTGCACACAATTAGAGCTGATATAGACTATGCGCTCGGCAGAGCAGAGACAATTTATGGTTCCATAGGAATAAAGGTTTGGATCTGCCGCGGTGAAATTCTTGGAAAAAGAGTTACTGAATAAAATATTGGGAGTTTTTTATCATGTTAATGCCTAAAAGAGTAAAGTTTAGAAAATCGCAACGCGGCAGAAGAGCCGGAAAAGCTAAGCGCGGCAGTGTTATTTCTTTCGGCGATTTCGGGTTGAAAGCACTTGAACCGCATTGGATTACCAGTCGGCAGATTGAAGCTTGCCGTGTCGCCCTTTCACGAAAGATGAAAAGAGACGGTAAAGTTTGGATTAGAATATTTCCGGATAAGCCTGTTTCTAAAAAACCTCTGGAAACCAGAATGGGTAAAGGTAAAGGAGCTCCCGAATTTTGGGTAGCTGTTGTAAAACCGGGAAGGGTTCTTTTTGAAGTTTCCGGCGTAAGTAAGGAGATTGCTCATGAAGCCTTAAAAACTTGCTCCTATAAATTACCTATTAAAACTAAAATTGTCGTAAGACCGGATTTTGAATAAAAAAGGTGTGAAGAATGAAAGCTCATGAAATTAGAGAATTTAAAGAAGACGAATTGTTAAAACAAATCGATGAAGAAGGAAAAAATCTGCTCGATTTACGTTTTACACACCAGTTGAAACAACTAACTAATACATCCAAGCTCGGAATTGTAAAGAAAGAGCTTGCCAGACTTAAGACTGTTCAAAGAGAAAGACAGCTTGCTAAAAACGCTTCGGCGGAAAATGATAATAAAGAAGGAGTTAATTCTTAAATATGGAACAGCGATCATTAAGAAAAACTAGAACCGGTGTGGTAGTTAGCAATAAAATGGAAAAAACAATCACCGTTGCCATTGAAAGAAAAGTTCCTCATCCGATATACAAAAAGTATTTTAAGAAAACTACAAAGTTGATGGCTCACGACGAAAAGAACGAGTGCAGCATTGGTGATAAAGTAAAAATTATGGAAACACGCCCGATAAGTTCTAAAAAAAGATGGCGTTTAGCAGAAATCATAGAAAAAGCCAAGTAGTAAAGCAAGGAGTAGTTCTAAAATGATTCAAGAAGAAACGAATTTAGTAGTGGCCGATAATTCCGGAGCTAAAAAAGTAAGATGCATCCGAGTACTTGGCGGAAGCGGCAGGCAGTATGCCAGTGTTGGCGACTTAATCGTTGTGGCGGTTAAATCGGCCATTCCTAACGGAACCGTAAAAAAGGGCGAAGTTTCTAGAGCGGTAATAGTAAGGACAAAAAAAGAAGTTCGCAGAAAAGACGGATCTTATATTAGGTTCGACGAAAACGCTGCGGTTTTGATAAATAATCAAAATGAACCTAAAGGAACTCGTATTTTCGGCCCGGTGGCCAGAGAATTAAGAGAGAAACAGTTCATGAAAATAGTTTCTTTAGCACCTGAAGTTTTATAAAGATTTAGGATTTACATGAAAATCAGAAAAAATGATAATGTAATGGTAATAGCCGGTAATGACAAAGGTAAATCCGGTAAAATATTAAAGGTTTTCCGGAAGGAATCCAGGGTAATTATCGAAGGAATCAACCTGAGAAAAAGACATACAAAGCCCAGTCAGAATAACCCGCAGGGCGGTATAATAGAAAAAGAATCTCCGATTCATGCTTCTAATGTTATGCTGATTGACCCTAACAACAGTGAACCGGCAAGGCTCGGCACTCAGATTATTCTTGACGAAAAAACCGGTAAGAAAAAGAGAGTTCGCGTTAGCAAAACCAGCGGCGAGATGATTTAACAACTAAATTTACTCAAGGTTTAATTGAATAATGGCTGAAAAGAAAACACAAAAAGATAGTGCTGCTAAGCAACCAAAGGGTGCTAAGAAGGAAACTGCAAAGGCAGCTCCTGAAAAAGAGATTAGGATAAACAGCAGACTCGGAAATATTTATAAATCCGAGATAGTACCTGCTCTCAGCAAAAAGTTTGCTTATAAAAGTATAATGCAGGTACCAAAGCTCGTTAAAGTAGTAGTTAATATGGGTGTAGGTGCAGCCGTATCGGATCAGAAAATTCTCGACGAAGCTGTAAAGGATCTCGAGACAATTACCGGACAAAAAGCGAGTATAAGAAAAGCAAAAAAAGCGATCTCAAACTTCAAATTAAGAGAAGGCATTAATATAGGCGCGGTAGTTACATTAAGACGCGAAAGAATGTTTGAGTTCCTTGACAGGCTTATAAATATTGCTCTTCCCCGTGTAAGAGATTTCAGAGGTTTGTCCGATAAATCATTCGACGGAAGAGGAAATTATACTCTTGGAATTAAAGAACAGATAATATTTCCGGAAATAAATGTTGATAAGATTTCCAGAGTTTTCGGAATGGATATTACATTTGTAACTTCGGCGGAATCGGATAACGAAGCTTATGAACTGCTGCAATCGTTCGGATTTCCGTTTAGAAAAAAAGAGATTAAACAAGCGTAAACAGGAGAATTAATGGCCCGTAAAAGTTTAATAGCTAGAGAAGCGAAAAGAGAAAAGCTTGTAGAAAAATATGCAAAGCTTAGAAAAGAATTGAAAGAAAAAGGCGATTACGATGCTCTTCAAAAATTGCCTAAAAATTCTTCGCCGGTAAGGTTACATAACCGGTGTATGTTTACTGGAAGAGCCAGGTCGTATTACCGTAAGTTCGGTATATCGCGTCTGGTATTAAGGGAAATGGCCTTGAAGGGCGAAATACCCGGATTAAAAAAGTCAAGTTGGTAAAAGGAGAAGATATATGCCTGTTACAGATCCGATATCGGATTTTCTAACTAGAATTAGAAATGCTTCAAGAGCTAAAAAGCCCAGAGTTGAAATTCCTTCATCTAATATGAAGAAAAATTTGGCCGAGATCTTAAAGAAGCAAAAGTTTATTGATGACTATTCTGTTATAGAAGACAAAAAACAGAATGTCATTAAGATTCAGCTTAAGTATACCGGCGGTACACCCGCTATTAACGGTTTAAAAAGAATCAGCACTCCCGGTCTTCGCGTGTATAAAGGTTCAGGCCAACTTCCGAGAGTATTGAACGGATTGGGAATTGCCGTTATTTCTACCTCTAAAGGTTTGCTTACCGATAAGGAAGCAAGAAATGATTCCCTAGGCGGTGAAATAGTTTGTTATATCTGGTAATAAGACCCTGATTTCGCAAAAGCGGGATTGCAAGGATTAAAATTAAACGGAGTTTGAAAAGTGTCACGAATCGGTAAAAAACCTATTGTAATACCTTCTGGAGTTAATGTAGCCCAGAGCGGTCAAAGTATCAAAGTAAAAGGTCCAAAGGGCGAGCTTCAAAATGAATTTCATCCTAATATTAAAATTGCGGTTAATGAAAAAGAAATAATTGTCACCAGGCCTGACGATACTAAAGAGAATAAAGCTCTTCACGGATTAACCAGAGCACTTATACAGAATATGATAAACGGAGTTACCAGTTCTTATCAGAAAACACTCGATATCGTCGGTGTAGGTTACAGAGCTGAATTAAAAGGGACTAACCTTTTATTAAACATAGGTTATTCTCATCCGATTTATTTTATGCCCCCAGAAGGAATAGCTCTGCAGACCCCTACTCAAACGCAGATAATAATTTCCGGTATCGATAAACAACTGGTAGGATTGGTTGCTGCAAAAATACGTTCTATAAGGAAACCGGAGCCTTATAAGGGTAAAGGTATTAAGTACTCTGACGAACAAATATTAAGAAAAGCCGGTAAAACAGCTGGTAAATAATTTTTAGTGGAGATTAAATAGAAAATGATCAAGAGAAATTATAATTCAAGAGCTCGTTCCAAGCAAAAAATAAGAAAAAAAATTTCGGGATCTCCTGAAACACCGCGTTTATCTGTATACAGAAGCTTAAGTAATGTTTACGCTCAGATTATCGACGATGCTTCTGGAAAAACCCTTGTTTCCGCTTCTTCATTATCTAAGGAATTAGCCGAAGATTTAAAAAATACCAAAACAAAAGTTTCAAAAGGCAAATTGGTAGGTATCCTGGTTGCGAAAAAAGCTTTGGAACAAAAAATTACTACGGTTGTTTTTGACAGAAACGGTTATAGGTATCACGGAAGAGTTCAGGCTATAGCCGAAGGTGCGCGCGAGGGAGGATTGAAATTCTGACGACAATTAAAAATTAAAATTCGAAAATTAAAAATTAGTTAATTAGAAAGATTTCTATAAATTTTTAATTTTCCCTTTTTAATTTTTAATTGTGACTGCTTCTTGCCGGGTCGTCTAATGGTAGGACTACGCCCTTTGGAGGCGTCTGTAGAGGTTCGAATCCTCTCTCGGCAGCAAACAAACTGTCCGGTTTTTAATAAAAAATTGGAATTAGTAAATAATAAAAAGAGAAGTTCTCGGAGATACAATTGAAAAACGTAAAGTCAAGTGAAGCCGAAGGGCTTAAAGAAAAAGTCGTCCATATTAACAGAGTGGCAAAAGTTGTAAAAGGCGGTCGCCGATTCAGCTTTAATGCTATTGTTGTTGTCGGTAACGGTGAAGGTGTTGTCGGGGTTGGCCTCGGTAAGGCTAATGAAGTAACCGACGCGATCTCTAAAGGAATTGATGACGCTAAGAAAAATCTGGTGAACATATCGGTTATTAAAGGAACTATTTCCCACGACGTAATCGGAAAATTCGGAGCGGGCAGAGTATTATTGAAACCAGCTTCACCGGGAACCGGATTGATTGCCGGCGGCGGGGTTAGAGCAGTTCTTGAAGCAGCAGGTGTGCAGGATATTCTTACTAAATCTTTAGGATCTAGTAATCCTCATAACCAAGTGAAAGCTACTCTTAACGGCCTCTTAAGTCTGCTGGACGCTAAAAAAATGGCCCGGAAAAGAGGAATGACAATAAGTGAATTATTCAGCGCTTAATAGAGGATTTTATGTCAAAATTAAAAGTTACACAAGTTAGAAGCGTAATAGACAGACCGAAAGATCAGAAAAGGACAATTGAAGCTTTGGGTTTGGGAAGACCTAACTGGGAAGTAGTTCATAACGATACGCCCCAGATACGCGGAATGATCAGAAAAGTTACGCATCTCGTAAAAGTTGAAGAAATTAAGAAATAATAAGGTTTATAATGGATATCTTAAGCAATTTAAAATATGCCAAAGGCTCTAAAAAGAACCCTAAAAGAATTGGCAGAGGTGAGGGTTCCGGTCACGGCGGAACGGCAACAAAAGGTATGAACGGACAGTTGTCACGTTCAGGTTCCAAGCATAAAAGCTGGTTCGAAGGCGGACAGATGCCGCTGCAGAGAAGAATTCCGAAATTTGGTTTTACCAATAAATTTAAAGTTTATTTCCAGGTAGTTAACTTGGATTCTTTACAGAAGCTGGTTTCGGAAAAAAACATTAAAGACAGTGTTATCAATCCGGAATTTCTCAAGAAACACGGTTTGATTGCCAGCATTAATGAACCGGTTAAGATTCTTGGCAACGGAGAATTAAAAGCAAAATTAAATATTCAAGTAAATGCATTTAGTCAGGCAGCTAAAGAAAAAATTGAAGCTGCGGGCGGTAAAATCGAAAAGATTTAATTGGAATTAAATGTCAAAAATTACAGATACCTTCAGAAATATTTTTAAGATACACGAGCTTCGTCAAAGGATATTATATACATTGGCGTTGCTTGTTATTGTTAGAATCGGGGCACATGTTACACTGCCCGGCATAGATTCTGCTCTTCTGGCAGAAAGTACCAGAAATCAAAGCTCTGATACCTTATTCGGCTTATACGACCTCTTTGTTGGAGGTGCCTTTAAGAACGCTGCTATTTTTGCTTTAGGTATCATGCCCTATATCTCGGCTTCAATTATTATCCAGTTGCTGGGAGCCGTTGTTCCGTATTTCCAGAAACTTCAGCAGGAAGGCGAAGACGGAAGGAAAAAGATTACACAGCTTACGCGATACGGAACAGTTCTTATATCGGCTCTCCAGGCGTGGGGCGTTACAATCAGATTAATAAGTATAAATGTTCAGGGAATGCCGATTGTTCCTGCTCCTATACAAGGTTTTTCGTGGACTATCTCCACGGTACTAATTCTTACTGCGGGCACTATTTTTATGATGTGGCTCGGCGAGCAGATTACGGATAAAGGTATAGGAAACGGAATTTCTTTAATAATCTTTATCGGTATTATAGACAGATTTCCGTTCGCGGTTCTCGATGAGTTCCGGATGATAAGTGAAGGAACAAGAAGCCTTGTTATTGAAATCATGATATTAACTTTGATGGTATTTATTATAGCCGGTGTTGTCCTTGTTACAGAAGGCACCAGAAGAATTCCGGTTCAATACGCAAAAAGGGTTGTAGGAAGAAAAGTTTACGGCGGCGTTACACAGTATATTCCGCTGCGCGTAAATACTGCCGGTGTTATGCCCATCATTTTCGCACAGGCGATTATGTTCATTCCGAACACCGTATTATCGTTCTTCCCAAACAACGACTTTTTACAAAATTTGTCTCAGTATTTTATATATACTTCGCCGGTTTATTCGTTTGTTTACGCGATTATGATTATCTTCTTTACTTATTTTTATACCGCAATTGCTTTCAATCCGAAGGATGTTGCGGACAACATGAAAAAGCAGGAGGTTTCATTCCTGGAATAAGACCCGGAAAGCAGACTTCCGAATTTATTGATAACATATTAACAAAGATTACATTACCGGGATCGTTCTTCCTGGCTATTGTAGCAATTTTGCCTGCTTTTGTTTCCGGATGGGGCGTGTCGGGAAGATTTGCTCAATTCTTCGGGGGCACGAGTCTTTTAATTATCGTAGGTGTTGCTTTGGATACTTTGCAGCAGATTGAATCTCACTTGCTTATGAGGCACTATGACGGCTTTATGAAGACCGGTAAGACTAAGGCCAGAAAATAGAAGTTAAATTGTGATATATATAAAAACAAAAAAAGATATAGATTTTATTATAGAGAGTTGTAAGATTGTTGCCGAAAGTCTTCAGCTTATGAAGAGAAACGTAAAGCCCGGTATTACAACAAAGGAACTGGATCAGATAGCAGAAGATTATATTTTAAGTAATAATGCAATAGCCGCATTTAAGGGATATTCCCAAGGCGGTTCATCGGTCGATTTTCCCGCAGCAATTTGTTCTTCGGTCGATGAAGAAGTGGTGCACGGAATTCCCGGGCATCGTGTTCTTAAAGAAGGTGAAATTATTTCTCTCGATGTAGGCGTTTTAAAGAACGGTTACTTCGGCGATGCCGCACTCACGGTTGCAGTAGGAAATATTTCCGAGGAAAAGCAGAAACTTATGGACGTTACAGAAAAGTCGCTTTATCTCGGTATCGAACAGGCAATCGCAAAAAACAGAGTCCACGATATTTCCGCCGCAGTTCAGAATTATGTGGAAGACAACGGTTTTTCCGTAGTAAGAGATTTATGCGGACACGGAGTTGGAAAATATTTACATGAGGAACCTTCGGTACCGAATTACGGAAAGCCGGGAACCGGTATAAAGCTTAGAAGCGGAATGACCATTGCCATCGAACCGATGGTAAATATGGGCAGATATCACGTAAAGACTAATTCTGACGGTTGGACCGTGGTTACAATTGACGGTATGCCTTCTGCGCATTTCGAGCATACCATTTTAATCACTAACGGTAAGCCAGAAATTTTAACGGTTTGTTAATGTCGAAACAAGGACCTATAAAAGTTGACGGAGTTGTTACAGAAACCTTGCCCAATGCACACTTCAAGGTAAAACTTGATAATGGGCACGAAATTCTCGCCCACATATCGGGTAAGATGAGAATGCATTTTATTAAAATACTGGTAGGAGATAAAGTATCTATCGAACTATCTCCGTATGATTTAACAAAAGGCAGAATTACCTATAGATACAAATAGCGGAGCTTAAAAATGAAAGTTAGAGCATCAGTAAAGAAAATTTGTGATAATTGTAAAGTAATCAAGAGAAAAGGCGTTGTGCGAGTTATTTGCAAAAACCCGAAGCATAAACAACGTCAAGGTTAAAATATAATTTAAGGAGAAGATAATTGGCTCGTATAGCAGGTGTTGATTTACCAAAAAACAAAAAAGTGTTGTTCGGTCTTCAGTATATTTTCGGTGTAGGTCCTACCATAGCATCGGAAGTAATGGCAAAGTCGAAAATCAACCAGGATAAAAAAGTGGCCGATCTAACCGACGAAGAAGTAGCCGAAATAAGGGCTATACTTACTTCTGATTATAAAGTTGAAGGAGCGCTTCGGTCTGAAGTTCAACAAAATATTAAAAGATTGATGGATATCGGTTCTTACCGCGGTTTGAGGCACAGAAAAAGCCTTCCGGCAAGAGGACAGAGAACCAGAACCAATTCCAGAACCCGTAAGGGCAAGAGAAAAACAGTTGCGGGCAAGAAGAAAGCTCCGTCTAAGAAATAATGTTAGTTAACTTGGAGGTTTAAGATTTGGCTAAAGTTGTAAAAAAGACAAAAAAGAAAACACATGTAGACGCCAACGGTGTTGCTCACATTAAAGCTACATTTAATAATGTTATCGTGACGATAACCGATATTTACGGCAACACAATTGCATGGTCTTCGGCCGGCAAAAACAGTTTCAAAGGGTCGAGAAAAAATACACCCTTTGCAGCTCAGGTTTCTGCCGAGGCCGCAGCTAAAGAAGCGCATGATCTGGGATTAAGAAGGGTTGATGTTTTTGTAAAAGGACCGGGCTCGGGCAGGGAAGCCGCCATTAGAGCTTTAAATACTGCCGGTCTGGATGTTATATCTATTAAAGACGTTACACCCATTCCGCACAACGGCTGCAGGCCGCCTAAGAAAAGAAGAGTATAATTTTATATCGGAGAGTTATTTAAATGGCAAGATACACAGACTCAGTTTGCAAATTGTGCAGAAGAGAAAAACAGAAACTGTTCTTAAAGGGGCAGAAATGCTATTCCGAAAAGTGTCCAATTGAAATAAGGAATTACCCTCCCGGACAACACGGAAATTCCAGAAGAGCGAAAGTTTCTGAATACGGCATTCAGTTAAGAGAAAAACAAAAAATTAAGAGAATCTACGGCCTGCTGGAAACCCAATTCAGAAATTATTTTGAAAAGGCTAACAAAGCCAAAGGTATTACCGGCGAAAATCTCGTCCGGATACTGGAAAGCAGACTTGATAACGTTGTTTACCGGCTCGGCTTTGCGTCTTCCAGAAAACAAGCCAGACAATTAATCAAGCATCGACATATTATTGTTAACGATTATCTTGTTGATATTCCGTCTTATATACTGGCTGCCGGTGATGTTGTGAAAATCAAAGATCACAGCAAAAAACTGGACGTAATTCATAATTCACTTAAGAAAGTTAAGGACAGTACATATTCTTGGTTATCAATTGATAAAGCTTCATTATCCGGCACTTTCGTTCAGGTTCCGGAAAGAGCCGACGTTCCTCTAAATGCCAACGAACAATTGGTAGTTGAGCTTTATTCCAAGTAAAAATCAATTTTTTTAGACTAATTTTAGAGGATTAATACATGAGTGTTTCAAATTTAAAGATGCCTGAAGCTGTTGTTTTGGATGAATCAAGTTATACGAATACATTTGGAAGGTTTATACTTCAGCCTCTTGAAAGAGGTTACGGAGTAACGCTTGGAAATTCGTTAAGAAGAGTGTTATTGTCCTCATTAACAGGCTCTGCGATAGTATCGGTTAAATTCAGCGGGGTACTGCACGAATTTACTACTATCGAAGGAGTAGTTGAGGATGTTTCCGAAATTATCCTCAATTTAAAACAGGTAAGAATAAAATTACTAAATAAAAAACCGAATAAAATCGATATCTCCTTCAACGGAGAGGGAGAATGGACCGCTGCCGATATTCAGAAGAACAGCGCCGAAGTAGAAATTCTTAATCCGGAACTTCATATTGCTAACCTGAATAAGAGCGCAAAATTTGATGTGGAAATCCGCATCGGCAGAGGCAAAGGGTATGTGCCCGCCTCCGAAAATATATCACCTGATCAGACAATCGGCGTTATTCCGATCGATTCTATATTTACTCCGATCAAGAATGTTAAATATGATATTGAGAACGTACGTATCGGCGATAAAAATGATTTCGAAAAATTGACTCTTGATGTTTTTACAGACGGTTCAATTACTCCGGACGATGCTATTACTCAGGCTGCTAAAGTATTGAGAGATCATATTCAATTATTTATCAATTTCGACATCGATCAGGAAGAAGAACAAGCGGTTAGCCAGAAGGACAGCGAAAAAGAAAGAATCAAAAAGATACTTCTTACAAACGTTGACGATCTGGAATTAAGCGTTAGATCGCATAATTGCTTGAAAGCAGCTAATATTAAAAATCTTGCCGAACTGGTAAGAAGAGATGAATCCGAAATGCTTAAATTCAGAAATTTCGGAAGAAAATCGTTAGCCGAATTAATGGAAATCGTGGAGAACCTCGGTCTTGAATTCGGTATGGATGTTGACAAATATCTAAAAGATGAAAACGAAAACAACTAATTTTTGATAAAGGTTTATTCATGAGACATCAAGTAAGAGGCAGGAAATTAGGAAGAACAGCGAGCCATAAAAGAGCATTGTTGAAATCGCTGGCTACTTCTTTGCTAAAGCATAAAAGAATAAAAACTACGGTTGCTAAAGCAAAAGAAACCAGAGGTTTTGTAGAATCACTGATTACAAAGGCTAAGAAAAACGATCTTCATACCCAGAGATATATAATTGGTTATATTAATGATAAAGAAGTTGTCAAAGAATTATTCAGCGAGATTATTCCGAAAATAGGCGACAGACCCGGCGGATATACCAGAGTAATAAAGCTGGGCAACAGAATGGGTGACGCCGCCGAAATGGCGATCCTTGAATTGGTAGATTACAACGACGTTATAAATGCAAAAGCGGAAGAACACAAGGAAAAGAAAGAAGCCAAAGCTAAAGTGAAAAAAGGAAAAGAAGAAGCTGCGGAAGAAAAAGCAGATGTTGAAGATGCCAAGGTGGTATCCGAATCTTCCGGTAAAAAATAATTTATCGTAAAATATTTTTTTATGAACCCCGGTATATCCGGGGTTTTTTATTCCATGCGCCGGCTCCCTGAAATATTTTAATATTGATTGTTGCGTTGGAATTTCTTAGTATATAGCCATTACTGCGGGGAATTAAAAAATATTTTATGCGGATGATGTTTAAATTTACTGTCGAGTCATTTTACAATTCCGATATTGCCTCTTAGAAATGTCACTTAGTTTCCCCTGCTGCTTTAAATATTTTAAAGGGGCGGACAAAAATGAAAATAAATATTAAATCATTTTTCATCCTTACCATTTTAGCCAGTTCGATTATATCGGGACAAATAAAAAAAATCGGACTTGATTTCAACAAAGTTACCTCAATTACAACAGCCGAAAATTCATACTACGGAAAAATTATTATTGCCGGCACCGAGGTAGGCGGCTTATATTTTCATAATGCAAGCGATGCCGACACAGCCTGGACCAGGCTATTCTTCAATAATACCGGTATTTCTTCGGTGTATGCGCAGGAATTAGATTCTATAAATACGAAGATGTTTTTGGCCGTTAATCAGAATGCGTCAACACTTCTTCCGTTAATATATACGAATGTTTTTCCCGTTCAGTCAGCACTTGTGGCCGAAGATTCCGGACTTGACCGAAGTAAAATAAAAATAATAAAATCAATTGCGGGATTTAATTCACTACCGGACGGAACACAGATGCCGGTATTTTGCTGCAGCAATGATCCGTCAATATATAAATATCAGAATAATGTTTGGAATAAAGTTTGGGAAGGTACTTTCTTTGTAAACATTAACTTTGTCTATGCAAAGGACTCTACCGTCTGGGCCGGGGGATTATATAACGGCATTATTGCCTCACCGCTTCTGCTTAAATCCGAAAATTTCGGTATCACATGGGATACACTGAAACTGCCGATAGGTGAAGTTTTTTCATGTTACTCACTTTGCACCGCTCCGGGGAATCCGGATCTTGTTTTTGTGGGCATGAACGAACATATTCTTAAATCAACAGACGGCGGTAAAACGTGGACTGATTGCCTGCCAGATGTTTATAACGTTATCTTCACTACGATTACAATAAATCCTAATAATCCGGAACAGATTTTTGCCGGAGGCAGAACATACAATGACGATATGGTCTTATTCAAAAGCGAGGATAACGGGGGAACATGGAAACAGCTATTAACCGACTGCAATTGTATTTTTAAGGGGATAAACACGATGGCCGGTTTGTACGTCGATAACCGGTATTTTTTATTCCTATGTACCGACGGTGAGGGAATTTATAAATACTCCAATAATATTACAAACGTTAAAAACGGAAGCGAAAAACCTGAAAAATTTATTCTGTTTCAAAATTATCCAAATCCATTTAATCCGGAAACAAAAATAAAATACAATTTACCGGAAAGAGGATGGGTGAGAATATTTATTACGGATATCTTAGGTCGTGAGATAAACTCGCTGATCAATGAATACCAAAATGCCGGGCTTCATGAAATAAATTTCAACGCTAAAAATCTGACCAGCGGAATTTACATCTATAAAATTACTGCCGGTAAGTACAGCGCCGTGAAGAAAATGGTTTTGCTGAGGTGAGGAGCGACATTTAGTAGTCAGAAGCTAGAAGTTAGTAG
The DNA here is from genome assembly GCA_963739955.1 of uncultured Bacteroidota bacterium. Taxonomy (GTDB): domain Bacteria; phylum Bacteroidota; class Ignavibacteria; order Ignavibacteriales; family Ignavibacteriaceae; genus FEN-1297. The sequence goes on along the minus strand of CAVUCX010000039.1, from coordinate 22,944 downwards.
AAAGAATATTTCAGGAAAAACGTAATATTGCGTATAGTTAAAGTTCGCATATCTACTAGCTTCCAGCTACTAACTACTTTCCACGGCTTTCTTTCACACACAACAAACCACCTACAACCAACCTCCCACCTCCTACAACCAACCTCTCCACCATACACCCACCTCCTACAACCAACCTCCCACCACCTACAACCAACCTCCCACCTCCTACAACCAACCTCCCACCTCCTACAACCAACCTCCCACCTCCTACAAACCCATTCCCCTGATCATTTTTTGTATTTAAGTTCAAACCCTTTAACTTTCCCCAGTAAATAAAAATAATTATTATGTTTGAAAAACAAGAATTTATTACGTCGGTTTTCGATCTGAAGCAATTGCCTGTCGGCGAAATTCCCGAAATTATTTTATGCGGGCGTTCCAATGTCGGGAAATCTTCATTTATAAATTCATTATTCAACAGGAAAAACTTAGCAAAAATAAGTTCTACTCCGGGTAAAACCAGATCAATTAATTACTATAAAATCGACGAGAAATTTTATATAGTCGATCTACCGGGATTCGGATATGCCAAGACAAGCATCAAAGAAAGGGAATACTGGGCTAAACTAATAACCGGGTATATGAAAAAATCTTCCAATATAGCATTAGCATTTCATCTTGTGGACAGCAGGCACAAACCTACTGATCTGGACATTAAATTGAACTCATTGCTCAGGAATTCCGAAATCCCTTACATCATTATATTGAGCAAAGTGGATAAGCTGAAACAATCTGAATACGGACTTGCGCAAAAGAGAGTTAAACTGGCTTTCCCCGAATTAATAGAGGGAGACAATCTTATTAATTATTCCTCGGTTAAAAAAACGGGAAGAAAAGAGGTTCTTCAAAGATTGTCCGTTCTGTTCGAAGTATGAGTAATATTTTCTAATATTTTAGTATGTTTGCTATTATTAATTAGTAAATTTATATTAACAATTAATTTATAAACATCTCTATCAACCCTGGCATGGATCAAAGACAAAAGAAAAGGTTATTGATTTTTATTGTCATACCCTTGTTAGCCTCTTTGCTTTTCTTTACGGAAGATATTGTAATCAGGGTAATAATACTGGGCCTGATCATTATATATGTAGCTTTCATAATTTTTCTGCGCGATTCCATTAGATTTGAAGGTCCGTACGTTTCAAAAGACACGGCGGAAGAGGAAAGTACCGACGATGTTTCCCCCGGGGCTTCCACGGATTATAACGAATCCTTTGAAATTGTTTCAAAGAATAAAAAGCTCGAAGTAATTACCGCGGATAACTATACGCCCGAGCTTAAAGCGGGACGAACCACATTAAAACCTCCCGATCTAAAGGAAAGATTTGAGGAAATTGCCAACGAAACACTTCCTGAAGAAGTAGGTCACGACGGACAGTTCTCATTCGTTCTAGAAAAAATGCTCACGGTTATAAAAGAAGCTTATGGGGCGCATACAGCAATATTTTTCTGGTATAATAAAAAGAAAGAAAAGCTTACGATTGAAAAATTTGTAAGCAGTTCACCGTCGGAGGTTGAAAACAGAAAATTCGATATTGAAGATGATATTTTAAGCAAGATTATTCAGAAAGCCGAACCTGAACTTCTTAGTGATATTTCTCCCGCTGCGGAAGCCGATGTAATCCGGTATTACAGCACTCCACAGGCAATAAGAAGCTTTGTCGGTGTTCCTTTATTCTATAATAAGTCTTTAATTGCGATAATAGCTATTGATGCTAAAATGGGTGACGCGTTCGGTATCGAGACTATATATTCATTAGGACGTTTTGTGCGCGTAATAACAATGATCATCGCTATATTCGAAGAGAAGCACTCCGATACAATATCGCAGCAGAGATTAAAAGGCATCTTGAATATTATCGGTCCCGACAGTCAGCTTGAATCCGATGCTGATCTGATTGCGGCAATTCAGAATTCGGTTAGCTCGCTGCTTAGCTGGGATGCATTTGCTTTTGTTTATTATCATCCTGTCGATAAGAAGTTTAAGACAATTAAAATTATAAACAATACTTCTCTGAAATATGTAGGCGAAAACCTGGAAATTGAAATTACGGGTACGCTTGTAGGAAAATCTATTGTTACGGGAATGCCTGTTAAAATCGACGACACATCGGCAGGCGAGTATATCAGATTTGCAAAAGTTGAAAGCGTAAGTTTCGACGGATCTTTTTTATCGGTACCCATTGTATACGATAATCAGAACTACGGAGTTTTGTGTTTTGAAAGTCTGAAAAAAAACGCCTACTCAAATTCGGATATCCAGTTTCTTAAGAGTGCGCTGAATATTTTTTCTTTTATTATTTACGCGTACTCCACGCAGTCGCTGCTGAAAAGCTTTCTTTCCATAGATATTGAAACTAAGGCGCTGAACACCGAAGCTTTCAAAGTAAGACTTGGGGAAGAGCTATTTAAATCCTCGCAATTAAAAATCCCCGGTGCGATAGCTTTAATAAAAATTGATGATTTCCTGGAACAGGAATCCTTATTCGACGGCAATCCGTTTCCCAAAGTTTTGGCGTCCGTTTCAGATACGATCAAAAGAGAAATGTCGCCTTTTAATCTTTTCGGCAGGCTGGGCGACAGAATATTCGGCGTATACTTCTTTAATGCTTCTACAAAAGACGTGTTCCTCTGGGCGGAAAAATTAAGAGTTAAGATTGCGCGAAAGCCCATTGCGGTCGTTTCTAAACAAACCACATATACTGTTTCCATCGGAGTTGCTTCGGCTAACAATAAAGTTGATCCTGAAGAAGTAATTTATAACGCCGATCTTGCATTGCAGAAAGCGCTCGAAAGAGGCGGCAATACGGTGAGAAACATCAACTGAGAAATAATTTACAAAATGTAACTCGAATTCGGAAACTTCCTGAACCTGCCTGCCGCAGAGTCTATTACACAACGAATTATTTATAAAATTAGAGACATTTTTTTAATTATTTTTTGAAAGTCCTAAAGGAAATTGATGGTTGTGTCAGTAAGTTTATATAATAATTTCATCCCTTGCGGGATTTCGTTTATTGGTTTATTATATTGCTAAAATAATCCCATCCCTAACCGGGATTTAGGATATTATAAATAATTCAGTATTATATGTGCCAAGTTCCGGAGGGACGAAAATATTTATAGAAAAGAATCTTCTCAATAATACAAAGTTCCGTAGCAACGAAATTATGAACATCTGCTGAAAATGAATTAAATTAGTAGGCCTATTTCGGCAAGCAGGTTCAAAGTAATTGATAGAATATTTGAAATAGCAGGGTAATTGTATGAACAATTTTTTCATAATAGTTTTAGACGGTGTAGGAATAGGTGAACTGCCGGATGCCGCAAATTACGGCGATGCTGGCAGCAATACGTTAGCTAATATTGCCCTGAAGATAGGCGGATTAAATCTTCTCAACATGCAAAAATTGGGACTCGGAAATATCGGTAATATTAAAGGTATTCCTCCTGCCGAAAAGCCGCTGGCATCATACGGAAAATTGAACGAGGTTTCTGCCGGGAAGGATTCAACTACAGGTCATTGGGAAATAGGCGGACTAAAAGTTATAACCGACTTCTCATATTTTCCCGAAGGCTTCCCTAAGGACATTATTGATAAATTTATCTCTCTAACGGGCTGTAAAGGCGTTCTGGGCAACAAAGCGGCATCAGGTACGGAGATTATAAAGGAACTCGGCGACGAGCACCTTAGAACCGGTTATCCGATTGTTTATACTTCCGCCGATTCCGTATTTCAAATTGCCGCGCACGAAGATGTGATACCGCTTGATAAGCTTTATGAAATATGCAGAATAACCAGAGATACGGTATTGACCGAACCGCTGATTGTTGGAAGGGTAATAGCGAGACCTTTTATAGGAACTTCGGGGGATTATACCAGAACCACAAACAGAAAAGACTTTTCACTCGATCCGCCCGAAGATACCATTTTAGATGTGCTACAAAAAAATAATATTACTACCGTTGCAATCGGAAAGATTAATGACCTGTTCAATTACAAGGGTATTAAGGTAAAAGAAAAAACAAAATCAAACGCAGAAGGATGCGTAAAGCTTGAAGAATACCGTACTAAAACCTCCGGCAGCCTGGTATTCGCCAATCTGGTAGATTTTGATGTTTACTACGGTCATAGAAATAATCCGGAAGGCTTTGCCGGCGCTCTTAAAGAATTTGATGATTTTATAGGCGGCTTTGTCGGTAAACTTGATGAATCTGATAGGCTGATAATAACAGCCGACCACGGCAATGATCCCACAACGCCGAGTACTGATCACAGCCGCGAATATATACCGCTGCTTTATTATCAAAAAAATGAAGAAGGCAAAAATCTGGGAACAAGGGAAACTTTTTCGGACATCGCGAAAACAGTGGCGGAATATTTTAAAGTTAACAACGAACTTAAAGGGAAAAGCTTTTTAAATTTAAGTTAACATTTTTTACTATTGTGATTATTGCTTGAGCATAATTTGCACCCGCAGATATGGTTACCAGCCATTAAGGTTTATATTTCTATAACGCGGAGCGGTGCAATCGCCCCGTTTGTTTTATCCCGGTATTTTACCCCCTTATTATTTTATTTAATTCCGTGTACCTACTACTATTAAGGATGCATCTCCGTTAAATCCGACCGCAACAAACATGTTTGGGCCAACTGAAATAGAATTAAATGCGGTTACGGGTTTTTGTAGAAATTCTTTGTAAACTTTCCATCTCACCCCGTTAAAGTGTGCAAGAAGTCCGATATCTCCGGCAACGAATATATCGTTTAGTCCGTTGCCTCTTATTCTATTGGTATAGTATAACGGCAGCGAGGTTTCTTCTTGCCATTTTCCAGTTTTATTATTGAATACCCCTCCGCCGCTTGTGTATAATACTTGAGGATTATTTGTCCAGATTGAATTTACCCTCCTCCCGGTATCCCAATGTACCGAGTCAATCCTTCCGCCCGGACTTATCGTAAGTATCTTATGATCGCTTACTTCAAGAACATTGCTTACCGCGCAGTATATTTTTTCTTGATTACTTGCCAGATCAACAACACCCCAGACATCGTTAATATCAATATCTGTCCCGCTTTCTATTTTTTGCCAACTGCCGTTGGTATAGTGAACTATTGTTCCTTTGTTTCCGACACCATATAAGTTTGAATTAGAAGTACCCCATAACTTATTAATAGTTTCTCCACTGTCTTGGTTCTTTATTAACATTAAACGACTAAATGATAATTCTGGTAATGAATCTTTACCATTCCATTGAAACACGCTCCCGGATGCTATCCATAAATTTGTTGGACTGAAAGCAGTTATATTCGTTATACCAGAAAGTGATCCGGTGTAATAGTTTCCCTGATAATCCTTATTTCTATAATAGAGCTTTCTAAGTTTCCAAGTTTGACCGTTCCATATAGCAATAGAATAAGCAACTGGATCCGGTTGACCGGTAGAATCATTCAGATAAACCTCTCCTACAGCATAGGCAAGTGTGTCGTTGACAATCGCGCAGTCGTAGAATGTACAGCTTCCGTTATTGCCGCCGAAGGTGAACGTCTGGAATGTAAAATCGCTGCTAGTTGTGTCCAGCGTTTTTGCGGTTATCTTGCTGCTTGTCTTATTATTTATTATTGCTTGATATGTATAGGTGCTATTGGGAAGAAGTGAGTCGTCATATATTGTCTGGGTGGAGGAGGTAAGTGTAATTTTCTTCACTTCCTTTCCGTCGCGGTTAAGTATAACTTCGCTGCCGGTCTGCCCGGTTACATTCAGCCAGGCTTCGGTGCATGAAACATCGGTTATTTGCAAACCCAATGTATCATTAGGTCCGCTTGGGGATTTACATGAAAATGAATTTATAATTATTAAGATTACTGCGGATAACAAAACAGAATATTTCATTGAGTTGTCTTTCATGGCTATTCGGAATATAAGGAAATAAAAAAAGTACTTTCCGGCCGGCACCCCTATTTTATGAAGTCAGATAAGTATATTTATAAAAGCTGGATAGATTTTACGAAAATATTAAATAAAAAACATCGGTATAAATACCTAATTCCGTCTAGGAAGAATTCCTAGATTTTTGATCCCCGATTCTGTAGGCAATTGCACGCAGATAACACAGATGACGCGGATCTCCACGGAACCCAACTTCCAACTACCACAGCCCACAAACAATAAACCACTTAGGCACGGAGGACACTAAGTTACACTAAGAAATTTTTACTTAGTGATCCTTAGTGTGCATGTGTCGTATTGGTTTAGTTCCTTATTCTTAAAATAAAATCAATTTTACCGCAGAAACATAAAGTTGCGGACTTTTCCGTAGATTCTTTTAACATAACCCGCACTTTATTTTAAATGCAAAATATTTTATCTTTCTCAACAGTTCTCCGGTGTTTTTTATTTGTTAAAAATTGGGGCTTCCCGGCGGACAATAATTAAAATCCTATTATTCGGTAAAATCTGATAAATCATTAACTGGTAATTTTTAGGCTCGCAAACAATTTTATTCTTAATGAATTACAAATAGCATACGAGGTAAGCCAGTGAGAATAACGAAGCAGTATACTAACCGTGAAAGCCAGTCCCTCGATAAATATTTACAGGAAATTGGAAAAGTAGATCTACTTACGCCCGATCAGGAAATTGAATTAGCAATTAAAATAAAGAAGGGCGATCAGATCGCACTGGAAAAACTTACTAAAGCGAATCTGAGATTTGTAGTGAGCGTCGCAAAGCAGTATCAGAATCAGGGTCTTTCTTTGGGCGATTTAATTAATGAGGGTAATCTCGGCTTGATTAAAGCAGCAAAACGATTCGATGAAACACGCGGATTTAAATTTATCTCCTACGCTGTCTGGTGGATACGGCAATCGATTCTGCAGGCTCTGGCAGAACAATCCCGTATCGTAAGACTTCCGCTTAACAGGGTAGGAGCATTGAATAAAATCGGCAAAGCCTACAGCAATCTCGAACAGGAGTTTGAAAGAGAACCAAACGCCGCGGAACTTGCCCAGGAACTTGATATGGACGTAAGCGAAGTTGCCGATACTCTTAAAATTTCCGGTCGTCATGTCTCCATGGACGCGCCTTTTACTCAGGGAGAAGAAAACAGACTTCTGGATGTTATTGAAGACGATCAGCAGCCGAATCCCGATTACAGCTTAATGACCGAATCGCTGAAATCGGAAATCGAACGAGCTTTATCGTCTTTAACTGAAAGAGAAGCTGAAGTGATAAAATTATATTTCGGTCTGAATAAAGAACATTCTCTTACCCTGGAAGAAATTGGCGAAAGATTTAATTTAACCAGGGAAAGAGTAAGGCAAATTAAAGAGAAAGCAATCCGCAGACTTAGACATGCCTCAAGAAGTAAAAATTTAAGAGCATATCTGGGTTAAAGGATGCAGAGACCAAACCGATTTATAATAATACTATTAATAAGCGCTGCCGGAATATTCTTTTATTCCGGTTGCTCCTCTTCTTCAAACTCAATTCGATATAATAACTCCAAAGAAAAACAGTCCGATAATAACTCAGCGGTAAGGTTCTCTTCAGATAAAAATGAAACCGAAAAAACAACAGAATCTGATACGGCAGGCTCGTATACCGATTCAGATTTGAATGAGTCGGATCCGGATGAAATTCCACTTGATACAAAGAAAATTAATGTTTCCGATATTCTTAGGAAGTACAGTACAACAACCGATAAAAACGTAAGTGCCGATGAAAGCGACAGCAGAGAAAAAATATTGATGGAAATTATCAAATATCTCGACACTCCTTATAAATACGGGGGCAATACAAAAAGAGGAATCGATTGTTCCGCGTTTACAAAATCTGTTTATGAACAGGCTTTATCAATTGACCTGGAAAGAAGCGCGAGACAGCAATATCACGAAGGCGAAGTGGTAACCGGTACCGGCAATCTCGAATTCGGCGATCTTGTATTCTTCAATACCAGAAGGAGAGTAAGGCCGGGACATGTAGGTATTTATATCGGCGATAATCTTTTTGCCCACGCCAGCTCCAGTAACGGCGTTACTGTTTCATCACTTGATGATGCTTATTATTCGAAGCGTTATATGGGTGCAAGAAGAATTATTAACCTTGACAGCGGCAATAATTTATACGGACATAAATGATCTATAAAAACTTCCTTTCTCCTTTCACTTTTCTCCTTCACACCTATACTTCTTGGTGATTCTCCTCAAAAACTCTATGCTGTTAATTATGTTTGGATTGTATATCTATTAACTATGCTATAATTTTACAACAATTGTGAAATTATTTAGAATTAGGATTAATCATGACAAAATACTTGAATTTCAAATATTTATTGCTTTTACTTTTTACGGGTGTTTTTTTTAGCAGTGTGTCTTTTGCCCAGACTGGGTCCGTAAAAAATTTAAAACAAATGACACAGCAGGTTTCTGAATTAAATAAAAGCGTCCGGCCGGGTGATCCATGGACATTAAAGAATATAATTACACCAGACGAATTATTAAAAGAGATCAACAGTAAAAAAAAGAACAAGCCTGTCGTTCTGCAGATAGGATTTCAATTTCTTTATGAACAGGGGCATATACCAACCTCAAAGTTTGCCGGGCCGGCTTCCAGAACTGAGGGTATTAGTAAATTAAAATCAGAAGTTAAAAGTATTCCTCATAATAAAGAGGTCGTAATTTATTGCGGATGCTGCGGGTGGACCGATTGTCCGAATATTCATCCCGCATTTGAAACACTTGACCAGATGGGATTTAAAAATATAAAGCTTTTATACCTGCCCAATAATTTTACAAAAGATTGGGTTAATAAAAAATTACCTGTAGTAAGATAGATTTTATTTTAAACTAAAAAGAGGCTGTCTCTAAAATCAATATCCTTAGTGTTTCTTGGTGAACTTAGTGACTAAGTGGTTACGCACTTTATCAAGTTCAACACTTCAAATATTAGAGACTGCCTCTTTATTCTAGTTATCAGGTATCTTATCAGCTGCAGCCGGAAGTAGCGCCGCATGTCATACACTTCAGACATGTACCGTTCCTAACCATGGTCAAGCTCTGACATTCCGTGCAAATATCGCCTGTATAACCTTTTTCTTTTGCTTCTTTTACCTTTATATGCATTGTGTTCTTCGGCTTGCTTTCGCGCTTTGAGTATTTTACCTCATTTGACGAAAGTGAATAATTATAAGAATTTGCTTTCCCATTGTCCAGTTCAACCAGTCTTTCACTTACAACTTCTTCGCTGACGAATTCCGGCTCAATCAGTTTCTTTACAATCCCGAGTGATACTTTCGATTTTGATTCGTCCGGATCAACATGAGCCAGGTCGTTTCTTCCTAAATATGTCACGGCAAGTTCTCTGAAGATATAATCAATAACCGATGTCGACATTTTAATCTTATCGTTTCCAGTAACAATACCGCTGGGTTCAAACCTTGTAAATACAAACGCATCTACGAACTCTTCAAGCGGAACGCCGTGCTGCAGTCCTAAAGAGATTGAGATTGCAAAGCAGTTCAACAGACTTCTAAACGCGGCTCCTTCACGATGCATATCTATAAATATTTCTCCCAGTTGACCGTTATCGTATTCGCCGGTTCTGATGTAAACCGATTGTCCGTTAATTTTAGCTTTTTGAGTGTATCCGGTTCTTCTGTCAGGAAGCCTTCTTCTTTTAGCTATGTAGCGATGAATGATCTTTTCAGCAACTTTAATAATATCGTTGTTTTCTTTTTCTTCAAGTATCGTTTCAATATCTTCTTCGGAAACGGAATTAAGAGGCTGAGACAGCTTTGAACCGTCTCTGTAAAGCGCATTTGCTTTTACACCTAATTTCCATGATTCCATGTAAGCGGTTTTTATGTCTTCAACGGTAGCCTGGTTAGGCAGATTAATAGTTTTAGAAATAGCGCCGGAAATGAAAGGCTGGGCCGCGGCCATCATCCTGATATGTGCCATGGAACGAATGAATCTTGTTCCTTTCTTTCCGCATTTGTTGGCGCAGTCGAAAACCGGATAATGATCGTGTTTAAGGAAGGGCGCGCCTTCAATAGTCATTGTTCCGCAAACATAATCGTTGGCCGATGCGATTTCCTGTTTGGAAAAGCCTAATGTTTCGAGCAAATTAAAATCATAAGAATCAATTTCCTGCTCGTTTAATCCCAGTTTATTAATTAAGAAATCCGAACCGATGGTGAATTTATTGAACGCAAAACCCATTTCGAATACTGAAGGAAGCATGCCGTCTATCTTGTTCAGTACTGTGTCTGTAAAGCCCTTTGCTTTCAATGCTTCCCTGTTGATATACGGGCATCCTTCGAGGGTGCCTGAGCCTTTTGCGTATCTTACAATTTCGTTTATCTGATCTTTGTTGTATCCCATTCTTTCCAAAGCAGGAGGAATAGACTGATTGATAATTTTAAAGTATCCGCCGCCGGCTAGCTTTTTGAATTTAACCAAAGCGAAGTCAGGTTCAACACCGGTAGTATCGCAATCCATAACCAGTCCTATTGTACCGGTAGGCGCAATAACCGTTACTTGAGCATTCCTGAATCCGTATTCCGTTCCCAGTTCCAAAGCTCTGTCGGCATCCTCGCGGGCAGCTTTGAGCAAATCGGAAGGGCAGTGTTTAGGATTTATGCCGACGGGATATATTGTCAGACCTTCATACTCTTCATTAGGAACGTTGTAAGCCGCTCTTCTGTGGTTGCGAATAACTCTGAGCATATTTTCTTTGTTCTGCTCGTATTTAGGGAACGGGCCTTGTTCTTTGGAAATTAATGCAGACGTTGAATAAGAGGTCATATGCATAATAGCAGTTAAAGCGCCGCAAATTGCGAATGCCTCACTGCTGTCATAAGGAATTCCCTGCTGCATTAAAAGAGATCCTAGATTTGCATAACCAAGGCCGAGTGTTCTGAAATCATAGCTAAGCCGGGCAATTTCTTTACTGGGGAATTGTGCCATCAATACACTTATTTCCAGAACGATAGTCCACAAAGTTGTTGCATGACGGTAAGCCTGTATATTAAATTTATGATTAGCCGCATCGTGAAATCTAACCAAATTTATAGAAGCAAGGTTGCAGGCAGTATCGTCAAGAAACATATATTCGCTGCACGGATTTGAAGCTTTTATCTCGCCGTCCGAGGGGCATGTGTGCCATTCGTTTATGGTTGAATGATATTGTATGCCGGGATCAGCGCTTGACCAGGCTGCATAAGATATCTGATCCCAAAGCTCTCGGGCTTTTAATGTTTTACAAGGTGCCGGTTTTCTATTTGCAGCTTTGGCCCTTTTCTTTTCAACCCTCCAATACAAATTCCATTCACCGTCGTCAATAACGGCTTTCATGAATTCATTAGTTACTCTTATGGAATTGTTGGAATTTTGTCCAGATACGGTTGCATAAGCATCCGAATTCCAATCAACGTCATAAAGCGGAAATTCTATGGATTTAAAACCAAGCTTTGCAAGCTGAATAACTCTTTCGATATAATTGTTGGGAATTTGAGCTTTCCTGGCTTCAATAACTGCGTGTTTTAATTTTTTGTTGAAGTTCTTGTTGAATCGGTCGTTTTCCGGATGTTCATCGTAGCAGGCTTTCATAATAGCATTTAAATGCACATTGCAAAGTTTTGAGCCTGCAACAATTGCCGCTACTTTTTGCTCTTCAACTACTTTCCAGTTTATATACTCTTCGATATCCGGATGATCAAGATCCAGTGTAACCATTTTTGCTGCTCTTCTGGTAGTTCCGCCGGATTTAATCGCACCCGCGGATCTGTCGCCTATCTTTAAGAATGACATAAGGCCCGAAGATTTTCCTCCTCCGCTCAATGGCTCATTAGCGCCTCTTATTTCGGAAAAATTTGAACCGGTACCCGATCCGTACTTGAATAACCTGGCTTCGCGTACCCATAAATCCATGATCCCGCCTTCGTTAACCAGATCGTCTTTTACGGATTGAATAAAGCATGCGTGAGGCTGAGGATGAGTATATGCATCTGTTGATGCAGTTAATTTGCCTGTTTTATAATCAACGTAGAAATGTCCTTGTGATGGACCGCTGATACCATATGCCCAATGCAGACCTGTATTAAACCACTGCGGGCTATTAGGAGCCGCCATTTGATGAACCAGCATGTAAATCATTTCATCGTAAAATGCCTTTGCATCTTCCTCGGTTTCGAAGTAATTGGCTTTCCAGCCCCAGTATGTCCATGTACCTGCTAATCTGTGAAAAACTTGTTTGGCATCGGTTTCGGACGTATAACGTTCTTTTTCAGGGAGTTGTTCCAGTCTTTCACTGTCGGCAACTGAAGGCTGAAGCCATGCAGGTACTCCTTCTTCTTGAACTTTTTTCAGCAATTTCGGAACACCCGCTTTTCTAAAATATTTCTGAGCGATTATATCGGTTGCGACCTGCGTCCAATCTGACGGAATAGTAACATCTTCCATCCTGAATACTATCGAACCATCCGGGTTTTTTATCTCCGAAATTCTTTTAACAAATTCAACAGAGAAATAAGGATCTCCATGGGTTTCAGTAAAAAATCTGGCAACTTGCATTAATAATAACTCCCTTCGTACGAAGTTTAAATCTAAAATTAAAAATAAAATCTAATTGTAAAATTATTAAATTGTTTTCGCGGTGAAAATTCTGTTTTCATTCTTCAGAAAAATAAAATTGATTTTGATTTTGCGGTGGTTCAAGGTAATTAAAAAAAGTAAAAAATAAAACAATAAAAAATTATTTTTTTACCCGGAACATCGTGGAAATTTTTGAACAAAATTTGGAATAAATTAATTAAAAACCAAATTAAATCTGCTATAAAATTTTATTATTTAAATAACTTGATTTTCTCTATCAATGTTATATGTAATAATAAAAAAATCGGAATGTTTCGTTAAAAGAAGTATAATAATTTTGATCTATTTATTTTGCCGTTAAAAGAAAATTATATGAAGCGTAAATAATAATCACTAATTTTGCTGTAATGTTTATAAACGAAAGGTTATAGCCTTGAATAATGATAAAATTATCGAGGTACGCAATCTTACAAAAAGTTTTAAAGAGCTCAAAGCCGTAGATAACCTGGATTTAAACGTATATCGCGGTGATGTTTTCGGCTTTTTAGGACCTAACGGGGCAGGTAAAAGCACCACTATACGGATGCTTCTTTCGTTGATATCTCCTACCAAAGGAAGCATTAGTCTGTTCGGCAAATCTTTAAATCACAACAGAAACGAAATACTTAGAAATGTCGGCGCCATTGTTGAAAAGCCCGACTTCTACGGATATTTAACCGCATATAAAAATCTGGAGATATTAGGTAGAATATCAGGAATAGAAGCTTCCCGGAAAAGAATAATGGAAGTGCTTGAAAAAGTCGGCCTGGATAAAAGGTTTAAGAGTAAAGTAAAAACTTTTTCTCACGGTATGAAACAAAGGCTTGGACTTGCTCAGTCTCTGCTGCATAATCCTGAATTGATAATTTTGGATGAACCTACAACAGGATTAGATCCTCAGGGAATGAAAGAAATACGCGATCTGATTATTTATTTATCTAAAGAAGAAAATAAGACAATTTTCCTTTCTTCGCATATTCTTTATGAAGTAGAACTTGTTGCAAACAGAATGATAATTATTAATAAAGGATCGGCACAAGTTGAAGGCAAAGTTGAGGATCTTTTAAATGCGAATAAGCTGAAAGTAACTATCGAAGTGGATATGTGGGAAGAAGCCCGGAAATTAATATTCGAAACCGGTTGGAAGGATAAGCTGGATACAAACATTGACGGGAGGTTTATTTTTCTTCTTAAACCGGAAGAAACTGCCGAGTTGAATAAATTTCTTGTGGAAAAAGGAATCCCGGTAAAAGCCGTAATTCCTACCAGATCTTTAGAGGAATATTTTCTGAATATAACTCAAAAGGCATCCTAATGATTACTCTTATCAATATTGAATTATATAAAATATTCAAGAAGTGGCGTACTTATATAGGTTTTATCGCAATAGGTATATTGATTCCGGTAATCGAGATAGCAATGATGGCTGAAGGTCAGAGATCAATAAATTTTATGACCCGCGGACTTCAGCAGTCTTTTTTCATGGTGGGAAATCTTCTTAACGGATATTTTGTCTCGTACTTAATTCTTAACAGCCTGGCTATACATATACCATTCCTTATTGCGCTTGTGGCGGGTGATCTTCTTGCAGGGGAAGCAACCGCTGGTACCTACAGGTTATTAATTACAAGACCGGTTTCCAGAACAACAATTGTCACAGCCAAATATATTGCCGGTTTAATTTATACTGTCTTATTGATACTTTTTCTGGCATTAGTAAGCCTCGGTCTCGGTGCAATCTTGCTGGGAACGGGCGAGCTTATAGTTTTAGGTACGGGAGGGATTACCATTCTTGCCCAAAGCGACGTCTTGTGGAGATTTTTATTGGCATATTCTTTTGCTGCCCTAAGTATGGGAGTTGTTGCTTCTATTGCCTTTTTGTTTTCCGCGCTCGTTGAAAATGCAATCGGACCAATCATTTCCACGATGGCAATAATTATAATATTTTTTATTATTTCCGCAATCGATATAAATTTTTTCAGAGACCTCAAACCTTATCTCTTTACAAGTTATATGGATACCTGGAGAGCATTTTTTGAAAACCCTATGGATACGGCGCAGATCTTGAAATCGGTCTTTATGCTGGGCGGACATGTAATTGTATTGTATGCAGTAACTCTGTTCCTATTCAGGAGAAAAGATATATTAACGTAATTTTATTATAAAATTTATAATTAGGCTTTTAAAATGAAAAAATATTTTTCAATTTTTTTTATTATGCTGAGTTCATTTTCCTTCTGTCAAAGTAAAAATGCCGATACAATTATTAATAATGTTAAAACTGCATTTAATGAAATCAAAGACTACGAAGTAAACTTAACTATCAGGACCGATATCGAATTCATAAAAGTCCCTCCGATGAAAGCTAAAATTTATTTTAAGCAGCCTGATAAAATTCATTTTGAGTCGCAGGGCTTTGCTCTGGTACCCAGGAACGGAATGTTTACTTCGCCTATGAGTTTTCTGAATAACGATTATACCGCTATTTACGTAAAGAACGAAGAATTAGACGGTTACAATACCTCAATAGTTAAAGTAATTCCTCTTAACGATAAAGGCGATCTGATACTTACTACGCTGTGGATTGATCAGGAAAAAAATGTAATACGGAAAGTAGAAGCTACCACCAAAACCAACGGAACTTTCACATTGGTTTTAAATTACGATAACAAAATCAAATATCCTTTGCCTAGTTCAATGGTTTTATCAGTTGATATGCCTCATTCTAATTTTAAACGCGAATTGCGCCGGGAAAGCAGCGGTAAGCAGGATGATAATTCCAACGGCTCGATAAAAGGAAATATATATATCGATTATTCGAATTATGTTGTTAATAATGGCATCCCCGACAGTGTATTCCAGGAACAAAATAACGGGAGAATCAACAACAATTAATCGGTTTTAGCTTCGGTGATTTTGTCACGCGCCATTTCCGAAATAAAATTGATTACTTTGGATGTGTTGTAATCCGCCATTCCGATTTTCTCGGCAACTATTTTCCCCTGTCTTGAAATAATATAGGTTGAAGGTATAGTGCCGCTGTTGTAAATTGAAGGAAAACTGCCTGCCGGGAAATAAGCCGGGAAAGTGTAACCTTGGTTTCTTAAAAATTCTTTTGCTTTTGCAGTATCTTCGTCCAGAGATACGGCAGCAAAAACAATATTAGGGTTATCGTGAAGTTTAAGGTAAAGTTTTTCTATAGTCGGCATTTCTGCTCTGCAGGGCGGGCACCATGAAGCCCAGAAATTTATGAAGACAACTTTATCTTTAAAATCCGACATCGGAGTGATCCTGTTATTAAATGATAAAAGGATCAAATTGTAGTCGGCATCCTTTTGTTCAGAAGCGGGAATATTCATCTCCGGCTGAATCAAGCCGGTCAATAATACCAGTTGCTGAGCTTTTCCTATAACTTCGGTGTACAGCCCGGTAAAATAAAGGAAGCCAACTGCTCCGAGTATTACAGCCCATTCAATTATATTTCTTTTAAGAGTTTTCTTTTTTGCCAATATTTAATTTCCAATTAATTTATTTGTACGAAAAAAGGTTAACGAATAATCATATAGAAACCGATTAATACAAGGAATACCGCAAATAATTTCTGCACTAAAGGTTTAGAAATATGCTTAGCCAACCAGATGCCGAGTATTCCGCATAAAATTCCAGGTATCACCATCGAATAAGTTATTGTCAGATCAACGGAACCGGAAAGCAAATACTCTATTCCTGCCAGGCCGGTAAAAGCTAAGATAGGAATAATTGCCGTGCCTGCCGCTTCAGAAATATTTAATTTGCCCACAAGTATAAGCGCAGATGATTTTCCCGTTTATTTCTATATTGTATTTCTTTCTCATTCTCTTTTGCGGATGAGTTACTGGTGCGATTACTTAAATAATACATCCATCCCGCAATCAGAAACAATACAAATCCAAGTATAAATAAAAGTTTATGCCCGGGAAAGATCAAACCTATTTGAATACCCGCATAGTTACCAATAATACCCGGGACGGTAAATGCCAAAGCCTCAAGAAATAGTATATCTCTTTTGAAAGTACGGTATATAAAAAATCAAAAGTGCGATCATTGAAATCCCGAGATCGTTCGTTCCCAAAGCAAGATGTCCGTCGAGATTTGAAAATACTAAAATTATTGATAAACCAACTACTGCCGAGCCTGCTCCGAAAAAACCTATCACAAAACCGACGATTATACCCGCTAAAATTCCTACATACATAAATTTTACGTTTCAGATGTTAGATTTAATTT
This sequence comes from uncultured Bacteroidota bacterium, assembly GCA_963739955.1. GTDB lineage: Bacteria > Bacteroidota > Ignavibacteria > Ignavibacteriales > Ignavibacteriaceae > FEN-1297. The sequence continues at coordinate 5,999 of CAVUCX010000039.1, read as the reverse complement.
TAATCTTTTAATATTTGAATAACTTCTTCTTCGAGATTAAATTCTTTAATTTTTTCAATTGCCAATTCTATTGCACCTTCACTGCAGAGACCGCTTATTCTTGCATTTTCATATGCTTTTTCTGCAGCAGTCAAAATCTTATTGGTTAGTACAGTAACAATTGATTTTATAACTTCCAGATCTTCTTCATTTTTCATAAAAAATCTAAACTTATATTTATTGTTGTTTTAAATTATAATTCATTAGTACATAATGATCCGGATCCAAAATTATATTATCCGGTAAGCTGGAAATTGTAAACTCAAATTTATTTTCTTTTTTATCGAGAAGTATGTCCTTTGTTATCGATTTTTGACTTTTGTCGTATATAATTTTTATATCTACCGGAAGCCTGAATACCGGGTTGCCCGGCTTGGTTTGGAAGAAAGTCAAAGCAAGTTTTTTCAAACTCTTGTTATAATGCCATGTACCGTTTACCACCGGGAAACCGGGCTTATAAATCCATTGATCGAAAAACCACTTTAAATTTGTGTGCGAATCTTTCTCCATAATTTTTTCAAAATCGGATGTTAGTACATTTTTATATCTGTAGGTTAAATAATAATCTTTTATGCCCTCCCAGAATTTTTTTCCCCCATTACTTTACTCAGCATTCTTAGAACCCAAGCTCCTTTTTGATAAGAATTCGGATTTAGTAATAAATCCAAATTCTTTACGGTAGTGTCTACAACAGGGGCCTGAGGATTAAATTTATCGTAATTATAAATAAGTTCTTTGTCGTTATTTAATACACTGTATAAACTGTCCTCACCGAAACGGTGTTCGATAAAATTATTTTCAAAAAAAGTAGCAAAGCCCTCGCTTAACCATATATGATTCCAATCAGCTTCCGTTACGGCGTCTCCGAACCATTGATGTGAAATCTCGTGAGCAATTGTCGCCTCGTTTTTTCTTGTTCCCGTAATACTGTTTTCGGCATAAAATATATTGCCAGCATTCTCCATTCCGCCGTATTTGGTCCTCGACTCCACATTAGCCAGTTTATGAAAAGGGAAAGGGCCTATTAAAGATGTAAAATATTTAATGATTTCGCCTGCAACCGAGAAATCGTAAAAACCTTTTATACGGTCCTGAGGATAAACCCACGACTCAACAGGCATGCAGTTTATCTCCGGAAGATACTGTACCGCAAACTGCGCGACGCCTATTACCATTAGTTCCGTTGATATCGGAGTTGTTTCTTTCCAGTGGGTCAGTCTGGTACCGTTTGTCAGATCGGTTTCTTCCTGGAGTAATCCGTTTGCAATTACCTGGTATTTTGAAGGTGCGATAACTATAAAATCGCAGGCGGCTTTATCGTACGGATGATCAATTGTAGGCAGCCAGTAATGTGCCCTGTTCGGCCAATTATCGCCGAAAAAAGTTCTCTGACCGAATTTGTTTTTTGAAATAATTAATCCGTCAGCAGGAATACCCGAATAATCGATTGTGAAAATTATTTCATCGCCTTTTTTAGAGGGCGTGTTAAGCTTAATATGGAAATTTTCCGAATACTGCCGGTACTCCAATTTATTGTTATTCGACATTACCGACGAAATTGTCATACCGGTTCCGGATTTTTTTGACTTTCCCACAAGGTCTAAGAAAAACCCGGTTACATTATTTTTAAGGAATTTTATTCTTACGGCACTTTCGCAGATTATTTTATTTGTGGTGTCGTTTAATCCTATCCTGAAAGTATAATGGATAACATCAATATCATAATTCTTGGGATAATTATCTGCAATTAAAATATTAGTGGATAAAAATACCAGAAAAATAATAACGGATATTTTTTTCATGAGATTCTAATTAGTATAAGTTTACATAAAGAAAATTTCGTAATTCTATAAGAATGCAATGCCGAATAAAAATAATTTTAATTTGATTTCAAAGAATTAAAATTTATTTACCCTTAATTACGCAGAATAGTCTTACTACCAGTTATCCAGGAGCTTTCTAACCAAAACAATTTGACCGAGATGATAAGCTTTATGATCCGCAGCCAGAAGCAGCTCTCTCAGATATGTTATTCCCTGAGCATGCGGTATTTCAGATAATAGGTCTATTTCGGGATCCTGGGCTATTTTAAGCAATTCATCCAAATCAGAATTAAAAAAATTAACAGAATCATTCCAAGTTTTATCGCTTATTGCTTTCTCAAGATGTTTGGGCCAGTATTCGTCCGGCCATTTAGGCGATTTCCAGTCCGGATCGATTACATATTTTAAAATATCGTTTTGTGAAATTCTGATATGTTCGAATAATTCCCATACGGAAAAAGGAAAGTTTTCCGGACGTTTATTTCTATTGTCCGGCAGCAATCCGGCCAAAGCTTTTGATATCTTTACATGCGCGCTGCCGCCGTTTAAGAGTTCGATTATATTTTCTCTAAATAATGCGTCGTTCATTTTTGTCTCGCTTATTGTTATGTATTAACGATCAGATATTTCAATATTAGCGATAAAATAACGAATTATATGGAGCTAAACTGTGATTCTGTCACCATGACTCGGAGGCTGTGAAATAACCAGAAATTCCAGGTTTAATGAAGACTTATTAAACAATCTATGATCAGTTCCCGGCTGAATTTCGATAGAGTCGTATTTTTTTAATTCGATTATCTCACCGGAAAAATCAATAGAAGCTTCGCCTTCAAGTATAAAGAAAAGCTGACGGGAATGTTTATGATAATGGTCGTTCTCCTTACCGCCGGGCGGTACAAGTTCGCGGATTACACTCAAATTATCATTCTTCAATAAATGCCAGCCTTGGCAGATTTGGCCCCATTTGTAATGTTCCGCATTAGTGTTATTTATTACCTTCATTTCAGATTTTCATCTTTCTTTTCAAACCGTAAATTTATTACTATAGACAGACACCGGAAAAATTATTTAGGTTCCGTTATTACCGCCGTACCGTAGCACAGTACCTCGCTTACACCCTGAAGAACATCCGTGGTATCGTATCGCATTCCGATTACGGCATTTGCACCCAGCTGTTCTGCATGACTCATCATTAATTCAAATGATTCCTCCCTTGTTTTTTCACAAAGTTCGGTGAATAATGAAATGTTCCCTCCGAATATTGTCTGAAGCGTACCGCCTATGGTACCCACAATTGAACGCGAACGTACCGTAATTCCGCGAACAACTCCTAGATTTTTTACGATTTTAAAATTATCTAATTCGAATGCGGTTGTTACCATTGAACGTTCCATATTCTCCCTTTGATTTATGAATAAATTTTTACGTGAAAACTTCTTTGTTAGTTTCGATAAATTCGCGGCTTTATTATATGAAAATTCTATTTAAACCGCTAAGATAGACATGTAGTAAAAAGGAGTTGTTCCTTTTCTCTGACTTTGAGGGCAGTTTAAAATTAAGTGAATATTTAATTTTAGGCTGTACGTTTATTAATGTACTGCTGATAAATCAGGAATGATGAATATATTTTTCCCCGGATAAAACTCTGTGGCACATCTTTAATGATTTTGGGATTACCTGGTTCAGTTAATGAATCAAAGAGGTTTATTCTATTCCCCGTTCTACTTAAGTGAAGAGGCTGTCTCATAAGTCGGGATAATGTCATGCTGAGCTGTCTGCCGGATAGGCAGGGGCAGAGCATGAATTTGCTCTGAATACACGGTTCGAATACGCCCACCGTTACATTCGAAGCACTTATGAGACAGCCTATTGTTATTAATCTTGAAAATTACTTAAACAATTATTCGAATTTTTTAAACACAACCGATGTATTATGTCCGCCGAATCCGAACGCATTGCTTATTGCCACTTTTACCTGACGCTCCTGCGGTTTGTTGAAAGTATAGTTCAAATCGCATTCGGGGTCGGGGTTTACAAAGTTTATAGTCGGAGGAACTACATTCTTATTTATTGCGAGTATTGAAGCAATCGCTTCTACCGCTCCGGCCGCGCCGAGCAGATGTCCGGTCATACTTTTTGTTGACGAAACATTCATCTTATACGCATGATCGCCGAAGACTTTTTTTATTGCCTTTGTTTCAGCAATGTCACCTAAAGATGTAGAAGTTCCGTGCATGTTAATATAGTCTACTTCATCTTTATTGATGCCTGAATCTTTCAGGGCCATTTCCATAGCCAGAATTGCGCCGGTACCTTCCGGGTGAGGTGCCGTTATATGGTACGCATCCGCGGATAAACCTGCACCGATAATTTCAGCGTATATTTTCGCCCCTCTCTTTTGAGCGGATTCCAAATCTTCAAGTATTAAAGCTCCTCCGCCTTCACCCATAACAAATCCGTCGCGCGTAACATCAAAAGGCCTGCTTGCCGTTTCCGGCGAGTCATTTCTGGTAGAAAGTGCTTTATTTGCGTTAAAGCCTCCGAGTCCGATTTGATTTATCGCTGCTTCACTGCCGCCGGTAACAATAATGTCCGCAAGCCCGTTTTTAATCAGCATATATCCGTCAATCATATTATTATTTGCCGTTGCACAAGCGGAAACAATACAGTAGTTCGGACCCCTGAATCCGTAATGAATCGAAATATAACCGCTGGCAATATCGGGAATTAGCATCGTGATAAAAAACGGGGAGATACGGTCCGGACCTTCGGTGTAATTTACAACTGATTGATTATAGAAAGTTTCAATGCCTCCTATTCCGCTTCCGAAAACAACACCGATTCTGCCTCTTTGCTCTTCGGTTAAATTCTTGGTATCCAATCCGCTGTCTTCCACCGCCTGCATGGAAGCAGCCATAGCATACTGGGCATATTTATCAAGTCTTCTAGCGGTCTTTCTATCGAGGTATTTTGTCACATCGAAATTTTTTAGTTCACAAGCAAATTTTGTATCCAATTTAGATGTATCAAAGCCGGTTATTAATGCACTGCCGCTGGTCCCGTTCATCAAACCATCAAAAAAATCATTTACATTCAATCCAATTGGAGTTAGAGCACCCATACCAGTCACGACAACCCTTCTGTTACCGTTAGTAGTCATATTTATTCCTTATATGTTTTTAAATTTCTATTCATGTTTGTTGGTATACAAATCTTTGTAAATATACACAATAATCAGTGCCAAAGATAAAAAAAAAATGCCGAATTTCAGAGAAGGATTCGAAGGTTTATTTCGTCAGTAATTTTTCAATTGCATCCTCAGTAAGTCTGTAAGTTGTCCATTGGTTCATCGGAACTGCACCCAGGCTTTCGTAAAATTTTATTGAGGGAGCATTCCAGTTCAGCACAACCCATTCAAACCTGCCGCAATTTCTAGCTTTCGCGATTTTTGCTACTTCCATTAAAAGCGTTTTACCTATACCTTTTCCTCTTAAATGCGGCCTGACATAAATATCTTCCAGATAAATTCCGGGTCTGCCGATGAATGTTGAAAAATTGTGGAAAAACAAAGCCTGTCCGGCCGGCTCACCTTCATATTCGGCTATTAAAACTTCAGCGTACTTTTGATTGCCGAACAGTTTTTCGTTTAGGATTTCTTCGGTAGCTTCTACTTCATCCAGCATTTTTTCATATTCAGCCAGTTCCTTGATAAATTTTAATATCAGCGGAATATCCTTTTTTTCGGCCAACCTGATTTCTAAATTTTCGATTTTCTTCTGTAACATATGCTGATTTCTTCCAATATATTATTAAATATTTTTAACTGACTGCTTTTTTTGCTCCAGGTATTCATCCAGTTTTAAAAGTAAAAAAGAAAATATATAACCGAATGCGGATCCTATTATTGCGCCGCCTAAAATATCAGACGGATAATGAAGTCCCATATAAACCCTGGAAATTGCTATTAAACTGGCTGTTATGAACAAAATCCATTTTAATTTAGGATAAATTTTATAAAAGAAAACAGCAGCGGCAAAATTATTTAACGCGTGATTTGAAGGGAAAGAAAAAGTTCCGTTGCATCCCAGCGGAGTAATTACGTCCGAAAGGGCATTACAAGGTCTTATTCTGCCT